>NZ_FNGR01000002.1:0-544378 GCF_900103045.1 Ensifer sp. YR511
ATCGCTGCGGTCAGCGACGTCTTGCCATGGTCAACGTGGCCAATCGTGCCAATGTTAACGTGCGGCTTGTTGCGCTCAAATTTGCTCTTTGCCATGGGTACGTTTCCTGTGGTCAAGTATGAATAATGATCAGCCGGCAGGGCCGGTTTGTGGAGCCGTTTAAGGGTTTCAGGGGATTTGCGCAAGACTTAATTGCGCGCGCCCGGACCGGCCGCCGCTGGCCTTTTCCTGCCGATATATAAGAAGCGCGCGACGCCGCTACAAGATTCGGTGCTATCGAGCTACGAATCGTAGCCGCAGCAAAACATTCAAACGCTTAGCGATGAACGTTGACTTGCTACATTAATTCGAAAAGAAGGAGGAAGCCGCTATTGGAGCGGGTAGCGGGAATCGAACCCGCGTATTCAGCTTGGAAGGCTGCTGCTCTACCATTGAGCTATACCCGCGGGCCTTCGATCCAGAAGCAGAATGGTGGAGGGAGTTGGATTTGAACCAACGTAGGCTGAGCCAACGGATTTACAGTCCGTCCCCTTTAACCACTCGGGCATCCCTCCATTATTCTGTCGGGATCTTTCGACCAAGCATTTGAGATCGTGAGACAACCAGCGACTTGGCCGTGCCGCTCTCGATCTGTGGCCGGGTATATGACTGCCCCGTTTCGTCCTGTCAACACGGGTCAGTGGAAAATTTCCGATTTTCTCCACAGCCGTAAAAATGGACCCGGCGCTGAAAACCGTTTCGCCCCACGCGCAACCTCTCTATAAGACGCCAATGAGCAAAGATCGCACCGGCGACAAGAGCGCCAAGGACACCCATTACGCCAACCTTCGGCGCGCGCATCGCGACGCCAAGCGGGAACGTGGCGAAATCCCCACGCCAAGAGAGGACAAGCGCCGCAAGGCGCCGGCCGACTGGAAGCCGCAGCCGCTCTCGCCCGAGCAGGTTCTGCTCTATGGCCTGCACACGGTTCGCGCGGCGCTGGACAATCCGGCGCGCGCGGTCATCCGCCTCAGCGTTACGCCGAACGCGGCCGCCCGCCTGGAACTCGGCGAGCTTTCGGCGCTGCCCTTCCCGGTCGAAACGGTGACGCCGCAGGATCTCGACAAGATTCTCGGTCCCGACGCGATCCACCAGGGCGTGATGCTCGAGACCCGCCCGCTGCCGCATCGCCGGCTCGAGGCTCTGCGCGACTGCCCGCTGATTCTCGTGCTCGACCAGGTGACCGATCCGCACAATGTCGGCGCCATCATGCGCTCGGCCGTCGCCTTCGATGCCGGCGCGCTGATCACCACCATGCGCCACAGCCCGACCGAATCGG
The DNA here is from genome assembly GCF_900103045.1 of Ensifer sp. YR511. NCBI lineage: Bacteria > Pseudomonadati > Pseudomonadota > Alphaproteobacteria > Hyphomicrobiales > Rhizobiaceae > Ensifer > Ensifer sp. YR511. The sequence goes on from NZ_FNGR01000002.1 coordinate 1,319, forward strand.
GCGTGCTCGCCAAATCGGCCTCCGGCGCGCTTGAGATGATCCCCTATATCCAGATCACCAACCTTGGCGATGCCATCGAGGAACTGCATCGGCTGGGCTTCCAGACGATCGGACTTGATTCGGAAGGGCCGCAGCCGCTGGAAGGGACATTCAGCGGCGAAAAGATCGCCCTCGTTCTCGGCTCAGAGGGCAAGGGGCTTAGGCAGAAGACCCGCTCGATCGTCAACGATCTTGCCCGGCTCGACATGCCCGGCGCAATAAAGTCGCTGAACGTATCGAACGCAGCGGCGATCGCGATGTATGCGGCGCGCCAGCATCTGAAGCGCTGACATCACCAGGTGTTCCGGGCGGCCTCACCGCAAAAACACGGCGGCCGCATCCTCCGCAGCTCACAGACAACGGCGCCAAAGCCGAGGCGGTAACGCGAAACAGCGCCTGTGAAAATTTCCGCTCCGGTGGGATCGCGGAGCGCTGCGCCGTGCAGTTTCGAAAAAGATCGGAATGAGGACGGCAAGCCGCTCTTCCGCGTCAGAAACGGATCGATTGCCCCGCAAGGCTACCCGGTGTGCTCATGCCGGCCGTAGGGCAGCCTTCACGCAGTTTCTTCCAGGTCGTGACGTTGAGGTTCATCTCGCAGCGCGCGAGGTAGGCGTTGCCGTCGACACGCAGACAAGCGACCTGCCCAAGTTCGTATTTGGAACCGTCTCGATTGCGGCAGGTGCAGCCATGATCCGGCGGCGCAGCAAGGGGCGCTTCGGCGGCGAGCAAAAAGGCCACCGCAGCGGTCATGCCCCAAAGGATCGTCCGCCCGTCCATCATGAAGGCATTATAAAGCAGATATCGATGTTCGAAAACGGACAATGCCGGCTGCTTGCGCAACCGGCACCGTCCGCACGTGGGGCATACGCCCCTCCCACCGGATCACCTCGGTGATCCGCTGAATTTGGTCTTAGCTCGCCAGGCGAAGCACGCTGCCTTCGGAGATGGTCTTTTCGGCCTCGGCGATCGCAAACTGCTTGCTGTCGGCGCTGAGGTTCAGGCCTTCGGCGCGCACGAATTCGACATCGGTGATGCCAAGGAAACCGAAGACCGTCTTCAGGTAAGATTCCTGGTGATCCATGACGGCTGCCGGGCCGGCGGAGTAGTGGCCGCCGCGGGTCGAGGCGACGATGATCTTCTTGCCCTTGGCGAGGCCTTCCGGACCATTCTCGGTGTAGCGGAAAGTCTTGCCGGAGACGGCGATGCGATCGATCCAGGCCTTCAGCTGGCTCGGAATGCCGAAGTTGTACATCGGAGCGCCGATGATGACGGTGTCGGCGGCGAGGAATTCTTCCAGCATGTCGCGGCCAAGCTTGACGTCGGCAGCGAGACCCGCGTCGACGCCTTCGAGGTCGGCCGGGGCCATGATCTGGGCGCCGGTCAGATGGGGCAGCGAGCTGGCAGCGAGGTCGCGATAGGTCACCTGCGCATCCGGGCGGTCAGCCTTGACCTGCGCGGCAAGGGCAGCCGTCAGACGGCGGGAAACCGAGTGGTCGCCAAGGATACCGGAGTCGATATGAAGAACGTTCATGGGAACACCTTTGTGTTTACGTTGCGGTGATCCACATATGAGGGGAAAACAATGGCCCGATAAGCCAGCGGATATTTGACATACTGTTTCCAGACGGAAACAATCATACCCATCATCCGCACCTCGGAGACAGGACAATGCAGGATCTGAACGACCTCGGGCTTTTTGCCGCCGTCGTGCGAAACAACGGCTTCAGTGCTGCGGCACGGGACCTCAATATACCCAAATCCAAGCTCAGCAAACATGTGGCCCGCCTCGAGGAGCAGCTCGGTGTGCGGTTGCTGGAGCGCTCGACCCGCAAGCTGCGTGTCACCGATATCGGCCGGGTCTTCTATGAGCATTGCCAGAGCCTTCTCGACGGGGTGGCTGCCGCCGAAGCCGAGATCGCCGCCGTGCGCGCGGAGCCCTCGGGCACGGTGCGGCTCGCCTGCCCGCTCGGTTTCACCCCTATGCTTGCCGACATCCTGCCGGCGTTTCACCGCCGCTACCCCGGCGTCCGGCTGCTGATCACCGCCACCAACCGTCGCATCGATCTGATAGAAGAGCGGGTCGACGTGGCGCTGCGCGCCCGCGGGCAGCTCGATACGGACAACCAACTCATCATCCGCAAGTTCGGCGAGGTTCGCGAGCGGCTTGCAGCCAGCCCCACCTTCCTCGCCCGCGCCGGCGAGATCACGATCGAGAACCTCAGCCAGCAGGCGACGCTGTCGATGAACGAACAGCACCCGACCGATGTATGGCGGCTGGTTTCGATCGATGGCAACACGACGGAAATCACCCATCGTCCGATCGTCGGCTGCAGCGATTTCCTGATTCTCGAACGCGCCGCGATCGAAGGGATGGGGGTCGCCCTCTTGCCTGACCATATCTGCGAGCGCGCTTTCCGCGCCGGCGTCCTTGCGCCGGTGCTGCCGGAATGGACGTCGAACGACGTCGTCGTGCACCTCGTCTTCCCGTCCCGCCAGGGCATGTTGCCGGCGACCCGGGCGCTGATCGACTATCTCGCCGAGAACCTGCTCAACGCCCTGCAGAAATGCCGCGAGGTTCCGGTGCGCATGGGACCGTCCTTCGACATCTGATGCCGCCGCGCTGCGGCTTTTCCGATCAGCAGCGGCAGATCATCAGCACGTTGCCGCCGGGATCGCGGATCGTGAACCATTGCCCGGACTGCACCGGCGTCACGATCTCGAGACGCACGGAGAGCGCCGGACCAAGCGATGCGGGAGCCGGTGATCGATCGAGCGTTGACCGCTTACTCCGACCAAGGCTCCGCATCTCATCGGCGGCAAAACTCGCCGCCGTCCGCAAGCTCGGCAAAAGACTTGGCGCCGACGTCATATCGATAGGCAATGACCTCCACTGTGCAGGCGTCCGTCGATCGCGCGCAAGCCTCCATCGAAACGCAGAGATGGTCGTTAGCACCCCAGACCTTCGCAGGGGGATTGTCATAGATGCCTTCGTAGATCGTCTGCGTCCGCTTGCCGCCGTCACGCCACTCAACCACGATCTCCGAACGAAAGTGGTCATAACCGATGTTGCTGTATCCCACGGAATAGCGGACCGCCCCCAAACCGGAAACTTGGGTCGCGCCCGAACTCATCTCCGCCCAATCGGATCCCTCCTGCGCGTTGGCAGGGCTCCAGACGACAAACCCACAAAGCAGAACGACCGCCCATCTGACCGGCGCCAGTGCCGCGGGGTTGGTAAGGCTGCTTTTGGCGGCAGCCGAAAGAACGTGTTCGATGACCAAGACCTTTCCAAGAGAGCCAGCTGACGAATGCTCGTCCTCCGTTCATCGGCGCTGGAGAAACAATCGGCGGTGGCCGAAACCACTGATTCCCTATTTCAGGAGGATGAGAACTCTTGGAAGACTGATCATCTCCGCCGTCCTGGCGTTCCTTGTCAGCCTTATCGTCGCGGGGTGTTCCTGCCCGTCTACGGCATATTCGAGGGCGGGCCGTACAACTGCCTGAAGGATGGCATTGCGGTATGCATCGCCGGCATACCGCTGAGCGCGCTGATCTATGGGCCGCTATTTTCGATTGCCGGCGTTCTGATCGGCACACCAGTGTTCATGGCCATCTTTGCGATGCGTGACTAACTGCTCGCTTTGCGCCGACGGTGTACCCGCGGCAACACGCCGAACCTGAAATTCCGGCTCGAATAGCCGCCAAAAATTCGGAAAAAACAATGGGGAAGAAATGAAGTGGTGCCCCCAGAGAGACTCGAACTCCCGACCTACTGATTACAAATCAGCCGCTCTACCAACTGAGCTATAAGGGCACTTGCTTTGGTGGGAGTTACCATAATCTCATGTGGTGTAAAGCAAAATTGCGAATTCTCCCAATTTTTCAGATGCGTTCGGTTCCGGGCCATGCCAGAAACGATAGAGAGAGATTGCCGCTGGCGGCGCATAACATATCGAGCGGACTAGAGTTTCATGGCCCGAACGTTCACTTCCCTAGCCTTTCTCGCCTCGTCCGCGGAAGAGGCACAAAAGGCTGCGGCTGATCTCAAGGCGATCTATGGCGACCATGATCCGTCGAAGGCCGATGTGATCGTCGCGCTTGGCGGCGACGGCTTCATGCTGCAGACGCTGCATCAGACCATGAACAGCGGCAAGCTGGTCTACGGCATGAACCGTGGCTCGGTCGGGTTCCTGATGAACCGCTACAGCACGGAGAACCTAACGGACCGAATCTGCCAGGCAGTCGAGAACGCGTTTCATCCGCTGGAGATGCAGACGACCGACGTCTATGGCGAGAGCTTCACGGCACTTGCGATCAACGAGGTCTACCTTTTCCGCCAGTCCTACCAGGCGGCGAAGCTCCGCGTCCTGATCGATGGCAAGACAAGGCTGGAGGAGTTGACCTGCGACGGCCTGCTGGTCGCCACCCCTGCCGGCTCCACCGCCTACAATCTCTCCGCCCACGGACCGATCCTGCCGCTCGAGGCCCCGCTTTTGGCAATGACCCCGGTCAGTGCCTTCCGCCCGCGCCGCTGGCGTGGCGCGCTTCTGCCGAACCATGTCACAGTCGAGATCGAAATCCTTGAGGCCGACAAGCGGCCGGTAAACGCGGTGGCCGACCATCAGGAAGTGAAGTCCGTGGTCAAGGTGAAGATCGCCGAATCGGAAAACATGACGGCGCGCATACTCTCGGATCCCGATCATTCCTGGTCGGACCGCATCCTGGCCGAGCAGTTTTCGAACTGAGCGCACGTTCTCCGCGCGACCTATGGTATCATCATGCCGGCCAGGTTTCCGCCGGCCCGCAGCAAACGGCAACCGAGCCGCCGCCTTAAGGACGACGACCCAATGCACAGATCCGCCCTCCTCGCGCTGTTCCTGTTTCTCAGCAGTGCCGGCGCCAAGGCTCAGGATGCCAACATCGTTCCGCCTGAGGCGACCTTCGTGACCAGCACCGGCTACTGGGAGGAGAGCGGAGAGCCGCTTTCATCCCTCGATCCGAACGCGGCCGCCGAGAAGCCGGGCGACGCCCGGCGCGGTTACTACAAGCTGATCGCGCTTCGCCAGGCGGATGGAACCGCCCAGATCCATCTGCAGCAGGTAGCAGCGACCCCGGCCGGCCCTGTGGTGATTTCGTCGGCGGAACTCGAAGAGTTCTCCGCGCTCAAGGCCTACGTCACCGACATCCGCCCGGAGACCTCGACCGGTGTCACCGCGCAGCCCGGCATGTTTGCGACCGTCTATCTGAAGACGGACCCGTCAGTGAGAGAGCCTGAGAGCTGGACCGTGCTCATCGACGATCTCGGCGACATCAAGATCGAGCGTGCCTCCAACTGAGCAAAAGAGAGGGCCGGATGCGAACACCCGGCCCTCTTCAATTGAACTGGTGCAGACCGCTGTCTGCCTTAGTTCAGATCATCAACGACGGCATCCGCGCCGCCGCTGACGCGGTGCGCAAGGGCGGCCTCCATGAACTCGTTGAGTTCACCGTCGAGAACGTCGCCCGGTGCCGTGCTTTCGACGCCGGTGCGCATGTCCTTGACCAGCTGATAGGGCTGCAGAACGTAGGAGCGGATCTGGTGGCCCCAGCCGATGTCGGTCTTCGACGCGGCTTCGGCGTTGGCGGCCTCTTCCCGCTTCTTCAGTTCGGCCTCGTAGAGGCGCGCACGCAACATGTCCCAGGCCTTCGCCCGGTTCTTGTGCTGCGAACGTTCCTGCTGGCACTGCACGACGATGCCCGACGGGATGTGCGTGATGCGCACGGCCGAGTCGGTCGTGTTGACGTGCTGACCGCCGGCGCCCGACGAGCGGTAGGTGTCGATACGGCAATCGCTCTCGTTGATGTCGATCTGGATCGAATCATCGACGACGGGGTAGACCCAGATCGAGGAGAACGAGGTGTGGCGGCGCGCGTTGCTGTCGTAGGGCGAGATGCGAACCAGGCGGTGCACGCCCGATTCGGTCTTCAGCCAGCCATAGGCATTGTGGCCCTTGACGAGCAGCGTCGCAGACTTGATGCCGGCCTCTTCGCCGTCCTGGATTTCCAGAAGCTCGACCTTGTACCCCTGGCGCTCGGACCAGCGGGTGTACATGCGCAAAAGCATGTTGGCCCAGTCCTGGCTTTCGGTACCGCCGGCACCCGAATGCACTTCGAGATAGGTATCGTTCTGGTCTGCCTCGCCCGAGAGCATGGCTTCGACCTGCTTCTTCGCCGCTTCGTTTCTGAGATCCCGCAACGCCTGTTCGGCGTCGGCGATGATGGCGGCGTCGCCCTCTTCCTCGCCGAGTTCGATGAGTTCGATGTTGTCATTGAGCTGCTGCTCGAAACGGCGCAGGCCATTGATGCCGTCATCGAGTTGCTGGCGCTCGCGCATCAGCTTCTGCGCTTCCGAAGCGTCGTTCCAAAGCGCCGGATCTTCCGCTTTGTTGTTCAACCAGTCCAGTCGTCTTACCGCCTGATCCCAGTCAAAGATGCCTCCTCAGCAGGCTTATGGCCTGCTTGATTTCGTCGACAATGTTCTCGATTTCGCTGCGCATGATCCTGCTTCTTGTGAACCGATAGGAAAGTGAGCGTCAAATAGCGATGCCCACCGCTGATGTAAAGGCGGCGGGCATCGCGTGAAGGGGATAAGGATTAGAACAGGCCGTTGGAACCGGAGGTCACTGCCTGGTTCGCCTGCGGCGAGTTCTTGAGGATCTCTTCTGGCGGCACGTACTGGTCAAGACCGCCGATGACCGAGAAGGTGTCGGCCGGGCCGGTGCCGGGCTTGAAGGCCTCGATGATCGTGTCCGGCTCGCCCTCTTGGGCGGCCATGCCGGTCTTGCGGTTGACGGCGACCATGCTCATGCCCTCGGGCACGACGAACTTGCTCGGGCGCGTGCCCTTCACCGCTTCTGTCATGAAGTCGTTGAAGATCGGCACGGCGAGGCTGCCGCCGGTCGCGCCGCGGCCAAGCGGGGCCGGGTTGTCGAAGCCGAGATAGAGGCCTGCAACCATGTCCGGCGTGTAGCCGACGAACCAGGCGTCCTTTTCGTCATTGGTGGTACCGGTCTTGCCGGCAACCGGACGATCGAGCTTGATCTTGCCGGCAGCCGTGCCGCGCAGCACCACGCCCTCCATCATCGACGTGATCTGGTAGGAGGTCATCGGATCGAGAACCTGCTCGCGGTTGTCGGTGAGAACCGGTTCTTCCTGGCTCTGCCAATCGCCGGCGTTGCAGTTGTCGCAGGTGCGGTCCTCGTGACGGAAGATCGTCTTGCCGTAGCGGTCCTGAATGCGGTCGATCAGCGACGGCTTGATCTGCTTGCCGCCGTTGGCGAGCACGGAATAGGCCGAAACCATGCGCAGGACGGTGGTTTCGCCCGAGCCTAGCGACATCGCGAGCAGCGGCGGCATCTTGTCGTAGATGCCGAAGCGCTCGGCATATTCGGCAACGAGGTTCATGCCCATGTCGTTGGCGAGGCGAACGGTCATCAGGTTACGCGACTTCTCGATGCCGAGACGCAGCGTCGACGGACCGGCCGAGCCGCCGCCGTAGTTTTCCGGGCGCCAGACCTGGCCACCAGCGACGATCTCGATCGGCGCGTCGAGAATGACCGATGCAGGCGTATAACCGTTGTCGAGGGCGGCCGCGTAGACGAAGGGCTTGAACGACGAACCCGGCTGGCGCATCGCCTGCGTCGCGCGGTTGAATTCCGACTGGCCATAGGAGAAGCCGCCGACCATCGCCAGAACGCGGCCGGTCTGCGGGTCCATGGCGACGAGGCCACCCTGCACCTTCGGCGGCTGGCGCAGGCGGTATTCGCCCTTCTCCGGCAGTGGCTCGACATAGATGACGTCGCCGGCGCCGAAGACGCCTTCAGGCGATTTCGCCGACTTGCGGTCGCCGCTGGCGGAACGGTAGGCCCACTGCATGTTCTTGGCGGAGATATGCCCGGTGACACGCTCGGCGACAATCTTGCCCGAGGCTTCCTTCTCCGGCTGAATGCCGATCTCGGCGCCCTGTCCATCGACGGAGAGAACAACGGCAAGCTTCCACTCCGGCACGTCGTTGAAGGCAACGACAGCGCCCAGCGGCTCGCCCCAATCGCCACCGATTTCGATCGACTTGACCGGGCCGTGGAAGCCGCGACGCTCGTCGTAGCTGAGCAGACCCGCCTGCAGCGCCTTGCGCGCGGCGATCTGCAGCCGCGGATCGAGCGAGGTGCGGACCGACAGGCCGCCTTCATAGAGAGCGTTGTCGCCGTATTTCTGGATGATCTGTCGGCGGACTTCCTCGGCGAAGAAGTCGGAGGCGAAGAGATGCGCCCCGCCGCGACGCGGGTTGACGCCGAGCGGCTGCTTCTTGGCTTCTTCGCCATCGGCCTTGGTGACGTAGCCGTTCTCGACCATGCGGTCGATTACCCAGTTGCGGCGCTCAAGCGCCGCTTCGGTCTTGCGGAACGGATGATAGTTGGCCGGGCCCTTCGGAAGGGCTGCGAGATAGGCGGTCTCGGCAATGGTAAGCTCAGTCACAGACTTATCGAAATAGGTCAGCGCCGCACCGGCTATGCCGTAGGAATTCAGGCCGAAGAAGATCTCGTTGAGATAGAGTTCGAGAATGCGGTCCTTGGTGTAGGCCTGCTCGATGCGGAAGGAGAGGATTGCTTCCTTGACCTTGCGGTCGATCGTCTGGTCTGACGAGAGCAGGAAGTTCTTGGCCACCTGCTGCGTGATCGTCGAGGCGCCGACCGGACGACGGCCGGAGCCGAAGTTCTGCAGGTTCACCGCGATGGCGCGCGCAAGACCGGTGATGTCAACGCCCGGGTGCTGATAGAAATTCTTGTCTTCAGCCGAGATGAAGGCCGCCTTGACGCGATCCGGGATGGCCTGGATCGGCAGATAGAGACGCCGCTCACGGGCATACTCCGCCATCAGCGCGCCGTTGCCGGCGTGGAAGCGCGTGGTCACCGGCGGCGAATACTTCGCCAGAACCTCGTAATCCGGCAGGTCCTTGGTGACGACACCAAGATAGAGCGCCACGGCCCCGGCCACACCCAGCAGCAGAAACGCGCCAATCCCGAAGAAATATCCAATCAGCCTGATCATCAGTCAGATACCGGTACCTTAATTATCGTCCAATTGCCGAACCGCCCGACTGACAGTCCATGCTCTGTCCTGCCGGCTTCTATACAGCGGGCCGACCAAACTCTTTCACGAGAAATCGTCTGGCGTCGCAACGCCCCACCTAGCCCGGCTCCTCATATGGCGGGGAACTCCGGGCTTCAACTCGTTTCTCAACAAATCCGGGCGCAATTCCGGTTAGGTCCCGGATTGTGCGTAAAATAGGGCTGTTATGCGATAATCCCGTGCGCATCCCGTTGAAAAGCATAGCGCTGTTACCGGGGCGACACAAATCACTTCGTTCCCGGGCCTGCCTTCAAGCGTCAGCCGCCGCTGGCGATGGCCTGCTCGCGGTATCGCTGAACAGCGACCGCAAGACGCTCTGAAACCTTCTTGCGCCACTCCGGATCCAGCAGCAGTTTTTCGTCCTCCTTGTTCGACAGGAAGCCCAGTTCAAGCAGGATCGAGGGCACGTCCGGCGCCTGCAGCACGCGGAAGCCGGCAAAGCGGTGCGGATTGTTGATGAGATTGATCTGGCCCTCGAAGGACGTAACGACGGCGCGCGCCATGTTGACCGAGAAGGCCTGCGTCTCGCGGCGCGTCAGATCGATCAGGATGTCGGCCACTTCCGCCGGCTCGCTCTGAAGCGGCACGCCGGCGATTTCGTCGGACAAATTTTCGCGGGCGGCAAGACTTGCGGCCAGATGGTCGGAGGCCTTGTCGGAGATGGTATAGACCGTCGCGCCGCGGATGTCCTTCTGGCGCAGCGCGTCCGCATGAAGCGAAATGAAGAGATGGGCGCCCTTGTTGCGGGCGATCTGTACGCGCTGGGGAAGCGAGAGGAAGACGTCCTTGTCGCGGGTGAGGAAAGCCTCGATCCCGGCGCCCTTGTTCAGGGCCTCGACGAGATCTTTCGCGAAGGCGAGCGTTACATGCTTCTCCTCCGTCTTCGTTTCGCCGGCGAGCGCACCGGTATCGATGCCTCCATGGCCCGCATCGATCGCGATGATGAACGGCCCGCCTTCCCTCGTGGGAGCGACGGCAACCGGCCTGTCGGTCTTGGCGGCGGCGACCGATCCGGTCCACTGCTGTTCACCGAGAAGCGCATCGAAGCGCGCCTGGTCGACGCGCTCGGCATCGAGCACGAGCCGGTAGCCCTTGCCCCCCTCTTCCGCGACGACTTCCGCATGGGTTACCGCCACGGGGCCTTTCGCCGAAAGAACGATGCGGGAGTTGCCCGCCCCCATGCCGCCGTAGCGGATCGCATCGAAGAGGCCGCGCGGTTCAAGGCTGTCCGCCTTGAGGCCGAAGGCCGTTTCCGGCAGGTCGACCACGACGCGAACAGGATCGGCTACGTAGTGCAGGGAGAATTCCGGTTTGCGATCGAACTCGACGACGACGCGCGTGCGTGCATCGTCGCCGGCGATCCGCGCAGCAAAGGCGAGCAAAGGCCCCGGCTCGGCGGCAACAGCCGCCGGCACGTTCAAAAGAAGACCGCCGGCAAGCAGCGATGCTCCGAGCAGAAGCCTGCCCGTGCGCGACATCAACGACAACAGCGAACCACGCATACAAACCGCCAAAGGCCTCACCTCGGGCTCTCCACCACTTTCTCAGAAAACCAAACAGCAGCCGACGCACGGCTGCTGGACGCACAGGTTGATCAATGAACCCTTATGGTTAACCAATGCTTGACAATGATCATCTTCCCCGGCCCGCCGGGACAATCGATTTACCGTTTATCGACCTACTCCACGTGGACAAGCGAATCGATCATTATTGTGGCGGCACGGGCTTTTCCCTTGCCAATGTGACATAGAAAACATAAAAGCGTCACAAGGAGAAAGTGTTGACGGGATAGAACAGTCGACCGGGCAGCCGGAGCTTCTCCAAAGCTTGGCGCCAGGGTGCGGTCGAACCGGATTGACCGGTTAACTTATCGCAATTCCGCGGTCGCAAGTGTTCATCCGCCGTCGCTGCATTTCCTCCCCGTACACTGGATCGCAAATTTCCGGCGGTGGCCGGAGTTCTTGATGGTGATTTTTCACCGACGCCCGCAAGCGGGCGCATTCATCGGGTCTTCATGAGACCTTGGACATTGGCATTCTTGTTTGGTCATTGATGTTGACTCAGCAGTATCGGTCAGAAGTAGCGCGGCCCCGGGACACACATGTTCCGGCTGTCGTCTGGCTGCTGCACCATCGCCTGCGCCAAACAGGAACTTTCATATCCGGCGCACCTTCCGACGTGTTTGGCAGTCTTCCTAAGGAAGCAGGTCTGTCTCCCGTTCCGCTGGCGCGCCGAGGAGCACAGCTTAGATGGCAGAGAAAATGCTTATCGATGCGTCTCATTCAGAAGAGACGCGCGTCGTTGTCGTTCGCGGGAACCGCATAGAAGAGTTCGACTTCGAGTCGGAACATAAGAAGCAGATCCGCGGCAATATCTATCTGGCGAAGGTCACCCGGGTGGAGCCCTCGCTCCAGGCCGCCTTCGTCGACTACGGCGGCAACCGCCACGGGTTCCTGGCTTTCGCCGAAATCCATCCCGACTACTACCAGATCCCGCTCGCCGATCGTCAGGCGCTCTTGAAGGCCGAAGCCGAAGAAGCGCGGCGTGACGACGACATCGAGCATGTCGAGACCGCCCCTGCCCCGGCAAGCGAACTTTCCGTTCCCGTAGACCTCGAAGTCGTCGCGGAAACTGAAGCCGAGCCGGTCGCAGCCGTCGCTGACGCCGCACCGGTCGTCGAAGAGGAAGCGCCGGCCGAAAAGCCGAAGGCGAAGCCGAAGCGCACCCGCAAGACCAAAGCCAAGGCCGCTGAAGAAGCGGCTGCTGCATCGACCGATGGCGACGAGAGCAATGGCGGCGAAATGGCTGCCATGGTCGATACCGACGCCATTTCCGAAGATGTCGACAGCCGCCGTCGCCATGACGACGACGATGATGACGACGACAGTCACGACGGCGAAAAGGAAATCATCGAATCCGTCGGCGCCGAAGACGCCATGGAAGAAGTTCCGGATCGCCAGGTTCGCAAGCCGCGCAAGCAGTACCGCATCCAGGAAGTCATCAAGCGCCGCCAGATCCTGCTGGTTCAGGTCGCCAAGGAAGAGCGCGGCAACAAGGGCGCGGCACTGACGACCTACCTGTCGCTCGCCGGTCGCTACTCGGTGCTGATGCCGAACACCGCACGTGGCGGCGGCATCTCCCGCAAGATCACCAATCTGCAGGACCGCAAGCGCCTGAAGGAAATCGCCCGCGGCCTCGAAGTGCCGCAGGGCATGGGCGTGATCCTGCGCACCGCCGGTGCCAACCGCACCAAGGTCGAGATCAAACGCGACTTCGAATATCTGATGCGCCTGTGGGAAAACGTCCGCACGCTGACGCTGAATTCCACGGCCCCCTGCCTCGTCTATGAAGAAGGCAGCCTGATCAAGCGCTCGATCCGCGACCTCTACAACAAGGACATCAGCGAGATCATCGTTTCCGGTGAGGAAGGCTACAAGGAAGCCAAGGGCTTCATGAAGATGCTGATGCCCAGCCACGCCAAGGTGGTTCAGCCTTACCGTGACGTGCATCCGATCTTCTCGCGCTCCGGCATCGAAGCGCAGCTCGACCGCATGCTGCAGCCGCAGGTAACGCTGAAGTCCGGTGGCTACATCATCATCAACCAGACCGAAGCCCTGGTTTCGATCGACGTCAACTCCGGCCGTTCGACGCGCGAGCACTCGATCGAAGACACCGCTCTCCAGACGAACCTGGAAGCGGCGGAAGAAGTGGCACGCCAGCTCCGCCTGCGCGACCTTGCCGGCCTCGTCGTCATCGACTTCATCGACATGGAAGAAAAGCGGAACAACCGCTCGGTCGAGAAGCGTCTGAAGGATTGCCTGAAGAACGATCGCGCCCGGATCCAGGTCGGCCGTATCTCGCATTTCGGCCTGCTCGAAATGTCGCGCCAGCGCATTCGCGCCTCGGTGCTCGAATCGACGATGCAGACCTGCCCGCACTGCAACGGCACGGGTCACGTCCGCTCGCAGTCTTCGGTTGCACTGCACGTCTTGCGCGGCATCGAGGAACACCTACTGAAGAACACGACGCACGACATCACCGTGCGCACCATCCCGGATATCGCGCTCTACCTGCTCAATCAGAAGCGCGGCACGATCATGGACTACGAAGCCCGCTTCGGCGTTTCGATCATCATCGAGGCTGATGCCCATGTCGGCGCACAGCACTTCGCGATCGATCGTGGCGAGCCGGTCGAAAATCCGGTCAAGATCGAACAGCTGCTGCACTTCGAGCCGGAAGAGGAAGAAGACGACGTCGTGATCGAAGAGGATCTCGACGAGGAAGAAGCAGAAGAAATTGCCGGCGAACAGCGGCAGGAACAGCCGAAGGCTGCTGCCCAGTCCGAAGATCAGAACGGACGCAAGCGCAAGCGCCGTCGCCGCCGGCGCGGCAAGGGCGGCCAGCAGGCCGAAGGCAGCGCTCTCCAGGTCTCCGAATCTGCAGGCGATGCCGACGACGGTTCCGATGAGGACGAAGGCGATGACGAGGGTGCCGATGCAGACGCCGCGACCGCCGATGGCGATCAGAAGCGCAAGCGCCGCCGCCGCGGCAAGCGTGGCGGCCGCCGCAACCGTCCGGAAGGCGAAGGTGAAGGCGAAGGCCAGCTTGAAGCCGGTGCCGATGCGGAAGCCGGCGACGATAGCGCAGAAGAAGCCGAAACCGTAGAGGCACCGGCCGCTGCGGCCGAGGTCGAAGTGGCTGTCGCTGTTGAGGAAACAGCTGTGGTTGCCGAAGAAGCCGAGGTGGCGGACGTAAAGCCTGCCAAGCCGAAGCGCACCCGCAAGAAGGCCGTCAAGGCTGAAGAACCGGCAGTAAGCGTCGACGAAGTTGCTCAGGCAGTGATCGAAGACCAGCCTGCGGTTGCCGACCCGGCCGTCGAAGCGGTGGAAGAGGCTGCGGCCGACCTTGCCGAAGCCAAGCCTGTGCGTGCGAACCGCGACCTCTCGAAAATCGCTTCCGAACCGGTGGTGACGTCGAGCGCGACGAAGCCCGAAGAGGAAGAGCCGGGCAAGCCCAAGAAGGGCGGCTGGTGGCAGCGCCGCGGCTTCTTCTAAGAAGCCGCCCGGCCAGCGCCAAACTCTGAAAACACGAAAGGCCCGGAGCGATCCGGGCCTTTTCCTTTGGGCGGATGGCAGAAGGGACCTGCCCTGCCTGCCTGCCTGCTCAGAGCGTCACGCCAGCCACCGCGCGATCCTGTCCATGGCCTCGACCATGTCGGCCTCGGCGCCGGCATAGGAGAAGCGCATCGTGCGGTGCCCTTCCAGCGGATCGAAGTCGAATCCCGGGGTTGCCGCGACGTTGATCTCGGCGAGCATCCGCTTGGCAAAGGCCATGCTGTCATTGGTAAAGCGGGTGACATCCGCATAGGCGTAGAAGGCACCGTCCATCGGCGAGGCGATCGAGAAGCCGATCTCCGGCAACCGCTTCATGAGCATGTCCCGGTTGGCGGCATAGGCGGCCTTGTAACGGTCGAGCTCCTCATGCGCGTTGAGCGCTGCTTCTGCCGCGATCTGCGAGAGCTCGGGCGGCGAGATGTAGAGGCTCTGGGCGATGCGCTCGAAGCCCCGCACCTTGTCAGCCGGCAGCACCATCCAGCCGATCCGCCAGCCGGTCATGCAATAGTATTTCGAGAAGGAGTTGATGACGATTACCTCGTCGGTCACCTCCAGCGCGCTTGCCTCTTCGCCGGCAAAGGTCAGTCCGTGATAGATCTCGTCGGAGATGAAGGCGATCGATTCGGCCCGGCAATAGTCAGCCAGCGCCTTGAGGCCCGCCCTGCCCGTCACTGTTCCGGTCGGGTTGGCTGGGCTCGCCAAAAGCACGCCCTTCAATGGACGGCCTATTCTCGCAGCCGCACGCGAAAGACTTTCAGGCGTCAGAGTGAAGCCGGTCTCGGCATTGGCCTCGACCTCGACGACCGTCAGGCCAAGCGCTGCGAGGATGTTGCGATAGGCCGGATAGCCGGGCCTCGCGATCGCGACGCAATCGCCAGGATCGAAGAGGGCCAGGAATGCGAGATTGAAGCCTGCGGATGAGCCGGTGGTGACCGCGACCCGCTGCGGATCGAGCGCGATGCCGTGGCGCTTTTCATAGTGCCGGGCGATTGCTGTGCGCAGCGACAAGGTGCCGAGCGCGTCGGTGTAGCCGAGCCGGCCATGTTCAAGCGCTTTGCGCGCCGCTTCAAGAGCTGCCTTCGGCGCCGGGTGGGCGGGCTGCCCGACGGCCATCGAGATCACCGGGTGGCCGGCATCCCGGCGACGGGTCGCCTCCGCCAGTACGTCCATCGCATGGAAAGGTTCGACGGCACTGCGTTTTGACAAATCTACCAACGGAAAATCCTCGATATGCGGCTGTTCTCCAGCCCTTTGCCCGATGAAAATGACCTTCACAAGTCCGCGAGTGCCGTATTTCCGCCGATTTTGCCGTTTCGTTTCCGCGACACCCACCCTATGCTGCCGGCATATTGCGGATACGAGGAATCCTGTTGTCATTCAGAACAGCCGGTTGACCCGGCGACACGCGATGGACGACACACGGGATACGCAAGGACAACGAGGTAGAAATGAACTTCAGCACCAAGATGATTGCCGCCGGGACGCTCGCAGCGCTCGTGGCCGGGGTCAGCCTGCCCCAGAACGCATTCGCGCTCGACGCGAAGCAGAAGGAAGAGATCGGCGCCTTCATCAAGGAATACCTGATCGCCAATCCGGAGATCATGCTCGAGGTCCAGGAGGCGCTGACGACGAAACAGCGCGCCAAGCAGCAGGAAGCGGCGGAAAGCGCGATCACCGAGAACAACAAGGCGATCTTCAATTCCGACTACGACATGGTGCTCGGCAATCCCAAAGGCGACGTCACCGTTGTCGAGTTCTACGACTACAACTGCGGCTACTGCAAACGCGCGCTTTCCGACATGGACGACATCCTCGCCAAGGACAAGAACGTGCGCTTCGTGCTGAAGGAACTGCCGATCCTCGGACCGGATTCGCTGGCCGCCCACAAGGTGAGCGCCGCCTTCCGCCTGGTCGCTCCGGAAAAATACGGCGACTTCCACCGGGCGCTGCTCGGCGGGGAAGACCGCGCCACGGAGGAGACAGCGCTTGCGGTTGCCGCCAAGCTCGGCGTCTCCGAAAAGGACCTCCGCGCGAAAATGGAAAAGGAGCCGCATGATGCGGCCGTGCGCGAGGCCTACAGCCTTGCCAACGACCTCGGCATCACCGGAACGCCCTCCTACGTCATCGGCAACGAAGCGGTCTTCGGGGCCGTCGGCGCCGAGGAGATCGAGGGCAAGGTCGCCAATATGCGCGAATGCGGCAAGACCGCCTGCTGACAAACCTTCCCATGACTGTGGACAAATCCCGCGGGGGCCCAAAGGGCTTTTCCTCGCGGGACCATCAGTCTATAGGTAACCCTCCATGACCGGACCGGAATCCCTTATGCCATCGACCATTTTCGTGCTGAACGGCCCCAACCTGAATGCGCTGGGCAAGCGCGAGCCGGGTATTTATGGCGGCCAGACGCTGGCCGACATCGAGGCCATGTGCAAGGCAGAAGGCAAGGCGCTCGGATTCGACGTCGATTTCCGCCAGTCGAACCATGAGGGAATGCTGGTCGATTGGCTGCACGAGGCCGGCAACGTCGCCGCGGGCGTGGCAATCAACCCGGCCGCCTATGGCCACACGTCGATCGCGCTTCACGATGCCATCCGCGCCATCGGCATTCCGGTCGTCGAACTGCACCTCTCGAACATCCATGCGCGTGAGGAGTTCCGCCACAAGTCGATGATCGCACCCGCCGTCAAGGGCGTCATCTGCGGCTTCGGCGCCCAGAGTTACATTCTTGCGCTGCATGCGCTAAAGAACCTGACAAATCCGTCGAAATAAAAAGAACACAAGAGGCTCATATTCCATGGCTGACAAGAAACCAGGTATCGACCAGGCGCTGATCCGCGATCTCGCCAACATTCTCAAGGACACCGATCTGACCGAGATCGAAGTCGAGCAGGACGACCTGCGCATTCGCGTTTCGCGCAACGGCACGCCGGTTGCCATGCCGATGGCCATGCCGCAGATGCCGGCTTACCAGATGCCCGCCGCAGCGGCCGCTCCTGCAAACGCCGTTGCTGCTCCTGTCGCCGAGAGCGCCCGTGCATCGAAGAATGCCGTGACCGCGCCGATGGTCGGCACTGCCTATCTGTCTCCCGCACCGGGAGCCCGCCCCTTCGTTGAGGTCGGCGCCACGGTCAAGGAAGGCCAGACGATCCTCATCATCGAAGCGATGAAGACAATGAACCAGATCCCGGCTCCGCGCTCGGGCAAGGTCACCGAAATCTTCGTCCAGGACGCAGCCCCCGTCGAATATGGCGAACCGCTGATCGTAATCGAATAAGGCGGCGCGGCGATGATCTCGAAAATTCTCATTGCCAATCGCGGCGAAATCGCCCTTCGCGTGCTTCGTGCCTGCAAGGAACTCGGCATCGCCACGGTCGCCGTTCATTCCACGGCCGACGCCGACGCCATGCATGTGCGCCTCGCCGACGAGAGCGTTTGCATCGGCCCGCCGCCCTCGCGCGATAGCTATCTGAACATTCACCAGATCGTCGCCGCCTGCGAAATCACCGGTGCCGACGCTGTGCATCCAGGCTACGGCTTCCTGTCGGAAAACGCCAAGTTCGCCGAAATCCTTGAAGCGCACGACATCACCTTCATCGGCCCGACGGCGGAACACATCCGCATCATGGGTGACAAGATCACCGCCAAGCAAACGGCGCAGGAACTTGGCATCCCGGTCGTTCCGGGCTCCGACGGCGAAGTGAAGCCGGAAAACGCCCTCGAAGTCGCCCGCAAGATCGGTTTCCCGGTCCTGATCAAGGCAACCGCCGGCGGCGGCGGCCGCGGCATGAAGGTCGCCCGCAGCGAGGCTGACCTCGAGGAAGCCGTTGCGACGGCCCGCACCGAAGCGCTTGCCGCTTTCGGCAACGACGCCGTCTACATGGAGAAGTACCTCTCCAAGCCGCGCCACATCGAAATCCAGATCGTCGGCGACGGCGCCGGCAATGCGGTGCATCTCGGTGAACGCGATTGCTCGCTGCAGCGTCGTCACCAGAAGGTCTGGGAAGAGGCAAACTCCCCGGCGCTCAACGTCGACCAGCGCATGAAGATCGGCCAGGTCTGCGCCGACGCCATGAAGAAGCTGAAGTATCGCGGCGCCGGCACGATCGAATTCCTCTACGAAAACGGCGAGTTCTATTTCATCGAAATGAACACCCGTCTTCAGGTCGAGCATCCGATCACCGAGGCGATCACCGGCATCGACCTGGTGCACGAGCAGATCCGCGTCGCCTCCGGCGGTGGCCTCTCGGTCCGGCAGGAAGACATCGTGTTCTCCGGACACGCGATCGAGTGCCGCATCAATGCCGAAGACCCGCGCACCTTCGTCCCATCCCCGGGCACGATCACGCATTTCCATGCGCCGGGCGGTCTTGGCGTGCGCGTCGACTCGGGTGCCTATCAGGGCTACCGGATCCCGCCTTACTACGACAGCCTGATCGGCAAGCTGATCGTGCACGGCCGTACCCGCGTCGAATGCATGATGCGTCTGCGCCGCGTGCTTGACGAATTTGTCATCGACGGCATCAAGACGACGCTTCCGCTGTTCCAGGACCTGATCAATAATCAGGACATTGCCAACGGCGACTACGATATCCACTGGCTGGAGAAGCATCTGGCCGCCACGTCCGAGTAAGGACCTGACATTGAAGGGGACGCGCAGCAAGCAGCCCGATATTACGCCGGACATGCTGCTGCGCGCCTATTCGATCGGCCTCTTCCCGATGGCCGATTCGGCTGACGACCCGGAAATCTTCTGGGTCGAGCCGGAAATTCGCGGGGTGATCCCGCTCGCAGGCTTCCACACCTCTCGCAGCCTCGCCAAAACCATCCGCCGAAAGCCCTTCGACATCCGCTTCAACACCGCGTTCGAAGCGGTCATGGACGGCTGCGCTGCCCCTGCTCCCGACCGGCCAACCACCTGGATCAACAACAAGATCCGCACGCTCTACGCGACGCTGCATACGATGGGCTATGCCCACAGCGTCGAGGCGTGGGAAGGCGACCAACTGGTTGGCGGACTTTACGGCGTTTCGCTCGGCTCGGCCTTCTTCGGCGAAAGCATGTTTTCCAGACGCACCGACGCCTCGAAGATCTGCCTCGTCCATCTGGTCGAGCGACTGAAGGCGCGTGGCTTCGAACTGCTCGATACACAGTTCACCACCGAGCACCTGAAGTCGTTCGGTGCCATCGACGTGCCAAAGGCGGAATACGAAGTGCTTCTGGCGAACGCGATGTCGTCGCCCGACCTCGCCTTCTAACCAAGCCAAATCTCAAAGAATGGGAATACGCCGCCGCTCAGCGCTTCTGCGCGGTGTCCGGCGGCGGCAGGTCCGAGGTCGCCTTGCAGGACTGCAGCCAGACGTCATAGACCGGATGCTCGACGGCGTTCAGACCGGGGCTATCGGCAAACATCCAGCCGGTGAAGATGCGGCGGATCTTGCGGTCGAGTGTGATTTCCTCGACCTCGACGAAGGTCGTGATCTTCTGCGCTTCCGTGTCGTCACGGCTGTAGCAGACGCGCGGCGTGACCTGAAGGGCGCCGAACTGCACGGTCTCGCCGATGTAGACGTCGAAAGTGGTGATGCGGCCGGTGATCTTGTCGATACCGGAGAACACGGCGACGGCGTTGGAAAGGCGGGCTGCGTCAACCGCTTCCGCAGATGCGACCAGCGGCAAGGCGGCAAGCAGGGACAAGCCCAAACGCCGTGTTCCTTGGCCGATTGCCTTGCGCAGATCAGAACCTGCCATAGTCGCCTGTCTCCCGCGTATCCTGTTCGTCATCGATGGATTTCAGGCGCTAACCATCAATTGTGGCCGCGCCATGATCGAGGAACCCATTCCGCGGTCCGTCGTCGTCACTGAGAACAGATTATTCAGGAGCCGGGCGTCCAGGCGTCGTAGTCGCCGGTCACGCGGGGACGCTTGCCGGTGGCGGCAATCGAGCCCTGCGGGCGGTAGGCGTTGGCCGTTCCGGTCGGATTGGCGCGGTGCGCCTTCTGCCATTCGCGCGGCGTGTACTTTTCATCAGCCGGAGAAACGTCGGTCCGGTGATGCATCCAGCCGTGCCAGCCGGCCGGAATGGCGGAGGCTTCGGCGTAGCCGTTGTAGATCACCCAGCGGCGGGTGCGGCCTTCGGAGTCCTTGCCGCCCTGGTAGTAGACATTACCGAGTTCGTCTTGACCGACCCGTTGACCGTGGCGCCAGGTGTGAAAGCGCGTTCCGATCGTCTGTTCGTTCCACCAGGTGAAAATCTGCAGCAGGAGCTTCATGGATGCCGTCCTTGACCGGCCGTTGGGAAGGCGGCCAGATACCAAAACAATGTTCCCGCTTATGCCCCGCCGCTCAGGGCTTGTCCAGTGATTCCGAGGCGGAGGCGGTCATTTCAACGGCAGCTGAAAGCCGAAGTGGCTGCGCGCAAAGCCGAGACGCTCGTAGAACCGATGCGCATCGGTGCGCACGGCGTTGGACGTGAGCCTTACCTTCTTTGCGCGCTTCTCCCGCGCCTCGCCGATCGCATGGCGCATCATGCGCTCACCGATCCCACGGCCGCGCATGTCCGCACGCGTCTGGACCGCTTCGACGATCAGGCTGGAGCTTCCACGCCCCGACAGAGACGTGTGCAGCGCGGTTTGAAAAGTGCCGACGACCTGCCCTCCAAGAACCGCAACAAAGAGTGTCTGCAGCGTCGAGGCTTCAATCCGGTCGAAGGCAGCGGCGTAGTCCGAGAAGGCCTCGGGGTCGGTCGTGTCGCCGTGGCCGCCGAGCGGATCATTGGCGAAGAGCGCGACGATTGCTTCGAGGTCCTTACGCTCGGCCTTGCGGATCAAGAGTTCGGTCGCGTCCATGGTTTCCCCGCTCACATCGTTCATCGCCCGCGGATCAAACACCCGGAGGTAACGGCGCGATGACAGAGCCGCGCCTCTCAAGCTTATCCACAGGCATGCGAAACTTCAGGCAATCGGACGGATCGCCTAGCCGAGAAGCGGCTTTTCCAGAGCGATGGCCGGCAGACCGGACGGGTCGTCAACCGGGGTCTCGCCCACTTCGGCAAAGCCGTGCGCGCGATAGAAGGTGAGCGCGTGCAGGTTCTGCGGCTCGACCTCGACGCGCATGCGCTCGGCGTCCGGGAAGCAG
The DNA here is from genome assembly GCF_900103045.1 of Ensifer sp. YR511. Lineage (NCBI taxonomy): Bacteria > Pseudomonadati > Pseudomonadota > Alphaproteobacteria > Hyphomicrobiales > Rhizobiaceae > Ensifer > Ensifer sp. YR511. The sequence goes on from NZ_FNGR01000002.1 coordinate 22,771, forward strand.
GTTTCGAGTTCGGCGAAGATATCGCGGCCGACGCCCTGGCGCTGGAACTTCGGAAGGACATAGAGCTGGTGCAGCACCACCGTCTTGGCTTGCGTGTCGGACATCGCCGCATAGCCCATGCCGCCCAGCTGCCCTCCATCGTCGGCAACAAGAAACTCGGCGTTCTTGCGCGCGAGTCGGGCTTTGAGCGCCGGCAGCGAATGCCAGCGCTCCGTGAGTTCGTTGACCTTCTCGACACCGTAGAAAGTGTCATAGGTCGCGTGCCACGTTTCGATCAGCAGAGCGCGAACCTTCTCCAGGTCGCGCTCGCTTGCCGTGCGCACGAAGAACATCGTTATTCCTCGATGCCGAGCTTGGCCTTGACGAGCGCCTGTACGGCCTGCGGGTTGGCCTTGCCGCCGGTCGCCTTCATCACTTGGCCGACGAACCAGCCGGCGAGCGAAGGCTTGGCCTGCACCTTGGCGACCTGATCCGGGTTGGCGGCGATGATCTCGTCGACGGCCTTCTCGATGGCGCCGGTGTCGGTCACCTGCTTCATGCCGCGCGCTTCAACGATCTCGGCCGGGTCGCCGCCCTCGTTCCAGACGATCTCGAAGAGGTCCTTGGCGATCTTGCCGGAGATGGTCTCGGCCTTGATGAGATCGATGATGCCGCCGAGCTGTGCCGGGGAAACCGGAGTCTCTTCAATGGCTTTGCCGGCTTTGTTCAAGGCACCGAGCAGGTCGTTGATGACCCAGTTGGCGGCAATCTTGCCGTCGCGCCCTTCGGCAACCGCCTCGAAATAATCGGCGATCGACTTTTCGGAGACGAGCACCGAGGCGTCATAGACCGAGAGGCCGAGGTCGCGCACGAAGCGCTCCTTCTTGTCGTCGGGCAGTTCCGGCAGGTCGGCCTTCAGCGCCTCGACGAAAGCATCGTCGAACTCCAGCGGCAGCAGGTCCGGATCCGGGAAGTAGCGGTAGTCGTGCGCGTCTTCCTTGGAGCGCATCGAGCGGGTCTCGCCCTTGTTCGGGTCGAACAGGCGGGTCTCCTGGTCGATGCTGCCACCGTCCTCAAGAATGCCGATCTGGCGGCGTGCTTCGTATTCGATCGCCTGGCCGATGAAGCGGATCGAGTTGACGTTCTTGATTTCGCAGCGCGTGCCGAAACCCTCGCCCGGACGACGCACGGAAACGTTGACGTCGGCGCGCATCGAGCCTTCGTCCATGTTGCCGTCGCACGTGCCGAGATAGCGCACGATCGAGCGCAGCTTCGTCATGTAGGCCTTGGCCTCATCCGACGAGCGCATGTCCGGCTTGGAGACGATCTCCATCAGCGCCACGCCCGAGCGGTTGAGGTCGACATAGGACATCGACGGATGCTGGTCGTGCATCGACTTGCCGGCATCCTGTTCCAGATGCAGGCGCTCGATGCCGATCTCGACATCCTCGAACTGGCCCTGACGATCCGGGCCGACCGAAATGATGATCTTGCCCTCGCCGACGATCGGATCCTTGAACTGCGAGATCTGATAGCCCTGCGGCAGGTCCGGATAGAAATAGTTCTTGCGGTCGAAGATCGAGCGATTGTTGATCGCGGCCTTGAGGCCGAGACCGGTGCGCACCGCCTGCTTCACGCATTCCTCGTTGATCACGGGCAGCATGCCGGGCATAGCGGCATCGACCAGCGAGACGTTCGCATTCGGCGCATTGCCGAACTCCGTCGATGCGCCCGAGAACAGCTTCGAATTGGAAAGCACCTGGGCATGGACTTCCATGCCGATGATGACTTCCCAGTCGCCAGTGGCGCCGGGGATGAAGCGTTTCGGATCGGGGGTGCGGACGTCGACAATGCTCATATCATGCTCTTCTTTGAAGCCTGAATTCTTGGTTTCTCGGTAGAACAATTGGTCCGCCGGTGCAAGTTGTTCGGCTGGATCAGAAGCGCCATATGCAATCTCATGCGGACGGCGAGCCTCTCTTAACCACCGTTTAGCGCCTATCGGCAAGACTTCGCTCATGTCCATCGGCCCTGCCCTGCTCTCGTTCGCAATTCTCGTCAACTTGGCGGCCTTCGGGCTGTTCTGGTACGACAAGCGAGCGGCGCGCTCCGGCCGACGGCGGATCAGCGAGCGGACCCTGCTCACTCTCGCCTTTTTCGGCGGCAGCCCGGGAGCGATGACGGCGCGCCATATCTTCCGACACAAGACGCGTAAGGAACCCTTTCGCACGCGCCTCGCGTTGATCATCGTCTTGCAAGTGGCGCTGGCGGCCATTGGCACCCTGGCGTTGCAATGACACCTTGACGCGCGAACGACGGCCTTTTAGGAAGGCACCGTTCTATTGGAGTTTTTATGTTCCGTTCTTCGCCTGAGTCCCGGTAAAGCCCGTCCGCGTAATCCGCTTTGATTGCGCGCACGGGCCGGAAACGTCACCCCGCATCTTCAGTAATTTGCGGAACGTTTTCCTGCGTTCAAACGAACGCGATTCCGGAACATTCGGACAATGGACATCTCGCGCGCAGAACAGCGCATTCTTCATCATTTGGCCCAGGGCGGCCGCATCGAAATCACCCGCGACGACAAGGCGATCACCGAAATCCGGTGCTTCACCCGTGACGGCTGGGTCTATCCCGGCTTCGACCTCGAACTTTTCCGCAAATTGAAGCGGAAGAAGGCGATCTCATCGTCCGGCGGAAAACCCTACCGCATCACGGAACGCGGGCTGCAGCTCGTGCGCTCCGAACTTAACAACCGCTAGCGGCGAATACGAACGATACCGGGCATGCCAGCATGCCCGGTATCGTCAGATGCGTACTTTACTTTACGGAAAGCGACTTACGTTGCGTGAGCGCTCGACGGGGCAGCGCATTGCACGCGGTCGCGGCCCGCAGCCTTCGCCTGGTAGAGCGCGCGGTCGGCCGCAAGCAGCAAGCCGTCGAGACCGGTGTCGCGGGTCATGACTTCGGCAGCGCCGATGCTGATGGTGACGTCGATCCTTCCGCCCTGCTCCAGGTCGATATGGAGCGCGCGCACGGCCTCGAGCAGTCGCTCGGCGACCTTGAGCGCATCAGTCGGGGATTGCCGAACCAGCACAACGGCAAACTCTTCTCCGCCAAGCCGACCGACGAGATCCTCAAAACGCAGCGTCCCGCGAACGGCGCCTGCGACCGAGACCAGCACCTGATCGCCCACGGCGTGACCATAGGTGTCATTGATCGCCTTGAAGCGGTCGATGTCGAGCATCATCACCACCGTCCCGCCTTTTCGGGCGACCGGCGCTGCGATCAGCGCGGCCGCGCGCGCCATGAAGGTCGCGCGCGCCAGGCACTGGGTCAGAAAATCATAATCGACCGCATGGGACAGGCGCCCGATCAGCGCCCGTCGTGCGGCATCGACGCTGGCGACCGCCAGCGGGCAGAGCGCAAGAAGGGTCGTCCCCAGCCGGGTGGAGGTGAGCGTCTCCTCGGCCACGCCGCTGACGCCGAGATGCAGGGCGCCGGAGGCAACGGCAATCTGCGTCAACACACAGACGATCGCCGTCAGGATCGTCACCGGGAACAAGCCATAGCTGAGCGCGCACCACAAGAGTGCCGGCACCGGGAAAGCGAAAGCGCCTGGGCCGCCGATGACGAGCGCCGCAGCGCAGGACAAGACCAGGGAGACGAACGGCCAGACGGTTGCAGAAGCAGAGGCCGTTGAAACCGTCATTCTCGTGGCACGGGATCGCAAACCGTCTTCAGGAAGCGGCGCTGCCAGGAAAACCGGGAGCAGAACCACATAATTGACCAGCTCGGTGGTGAGCCAGGCGACGAATGCGTCCGCGACGGGTTTGCCGAAGGACAGGTGAACCGCGACCGCTCCGACGAGCGAGGCGCCCATCGCCGCCAGGGAGGAGGCAGCGAACATGTAAAGGACCGAGCGCGCCCGGCGCAGGTGCCGATGCTCCGGCGAAAAGCGGCGATAGAGCAGGAAGCCGATGACGACGCCGACCATGTTGGCCGCATTCAGCGCCGCAGCTTCATAGAGATCCGCGCCGGTCACCAGGTCCGCAAGAACGTAGGCCAATGCCGCCGTCAGCCATCCAGCCGGGCTGGCGAGCGACGGTTTTCTGATCAGCAGACCGAGCAGGATCGCATTTGCCGGCCAGATCGAAGCCAGCATGCCGACCGGGCGACTCAAGATGCCGAGCACGCAGGCGGTGAAGACGATCACGCACAGGCCGGCAAGCCAAAACGAATGGTGGAAAGGTCTCAGAACCAACGGTCGCGGAACCGTTTTATCCAGCATCTGCAACAAGCGCCCCCCTTGCGGTGCCCCACCACCACGTCATACCCCATAATATTTCATGGGCCTAATGAATGCGGTGTGAATAGGCCAGCCGGCTTTGCGCGTGGCTGCCATGCATGAGGTGGCGGGGTGTCAATGATCCGGGCTTTGCTCCAGAGATTTGCTCAGACCGATGAAGGCAACGTCGCTGTCGAGTTGCGGCGCATAGGCGGTCGACAGCCAACTCACGCCATAGCCGTGATTGCGGAAGAAGCGCACGGCGCGGTCGTTGCGCGCGTGCGTCTTGGTGGTGGCCGCGTCGAATCCGTCCGCAGCAATACGACGCTCGATCTCAGCAAGCAGCAGCCCGCCGAAGCCCCTGCCCTGGAGCTGCGGCTCGATCCACAGATCGGAGATCGCATTGTCGAAGTTCTCGCACGCCACCCAACCGCAGATGGCGCCCTCGCCTTCGACGAGCAAAACGGAAAGCCAGTGATCGAACAGAAAACGGAGAAATGCGGCCTCGGCCACGCGCCGCATCTTTTCGCCATCGGCGAGGCCCGCAATTGCCGACTGCCAGGATCTAAGGCCGATTTCGGCCAGCCGGTCGACGTCGCCGGCGCGGGCATGGCGGATGACGGGCATGACGCGGTCTCCTTCCGCGATGCAACCGAAGAAGAAAGGGCGGTACCTCGTCGGTACCGCCCCTCAAGAGTTTACCACCACTTGGTGGGTGTGAAGCGGCCGGCCGCCTGTTCGATCACATGCGCGGTCTTGAACAGCGTTTCTTCCTCGAACGGCTTGCCGATCAGCTGCAGGCCAAGCGGCAGGCCCTTGTGGTCGAGACCGCCGGGAACGGCGATACCGGGAAGGCCGGCCATGTTCACCGTTACCGTGAAGATGTCGTTGAGGTACATCTTGACCGGATCGGATGCCAGGTCCTCGTCGGCGATGCCGAAGGCAGACGACGGCGTCGCCGGCGTCAGGATGGCGTCAACGCCGGCATGGAACGCCAGTTCGAAGTCGCGCTTGATCAGCGTGCGCACCTTCTGCGCCTGCAGATAGTAGGCATCGTAGTAGCCGGCCGAAAGCACGTAGGTGCCGATCATGATGCGGCGCTTGACTTCGTGACCGAAGCCGGCGGCGCGCGTCTTTTCGTACATGTCGACGATGTCCTTGCCGTCGACGCGCAGGCCGTAGCGAACGCCGTCATAGCGGGCAAGGTTCGAGGAGGCCTCGGCCGGAGCGACGATGTAGTAGGCCGGCAGCGCGTATTTCGTGTGCGGCAGGGTGATGTCGACGATCTCGGCACCGGCTTCCTTCAGCCAGGCAATTCCCTGCTGCCAGAGCGCTTCGATCTCTTCCGGCATGCCATCGACGCGGTATTCACGCGGAATGCCGATCTTCATGCCCTTGATCGACTTGCCGATCGCGGCTTCGTAATCCGGCACCGGCAGATCGACCGAGGTCGTGTCCTTGGTGTCGACGCTTGCCATCGACTTCAGGAGGATCGCGGCATCGCGCACGTCACGGGCGATCGGGCCTGCCTGGTCGAGCGACGAGGCGAAAGCGACGGTGCCCCAGCGCGAGCAGCGACCATAGGTCGGCTTGATGCCGACGGTGCCGGTGAAGGCTGCCGGCTGGCGGATGGAGCCGCCGGTATCGGTGGCGGTCGCGCCGGCGCAGAGATGCGCGGCAACGGCTGCGGCGGAACCACCGGAGGAGCCACCCGGCACGAGATCCAGATTGGAGCCCTTGGCGCGCCACGGGTTCTTGACCGCGCCGTAGTAGGAGGTCTCGTTCGACGAGCCCATGGCGAACTCGTCCATGTTCAGCTTGCCGAGCATGACGGCGCCGTCGTTCCAGAGGTTCTGGGTCACGGTCGATTCGTAGCGCGGCGCGAAACCGTCGAGGATGTGGCTGCAGGCCTGGGTGTGCACGCCTTCGGTGGCGAAGAGGTCCTTGATGCCGAGCGGGATGCCTTCGAGCGCACCGGCCTTGCCGGCGGCGATACGCGCATCCGAAACCTTGGCCATCTCTCGTGCCTTTTCGGGCGTGACGGCGATGTAGGCGTTGATCGCCTCATTGGCGGCATCGATCGCGCCGAGATAGGCGTCGGTCAGTTCGACGGCGGTGATGTCCTTCGCGGCGAGCTTGCTGCGGGCTTCGGCAATCGTCAGGCTGGTAAGGTCGGTCATGGTAAAATCTGGCTTTCGCAATCAGAAACGTCGGGGCGGCTGGCGGGAGATTACTCGACCACCTTCGGAACGAGGAAGAAATTGCGATCGGAATTCGGCGCATTGGCAACGATGTCGTCGGCCTTGTTGCCGTCCGATACCGTGTCCGTCCGCTTCTTCATATCCATCGGCGTGACCGAGGTCATCGGCTCGACGCCATCGACATTCACTTCGGAGAGCTGCTCGACGAAACCGAGGATGCCATTGAGCTCACCCATCATCCGTTCGGCTTCTTCTTCGCTGACGGCGATACGGGCAAGGCGCGCGACGCGCTTCACGGTGGCAAGGTCTACGGACATGATCGTCTCCGGTAACTGGAACTTCCCCCGCTATAATGGCGCAGGGCGAGCCACGCAACGGGGGAATTGCCGGAGGACCGGGCCTCTCGTCAAAAGGCCCGGCGCAACATCAGATCTCGACGACGCCGCCGACGTGCGGCGTCGCCACCTTGGTCGACGCGCTTTCCATGCCGGCAACGAAGGTTTCCGGGGTCTGGTCGATGATCGGGAACGAGCCGTAATGGCAGGGGATGGCTGTCGAGAACTTGAAGAAGCGCTGGCAGGCCAGGGCCGCAACCGCCCCGCCCATGGTGAAACGATCGCCGATCGGCACGATGCCGATCTCCGGCTGATGCAGCTCGTTGATCAGCGTCATGTCGGAGAAGATGTCCGTATCACCCATGTGATAGAGCGTCGGCTCGTCCTCGAAATGCAGCACCAGGCCGTTGGCATTGCCGAGCGAGTGCGAGACGCCGTCCTCGGTCAGCTGCGCCGACGAATGCAGCGCGTTGACGAAGGTCGTCGAGAAACTACCGAGATTGATCGTGCCGCCGGTGTTCCCCATTTCCAGCGCCTTGACGCCATGCCGGCCGAGCCAGGCGGCAAGGTCGGCATTGGCAACGACCGTCGCGCCCGTCTCCTTGGCGATCGCAATGGTATCGCCGACATGGTCGCCGTGACCATGGGTCAGGAGAATGTGGGTGAGCCCGGCGGTCGCGTCCCGGCGCTCCTCGTCGCGGAACGCCGGATTGCCGGTAAAGAAGGGGTCGATCAGGATTTTGGACTTTGCCGTTTCGATGTGAAAGGCGGCATGGCCGAGCCATTTGATCTTCATGACGATCTCCCTGATGATTTGTCTGTCGCAACAGCATATGGATCAGACAACTCTCCGCGCAAAGATCGAATCGACAATCCCATGGCAATTCTCACTATCGAAGAACTCGCAGCCCAGCTACAGCCGAACCAGGCCATTGCAGGCCTCGACCTCGGCACGAAAACGATCGGTCTCTCGGTCTCCGATCTCGGTCGCCGCTTTGCGACCCCGCGCGAGGTGATCCGTCGGGTCAAGTTCGGCGTGGACGCGGAGGCGCTGCTGTCGGCAGCGACGAAAGAAAAGATCGCGGCCTTCGTCATCGGCCTGCCCGTCAATATGGACGGCAGCGAGGGGCCGCGCTGTCAGGCGACCCGCGCCTTCGTGCGCAACATGGAACAGAAAACGCCCCTGCCCTTCGTCTTCTGGGATGAACGGCTTTCGACCGTAGCGGCCGAGCGGGTGCTGATCGAGATGGACGTGTCACGACGCAAGCGGGCCGAACGCATCGATTCGGCCGCGGCCTCGTTCATTCTTCAGGGCGCGCTCGACAGGCTGGCGTCGCTGGCAAGAGACGGCCTCTCGGACTGAGGGGCCGCGGCACCGAAGCGGCGACGATACCAGGCGGCGATCTGGCGGCGCTTGCGAAAGCCGATGATGGCGAAAACGATCAGGCTGTCGACGACGATCGCGCGGGCTACGAGCGGCGGAATGGTTTCCGGCGGGATGCCGAGGACGTTTCCGTAGATCTGGAACACCAGATCATGGGTTTGGCGCGTCAGCATAAAGAAGCCGAAGCTCATGTCGTAGTACGACAGGCCGTACCAGGAGCCCAGCAGCAGGATCGGCCCGCCCCAAAGGATCAGAAACCACTTCATGCGGCTCCCCTTTCCGAGATCTGCCGAAAGACAACCGGGTAAATCGCGCGGTCAGCCAGCACGACGGCCACAAGAACCATAGCCGGAACTGCGATATCTAGCGCCAGTCCGGCAAAAAACATCATCATGATGATCATAAGACCAGTTCTCACCGAACCGCTCCATTCCGGAATCCATTAAAATTCCGGATCAATCTCCGCCCTTGCGGCGACCCGCGCAACGTAAACCATTTGTTAAGGTTAATTTTCACAGGGCAGTCCGGTCGCGGATCCTTGAAGGCGGGACACTCCCGTTTGATCGCCGCCTCGTGCCACCAGCGCATTCCGGTCGGCGATGATTTGAGGTAGCGATAGACGTCCCGCACGCAGGCCCTCCCCCATGACCGTCGTCTTTGAAAGCATTCTTCCCGTCTTCCTGCTGGTCCTGCTTGGCGCCTGGCTCAAGCGTTCGACCTTGATCGATCAGGGTCTTTGGCTCGGGCTCGAGCAGTTCGGCTACTTCATCCTTTTCCCGTCGCTGTTGTTTTCGACGCTCGCCCAGGCCGATTTTGCCGGATTGAAGGCCGATGCGACAGCTATAGCTACGATCGGAAGCGTCAGTTTGATGTCGGTCTTCGTGCTGCTGTTGTGGCCGATGCTGCGGAACCGCCAGGTATCAGGTGCATCCTTCACCTCGGTCTTCCAGACGGCGACACGCTGGAATGGGTTCATGGCGCTGGCGATCGCGCAGAAACTCTATGGCCCGATCGGCCTGACACTGACCGCCCTGGTGATGACGCTCGTGATCATCCCGATCAATCTCTACAATATCGGTGTTCTCGTCTGGTTCGGCGGTGGCAATCGCGACTTCCGCCGCTTCTTCGCCAAGATCGTCTCCAATCCGCTGATCGTCGCCTCGGTGCTCGGTATTCTCGTCAACATGATCGGATTGAAGATCTACGGCCCAGTGATGGCCACGATCGATATGCTGGCAAGCGCCTCGCTCAGCCTCGGCCTGGTGATGGTCGGTGCGGGCCTGCGGGCATCCGATGCGCTGAAGCCCAGCAGGACGGCGTTGCTCGCGGTCTTCCTCAAGCTGATCGTGATGCCGGTCTTCATGGTGAGCGCGAGCTACCTGCTCGGCATTCGCGGCGATGCTCTGCTGGTCATCGCGCTCGGCGCGGCCGTGCCGACCGCGATGAACGGCTATCTACTGGCCAAGCAGATGGATGGCGACGCCGAACTCTATGCGGCGGTCGCGACCGTCCAGACGGTCGTTTCGTTCTTCACGATACCGCTCGTGCTCTGGCTGACGGCTTACGCCGCAGGGGGCTGACGGCCTATGCCGCAGCGGCCTGACGGCTTACGCCGGACGTCCTGCGACTCAGGCCGCAGGGGGATAGAGAAGGTCCAGGATGTAGGCGGAATCGAAGCGCGAATCGAGCATGCCGTAGGTCGAGCGCCACCCGGCAGCCAGGCGCGATTCGAGGAAGGCATCGGCAATGCGACCGGCACCGAGACGGTAGAGCTCGGCGGCAGCGGCGGCGAGCGCCAGTTGCTCGACCAGCATGCGGGCCGCACCCTCATCACGCTCGCACAGCGACATGGCCGCGCGCAGCACGTCGATCGTCTTGCGACCGGACGGGCCGAGATCGCGGGCCAGCACGACGAAGAGCTGCTCGAACAGATCCTTGCCCTTGGCGAGAACCCGCAGCACATCCAGCGCCATGACGTTGCCGGAGCCTTCCCAGATGGCATTCACAGGCGCTTCGCGGTAGTGGCGCGCCAGTGCACGCTCTTCCACATAGCCGTTGCCGCCGAGGCACTCCATCGCCTCATAGATCAGAGCCGGCGCGATCTTGCAGGCCCAGTATTTCGCAACCGGCGTCATGATCCGCGCGTAAGCCGCGTCTTCCACGCTGCTGCGCGCCTTGTCGAAGGCTTCGGCCAGGCGGAACGAAAGTGCGCTTGCCGCGGCAACGTCGAGCGCCATGTCGGCGAGCACGCGCGTCATCATCGGCTGGCTGACGAGCGGCTTGCCGAAAACCTTGCGGCCGCGCGTATGATGTACGGCTTCGGCAAGCGAAGCGCGCATCATGCCGGCGGAAGCGAGCGCGCAGTCGAGCCGCGTCAGCGTCACCATGTCGAGGATCGTGCGGAGGCCGGCATCCGGCGCGCCGAGGATGAAGCCGAACGTGTCTGAGAACTCGACCTCGGAAGACGCATTGGAGCGGTTGCCGAGCTTGTCCTTCAGCCGCTGGAACCGCAAGCCGTTGGCGCTGCCGTCTTCCAGGAGCCTCGGCACCAGGAAGCAGGCAAGCCCTTCGCGGGTCTGCGCCAGCATGACGAAAGCGTCGCTCATCGGGGCCGACATGAACCACTTATGACCATTCAGCCGATAGATGCCCTCGCCCACCCGTTCGGCCGTCGAGGTGTTGGCGCGCACGTCGGTGCCGCCCTGCTTCTCGGTCATGCCCATGCCGACGGTGACGGCCGACTTCTGCATCCACGGACGGTTGGTGGAATCGTACTTTCGCGACAGGATCTTCGGCGCCCACTCCTTCTGCACCGCCGGCGACGCAGTGATCGCTGCAAGCGATGCACTGGTCATCGTCAGCGGGCAGAGATGACCGCATTCGAGCTGCGCCGTCAGATAGAAGCGGATCGCCCGCGTCTTGTGCGACTGGTTGCGCTCGTCCGGCAGATTTTCCCACGCGGACGCGTGCAGGCCCGAGGACATCGAGCGGCGCATCAGCGCATGCCAGGCCGGGTGGAACTCGACGACATCGAGACGCTCGCCGCGCGGCCCGTGGGTCTTCAGCTTCGGCGGACCTTCGTTCGCCATGCGCGCCAGTTCCTGGGCCTCCGGCGAGGTGACGTAGCGGCCGAGCACGTCGAACTCATCGCGCAGCGTCTTGCTCATGCCCGATGTGATGTCGACCACCAGCGGATCGGAGCGATAGGCGTTGACACCGGACCAGGGCTTGGGCTGGTTGAGCTCGGCGAGTTTCTGTTCAGTCCGGTTCATCTGATTCATGGGCCGGTTCTAGCGCAAGTTTCTCGACCACGGAACGGGGCGAAGAAAAGATAGGATCGCCGTTGCAAGTTTTCTGCGGACTGAACCGCGCAAGCCTTGCCGTGCCGGGGACCAGGTCTTATAGAGCGACCACATTTCCAGAGCGCAAGGGCGGCCCATGATCACTTTCCCGCATCGCCACCTGCTCGGCATCAAGGGGCTCACGGAGCAGGATATCACCTATCTGCTCGATCGCGCCGATGAAGCCGTCCAAATCTCCCGTCAAAGAGAAAAGAAGACGTCCACGCTTCGGGGTCTGACGCAGATCAACCTCTTCTTCGAGGCCTCGACCCGCACGCAATCTTCCTTCGAGCTTGCCGGCAAACGCCTTGGCGCCGACGTGATGAACATGTCGGTCGGCAATTCCTCGGTGAAGAAAGGCGAGACGTTGATCGACACGGCGATGACGCTGAACGCCATGCACCCGGACGTGCTGGTCGTGCGTCACTCCTCGGCCGGTGCCGCAGCCCTTCTCGCACAAAAGGTCTCCTGCTCCGTCGTCAATGCGGGCGACGGCCAGCACGAGCACCCAACGCAGGCGCTGCTCGACGCGCTGACGATCCGCCGCGCCAAGGGCAAGCTCTCGCGCATCATCGTGGCGATCTGCGGCGACGTGCTTCACTCGCGCGTTGCGCGCTCCAACGTCCTGCTCCTGAACCAGATGGGCGCACGGGTTCGGGTCGTCGCACCGGCGACGCTGCTTCCCTCCGGGATCGCCGAAATGGGCGTCGAAGTCTACCACTCGATGGCCGAGGGCCTGAAGGATGCCGATGTCGTCATGATGCTGCGCCTGCAGCGCGAGCGCATGGCCGGGTCCTTCGTGCCGTCTGTACGCGAATACTTCCACTACTACGGGCTCGATGCGGAAAAGCTGAAGGCAGCCAAGGCGGATGCGCTTGTCATGCATCCCGGGCCGATGAACCGCGGCGTCGAGATCGCCTCGGAAATCGCCGACGGGCCGCAGAGCGTGATCGAACAGCAGGTCGAGATGGGCGTTGCCGTGCGCATGGCGGTTATGGAAACGCTGCTTCTCTCGCAGAACCAGGGGCCGCGCACATGACCAGACCACTCGTTCTGAAGAACCTTCGCATCGTCGATCCCTCGCGCAATCTCGATGAAGTCGGCACTGTTATCGTCGGCGACGACGGCCTTATCCTTGCTGCCGGTGCCGATGCCCAGAACCAGGGCGCGCCGGATGGCGCCTTCGTCAAGGACTGCGCCGGCCTCACCGCCGTTCCGGGCCTCGTCGATGCCCGCGTCTTTGTCGGCGAACCGGGAAGCGAACACCGCGAGACCTTCGAGTCCGCATCGCGGGCCGCCGCTGCCGGCGGCGTCACCACCTTCATCGCCATGCCGGAGACCGACCCTGTCATCGACGACATCGCGCTCGTCGAGTATGTGAAGAAGACGGCGCGCGACAAGGCGCTGGTCAACGTACACCCGGCCGCAGCGCTGACCAAGGGTCTTGCCGGCGAAGAGATGACCGAGTTCGGTCTGCTTCGCGAAGCGGGTGCTGTCTGCTTCACCAATGGTCGTCGCTCGATTCACGACACGCTGGTCCTGCGCCGCGCCATGACCTATGCGCGCGAATTCGGCGCCGTCATCTCCCTTGAGACGCGCGACAAGTATCTCGGTGCCAACGGCGTCATGCACGAGGGCCTGCTTGCAAGCTGGCTCGGCCTTTCCGGGATCCCGCGCGAAGCGGAGATCATTCCGCTCGAGCGCGACCTGCGCATCGCCGGACTGACGCGTGCCGCCTATCACGCCGCCCAGATCTCGGTTCCCGAATCGGCCGCCGCGATCCGTACCGCACGCGAGCGTGGCGCCAACGTCACCTGCGGCGTGTCGATCAACAATCTCGCGCTCAATGAGAACGACATCGGCGAATACCGGACATTCTTCAAGCTTTCGCCGCCGCTGCGCAGCGAGGACGACCGCGTCGGGATGGCCGAGGCACTGGCCGACGGCACGATCGATATCATCGTCTCCTCGCACGACCCGCAGGACGTCGACACCAAGCGGCTGCCCTTTGCCGATGCTGCCGATGGGGCGATCGGCCTGGAAACGCTGGCCGCGGCCGCGCTTCGCCTGCATCACAGCGGCCAGGTTCCGCTGATGCGCCTGATCGATGCGATGTCGACGCGGCCGGCGGCGATCTTCGGTCTCGACGCCGGTACGCTGAAACCCGGCGCCAAGGCCGATATCACCGTCCTCGATCTCGACGAGCCTTGGGTGCTTTACGAAGAGGCGATCGTTTCTCGCTCCAAGAATACGCCGTTTGAAAATGCGCGCTTTACCGGGCGGGTCGTGCAAACCTATGTTGCCGGCAAGCTGGTGCATTCGGCCTAAGCCGAAAGCGGTCGCGCGGGAGGGGAACCGGTGGATCTATTGTCCTGGCAGCTTGGGCTGCCCTTTACGCTCTTAAGCCTTGCCTTAGGCTATCTCCTTGGCTCGATCCCGTTCGGACTGATCCTGACGCGCATGGCCGGGCTCGGCGACGTGCGCAAGATCGGCTCCGGCAATATCGGCGCGACCAATGTGCTGCGAACCGGCAACAAGAAGCTTGCTGCCGCAACGCTGTTGCTCGATGCCCTGAAAGGCTCCGCCGCAGCGTTCATCGCATCCTACTGGGGCGTCGAGGCGGGAATCGCCGCGGGCTTTGCCGCCTTCATTGGCCATCTCTACCCGGTCTGGCTTGGCTTCAAGGGCGGCAAGGGTGTCGCCACCTATATCGGCGTCCTGCTCGGCCTTGCTCCCCTCATGGTGCTTGCCTTCGCGGTCATCTGGCTCGGCATGGCGAAAATCAGCCGCTACTCCTCATTGTCCGCCCTGGTTGCAACGGCTATCATTCCGGTTCTACTTTACGCGGCAGGCAACGAGAAGGTCGCCCTCCTCTTTACCGCCATGACGGTCATCACTTGGGTGAAGCACCGCGCCAACATTCGGCGGCTGCTCGCCGGCACGGAAAGCAAGATCGGAGACAAGGGATAATGTCTGAGGCCAGCGCAGGACGAAACGGAGTGGCGCTGACCGAACGACAGAAGATATCCTGGCTCCGGCTCATTCGCAGCGACAATGTCGGCCCCATCGCCTTCCGCGACCTGATCAACCATTTCGGCACCGCTGAAAACGCGCTGGATGCACTGCCTGAGCTGTCGAGGCGCGGCGGCACGAAGCAAAGCTATCGCGTGGCGTCCGTCGCCGAAGCCGAACGGGAACTGGAGGCCGCACGACGCCACGGCGCCGTTTTCGTCGGCATCGGCGAAGCGGCTTATCCCTCGGCGCTGCGGCAGATCGACGGTGCTCCCCCTCTGCTCGCGATGAAAGGCGATCTCAGCGCGGCTGGCCGCCCGTCGCTCGGCATTGTCGGCTCGCGCAACGCGTCGGTCAGCGGCGCAAAGTTTGCGGCGATGATTGCGCTCGACGCCGGCCGCGCCGGTTATGTCGTCACCTCGGGCCTCGCACGTGGTATCGACACGGCTGCCCACCGCGCCAGCCTTGATACCGGCACGATCGCTGCCCTTGCCGGCGGTCTCGACCGCCCCTATCCGCCCGAGAACGTGGGCCTGCTCGAAGAAATCACGGCCGGTCGGGGCCTCGCGATCAGCGAAATGCCTTTCGGCTGGGAGCCACGGGCGCGCGACTTTCCGCGCCGCAACCGGCTGATCGCCGGCATCAGCCTCGGCGTTGCGATCGTCGAGGCCGCGCACCGCTCCGGCTCGCTCATCACCGCGCGCTACGCCGCCGATTTCGGCCGGCTCGTTTTTACGGTTCCCGGCTCGCCGCTCGATCCGCGCTGCCATGGCACCAACGATCTCCTGAAACAGGGCGCGATCGTCACGACCGGCCCGGATGACGTGATCGAGGCGCTGGCGCCACTCAGCCAGCTGGAGCTGCCGCTGCCGGGCGTGCGGGAACCGGATGGTCAGGCGCGGGCTGGTGTTCCGGCGAGCGCGAGCGACGGCGACCGCGCCGCGGTCAGCACCGCGCTCGGCCCGACGCCGGTCGAGATCGACGATATCGTCCGCCACACCGGGCTTTCGCCGGCTCAGGTCTATCTGCTTCTGCTGGAACTTGATCTGGCCGGTCGGCTTGATCGCCATGCTGGCGGCCTCGTGTCGCTCGCGACGCCCGAATGATAACAAGCCACAGCCACAGGCGGGCACGCCAGCGGGACCAATCACGCGTTTCAGATCGCAGATTCAGCGTGTTTCCGCATGGTTCGCCCACTGGCCTCTCTTCGTTATTTTGGGCGAACCCCCTTGACCCCGTTCGAATCCCTGTCCATTTCGGGGCGTCGATATCAGGCGAAGTACGGCGCAAACGGCGCTGACGCCGAACCAGGACCGGTTGTCTCAGAAAATGACGATGAATGTTGTAGTGGTGGAATCGCCTTCCAAGGCAAAGACGATCAACAAGTACCTGGGCCCCGGCTACAAGGTACTGGCTTCGTTTGGTCACGTGCGCGACCTGCCGGCGAAGGACGGTTCGGTCCGTCCCGACGAAGACTTCGAGATGTCCTGGGAAGTCGACAGTGCCTCGGCGAAACGCATGAAGGACATCGCCGACGCGGTCAAATCCGCCGACGGCCTCATTCTCGCAACCGACCCGGATCGCGAAGGTGAAGCGATTTCCTGGCATGTGCTTGACCTTCTGAAGAAGAAGAAGGTGCTCGGCGACAAGCCGGTCAAGCGCGTGGCCTTCAACGCCATCACCAAAAAGGCCGTTCTCGAAGCAATCGCTCATCCGCGCGACATCGACACCTCGCTGGTCGACGCTTACCTGGCGCGCCGCGCACTCGACTATCTCGTCGGTTTCAACCTCTCGCCGGTGCTCTGGCGCAAGCTGCCGGGCGCCCGCTCGGCTGGCCGCGTGCAGTCGGTGACGCTGCGCCTCGTCTGCGATCGTGAAAACGAGATCGAGCGCTTCATCTCCGAGGAGTACTGGAACATCTCGGCGCTCTTGAAGACGCCGCGCGGGGACGAGTTCGAGGCGCGTCTCGTTTCGGCCGATGGCAAGCGTCTTGCGCCGAAGGCTGTCGGCAACGGCGAAGAAGCAAATCGTCTCAAGACCCTGCTCGATGGCGCCGCCTATGTGGTCGATAGCATCGAAGCAAAGCCGGTCAAGCGCAACCCGTCGCCGCCTTTCACCACCTCGACACTGCAGCAGGCCGCCTCCTCCAAGCTCGGCTTCTCCGCTTCGCGCACCATGCAGGTCGCGCAGAAGCTCTATGAAGGCGTCGACATCGGCGGCGAGACGGTCGGTTTGATCACCTATATGCGTACCGACGGCGTGCAGATGGCGCCGGAAGCGATCGAAGCCTCGCGCCTTGCGATCGCCAGCCAGTTCGGCGACCGCTATCTACCGGAAAAGCCGCGCTTCTATTCGACCAAGGCGAAGAATGCCCAGGAAGCGCACGAGGCCATCCGCCCGACCGATTTCAACCGGACGCCGGACCAGGTTCGCCGTTTCCTCGATGGCGACATGCTCAGGCTCTACGACCTCGTCTGGAAGCGCGGCATCGCCAGCCAGATGGCATCGGCCGAGATCGAGCGTACGACCGCGGAAATCACTGCGGACAATGGCGGCCAGAAGGCAGGTCTGCGCGCCACCGGCTCGGTCATCCGCTTCGACGGCTTCATCGCTGCCTATACGGATGCCAAGGAAGACGGCGAACAGACTGACGACGGCGACGAGGATGGCCGCCTGCCGGAGATCAATGCGCGCGAAAACCTCGCCAAGCAGAAGATCAACGCCTCGCAGCATTTCACTGAGCCGCCGCCGCGCTATTCCGAAGCAAGCCTGATCAAGAAGATGGAAGAGCTCGGCATCGGCCGTCCCTCCACTTATGCCGCCACCGTCACGACCCTGCTCGATCGCGACTACATCACCAACGACAAGCGCAAGCTCATCCCCCAGGCCAAAGGACGGCTGGTGACGGCGTTCCTGGAAAGCTTCTTCACACGCTATGTCGGCTACGACTTCACCGCGTCGCTCGAAGAAAAGCTCGACCAGGTCTCCGCCGGCGAGGTCAACTGGAAAGACGTGCTTCGCGACTTCTGGAAGGATTTCTTCGCCCAGATCGAGGAAACCAAGGAACTGCGCGTAACGAACGTGCTCGACGCGCTGAACGAGGAACTGGCGCCGCTGGTCTTCCCCAAGCGCGAGGACGGCGGCGATCCGCGCATCTGCCAGGTCTGCGGCACCGGCAAGCTGTCGCTGAAGCTCGGCAAGTACGGCGCCTTCGTCGGCTGCTCGAACTATCCGGAGTGCAACTTCACCCGCCAGCTTTCCTCCGACAGCAACGGCGAGGAGGCGGCGGTCTCGAACGAACCGCAGGCGCTCGGCAAGGATCCGCATACCGGCGAGGAAATCACGCTCAGGAGCGGCCGCTTCGGCCCCTATGTCCAGCGTGGCGACGGCAAGGAAGCCAAGCGCTCGAGCCTGCCGAAGGGCTGGACGCCGTCGACGATCGACCATGAGAAGGCGGTCGCGCTGCTGTCGCTGCCGCGCGATATCGGTGCCCATCCGGAATCCGGCAAGATGATCTCAACCGGGCTTGGCCGCTACGGACCGTTCGTGCTGCACGACGGCACTTATGCCAACCTCGAATCGATCGAGGACGTCTTCTCGATCGGCCTCAATCGCGCCGTCTCGGTTCTCGCCGACAAGCAGTCGAAGGCCGGGGCCGGCCGGGGCCGCACCGCTGCCGCGTCGCTCAAGGAACTCGGTGATCATCCCGACGGTGGCCCGATCACCGTTCGTGACGGCCGTTACGGCCCCTATGTCAACTGGGGCAAGGTCAACGCCACCCTGCCGAAGGGCAAGGATCCGCAGTCGGTGACGGTCGAGGAGGCACTTGTGCTGATCTCGGAGCGTGCTGCCAAGGGCGGAACGGCCAAGGGGAAGGCGACCAAGGCCAAGACGACCAAGGCAGCGGCGAAGTCCGAGGACGGCGCCAAGGCGACCAAGGCTAAGGCCAAGGCGCCCGCCAAGAGCAAAACAAAGACGGCCGCCAAGGCCAAGAAGGACTGATCTTGACCAGAATACCGCGCGACCCGACCGAACAGTCCGGCAAGAGAAGCCAGGGCAAGAAGCCTGCTCGCGCGGCAAAGGCCGGATCGGCCCAGCCAAGCGAACCGATCATCCACGGCGCGGTCCCGCCGCGTGACGTGCTGATGCGCTTCATCGCTGAAAACCCGGACCGCGCCTCCAAGCGCGAAGTCGCCAAGGCTTTCGGCCTGAAGGGCGAAACCCGTGTCGAACTCAAGGCCCTGCTGAAGTCGCTGGAAGTCGACGGTCTGGTCGAAAAGAAGCGCAAGTCGCTGGTGCGTCCGGGCGCCCTGCCCCCGGTGACCGTGCTCGACATCACCATCCGCGATGTCGATGGCGAGCTGATCGGCCGCCCGGCCGAATGGCTCGACGACGACGGCGTCGCACCGGCGGTGCTGATCAAGCAATCCGCCGTCGCCAAGGGTAAGGGCAAGGCTCCGGTGGGCGGTCTCGGCGACCGCGTTCTCGCCAAGATCTTCCCGGCCAAGGAACGGGGCGGCCCGGCCTATACGGCGCGCATCATCAAGGTGCTGGACAAGCGCAAGGATGCCGTGCTCGGCGTCTTCCGCTCGACGCCCGGCGGCGGTGGCCGCCTGATGCCGATCGAAAAGCGCGGCGAGGAAATACTTGTTGATCCGGAGTTCACGGGCAACGCTGAGGACGGCGATCTGGTCGAGGTGCAGCTGTCACGTCTCGGCCGTTACGGTCTGCCGCGCGCGCAGGTGCAGACCGTCATAGGTTCGGTCGCCTCTGAGAAGGCGATCTCGATGATCGCCATCCATGCCCACGGCATTCCCCACGTTTTCCCGGAACGGGTGATCGAGGAGGCGAACGCCGCAGGCCCCGCCACCATGGCGCACCGCGAGGACTGGCGCACGCTGCCGCTGATCACCATCGATCCGGCCGACGCCAAGGACCATGACGACGCCGTTTATGCGGAGCCGGATCCGTCCGAGGACAATCCCGGCGGCGTCATCGTCACGGTGGCGATTGCCGACGTCTCCTACTACGTGCGTCCGAAGTCCGCTCTGGACCTTGAAGCGCTGAAGCGCGGCAACTCGGTCTACTTTCCCGATCGGGTCGTGCCAATGCTGCCCGAGCGCATCTCCAACGACCTCTGCTCGCTCAAGGAAGGCGTCGATCGCCCGGCGCTTGCCGTGCGCATGCGCTTCTCCAAGGAAGGCCGGAAGGCCGGCCATACCTTCCATCGCATCATGATGAAGAGTGCGGCAAAGCTCTCCTACCAGCAGGCGCAGGCAGCGATCGACGGCAATCCGGACGACAAGACCGGGCCGATCCTCGAGACGATCCTGAAGCCACTCTGGGAAGGCTATCGCATCCTCACGCGCGGCCGCGACCGGCGCCAGCCGCTCGAGCTCAACATGCCCGAGCGCAAGATCATCCTGAAACCCGACGGTACGGTCGACCGTGTCTTCGTTCCCGAACGCCTCGACGCGCACAAGCTGATCGAGGAAATGATGATCCAGGCGAACGTTGCCGCCGCCGAGACGCTGGAGCAGAAGCGCCAGGTGCTGATCTACCGCATCCACGACCAGCCCTCGCTTGCCAAGCAGGAAAGCCTGCGTGAATTCCTGTCGACGCTCGACATCTCGCTCGTCAAGGGCGGGAACATGCGCTCGAACCACTTCAACGGCATCCTCGCCAAGGCCGAAGGCAAGCCCTTCGAGACCATGGTCAACGAGATGGTGCTGCGCTCGCAGAGCCAGGCGATCTACAGCCCCGAGAACATCGGGCACTTCGGCCTCAACCTTTTGAAGTACGCGCATTTCACGTCTCCGATCCGGCGCTATGCCGACCTGATCGTGCACCGGGCGCTGGTTGCCTCGCTCGGCCTTGGCGAAGGCGGGCTGACACCGCAGGAAGAGGCCGTACTCGACGACATCGCCGCCGAGATCTCGACTTTCGAGCGCCGTGCCATGGCCGCCGAGCGCGACACGGTCGACCGACTGATCGCGCATCATCTCAACGGTCGCGTCGGGGAGGAATTCGACGGCCGCGTTTCCGGTGTCACCAAGGCGGGACTCTTTGTCACCCTGCCGGCCTATGGCGCCGACGGCTTCGTTCCGATATCAACACTTGGACGCGACTACTTCATCTACGATGAGGCGCATCAGGCGCTTTCCGGCGAGAAGACCGGGCTCGGCTATCGCCTGGGCGATCCGGTACGCGTCAAGCTCGTCGAGGCCGTGCCGCTTGCCGGTGCGCTCCGCTTCGAGATGATCAGCGAAGGACGCAAGATGCCGACGGCAACGCGCTCCTTCCACAAGTCCGGTCGCAGGGATCGCACCGGCGCCCGGAAGAAGCCGGGAACACGGCCGCCGCGCGGCCGGCGATAGGGTCCCGATAGGACAGAGGAATGCACATGAAAGCGGCGTCAGGCGAAACACTTCATCTGGGCGGGTCCAAAAGCGACGAGCGCTCCGTTGGTCTTTCGATGAAGCGCGGCTTTCTCGGCCGCTGTCCAGCGTGCGGCAGCGGCAAGCTGTTTCGCAGCTACCTCAAGTCGGTTGAGACGTGCGCGGCCTGCGGCGAGCGCATGGACCACCACCGCGCCGACGACTTCCCGCCCTATATCGTCGTCACGATCGTCGGCCACCTCGTGCTTGCCGGCTACATGGCGACCGACCTCATCCTTCCGCTCAACAGCTGGCAGCATCTCGCCATCTGGGCACCGATCACCGTCATCAGTTCGCTGGCGCTGCTGCAGCCTGTAAAAGGCGCCGTCATCGGCCTGCAATGGGCGCTGAAGATGCATGGCTTCGGCGGACACGAAGATGCGCCTGAGGACGTGTTGCCCCCGAGAGACGAACGGGCATGAGGCCGGCGCGGGAGACGGGCAACGAACCCAAGCCTCCGCGTCCCGCGACCATGCGGCCCCGGGATGCCGCTTCGATCATGCTGCTCGATCGCGTTGGCGGCCGCGTGCGTGTGCTTATGGGGCGGCGCCACAGTGCGCACGCCTTCATGCCGGATCTCTATGTGTTCCCCGGCGGACGCCGCGATACCGGCGATCATCGAATTGGCTTCGGCTCCGATCTCCATCCCTCCGTCCTGCGAACGCTGAAGGTGGCCGGCGCGCGCGGACTGTCGGATGCCCGGGCGCGCGCGCTCGCGCTTGCCGCCCTGCGTGAACTTTACGAGGAAGCCGGCATCGCCATAGGCGCGCCGCTTCCTTCGGCCGAAGCTCCCGTTCCCTTTCTTCCCGATCTTGCAAAGTTGCGCTATATGGCTCGGGCCATCACCCCTCCAGGCAACACGAGGCGGTTCGATACGCGCTTCTTCGCCGTGTTCGCCGACGAGGCCGAAATCGATCCTACGCGGTTCCTGGACAGTCGGGAGCTTCAGGATTTGCAGTGGATCGATGTGAACGTTACTCCGTCGCTACGGATACCTGACATCACCGCGGTCATCCTCGCGGACCTCAGGAACGGACTGGACGCCGATCCTTCGCTGCCCTGCGAACGACCGGTTCCACTCTATACCTCGCGCCATGGGCGCTTCGTGCGCACATTGCTCTAAGGATCCGCGTCAGATGTCACAGCCATCGCCCGGTACGGCTGCACCGGTTGAGGAAATTCACTGGCGGTCGCTGATCGCGGCCGTTGCTGCCATCAGCGCGGTCGGCATCGCCATCGGCCTCGGCCTGCCGCTGCTTTCCATCATCATGGAGAAGCGCGGAATTTCCTCGACCCTCATCGGCTTGAATTCCGCCATGGCGGGCCTGGCATCGATGGTGGCTGCCCCCTTCACGACGAAGTTCGCCCACCGGCATGGCGTAGCGCCAACGATGCTCTGGGCCGTGCTAATCGCGGCCACCAGCGCGCTCGGCTTCTATTACATCACCAATTTCTGGCTCTGGTTCCCGCTCCGAATCGTCTTCCACGGAGCGATCACCGTCCTCTTCATTCTTTCCGAGTTCTGGATCAACGCGACGGCCCCGCCGAGCAAGCGCGGTTTCGTGCTGGGGATCTACGGCACATTCCTGTCGCTTGGGTTCCTGACCGGCCCGCTGCTGTTTTCGATCCTCGGCAGCGAAGGCCTCCTGCCCTTCCTCGTCGGCGCCGGCGTCATCCTCCTGGCATCCGTGCCGATTTTCCTCGCGCGCGACGAAAGCCCCGTCATCGACGAGAAGCCCGAGCGGCATTTCCTGCGCTACGTCTTCCTCGTGCCCACGGCAACGGCTGCCGTCTTCATCTTCGGCGCGGTCGAATCAGGCGGTCTCTCGCTGTTCCTCATCTTCGGGACGCGGTCCGGTTTCAGCGAATCGCAGGCAGCGCTTCTGCTAACGGTCATGGGGGTCGGCAATTTCATCTTCCAGATCCCGGTCGGCATGCTCTCCGACAGGGTCAAAGACCGGCGCACACTGCTCTCTGCGATGACGCTGATCGGTCTTATCGGCGCGCTGTTCCTGCCGCTGTTGGTCGAGAGCTGGTTCCTGATGGCAATCGTGCTGTTGTTCTGGGGCGGCTGTGTCTCCGGCCTCTACACGGTCGGCCTCAGCCACCTGGGCTCACGGCTTCAGGGCGCGGATCTCGCCGCCGCCAACGCGGCCTTCGTGTTTTCCTACGCCGTCGGTACCGTCGCTGGACCGCAGGCGATCGGCGCGGCAATGGACGCCACCGGCAACAACGGTTTTGCCTGGGCGATCGCCGGCTTTTTCGGTCTCTATGTCGCGCTTTCGGTGGTCAGGATCGTTTTGAAACCAAAACGGTCTTGACTTTTCGGCCGCGATTTGTAGTTTCGCGCCAACCTTGCCCGTGGCCCGCAACCGGTTGTCCACGGCTTTCATTGTTACAAAGGCAGGACGACCATGGCAAAAGCCACCACCATCAAGATCAAGCTGCTTTCGACAGCCGACACGGGTTTCTTCTACGTCACGACCAAGAACAGCCGTACGATGACGGAAAAGATGACGAAGACCAAGTACGACCCGGTCGTCAAGAAGCACGTCGAATTCAAGGAAACCAAGATCAAGTAAGATCGCCGGTTTTCGGGAATTGAAGGGCGCCGACCGCAAGGTCAGGCGCCCTTTCGTTTTTAGGCCAATGCCTTGAGCATCTCGCATAGGCGCTGAGTGAAACGGGTTCCACGCCAGGGGGAGGAAACGGCTCGCCCGCCCCTGCTCTTCCCCCAGAATCAAAACGCCGCCCCGAAGGCGGGACGGCGTGTCGGAAAGGGGGTCGGCTGGCCTCTGACTGCGGCACGAGGATTCCGCGGACGCCAAAAGCCAACCGACCGACCCCACGACCCAGGAGATGCGGCGGACCTGAGCATCATGGGGTAACGAATATCGCAGAAGGCTGGATGCCCCCTCTTTCATGAGCATCACCTGAAAATAAAAAAAAATCAACGAATTCTTAATGCGCGGAGCGGTGCCGCTCGGCGCATGGTTAATTCTGTATCAGACCTGGACAGGCACACTGCATGATCTCTGCTGCCACCCAAACTCCCCGGTAGCAACAGGTGACGCGAGAATACAACTTTGAATGCAGGCCGCAAGAGGCGGGCAAAGAAATTCCCTGGGGTGCTTTGAGGCCAGAAACGCAGGAGGCGCGGCTCAGGCGGCGGCTGCCACCACCCGATTTCGGCCTTCGTGCTTGGCCTGATAGAGCGCCGTATCGGCGCGCTTCAGCAGCGCTTCGGCCGTGTCGCTGCCGGGCCTGAGCGTGGCAATCCCCATGGACGCGGTGACCTTCAGGGGGCCGTCCGCCTGCGGGATCGCAAATGGCAGGCTTTCGATGATCGTGCGCAGACGCTCGGCGACACCGGCCGCCATTTCGGCTGACGTATCCGGCATCACCACGATGAACTCTTCACCGCCGAACCGGCAGGCAAGGTCGGCACCCCGCACCGTCGTGCGGATGCGATTGGCGAATTCCCGCAAGACTTCGTCGCCAACGTCATGGCCGTAGGTGTCGTTAACCTGCTTGAAGCGGTCGATATCGGTCATGCAGATGGACAGCGGCCGACCGCGCGCAGCAGCCCGATCCATCAGCAGTTTCAGGTGCGTGTCGAAATAGCGCCGGTTATGCAGCCCGGTGAGGCCGTCGGTGACGGCAAGCTCGATGGTTTGCTGCACGCTCGACCGCAGCCTGTCATTGCAGTGCTTGCGCCGGATCTGGGTCATCGACCGGGCAATCAGTTCATTGGGATCGACCGGCCGCATCAGATAGTCCGTCACGCCCAGATCGAGCGCGCGGACGACCAACTCGTCGCTGCCCTGCTCGGCGATCAGCAGGATAGGGATGAAACGGGTGCGCTCCAGCGAGCGCAACTGCGAGCAGAGCCGCAACGGATCGTAGTCGTCGAAATTCGCATTGACGATGACGAGGTCGAAATTGTTCTCCGCCGCCTCGAACAATGCCGCCTGCGGATCGGAGATGACCGAGACCTCGGCAATCGGCTTGAGGGCGCGCGGCAGCCGCTCCTGCGACGAGCCGCGGCCATCGACGAGCAGGACGTTGCCGGGCTCGTCAGGCCGGTCCGCCCGGCCAACATCTTCAAGCCCGATCGTCTGCGCCGTCTGGGCCCGCAGGCGCAGCTCATCGCTGACGTTCTTCAGCCGCACCAAGCTCTTCACCCGCGACATCAGCTGCAGATCGTTGACGGGCTTCGTCAGGAAATCGTCGGCGCCGGCCTTCAGGCCACGCACGCGGTCCGAAGGCTGGTCGAGCGCGGTGACCATGACAACCGGGATATGTGCCGTCTTCGGGTTCGCCTTCAGCCGCTCGCAGACTTCGAAACCATCGAGACCGGGCATCATGATATCGAGCAGCACCAGGTCGATGGGCGTCTTTTCGCAGAGCGCCAGGGCGGCATAACCGTCACTGGCCGTCAGCACGTCGAAGTACTCGGCAAGCAACCGGGCTTCGAGCAGCTTCACATTGGCCGGAACGTCATCGACAACAAGAATACGCGCAGTCATATCAATTTTCCCGCCGCTCAGGCATCGCCCAGGTAGGTTTTGATCGTCTCAATGAACTTCGGTACGGAGATCGGCTTGGAGACATAGGCTTCGCACCCGCCTTGGCGGATCCGCTCCTCGTCGCCCTTCATCGCAAAGGCGGTCACGGCGATGACCGGGATGACGTGCAGCTCATCGTCTTCCTTCAACCACTTCGTCACTTCCAGACCGGAAACCTCCGGCAGCTGAATGTCCATGAGAATGAGATCGGGCCGATGCTTGCGCGCGAGCTCGAGCGCCTCCATGCCGTTGCGAGTCTGGATCGTCGCATAGCCGGAGGCCTCAATCAGGTCGCGGAAGAGCTTCATGTTCAGCTCGTTGTCCTCAACAATCATCACCTGTTTGGGCATGTCGATCCCTTGCTGTCCATCGTCACCTTGCAAGTCTCCTCAGGACAATTAACGTGCGGAGCCGACGACTCGACCCATTTCCTCAACGTCAGAGATAGGCCTATTTGGTTGAAAAATAGGTAACTCCGCACGTAAAAACCATACGGGGACAAACCATTGAAGAGCGCCGACGAAATCGCCATCGACATTCTCTCCTGGCTTGCCGGCGAGCCTGAGCTTCTGTCCCGCTTTCTGGCGCTGACCGGCACGGACCCGACGGCGTTGCGCAACGCGATTGCCGAACCCGGCTTCATGGGCGGGCTCGTCGCCTTTCTGATGGACCATGAGCCGACCCTGATGGCATTCTGCACCGCGACCGGTACGGCGCCTGAAGACGTCGTGCGCGCCCATACGGTACTTTCCGGCCACGCAGGCTTCGAGGATTGAGGGTGGCAAACGCGCCGACAGTTCACAGCATCACGCTTGGAAACCGTCCGCTGATCGTCAGCGACATCGACGATGTCGTGCTTGAATTCATCAATCCGTTCAAAGCGTTCCTTGGGAGCTGCGGCCATGTCCTCCTGCCCCGATCGTTTCGCCTGACCGGCAACATCATCACCCACGCGGACGAGCAGCCGGTGACGGAGCCAGAGGTCAAGATCCTGCTCGACACCTTCTACGGCTCGCAGGATCGTTGGCAAACGCCCGCCGCCAAGGTCGTCGAGACCCTGGCCGCATTGTCGGAGGAAGCCGATATCGTCTTTCTGACTGCGATGCCGCCGCAGCACGCTGCGGTTCGTCGCGCTCTTCTTGACCGGCTCGGCCTGCCCTATCCGCTGCTTGCGTCCGAAGAGCCGAAGGGGCCGATCGTCCAAAAACTTCACGGCAGCCGTAACGTCCCCCTCGTCTTCATCGACGACATGCTTCGCAACCTGCGATCGGTGAAGGATCACGCGCCGACCTGCCTGCCGATAAACCTCATGGCCGACTCGGAGTTCAAGGCGCTCGCGCCGAAGCTCGACGCCGACATCCGCGCCGTCGCAGACTGGCCGGAGGCAGCCGCAGCCATTCGCGCGCACTTCCGCGGCTAGCCCGGATCGGCTGCCCGTCGGCGCAAATTCAGCCGCGCCGGCGCTGCGCAAGACGCGCCCGGTGATCCTTTTCAACGGCGACAATTGCATTGTGATTTCCAATCGCGCCTCCTTGAGACTCGCTAGAGTAGTGCTTAAGGTCGCAATGTTCAATATTTGTTCCCGATATGCTCGACAGCGCTGCTCACTCTCCAGGCTTCTGCCGCGACTGCCTCAAGGAACAGGCGGCGTCGGTGCGGCGCTGCCTCGCCTGCGGCAGCCCGCGCATTCTGCGGCATGCGGAGCTCTATGACCTGACGCTGGCGCACATCGACTGCGACGCCTTCTATGCCTCGATCGAGAAGCGCGACAACCCGGAGCTTGCGGACAAGCCGGTGATCATCGGCGGCGGCAAGCGCGGCGTGGTCTCCACCGCCTGCTACGTCGCCCGCATTCACGGCGTGCGCTCGGCCATGCCGATGTTCAAGGCGCTGGAAGCCTGCCCCCAGGCCATCGTCATCAAGCCCAATATGGAGAAATACGCCCGCGTCGGCCGCGAGGTGCGCACGCTGATGCAGGAACTGACCCCGCTGGTGCAGCCGCTGTCGATCGACGAAGCCTTCCTCGAACTCAGCGGCACGGAGCGGCTGCATCACGATCCGCCGGCACGCACGCTCGCGCGGCTCGCCCGCCGGATCGAGCAGGAAATCGGCATCACCGTCTCGGTCGGCCTCTCCTACTGCAAGTTTCTCGCCAAGGTGGCGTCCGACCTGCAAAAACCGCGCGGCTTTTCCGTCATCGGCCAAGCCGAGGCGCTGGAGTTCCTGCGCGAGAAGCCGGTGACCCTGATCTGGGGCGTCGGCAAGGCCTTTGCCGCCACGCTGGAGCGTGACGGCGTGCGCACGATCGGGCAACTGCAGACCATGGAGGAAGGCGACCTGATGCGGCGCTATGGCACCATGGGGCAGCGGCTCTTTCGCCTATCGCGCGGGCTCGACGAAAGAGCGGTCGAAATCGACGGCGAAGCCAAGAGCGTTTCCGCAGAGACGACGTTCAACGACGATATCGCGCGCTATGACGACCTGGTCACGCATCTGCGGCGCCTCAGCGAGCAAGTGGCCCACCGGCTGCGAAAGTCGGAACTCGCCGGCCAGACGGTCGTTCTCAAGCTCAAAACCGCCGACTTCAAGATCCGCACCCGCAACCGGCGCCTGGATAGCCCTACCCGCCTTGCCGACCGCATTTTCCGCATCGGCCTGCAACTTCTCGAAAAAGAGGCGGACGGAACGAAGTATCGGCTGATCGGCATCGGCGTCAGCGATCTCTCCGCCCCGGATCTCGCCGATCCGCCCGATCTCGTCGATCCCGCGGCCACCAGGCGCGCTGCGGCCGAGGACGCGATCAACAAGCTGCGCGACAAATTCGGCAAGGCGAGCGTCGAAACCGGCTACACTTTCGGCACCAGAAAACGCGATCCGTGAGACCGCAAGCGTGCTTGCCCGAGCAGGCACGCTTCGCAAAGCGATCACGCAACCTTGACCGACAGCCCACACAGCAGGATGAATTCCTTAAAGATTGAAGGCTAGGCTTGTTCGCCAAGTCACGTGTTGGGTTGAGTGTATGGTATCGCGTTTCGCTCTCACCGCCAGCGTCGTCGCACTGCTTTTGTCGCCGGCTACCGGCTTTGCAGGCAGTCGCGGGCCGCTGCAGATCATCGTCTCGAAAGATCAGCAATCGCTCGTCGTCTATGACGGCGACGCTGTCATTGCGACATCACCGGTCTCGACCGGCAAGGCGGGCCACACGACGCCATCGGGCATCTTTTCTATCCTGGAAAAGCGGCGTCATCACAAGTCGAACATCTATTCGAACGCTCCGATGCCGTTCATGCAGCGGCTCACCTGGTCGGGCATTGCTCTGCATGGCTCCAACCATGTGCCGGACTATCCGGCGTCCCATGGCTGCGTGCGGTTGCCGAGTGAATTTGCTGCCTCGCTCTACAAGTTGACCGAGCGCGGCGTGCACGTGCTGATCTCCGACCGGCAGATAACGCCCTTGGAGGTCAAGAGCGCCCTACTCTTCCGCCCGGCCCCGATCGATCTCCAGCTGCCGCTTTCCGACGTGCCGCTCAGACCGGCGATCAGCCAGGCCGGCGATGCGCCGGTGGAAGTGGCGATGCGGGAGCCGCCCGGCGGCGCCAATTCGGCGCGATCCACCGAGGAGCCGATCCGTATCCTGATCACCCGAAGCGATACCCGCGACACCATGCGCGAGGTTCAGACGTCCCTGGATTTCCTCGGCTACGCGCCGGGCGCGATCGACGGCCATGCAGGGCCGGCGACGATTGCGGCCCTGCGTGCCTTCCAGGCAAGCGAAGGCATTGACAGCGACGGCAAGCTGACACCGGACCTGACCGACAGGCTCCTTCGCAAGGCCGGACGTACGCCGCCGCAAAACGGCAAGATCCTCGTGCGACAAGGGTTCAAGCCGCTCTTTGAAGCCGGGCTTACGATCGACAAGCCGGAAGAGGCGCTCGGAACGCATTTCCTCCAGTTCCGGCACAATGAAGAAGAAGGTGCCGAAGGCAAATGGTTCGGCGTCTCGCTCGAGAATCACCTGCCCGCCTCGACGAAGAAGCGGCTCGGCATCTCCACGGAGGCCGAGCCCTTCGCCTATAACGGCATCCAGCGCACGCTGGCGCGCGTGACGATCTCCGACGATGTGCGCAAGCGCGTGGAAACGTTGCTCGCCGAGGGCTCATCGCTCTCGATTGCCGATGTGGAAAGCGGGTTGGAGACCGGTCAGGGCACCGACTTCATCACCATTACTCGGACACGTCCCGGCGACTGATCTGCGAGACCGGCAGACAAGCACCCGGCGAGCGTCCCGCCGCGGGTCGATAGGTTCCAAGCCGGCTCAATCGCCGCTCCACTGCAATTCAGTGGAGCCCCGCCTCGGATTACACCAGTTCGACGTCGATGACGCCCGGCGCCGAGCGCAATGCTGCAGCGATCTCCGGCGAAATCCGGAACTTCTCGTTCAGTTCAACCTCGATCTCGCGCTGGCCATTGTCCTTAATGACGACGAAGGAGACGAGCCCGTCGCCCTTCATGTTGAGGTGCGAGGCGATCGACTTCAGCGGCCCGGAATCGCGCACATAGACGCGCAGCGCCTTCTGCAGTTGCAGCGATTCTTCTTCGAGCGACCGCAGCGTCTGGATGCGCAGGCCGATGCCTTCCGGCCGCTCTTCCGCCGCCACGGTCATGACCAGCGACTTGCCGGGCTCTAGCAGGTCTCGATACTGGTGCAGCATCTCGGAGAACAGTACCGCCTCGAACTGGCCGGAGGAATCCGAGAAGGCGATGATTCCCATCTTGTTGCCGGTGCGCGTCTTGCGCTCCTGCTTCGAGGTTACGGTTCCGGCGAGCCTTCCGGCCGTCGCCCCCTTCTTCACAGCGCCGGCGAAATCGCCGAAGGTCTGCACGCGCATCTTGGCGAGCAGCGCATTGTAGGTGTCGAGCGGATGGGCAGACAGATAGAAGCCCAGAACCTGGAACTCGCGGTGCAGCTTTTCCGAGGCAAGCCACGGCGTGTAGGTCGGAAGCGCAATGCGCTCCGGCCCGGTGGCCGCCCCTGCGCCGAACATGTCGCTCTGCCCGCTCGTCTTGTTTTCCTGAGCCCGCTGGGCAAACCCGAGAATACGATCGAGCCCGCCGACCAGCTCCGCCCGGTCGTAGCCGAAGCAATCGAAGGCGCCGGCGGCAATCAGGCTTTCAAAAACGCGACGGTTGAGCAGCTTGGGGTCGATCCGGAGGCAGAAGTCTTCGAGGCTTGCGAAGGCCTTGTCGCCTCGAACCTCGACGATGTGCTCGACCGCTGACTCGCCCACGCCCTTGATCGCTGCAAGCGAGTAATAGATGCGGCTTTCGCCCGTCTGGAAGTGCCGGAACGAGGTCTGTACCGACGGGGCGATCACCTCGATGCCCAGACGCTTGGCATCCTGGCGGAAGTCGTTGACCTTTTCGGTGTTGGACATGTCGAGCGTCATCGACGCCGCCAGGAACTCCACCGGATAGTGCGCCTTCATGTAGGCGGTCTGATAGGACACGATCGCATAGGCCGCCGCGTGCGACTTGTTGAAGCCGTAGTTGGCGAACTTGGCGAGCAGGTCGAAAATGAGGTCGGCCTGCGGCTTCGACACCTCGTTCTTGACGGCGCCGTCGACGAAACGGGCGCGCTGCTTGTCCATCTCCTCCTTGATCTTCTTACCCATGGCGCGGCGCAGAAGATCGGCCTCGCCGAGCGAGTAGCCAGAGAGCACCTGGGCGATCTGCATCACCTGCTCCTGGTAAACGATAACGCCCTGCGTTTCCTTGAGCAGGTGGTCGATCTTCGGATGGATCGACTCGACCTCTTCCTCGCCATGCTTACGGGCGTTATAGACCGGGATGTTCTCCATCGGGCCTGGGCGATAGAGCGCCACGAGTGCGATGATGTCCTCGATGCAGTCGGGCCGCATGCCGATCAGCGCCTTGCGCATACCGGCACTTTCCACCTGGAACACGCCGACCGTTTCGCCGCGCGACAGCATCTCGTAGGTCTTCAGATCATCGAGTGGGATGCTCGCGAGATCGACCTCGATGCCGCGCTGCTTGACGAAATCGACCGCGACCTTCAACACCGTCAGCGTCTTCAGGCCGAGGAAGTCGAACTTGACGAGACCGGCCTGCTCGACCCACTTCATGTTGAACTGGGTGACCGGCATGTCGGAGCGCGGATCGCGATACATCGGCACCAGCTGCGACAACGGCCGGTCGCCGATCACGATACCGGCGGCGTGGGTCGAGGCGTGGCGGTAAAGGCCTTCGATCTTCTGGGCGATATCGAGAAGGCGGGCGACCACCGGCTCCTTCTCGGCCTCTTCCTGCAGGCGCGGCTCCTCCTCGATCGCCTTGGAAAGCGGCGTCGGGTTGGCGGGGTTGTTGGGCACCAGCTTGCAGATCTTGTCGACCTGACCATAGGGCATTTCGAGCACGCGACCGACGTCGCGCAAGGCGGCACGGGCCTGCAGCGAACCGAAGGTGATGATCTGCGCCACCTGTTCGCGACCGTACTTGCGCTGCACGTAGCGGATCACCTCTTCGCGCCGGTCCTGGCAGAAGTCGATGTCGAAGTCGGGCATCGAGACGCGCTCGGGATTGAGGAAGCGTTCGAACAGCAGCGAGAAGCGCATCGGATCGACGTCGGTGATCGTCAGCGCATAGGCGACAAGCGAGCCGGCGCCCGAGCCGCGGCCCGGCCCGACGGGGATGTCGTGCTGCTTGGCCCATTTGATGAAGTCGGCAACGATCAGGAAGTAGCCGGGAAACTTCATGCGCTCGATGACGCTCAATTCGAAGGCCAGGCGCTCGCGGTATTCCTCTTGGGTGTAGCCGGGCGCCATACCGAGTCTCGCGAGACGGTCTTCGAGGCCCTCCTCCGCCTGGCGACGCAGTTCGTCCGACTCGGCGCGCTCGGCCTCCTCCGGATCCGCCGTCGCGCCGGTAAAGCGCGGCAGGATCGGCCCACGGGTCTTCAGCATGAAGGAGCAGCGCCGGGCGATCTCGAGCGTGTTTTCCAGTGCCTCGGGCAGATCGACAAACAGCGCCGCCATTTCTTTGCGGCTCTTCAGATAGTGGTCCGGTGTCAGGCGGAACCGGCTGTCGTCCGACACCATGGCGTTGTGCGCTACCGCCATCAGGGCGTCATGCGCCTCATAGTCGGAGGGCGACGGGAAGAAGGCTTCGTTGGTGGCGACAAGCGGAATGTCGAACTTGTAGGCAAGCTCGATCATCCGGCTCTCGTGCCGCCGGTCGTGGCCACCGTGGCGCTGCAGCTCGATATAGAGCCGATCGCCAAAGAGATCATGCAAGGCTTCGAGACGCGCTTCGGCGAGCGCCGTGGAGCCCGCCTTCATGGCGATATCCACCGGGCCACCGGACGCGCCGGTCAGCGCAATCAAGCCCTCGGTGCCGCATTCGGCAAGCCAGGAGCGCGTAATGCGCGTCGCCTGGCTGCCCTCGCCGCTCAGATAGGCACGGCTGACGAGATCGACGAGGCGCGTATAGCCGTCATCGGTGGCGGCGATGAGCACGATCGATGGCAGCTTGGCGAGCTGATGCCCATGGCCGCGCCGATCCCCCTCGGTCTCGTCCTCCATGTCGATCGACAGCTGGCAGCCGGTGATCGGCTGCAGCCCGTCACCGGCTGCCTTCTGCGAGAATTCGAGGGCTGCGAAGAGATTGTTGGTGTCGGCGATCCCGATCGCCGGCTGGTTATCGGCGACCGCCTTGCCGATGACCTTCTTCAGCGGCAGAGCGCCTTCGAGCAAGGAGAAGGCAGAGTGGACGCGCAGATGCACGAACTGCGGATCCGTGCCGAGCGCCTCACTCGATGCTGCCTTGCTGTCGTCTGCCATTGTCGCACCCTGATTCCTGTCCAGTCGGAAGGATATCCCGTTTATCGCCCGTCATGTCCAGATTCCCCTGACATGTCGTCCCCCTTATTCAACGGGGATGAGACGCTTTGCGGAGGTGCTTGAGAGAAGATGTTGACGCCCGCCTTCAGAGGCCGAGCGCAATGAAAGAGATGCTTGCGATGAACAGGCTCATCGACGCGAAGGCGGCGAGGTCACGAACAAAATCAGTCATAACATGGCTCCTTTTCCGTTATGTTTTTACTTTGTTCCATTTTTGTTCACGCGTCAAGCAGTGCACAGGCATTCTGTTCACGATGGTTAACATCGCGCCCGAATGCAGGTTAACTGACGACGAGCCGCTTGAGGAAAGCGCGGCGCCCGCATATCAAGAGGAACGACCACGCGGAGCGCTCCGACATGCTTGCACGCCTGATTCTCCCCTTGCTGATCCTGCTTCCGACCACCGTCTCCGCAGCAGAGACGATAGACCCCGCCCGCATCGTCTCGGCGGCGACCGGCGACTGGAACAAGGACGGGAGCCCGGATCTCGCGCTCATCGTACGACCCGCCGAAGGCAGCGACGAGGACAACGGCATCTATCTCTACCTCACCGGCGACAACGGCGCGCTGGCATTAAAGTCGGCCATTCCGAACAAGGTCTGGGGTCAGTTCGAACTCGTCGGCCAAGCGCCGTCGATCGAGGCGCTGCCGAGCGGCTCGTTGCTCATCACCA
Source organism: Ensifer sp. YR511 (assembly GCF_900103045.1). Taxonomy (NCBI): domain Bacteria; kingdom Pseudomonadati; phylum Pseudomonadota; class Alphaproteobacteria; order Hyphomicrobiales; family Rhizobiaceae; genus Ensifer; species Ensifer sp. YR511. The sequence goes on from NZ_FNGR01000002.1 coordinate 56,902, forward strand.
GTCAGAACGATGCCATCGGGCGCGACCGCTGGGAACAGAAGCTGACGGTCGCCTATCGCAACTTCGACTTCGTCGTGGCGGGCTACACCTACTCGTCCTACGATACGCTCGATCCGGACAACACCGCGCAATGCGACCTCAACGTGCTGACGGGCAAGGGCAAATCGAACGACAAGCCAATCACCGCGAAAGGCGAGCTCATCCTTCTCAAGGACTGGAGCGACGATCGCGGGCAGAAGGCGTGCGGCCTGTAATAACCGGGCGATTGTTCTCTATTTGTTCTTTACAACTTCAGCGGATCGCGACATCCTCCGGCGCGAACGTATGAGGAACAATCATGGCCGCGCTCGAAGCACTCAGAGAATTCATCGTTGAAGCCAAATCAAAAACCTATGTCGGCGGCGGCGGGCAGCGACCGTCGTCACGCCCGGGTTCTCACGACATCGGCTACGAGCGGGATAGCTGGAGCTACCTCGACAGCTATTTCGGCGGGACCGATTTCGCAGGCCAGGAGACCGTGTGGCAGAATGACGAGCCGCACTGGGCGATGAACTACTTCGGGCGGATCATCCGTCCTGACCTCATAAACGGTGAAAAGGCAGGCGTCGTCATCAGGGCGGCGCTTCAGGCGATGTACCGCGACAAGCGGCATTTCCTCGGCGGCACGGAGTTCCGGCACGCCCATGGCTACTACATCGACAACAGCCGCGGCGACACCGCACATTTTTCCGGGCATGAGGTCATCTTCGTCGACGGCGAGGAAGCGTACGAGCTCGACTATCGCGGCGGTCTGATCAGGCGTTGAGGGCAAGGCCCGCAGCAAGTGACGCAGGAGAGCGCAGCGGTTCGCGAATCTAAAGGATCGCGGCGCGCTTTGGACGCCAAACGCCGCGGATGGCCGGCGAAGGTGGTAATCGCTGTGCCAGACGCACGCATTCATTCAAGAAACGACGTTGCAAGTCACAGCGTGGGTCAATCGTAACGCAAGGCTTGCACCGGATCGAGGCGCGAGGCACGCCAGGCCGGAAAGATCGTGGCGAGGAAGGAAAGGGTCAGCGCCATGACGACGACGAGTGCGGTCTCGTCGGCGTTCATATCGGCCGGGAGCTGGTTGAGGAAATAAAGCTCAGGGCTGAATATCGTCGTTCCCGAGATCCAGGAAAAGAACTGCCGGATGGATTCGATGTTGAGGCAGACGACGACGCCGAGCGCCACGCCCGCGACCGTTCCGGCGACGCCGATTGCAGCCCCCGTCATGAAGAAGATGCGCATCACCGAGCCCGAGGTCGCGCCCATGGTCCGCAGGATCGCGATGTCGCTGCCCTTGTCCTTCACCAACATGATCAGGCCGGAGATGATGTTGAGTGCCGCGACCAGCACGATTAGCGACAGGATCATGAACATCACGTTGCTCTGGACCTCGAGCGTCGAGAAGAAGGTCTTGTTGCGGTCGCGCCAGTCGGTGATGAAGATTTGCCGTCCGGCCGCATCCTCGATCGGCTGGCGCAACTCCTCAACGACATCAGGATGCTCGACGAAGATCTCGATCGACTGGACCAGTCCCTCGGCGTTAAAGAACAGCTGCGCCTCTTCAAGCGGCATGAAGATGATCGTCGCGTCATACTCCGACATCCCGATCTCGTAGATTGCCGAGACGGTATAGGCTTTCACACGCGGGTTCATGCCGAGCGGCGTCACGTCGCCGTTGGGCGAGGTCAGCGTGATGGTACCGCCGACCGTTATGCCAAGCTGTTCGGCCATGCGCGAGCCGATCGCCACGCCAGAGCCGGAGGCAAAGCCGACGAGATCACCGGACTGGATGTGGCCGGAAACCGACTTCATCTTGCTCAAGTCGTCGGCGCGGATGCCGCGCACCAGCGCGCCGGTCGAACTGTCACCGACCCCTTGCGCCAGAACCTGGCCTTCGACCATCGGGATCGCCATGGTGACGCCTTTGACGCCCGAGAATTTAGTCGCCAGTTCCGGATAGTTGTTAAGCGGACCGTCGATCGGCTGGACGATCATGTGGCCGTTGATGCCGAGAATGCGGGAGATGAGCTCGGTGCGAAAGCCGTTCATCACCGCCATGACGATGATCAGCGTCGCCACGCCGAGCATGATGCCGATGAAGGAGAAGCCGGCGATGACAGAGATGAAGGCTTCCTTGCGTCTGGAGCGCAGGTAGCGCCACGCCACCATACGCTCGAAGGCGGAAAAGGGTCGGCTGGAGGACTTTTCAGGCCGCTCTGCGGCCTGCACCCGATCTTCAGTCACGGCGGTCATCCTGCCTTCCCTCGCCTCGTCACTTCGTTGCGATCAGCTTGTTGATCGCCGCTTCGACGGTCATCGTCTCGCGCTCGCCGGTCTTGCGGTCCTTGACCTCGACTTCGCCATTGGCGATCGAACGCGGTCCGACGATGATCTGGACCGGAACGCCGATCAGATCAGCCGTCGCGAACTTCGCACCAGCGCGGTCGTCCCTGTCGTCGAGCAGCGCCTCGAATCCAGCCTTGCCGAGTTCAGAATAGAGCGTCTCGCAGGCGCCGTCGCAAGCGGCATCGCCCGCTTTCATGTTGATGATGACGCCATCGAACGGCGCGATCGACTTCGGCCAGATGATGCCGTTGTCGTCATGCGAGGCTTCGATGATCGCCGGCACCAGACGGGTCGGGCCGATGCCATAGGAGCCCATGTGCACTGCATGCTCCTTGCCGTCGGGGCCGAGAACCTTGGCGCCCATGGCTTCGGAGTACTTGGTGCCGAAATAGAAGATGTGGCCGACTTCGATGCCGCGGGCCGACAGTCGGTCGCCCTCGGCAACCGCGTTGAAGGCTGCCTCGTCGTGCATTTCCGACGTCGCCGCATAACGCGAGGTCCACTTGTCGAAGATCGTCTTCAGGCCGGCAACGTCATCGAAATTCGTGTCTTCGCCCGGAATATCGAAGCCGAGGAAATCCTTATGGCAGAAGACTTCGGACTCGCCAGTATCGGCAAGAATGATGAATTCGTGGCTGAGATTGCCGCCGATCGGGCCGGTATCGGCGCGCATCGGAATGGCGCGAAGGCCCATGCGCGCGAAGGTGCGCAAGTAAGCGGCAAACATCCGGTTATAGGCGTGTTCGGCCCCTTCCCGATCGAGATCGAAGGAATAGGCGTCCTTCATCAGGAATTCGCGCGAGCGCATGGTGCCGAAGCGCGGACGGATCTCGTCACGGAACTTCAGCTGGATGTGGTAGAGATTGAGCGGCAGGTCGCGGTAGGACTTCACGTAGGAACGGAAGACGTCCGTGATCATTTCCTCGTTCGTCGGACCGTAGAGCATCGGCCGGTCCTGCCGGTCCTTGATACGCAGCATTTCCTTGCCGTAGGCGTCGTAGCGACCGCTTTCCTGCCACAGCTCGGCAGACTGGAGGGTCGGCATCAGAAGCTCGATCGCGCCGGAGCGGTTCTGCTCCTCGCGGATGACCGCGTTGACCTTGTCGAGAACCCGCTTGCCCAGTGGCAGCCAGGTATAGATGCCCGAAGACTGCTGCCGGACCATGCCCGTGCGCAGCATGAGGCGGTGGGAAACGATTTCCGCTTCCTTGGGATTTTCCTTCAGGATGGGCATAAAAAAGCGGGACAGGCGCATGACGGGTTCCAGAACTTGATGAACGTCGCACTATCGGCGGATTCGGGCGAAATGACGTTGAGCGAGATGCCGGCTTCACCTTTTGATTGGTAAAGGCGACCGCTGCTTCTCGGGTCGGGCTCTCCATTTTCCATCACCGGCAAAGCCGGCAGGAACCTTTAGGAGCCTTGCGTTCATAGCTGCTTCGCCGGCGGAAGAAAACCCTGCTCTCCGTTGTCACGGGCAGAGAAAGCATCCACGGATTTTCAGGGGGAACTCGACGCCGTTCCTGCGTCAAAAGAGCACGCTAATAACAAGATTACGACAGTAATTGTCAACGGGAATATTTTACCCGACTGTAGCAAAAATGCAAAAAAACAGGATGACAGAGCCCAATGTTTGGGCTAGTTTCGGCTCACAAAACAGGCATGAAGACTAAATTCTTGCCGACTTTCGCGGTCAAGTCTTGGGAGGATAAGATCTTAGGCGCGCTTCGTCGCTGCCGCCGGAAACGGATTAAAGATCACGCGAAACTTGAAAAACAAGGCTTTTAGCCTTGTTTTTTTTTGCTTTTCAGCAAGAGACAGACGCGCGAAGCACCTTACAAAATTGAACTATGTCAATTTCACGGCGGTCAATCCTGCAATTGCCCGGGTTCTGCCCACGGGCATGCGCGCAGGCTCCGTCAAGGCACAGATGTGCCCATCAAATTGCACAGAACATGTCGCATTGAGAGCGACCGGCTCACGCGGCGGCCGCGATGAACTTATCAATCAAATTTTGGGTAGAAACGCGGAATGGAATCTATGCCGTAGCCGAGCCTGACGGACAGGATATACCAGGCAAGTTGAATGACGGCCGCAATCACCGTCGTCAAAAGCACGACACGCTTGGCGTTGAACTTCGCCGGGGCGCTCTCGACACTCCCCGGAACGACGCTGTTTTCTTCAGCCTGAGTGCGCACGCCGAGGGGCAGCACGGCAAAGAGCGTGATCCACCAGATGATGAAGTAGATGGCAAAGGTCGAAAAAAGCGGCATTTCAAGCTCCCGGTGAAGGCGATCGGCAAGACAGCGAGCAACCCGCGTTTCGCCGCGACTTCCGCGACATTCCGTCCGCCTTATAGCGCTGACCGCCCGATCGCACAAACCGGCATCGCGCGATCTACTGTCACACCTCTTCGAGTTCGATCAGCGTACCCTGAAAATCCTTGGGATGCAGGAAGAGCACCGGCTTGCCATGGGCGCCGATCTTCGGCTCGCCATCGCCCAACACTCGCGCTCCGGCGGCGCGCAACGCGTCGCGCGCCGACAGGATGTTCTCTACCTCGTAGCAGATGTGATGCATCCCGCCCGAAGGGTTCTTCGCCAGGAAAGCGGCAATCGGTGAGCCCTCGCCGAGCGGCTCCAGCAGCTCGACCTTGGTGTTTGCAAGCGTGACGAACACGACGGTGACGCCGTGTTCGGGCAAAGCCTGTGGCTCGGTGACGGAGGCGGCGAGCGTCGAGCGATAGCTTTCGGCGGCGGAGTGAAGATCCGGCACTGCGATGGCGATGTGGTTCACTCTTCCAAGCATTGCGATCTCCCGCTTTGACGTCCGGTTCCGCTTACATGGTCACGGGCGACCGGCCAATCAGACTTTGGTGACAAACACCGTGACGATCGGCTTCTTGCCCCAGATCTGGTTGGCGGTGCTGCGCACGGCGCGGCGGACCGCCTCCTGCAGCATTGCCAGATCCTTGCGCTTTGCCCGCGGAATGCTCTCGACGGCGCCAAGAATGGCGTCATAGAGCGTGTCCTCCATGTCCTCGCCCTCGTCGTCGAACTCCGGCAAGCCGATCGCGACGATATCCGGGTCGCCCAGGAAATCGTAGCGGCTGTCGAGAACGACGTTGACGGCGACATGGCCGGCGAAGGAGAGCTTGCGGCGTTCGCCGATGCCCATCTCCTCGAAATCGCCGATGAGGCTGCCGTCCTTGTAGATGCGGCCATGGGGCGCTTCGTCGATCACTTCGGCGGGACCTGGCGCAAGACGCAGCATTTCGCCGTTCCTGAGACGCGGAACGCTGGCGATGCCGGACTGCCGGCCCAGTTCGCCATGCGCCGTCAGATGCGCCGCCTCGCCATGAACAGGTACGAGGATCTGCGGCCGTAGCCACTGGTACATCTGCTGCAGCTCGGTGCGACGCGGGTGGCCGGATACGTGCACCAGCGCCTCGCTGTCGGTGATGATGTGGATGCCCTGTTCCACCAGGCCGTTCTTGATGTCGTTGATCGCCTTTTCGTTGCCCGGGATCGTGCGTGAGGAAAACACGACCGTGTCGCCAGCCGAGAAGGCGACATTTCGCATCTCGTCACGGGCGATCTTGGCAAGGGCTGCCCGCGGCTCGCCCTGGCTGCCAGTCAGGATGACCACGACCTTGTCGCGCGGCACGTAGCCGAACTCGTCTTCGGCGAGGAAAGGTTTGATGCCTTCCATCAGCCCAAGATCCGTAGCGACGGCGACGACCCGCTTCATCGAACTGCCGAGCAGAAGCACATCCCTGCCGGCCTCTTCCGCCGCTTCGGCGATCGAGCGGATGCGCCCGACATTCGAGGAGAACGTCGTGATCGCCACCCGACCCTCAGCGTTGGCGATGATCTTCGTCAGGCTTTCGGAAACCTCCTGCTCCGACGGCGAAACGCCGTCGCGCATCGCATTGGTGGAATCGCAGACGAGCGCAAGCACACCTTCATCGCCGATCTGGCGGAAGCGTGTCTCGTCGGTCAACGGTCCGAGCGACGGGTGAAGGTCGATCTTCCAGTCGCCGGTATGAACCACGGTGCCGACCGGCGTGCGAATGATCAGCGACATTGGCTCGGGGATCGAGTGGTTGACGCCGACGGCCTCAATCTCGAAGGGGCCGACATTGATACGGTCGCCCTGCTTAAAGATCGTGATGGGGATCTCGCCCCGGCTCTTCTCGAAGTCCCGCTTGGCTTCGAGCATGCCTGCCGTGAACGGCGAGGCATAGACCGGCACATTGAGACCGGGCCACAGGTCGTTCAGACCGCCATAGTGGTCCTCGTGCGCATGGGTGATGATGATCGCCTTGAGATTGCGGCGCTCTTCGGCGAGAAAGCCGATATCGGGGAGCACGAGGTCGACCCCCGGGAGCTCTGGCCCCGGGAAAGTCACACCGCAATCGACCATGATCCACTGGCGGCTGCCCGGCCGTCCGTAGCCGTACAGGCCAAGATTCATGCCGATTTCGCCGACGCCGCCGAGCGGCAAGAACACCAATTCTTCTTCTTGCGCCATGTCGTGTTGCGCCCCTGTTCCAAATTTATCCGAAAAATACGTCGCCGGCGGCAATCGCCTGCGTCATGCCGTTGCCGGTGTCGAGCACCAGCCGTCCGGCCTCATCAATACCGGCAAAGCGCCCTGAAAGCGACCGGTCCGGCAGGTTCACGGTTATCGTTTCACCGATGCCGCGGGCTGCCGCCCGCCATTGTTCGATCGTCGTAGCGATACCGGCGCCCCGATCCCAAACCTGCAGGGTCTCCGCCATCGTCAGGAACAGGCGAGCAAACAGTTCGTCGGGCGAAACCGACGCACCTTCGTTGGCCAGCGACGTCACGGGATAGAGCCCTTCATCCGGCTGGACCGCGATGTTGATGCCGCAACCGATGACCAGCGCCCGGCGCCCGTCCGGGAGGCTTTCGCCTTCAAGCAGGATACCGCAGGTCTTCTTGCCGTCGATCAGGATGTCGTTCGGCCACTTGATCTCCACCGGCGCCGAACCCGGCGGCATCACCTGGCGGATCGCCCTGTGAACGGCGACGGCGACAGCGAGCGGCAAAGAGTGCAGGTACTCGACCGGTGCCGGCTCGATGAGGAGAAGCGAAGCGTAGAGATTGCCCGGTTCGGAGAACCATGCCCGGCCGCGACGTCCGCGCCCGCCGGTCTGCCTGATGGCCGTGACCCAGAGATTGCCCGGGTCACCCTGGCGCGCACGCGCCAGGCATTCACTGTTGGTCGACCCGACCGCATCGAGAGCGACGTGCCGGAAATCGTCGAGCGAGATCCAGCCGCCACTTTCAAAGGCGATCAAAAGAAGGTCCGCGCCGCGACTTCAGCGGCGTTTCCGAGCGGGCCGCCGATGAGCACGTATCCGAGAACGAACAGGCCCGAGAGACCGAACACCAGCCGCAGTTCGCCGGCGGTGCGGGCGAACTCGCCCTTGGCATCGTCGAACCACATCACCTTGATGACGCGCAGGTAGTAGTAGGCGCCGACGACGGATGCGAGAACGCCGATGATGGCGAGCGCATAGAGCTGGGCTTCAATGGCCGCCATGAAGACGAAGTACTTCCCGAAGAAGCCTGCCATCGGCGGGATGCCGGCGAGCGAGAACATCAGGACGGTCAGCACCGTCGCCATGAAGGGGTTGGTCTGCGAGAGACCGGCGAGATCGTCGACGTTCTCGACGTTTTCGCCTTCCTTGCGGCGCATCGCCAGGATGCAGGCGAAGGTGCCAAGCGTCATGACCATGTAGATGAGCATGTAGAGCAGCACGCCGCGAACACCAGCCATGGAGCCGGCAGCAAGGCCGACCAGCGCGTAGCCCATGTGGCCGATCGAGGAATAGGCCATCAGGCGCTTGATGTTCTTCTGGCCGATCGCCGCGAAGGCACCGAGCAGCATCGATGCGATCGAGATGAAGACGATGATCTGCTGCCAGTCTGCAACGACAGGCTCGAAGGCGTTGATGACGATGCGAACGAGGATCGCCATGGCGGCGACCTTCGGTGCCGCCGCGAAGAAGGCGGTGACCGGCGTCGGCGCGCCTTCATAAACGTCAGGCGTCCACATGTGGAACGGCACGGCCGAGATCTTGAAGGCTAGGCCGGCGAGTACGAAAACCAGCCCGAAGATCAGGCCGAGCGAGCGGCCTTCAGCCGTCAGCGCAGCCGCGATCTGGGTAAAGCCGGTGTGGCCGGTGAAGCCGTAGATCAGCGACATGCCGTAAAGCAGCATGCCCGAAGAAAGCGCACCGAGGACGAAGTACTTCAGGCCGGCTTCCGTCGAGCGGATGCTGTCTCGGTTGATGGCAGCGACGACATAAAGGGCCAGCGACTGCAGTTCCAGCGACAGGTAGAGCGAGATCAGGTCGTTGGCCGAGATCATCAAGAGCATGCCGAGCGTTGCCAGCACCAGAAGCACCGGGAACTCGAAACGGTCAATCTGGGCGGAGCGCGCATGGCCGACCGTCATCACCAGGGCGGTGATGGAGCCGATCAGGGCCAGAACCTTCATGAACTTGGCGAAGGGGTCCGACAGGAAGGCGCCGCCATAGGCTTCGCCTTCACCGGTCTTAAGCACGAGCCAGAGGCCAGCGATGATCAGGAGGGCAACCGCAAGACCGGTGACCGTCGACGCCGACTTCTCGCCGGAAAACACGCCAATCATCAGCAACGCCATCGCGCCGACCGCGAGGATCAGCTCGGGGATCGAGAGTTGCAGGCTTGCAAGGAGGGTTTCAGCAGTCATGTCCAATCACGTCCTGTGGTCATTGCACCGAAAGCGCAACGTTTTGCGCTGCCTGCAGGGCTGCGGAGTAGTTGTTGACGAGCAGATCCACGGAGGCCGCGGTCGCATCGAAGATCGGTGCCGGGTAGACGCCGAAGAAGATCGTCAGGATCACCAGCGGATAAAGGATGGCCTTTTCGCGACCGGAAAGATCGAGCAACGACTTCAGGCTTTCCTTCTCCAGGGCACCGAAGACGACCCGGCGATAAAGCCAGAGGGCGTACGCTGCCGAGAGGATCACGCCCGAGGTCGCAAAGAGCGCAACCCAGGTGTTGGCACGGAAGGCACCGACGAGGGTCAGGACTTCGCCGACGAAGCTGGACGTGCCCGGCAGGCCGACGTTCGCCATGGTGAACACCATGAAGGCGACGGCGTACTTCGGCATGTTGTTTACGAGGCCGCCATAGGCGGCGATTTCGCGGGTGTGCAGGCGGTCGTAGACAACGCCGACGCAAAGGAAGAGCGCGCCGGAGACAATGCCGTGCGACAGCATCTGGAAGATCGCACCCTGCACGCCCTGAACGTTGGCGGCAAAGATACCCATCGTCACGTAGCCCATGTGCGCAACGGACGAATAGGCGATCAGCTTCTTGATATCGGTCTGCATCAGCGCCACCAGCGAGGTGTAGATGATGGCGACGACCGAAAGCGTGAAGACGAACGGCGCGAAGTAATCTGAGGCCAGCGGGAACATCGGCAGCGAGAAGCGCAGGAAGCCGTAACCGCCGAGCTTTAGCAAGACGCCGGCCAGAATGACCGAGCCCGCCGTCGGCGCCTGAACGTGTGCGTCGGGAAGCCAGGTGTGGACCGGCCACATCGGCATCTTCACCGCAAAGGAGGCGAAGAAGGCGAGCCACAGCCAAGTCTGCATCTGGCGCGGGAAGTTATAGGCCAGTAGCTGCGTGATGTCGGTCGTACCGGCCTGCCAGTACATCGCCATGATCGCGAGCAGCATCAGCACTGAGCCGAGCAGCGTATAGAGGAAGAACTTGTAGCTGGCGTAAACGCGGTCCTTGCCGCCCCAGACACCGATGATGAGGAACATCGGGATGAGACCGGCTTCGAAGAACACGTAGAAGAGCACGATATCGAGCGACACGAAGACGCCGATCATGAACGTTTCCAGGACCAGGAACGCGATCATGTAGGCCTTCAGCCGCTTCTCGATCGACAGCCAGCTCGCCAGTACGCAGAACGGCATGAGGAAGGCCGAGAGCACCACGAACAGCATCGAGATACCATCGACACCGAGATGGTAGGAAATGCCGGTGCCGAGCCACTCGTGCTTCTCGATCATCTGGAAGCCCGGGTTCGAGGAATCGAACTGGTACCAGATGTAGACCGACACGGCGAAGGTGAAGATCGTCGTCAGCAGCGAAACGTTCAGGATATTCCGGCGGCCGTAGGCGCTGTCTTCCCTTGTGAGCAAGAGAAGCAGGACGCCGACGAGCGGCATGAAGGTGACCGCGGAAAGTACGGGCCAATCGGTCATCAGAAGGAACTCCTGAACATCATCCAAGTAACAAGCGCGGCAATGCCGATCAGCATCGCAAACGCGTAGTGATAGAGGTAACCAGTCTGCAGGCGGACAACGCGGTCAGTGACGTTGAGCACACGTGCGGCAATGCCGTTCGGGCCGTAGCCGTCGATCACGCGACCGTCGCCTTCCTTCCACAGGAAGGTGCCGAGCCACTTGGCCGAGCGTACGAACAGGAAGTCATAGAGCTCGTCGAAGTACCACTTATTGAGCAGGAACTGGTAGAGGCCACGGTGCTGCTCTGCCAGATACTTCGGCAGTTCCGGCCGGCGGATATACATGTACCAGGCTGTGAAGAGGCCAAGCGCCATGGCGACAAACGGGCTCCACTTAACCCACTTCGGCACGTGGTGGTACTCATGCAGGATTTCGTTTTCCGCCGAGGTGAACAGCGCACCCTTCCAGAATTCGGCATAGCCTTCGCCGAAGAAGTGATCGTGGAAGATGAAGCCGGCGACCAGCGCACCGACGCCAAGGATATAGAGCGGCACCAGCATGACCTGCGGCGATTCATGCACGTGATGCATGACATCCGAGGAAGCGCGCGGCTTGCCATGGAAGGTCATGAAGGTCAGGCGCCACGAATAGAAGCTGGTGAAGAGTGCCGCGACAACGAGCAGCGCATAGGCGAAACCGGAAACCGAGCTGTGGGCGGCATAGGCGGACTCGATGATCGCGTCCTTCGAGAAGAAGCCTGCGGTACCGATGATCGTGCCAGGGATGCCGACGCCGGTCAGTGCGATCGTGCCGATGAACATCATCCAGTAGGTAACCGGAATGTGCTTCCGGAGACCGCCCATGTAACGCATGTCCTGCTCGCCATCGACGGCGTGGATGACCGAACCGGCACCCAAGAACAGCAGAGCCTTGAAGAAGGCGTGCGTGAACAGGTGGAAGATCGCCGCGCCATAGGCACCGACGCCGAGGGCCACGAACATGTAGCCGAGCTGCGAGCAGGTCGAATAGGCGATGACGCGCTTGATGTCGTTCTGGACGAGGCCGACGGTCGCCGCGAAGAAGGCGGTGATCGCGCCGATGATGGTGACGACGGTCAGCGCATCCGGCGACAGCTCGAACACCGGCGACATGCGGGCGACGAGGAAGACGCCGGCGGTAACCATGGTTGCGGCATGGATAAGAGCCGAAACCGGGGTCGGGCCTTCCATGGCGTCCGGAAGCCAGGTGTGCAGCAGGAACTGCGCCGACTTGCCCATCGCGCCCATGAAGAGCAGCAGGGATGCGGCGGTGATGGCGTCAGCCTTGTCGAGGTGCATGCCGAACAGGGTGACGACGGCCTCCCCTGCTCCCGCACCTTCGGCCGGCAGATAGGTCTTGGCGGCAGCGAAGATCGTTTCCAGGTTGACCGAGCCGAACAGCACGAAGACCAGGAAGATACCGAGCGCGAACCCGAAGTCACCGACGCGGTTGACGATGAAGGCCTTCATCGCAGCAGCGTTGGCCGACGGCTTCTTGTACCAGAAGCCGATGAGCAGGTAGGACGCAAGACCCACGCCTTCCCAGCCGAAGAACATCTGCACCAGGTTGTCCGACGTGATGAGCATCAACATCGCGAAGGTGAAGAGCGACAGATAGGCAAAGAAGCGCGGACGATGCGGATCGTGGTGCATGTAGCCGATCGAATAGACATGCACGAGGGTCGACACCGTGTTGACGACCACGAACATGACCGAGGTCAGCGTATCGACGCGGAACGCCCATTCGACATCGAAGGTGCCGGACTGGATCCAGCGCAGCACCGACACCTTGATCATTTCCTGGTGGCCCATGGCGACGTCGAAGAAGACGTACCAGGAGAGCGCAGCGGCAATGATCATCAGACCGCTGGTGACATATTCCGATGCCTTGGCGCCGATCGAACTACCGAAGAGGCCGGCGATCAGAAAGCCGATCAAAGGCAGGAAGACGATAGCCTTGATGATGGTATCCATAGCCCAATCAGCCCTTCATCATGTTGACGTCTTCAACAGCGATCGAGCCGCGGTTGCGGTAGAAGACGACGAGAATTGCAAGTCCGATGGCCGCTTCCGCAGCCGCGACGGTCAGGATGAACAGGGCAAAGACCTGGCCAGTGATGTCATTCAGGAACGCCGAGAAGGCGACCATGTTGATATTGACCGCAAGAAGAATGAGTTCGACCGACATCAGGATGACGATGACGTTCTTCCGGTTCAGGAAGATGCCGAAGACGCCCAGCGTGAACAGGATGGCGCTGACGGTGAGATAGTGGGAAATTCCGATTTCCATTTTTTTGTTCCTCGATCTCGCGTCCGACTTAAATGCCCTGGCCGGGCTTGACCGTGACCACTTCGACGGCGGTCTCGGGCGTGCGGGCAACCTGCTGCGGGATGTTCTGGCGCTTGATGTTTTCGCGGTGGCGCAGGGTCAGCACGATCGCGCCGATCATGGCGACGAGCAGGACCAGGCCGGCGATCTGGAAGAAGTAGACGTAGTGCGTGTAGAGCACGTCGCCGAGCGCTGCCGTGTTCGTGCGGTCGGCGACCGCCGGGATCGGCATCGAAATCGACTTGGCGATCTCAGGCGAGAACGTCGCACCGCCAACCACGATGATGAGCTCGGCTGCAAGGATCAGACCGATCAGCGCGCCCACCGGCGCATATTCAAGCACGCCGGCCCGCAGTTCCGCGAAGTCGATGTCGAGCATCATGACCACGAACAGGAACAGCACCGCGACCGCGCCGACATAAACGACCAGCAGGATCATCGCGAGGAATTCGGCGCCAGTCAGCAGGAACAGACCTGCCGCGTTAAAAAAGGTCAGGATCAGGAACAGAACCGAATAAACCGGGTTCCTGGCCGCAATGACCATGAATGCCGACGCCACCGCGATGAAGGCAAAGAGATAGAAAAAAAGAACCTGCAGACCCATGATCGGTGCCTTCTTCGTCTTGCACGGCGTGAGGCGCTTCTGGCCCCACTCCACAGGCAAAGCCGGACACGCGTCCGGCCGTTGCCCAAACCTATGTCACATGCACCGCCCTCCCCGGGGCGGCGCTACGCTCTGGCCTCAGCGATAGGGCGAGTCCATTGCGATGTTGCGTGCGATTTCCCGTTCCCAACGGTCGCCGTTGGCGAGGAGCTTGTCCTTGTCGTAGTAAAGCTCTTCGCGCGTCTCGGTGGCGAACTCGAAGTTCGGGCCCTCGACGATGGCATCGACCGGACAGGCTTCCTGGCAGAAACCGCAATAGATGCACTTCACCATGTCTATGTCGTAGCGAACCGTACGGCGTGTGCCGTCGTTGCGGCGCGGGCCGGCTTCGATGGTGATGGCCTGTGCAGGACAGATCGCCTCGCACAGCTTGCAGGCGATGCAACGCTCTTCACCGTTCGGATAACGGCGCAGCGCATGCTCGCCGCGGAAGCGCGGGCTGACCGGTCCCTTTTCGAAGGGGTAGTTCAACGTCGCCTTCGGCTTGAAGAAATAGCGCATCGACAGAAAGAACGCGCCGACGAATTCCTTCAGGAACAGCGAGCTGACGGCTTGCGAAAGACCGGCCATCATTTACCTCCAGAGTTGCCGGCCTGGGAGCGACCGGCGGTATGCTGCCAAACGTGAGCCATCGTCATGCGGCTCCCGTCAGCTTGAGAACGAACGCAGTGATCACGACCATTGCGAGAGAGATCGGCAGGAAAACCTTCCAGCCAAGACGCATCAGCTGGTCGTAGCGGTAACGCGGCACGAAGGCCTTCACCATCGCGAACATGAAGAACACGAAGGATGCCTTCAGCACGAACCAGATGATGCCGGGTACCCAGTTGAGGAACCAGACGTCCACCGGAGGCAGCCAGCCACCGAGGAACAGGATCGTCGTCAGCGCGCACATCAGGCAGATGGCGGCATATTCGCCGAGCATGAACATCATGTAAGGCGTGGAGCCGTACTCGACCATGAAGCCGGCGACGAGTTCGGATTCCGCTTCGGGAAGGTCGAAAGGCGGGCGGTTCGTTTCGGCCAGCGCCGAAATGAAGAACACGATGAACATCGGGAACAGCGCCAGCCAATGCCAGTCGAGGAACGACGCCGGCAGGCCGAGGTTGGTGCCGATGCCGCTCGACTGCGCGTTGACGATGTCCGTCAGGTTCAGCGAGCCGACGCAGAGCAGGACGGTGACGATAACGAAGCCGATCGAGACTTCGTAGGAGACCATCTGAGCTGCGGAGCGAAGCGCGCCGAGGAAGGGATATTTGGAGTTCGACGCCCAGCCGCCCATGATGATGCCATAAACTTCGAGAGAAGATATGGCGAACACGAAGAGGATGCCGACGTTGATGTTCGCGATCACCCAGCCGGCGTTGAGCGGGATCACGGCCCAAGCGGCGAGCGCCAGCGTCACGGAGACGAGCGGGGCTAGCAGAAAGATCGCCTTGTTGGCGCCGGCCGGGATAACCGGCTCCTTGAAGACGAACTTCAAAAGGTCGGCGAAGGACTGGAAAAGTCCCCAGGGGCCCACCACATTCGGACCACGGCGGAGCTGAACTGCAGCCCAGATCTTACGGTCTGCGAGCAGGATGTAGGCGATGAAAAGCAGCAGCGCGACCAGGAGCAGCAGCGACTGGGCGACCATGATGATCGCGGGCCAGACATAGGTCGAAACGAAAGCGTCCATGATACTCTATTCCCTCGCGCTCATTCCGCCGCAGCTTTGAAATTGTTGCGTGCCAAAGCCGAGCATTCGGCCATGACGGCGGATGCGCGCGCTATCGGGTTCGTCAAATAGAAGTCTTTGACCGGAGACGCAAACACGGATTTGCCCATCTCACCGGCTTTTTGACCAAGTGCGGCAATTTCGTCGCCGTTGCCGTTCGCGATCGCGTCGATATCGGCGAAATGCGGGTGGGCCGCATAGAGCTTCGAGCGCAATTCGCCAAGCGAATCAAAGGGCAGCTTCTTGCCGAGCACGTCGGAGAGCGCGCGGATGATCGCCCAGTCCTCGCGTGCGTCGCCCGGTGCGAAGCCGGCGCGGTTGCCGACCTGAACGCGGCCTTCGGTGTTGACCCAGGTGCCGGACTTTTCGGTGTAGGTCGCGCCCGGCAGGATGACGTCGGCGGCATGTGCGCCGTTGTCGCCGTGCGAGCCGATATAAACCGTGAAGCCGGACTTGCGTTCCGCAAGGTCGATCTCGTCAGCGCCGAGCAGGAAGAGAACGTCGGAGGCGGTGACCATATCGGCCGCCGTCTTGCCGTTCGCGCCCGGAACGAAGCCGAGGTCGAGACCACCGACGCGGGAAGCGGCCGTGTGAAGAACGGCAAAACCGTTCCACTCGGCGGTAACCGCACCGACGGCGCCTGCGAGCTTGGCGGCGGCAGAAAGAACGGCAGCGCCGCCCTCCCCTGCAACAGCACCCTGGCCGATGAGGATCATCGGGCGCTGCGCCTTCTTCAAGGTCGCTGCAAACTTGCCCTTGCCCGAGACGAGCTCGGCGAGCGTTTCGGTGCCGGCGCCGAGATACTCGTATTCGTAACGCAGTTCGCCCGGCTCGCCGATCACGGCGATCGGGAAGTTGCCCATGCGGTAGCGCTTGCGGATGCGAGCGTTGAGAACCGAAGCCTCAAAGCGCGGATTGGAGCCGATGATCAGCAGCGCGTCAGCGCTTTCGATGCCAGCGATCGTGGGGTTGAAGAGGTAGCTGGCGCGACCGAGCGACGGGTCGAGTGCGGCGCCATCCTGGCGGCAGTCGACACTCTCGGAGCCGAGCGCTGCGATCAGCTGCTTCAGCGCGTACATTTCTTCGACCGAAGCGAGGTCGCCGGCAATGGCGCCGATCTTGTCGCCGGAAGTCTGGGCGACGGCAGCCTTGACCGCCTGGAATGCTTCGCCCCACGTTGCCGGCTGCAGACGGCCGTCCTTCTTGACGTATGGACGATCGAGGCGCTGCGTCTTCAGGCCGTCCCAGATGAAGCGGCTCTTGTCGGAGATCCACTCTTCGTTGATGTCCTCGTTGACGCGCGGCATGATGCGCATGACTTCGCGGCCACGGGTATCGACGCGGATCGCCGAACCGAGCGCGTCCATCACGTCGATGGATTCGGTCTTGTTCAGCTCCCACGGACGGGCGGTGAAGGCAAACGGCTTCGAGGTCAGCGCACCGACCGGGCAGAGGTCAACAACGTTGCCCTGCAGCTCGGAGGTCATCGCCTGCTCGAGATAGGTGGTGATCTCGGCGTCTTCGCCGCGGCCGATCAGGCCAAGTTCGGCAATGCCGGCAACTTCGGTCGTGAAGCGAACGCAGCGCGTGCAGTGAATGCAGCGGTTCATCACGGTCTTGACGAGCGGGCCGATATACTTGTCTTCGACGGCGCGCTTGTTTTCCTGGTAGCGCGAGCTGTCGATACCGAAGGCCATGGCCTGGTCCTGCAGGTCGCATTCGCCGCCCTGGTCACAGATCGGGCAGTCGAGCGGATGGTTGATCAGCAGGAATTCCATCACGCCTTCGCGCGCCTTCTTGACCATCGGCGTGGTCGTGAAGACTTCCGGCGCTTCGCCGTTCGGGCCCGGACGGAGGTCGCGCACGCCCATGGCGCAGGAAGCGGCGGGCTTGGGCGGCCCTCCCTTCACCTCGATCAGACACATGCGGCAGTTGCCGGCGACCGAAAGCCGCTCGTGGAAACAGAAGCGCGGAACTTCAGCCCCGGCCTCTTCGCACGCCTGAAGCAGCGTGAAATGATCCGGTACCTCGATCTCTTTTCCGTCGACTTTCAGCTTTGCCATCTTCGTACTCAATCCTGTCTTCCGTCCGTCGGCCCATCGGCGACGCACAATTCCAACACAGCCTTGCTGCTTGCGGGCGATGGCCGTCCCCGGTCCCCGCCCTGTTGTCTCAAGCGCCTTTCAGCGCCTTGGCCTGTCCAACCCAATCGTCCCGCTTGATCCGCCCGCCGAAACCGAGTTCGTCGTCGAAGCGGGCGACATCCGCCTCGCTCCAACCGGCGATGTCGGCAAAGCCGCTGATGCCCTTCGCGTTCAGCACCTGCTCGAGCTTCGGGCCGATGCCGGAGATCCGCTTGAGGTCGTCGGTGGCTTTCGCCTTGGCGCGCGTCGCGCGAACCTTGACCACCTTTTGAGCGGCAACCTTCTCGACCACCGGCTTTGCGGCTGCGCGCTTGGCAGGTGCGGACGGCTTGGCGACCGGTTCCGGCTTTGCGTCGGCCTGCACCGTCTTTGCGACAACGGCAGTCGTCGTGTCAGACGATGCGGGCTCTGCCCGCTTCTGCGCCGCCTCGACGGCCCCTTGCATCGCGCCGATCATGGCGCCTGCAATCTGGGTCGTGAGACCGAAGCCGATCGCGGTCGCTGCTGCAACTGCGGCTGCCGGGTGAACCATCAGCGGATGCAGCGGCACCTGTGAAAGGCCCTTCATCCATTCGCCCATGCCGAACGGGTCGGCCGGATCGCCGCCAAGCGGACGTGCGAACGGAATGCCTGCTTCGGCCTGTCCCTTCATCTGTCCCTCTTCGCGTGCGCCGGCCATCGTCGGGTTACTCCGCCGCTTCCAGAACCGCGCCATGCGACGACGCATTGCGCGTATATTCGTCGATGCGCTTTTCCATTTCCGGACGGAAATGCTTGATCAGACCCTGGATCGGCCAGGCAGCTGCGTCGCCGAGCGCGCAGATCGTGTGGCCTTCCACCTGCTTGGTGACGTCGAACAGCATGTCGATTTCGCGCTTCTGGGCGCGGCCCTGAACCATGCGTTCCATGACGCGCATCATCCAGCCGGTGCCTTCGCGGCACGGCGTGCACTGACCGCAGCTCTCGTGCTTGTAGAAGGCCGAGAGACGCCAGATCGCCTTGATGATGTCGGTCGACCTGTCCATCACGATGACGGCGGCGGTTCCAAGACTGGAACCGACCTCGCGCAGACCGTCGAAATCCATGATCGCGTCCTTCATCTGCGCGCCGGGCACGCAAGGAACGGACGAACCGCCGGGAATGACGGCGAGCAGGTTGTCCCAGCCGCCGCGAATGCCGCCACAGTGCTTTTCGATCAGCTCATGGAACGGGATCGACATCGCGTCTTCGACCGTGCACGGGCGGTTGACGTGACCGGATACCGAATAGAGCTTGGTGCCGTGGTTGTTCGGGCGACCGAAACTCGTGTACCAGCCGGCGCCGCGGCGCAGGATCGTCGGGGTTACCGCGATCGACTCGACGTTGTTGACGGTCGTCGGGCAGCCGTAGAGGCCCATGTTGGCCGGGAACGGTGGCTTCAGGCGCGGCTGGCCCTTCTTGCCTTCAAGGCTTTCGAGCAGCGCCGTCTCTTCGCCACAGATGTAGGCGCCGGCACCATGGTGCACGTAGATGTCGATGTCGTAGCCGAGCTTGTTGTTCTTGCCGAGCAGGCCATAGGCGTAGCACTCGTCGATCGCCGCCTGCAGCGCCTCGCGCTCGCGGACGAATTCGCCGCGGACGTAGATGTAGGCGACATGGGCACCCATGGCGAAGCTGGCGATGACGCAGCCTTCGATCAGCGTATGCGGATCGTGACGCATGATGTCACGGTCCTTGCAGGTGCCGGGCTCGGACTCGTCGGCATTGACGACGAGGTAATGCGGACGGCCGTCGCTTTCCTTCGGCATGAAGGACCACTTGAGGCCCGTCGGGAAGCCGGCGCCGCCACGACCGCGAAGGCCGGAAGCCTTCACTTCGTTGACGATCCAGTCACGGCCCTTTTCGAGCAGCTGCTTGGTGCCGTCCCAGTGGCCGCGCGCCATGGCGCCCTTCAGGGACTTGTCCTTGAGGCCGTAGATATTGGTAAAGATGCGGTCTTCATCTCTGAGCATAATTCACCTCTTTACCGCGGCTTCTTGCCGAAGACCTTGATGTATTCGGCTTCGCCGCCCTTGGCGAGCGCCTTGGCCTGCTTGACCCAGTCGTCGCGTTCGATGCGGCCCTTGAAATTCAGGTATCCGTCGACCCACTCGCGCTCCGCCTTCTTCCACGAAGCAACTTGCGCGTAGGTGTAGATGCCCAGTTCGTTGAGCGTACCCTCGATCTTCGGACCGACGCCCGAGATCAGCTTGAGGTCGTCGGTCGCTGCCGGCTTCTCGATGCCGGCCGGACGGTTCTTGTCCTCCAGCGACGGCTTGACGGAAACGGCAGCAGCCTTGGCCGGCTTCGACTTGTCGACAGTGTCGCCTTCGACCTTGGCGTTGGCAGCGGCTTCCGCCTTTGCCGTCGCCGGGGTCTTCAGCGATGCGTCGGTCACGGCCGACGCGGTCTTGGCGCGGCCGGCATTCGACGGCGGCACGGAGACGGCCGGAGCATCGCTCACCTTCTTGGCGGCGCTGGCCGCAGCCTTGGCCGGAGCAGCATCCCCAAGCATGAGGGTCGTCGGGCCGCCTTCCGGAGCCGAATAGATGCGATCGATCTGCGGACCGGGGGTGACTTCAGCACCCTTGCCTGCTTCGAAACGGTCGATGATCTGCTCGAGCTGCTCGGGCGTCAGGTCTTCGAAGGTGTCCTTGAAGATCATGACCATCGGCGCGTTGACGCAGGCGCCCTGACATTCGACTTCTTCCCAGGAAAGCGTGCCACTCTCGTTCAGGGTGAAGGGATCATGGGCAATCTTGCTCTTGCAAACCTTGATCAGGTCTTCGGCGCCACGCAGCATGCAGGGCGTCGTACCGCAAACCTGAATGTGGGCGCGCGTGCCGACCGGCTTCAACTGGAACTGGGTGTAGAAGGTCGCAACTTCGAGCGCGCGGATGTACGGCATGCCGAGCATGTCCGCGATCGACTCGATGGCGGCCTTCGTGACCCAGCCGTCCTGGTCCTGAGCGCGCATCAACAACGGGATGACGGCAGACTGCTCACGACCCTTGGGGTACTTATTGATCGTTTCCTTCGCCCAGGCGGCGTTCTCCTTGCTGAAGGCAAAGCTCGCTGGCTGGACGGTGTCTTCGGCTAGTCGACGAACGGACATTCTAGTGGACACCTTATCAGTTAATCGAACCGCACCGCGATTTCGTCACCGAGACGAACTCACAGGCATAGGCTGACTGGTCTTTCTGCAAAAATACGATGTAGCGCGTGCCATTGGCGACCGCGGCCTTGATCTCGTAGCCCTTGGCAACGAGATCGGCCATCGAGCCCCCGCGCATGCCGCCCGACGTCGCGCCGCTTTCGACCTGCTCCTGTGCAGAAACGGTCGATGCAAGCGCGAGAAGAGCGAGCGTGGCCAGGGGCGCGAGACGCATCAGCGGTCCACCTCACCGAACACGATATCGAGGGAGCCCAGCACGGCCGAAACGTCGGCAAGCTGGTGTCCCCGACAGAGGAAATCCATCGCCTGCAGATGCGCATAACCTGGGGCACGGATCTTGCAGCGATAGGGCTTGTTGGTGCCGTCGGAGACGAGATAGACGCCGAATTCGCCCTTCGGCGCTTCGACGGCGGCGTAAACTTCGCCGGCCGGCACGTGGTAGCCTTCGGTATAGAGCTTGAAGTGGTGGATGAGCGCTTCCATCGAACGCTTCATCTCGCCGCGCTTCGGCGGAACGATCTTGCCGTCGAGCGACGAAACCGGGCCGACCTTGGCATCGCCGAGCAGGCGATCGACGCACTGGCGCATGATGCGGGCCGACTGGCGCATTTCGATCATACGGATCAGATAACGGTCGAAGCAGTCGCCGTTCTTGCCGATCGGGATATCGAACTCGAGATCCGAATAGCACTCATAGGGCTGCGAACGACGCAGGTCCCAGGCAGCGCCCGAGCCACGCACCATCACGCCCGAGAAGCCCCAGGCCCAGGCATCGTCGAGCTTGACGACGCCGATGTCGACGTTGCGCTGCTTGAAGATGCGGTTGCCGGTCAAGAGTTCGTCGATGTCGTCGACGGTCTTCAGGAACGGATCGATCCACTTGCCGATGTCTTCGACGAGTTCGTGCGGGAGGTCCTGGTGGACGCCGCCCGGACGGAAGTAGGCCGAGTGCATGCGCGCGCCGCAGGCACGCTCGTAGAACACCATCAGCTTTTCGCGCTCTTCAAAGCCCCAGAGCGGCGGCGTCAGCGCGCCGACGTCCATGGCCTGCGTCGTGACGTTCAGAAGATGCGAGAGGATGCGGCCGATTTCCGAATAGAGGACGCGGATGAGCTGGCCGCGGATCGGAACTTCGGTCGCCGTCAGCTTCTCGATCGCCAGCGCGTAGGCATGCTCCTGGTTCATCGGCGCCACATAGTCGAGGCGGTCGAAATAGGGCACGGCCTGCAGGTAGGTCTTGGTCTCG
Source organism: Ensifer sp. YR511 (assembly GCF_900103045.1). Taxonomy (NCBI): domain Bacteria; kingdom Pseudomonadati; phylum Pseudomonadota; class Alphaproteobacteria; order Hyphomicrobiales; family Rhizobiaceae; genus Ensifer; species Ensifer sp. YR511. Next base: position 78,887 of record NZ_FNGR01000002.1, read on the forward strand.
ATCAGCTTTTCGGTACCGCGATGCAGCAGGCCGATATGCGGATCGACGCGCTCGACGATTTCGCCATCAAGCTCGAGCACCAGACGAAGAACGCCGTGCGCCGCCGGATGCTGCGGACCAAAGTTGATGTTGAAGTTGCGGACGTTATGTTCGGTCATACCGATTGCTCCAGGTCGGACGGCAGCCGTTCACCGGCTACCGCGGACCACTTAGTCTCACCGTGCTTTCGCCTTCTCGTCGCCGGGCAGCACGTAGTCCGTGCCTTCCCAGGGAGAGAGGAAGTCGAAGTTGCGGAATTCCTGCTTCAGTTCGACGGGTTCGTAGACGACGCGCTTTGCTTCGTCATCGTAACGCACCTCGACAAAACCGGTGACCGGGAAGTCCTTGCGCAGCGGATGTCCTTCGAAACCGTAGTCCGTCAGGATGCGACGCAGGTCAGGATGGCCGGTAAACAGGATGCCGTACATATCGTAGGCTTCGCGCTCGAACCAGTCGGCACCGGGATAGACCGGCGTTGCCGACGGAACCGGCTCGTTCTCGCCGGTTGCGACCTTGACGCGCACGCGCAGGTTCTGGCGCGGCGACAAGAGATGATAGACAACGTCGAAACGGTCCGGCCGCTGCGGCCAGTCGACGCCGCAGACATCGACGAAATTGACGAAGGCGCACTGCACATCGTCACGAAGGAACGTAAGCAGCGCGATCAGGTTCGCCGACGTCGTCGTCAGCGTCAGCTCGCCATAGGCCAGCGATGCGTCGGAGATCAGCGCACCGCGCGTTTCGCGCAGGTAGGACGCAAGCTCATTCAGGGCTTCACTCATATCAAAGACCCCCTGCCCTTAGCGCTCGATCGTGCCGGTCCGGCGGATCTTCTTCTGCAGCAGGAGCACGCCATAAAGCAGCGCTTCTGCCGTGGGAGGACAGCCTGGCACGTAGATGTCGACGGGAACGACGCGGTCGCAACCGCGAACAACCGAATAGGAATAGTGGTAGTAGCCGCCGCCATTGGCGCACGAACCCATCGAGATGACGTAACGCGGCTCCGGCATCTGGTCATAGACCTTGCGGAGCGCAGGCGCCATCTTGTTGGTCAGCGTGCCAGCGACGATCATGACGTCGGACTGGCGCGGCGAGGCGCGCGGCGCAAAACCGAAGCGTTCGGCGTCGTAGCGCGGCATGGACATCTGCATCATTTCGACCGCGCAGCAGGCGAGACCGAAGGTCATCCACATCAGCGAACCGGTACGGGCCCAATTGATGAGCTCGTCGGTCGAGGTGACCAGAAAACCCTTGTCGGCGAGCTCATTGTTGATCTCGCCGAAGAATGCATCATTGCTGCCAATCGGCTTGCCGGTGGAGGGATCGATGATCCCTTTCGGCTTGGGCGCAACGAGCGTGGTGCCGGAGGTCAGTTCCATTCCAGCGCTCCCTTCTTCCATTCATAGATAAAGCCGATCGTCAGCACTCCGAGGAAGACCATCATTGACCAGAAGCCGAACCAGCCCAATTCATGGAACGAAACCGCCCAAGGAAAGAGGAAGGCAACTTCGAGGTCGAAGATGATGAAGAGGATCGACACGAGATAGAAGCGGATGTCGAACTTCATGCGGGCGTCATCGAACGCATTGAAGCCGCACTCGTAGGCCGACAGCTTTTCCGAATCAGGAGCCTTGAAGGCGACGGCGAAGGGAGCAATCAGAAGCGCCACACCGATCACCAATGCGATTCCAATGAAAATCGCGATCGGAACGTAGGAACCGAGAAGTTCAGTCATTGTTATCCGTCCCTGCCTGCGGGAGGGCGCATGGGAGAGCGCCAGAACAACAAATCTCGCAGGCCGAAAAATATGTTGCAACGCCGGAGTGGTTAGCGCAGCCCGCGCCGTCGCGCAAGCCTTGAGGGGCCATTTAAACCGCTTCGCAACACAGGATCGGACGGGTGATACCGACAAAGCGCGGATTCGCAGGCCGACGCGAACTTTACGGTAAAACAAAGCGAGACGAGACAGATTGCCGCAGCGCACAATCCGGCCCTAGGGCCGGCGCAATTCACAGGAAGGACGGAGAGAAGAAATGGCGCGAGTGACGGGGCTCGAACCCGCGACCTCCGGCGTGACAGGCCGGCACTCTAACCGACTGAGCTACACCCGCGCATGATGACCGCGAACGATCATTAGTATCACCATCGGCCCTCGTTGAGAACGACAAGGAAAAGCCAGAGAAAAAATGGCGCGAGTGACGGGGCTCGAACCCGCGACCTCCGGCGTGACAGGCCGGCACTCTAACCGACTGAGCTACACCCGCATCATCTTGACTTGGTTGAGGCGTTTCCGCCCCGCATCGAGCAGCAGCGCCGTTCGATGAGCGGCTAACTAAGCGGTTCGGATTGGGGTGTCAAGCGTGTTTGAAGACAAATCCGTGACGGAGTGAAAATTGATCCACAGGGCGATAAAAGGATCGAAATCGGAATGGACCAATAGCGCCTGCCGCCACCGGCCCGCCGTCACCTATCCCAACACGCACTCGTCGATGCGCGTACACGGAGGCTGATTCCGGATTGCCTCCCCTCCCTCCCCCGTTCGCCGTTACCGAGGCGCCGTCCGCGCATTTTGTCCACAAGCACGAAGCCCGCAGTTTCAGGGTGTCGCGCAAGCGCCAACAAAAAAAATCATAAAAACGATACAAATGCTCTTGCGGTTTTTTTCGGTTACGCCTAGATCACGGCCACCGACGCGGCGGACTGATCCGGTCCAAACGCGGAAGGGCGATTAGCTCAGTTGGTAGAGCGCCTCGTTTACACCGAGGATGTCGGGAGTTCGAGTCTCTCATCGCCCACCATTTTCTCCCACAGAAAATAATCACCAAATCTGCTCAAATTGCTGTTCGCGTTTGCGATAGGCCTGCCGCTTCGAATTGCTTTGGCTTTAGAGCTCAGCCGTCAACAGTCGGGAATCAGGGATTCGACGGCCTCGATCGCGATACCCGCACCGTCAGCCTCGCCGGAGCAGCAAACCCGCCAAATCCCAACGTATCGATAGGCCCACCGGCGCTACCCGCCGCGATACTGCTCGTCGCTGACATGCTCCAGCCAATCCACAGCCTTGCCGTCGAGCGCTTCCTGAATCGCAAGATGCACCATGGCCGTATCGGGTGCTGCACCGTGCCAGTGCTTTTCGCCCGGCGGGAACCAGACGACATCGCCCATACGAATCTCTTGCACAGGGCCACCCCAGCTTTGCACGAGACCACGGCCGGCGGTGACAACCAGGGTCTGGCCGAGCGGGTGCGTATGCCAGGCCGTCCGAGCGCCGGGTTCGAAGGTGACGCTGACAGCGCGGACGCGCGCCGGGTCTGCGGCCTCGATCACCGGGTCCTGGCGTACCGTGCCAGTGAAGTATTCCGCCGGGGCGCGCATCGAAGGTCTCGATCCACCGGGTATGATGTCCATATCTCGTTCCTCCGATTTTCGTGTGTGGCGCTCGTCGTCAGCGAAAGTGCGCTACGGCGGACAGGCCCAACCTCGCCCGCGAGCCTATCATAACCTGTGGATTGTCACAGTCGGACAGGCCTCACGGGCGATCTCGCAAAGATGCTCGTGGTGCGTCAGATAGATCACCTGGCCGACGCGGGCCATTTCTGCCATCTGCTCGAAGGCGCGGCCGGCGCGGCCGTCGTCGAAGGTCTCCATGATGTCGTCGGCGATGAAGGGCAGCGATTCGCGCGCGGCTGCGATTTCGTGATAGCCGGCGATTCTGAGCGCCAGATAGAGCTGAAAGCGCGTGCCCTTGGAGAGATCCTTGGCAAGCTTCGACCCGCCGGCCGACGCATTGGCGATCAGGAACTCCTGTCCCCGGTCGGACTGCGCCGACAGGCCGGAATATTCTCCGCCGCTGATCCGGCTGAAGGTCTCCGACGCGCGCCGCATCATTGCGCTGCGATGCCGCTCGCGGAAAAGCCGGAGCGCGGTCTCGGCGGCGATGACGCCGGCGCGAAGCCGCAGATAGGCAAGCGCCTTGTTTTCGATGTCGAGCAGCAACGTCCGCCGCTTCTGTTCGAGTTCTGCGACCGTGTCGCCGCCTTCGACAGCCGCGAGCGCCTTTTCTCTTTCCCGCATCTCCGTATGCAGTTCACTGACGTCGCGGTCGCTTTGTTCGAGTGCGGCATCCAGCCGTGCCAGCTCCAGCCGCACCGCCGTGTCATCGAGTTCCGCGAGCAAAGCCTCCGCCTGCGTGCTCTCGGCGACATCAAGGCGGGAGGCAAGATCCGCCTCCGATTCGGCGATGCGTTCACGCAGGCGCTGCTGTTCCCGGCCGGCCTCGAATAGCTGCGCGGCCTCATCGAGCGTTTCGCAGTCGAAGAATTCAAGCACCTGCCGCCTGCGCGCCACATGGAGCTCCCGCTTCGCACAGGCGACACGCCGCTCTTCCTCCAGGCGGGCGATTTCGGCGAGGAAGGTTGCGCGGCGATCCGAAAGCCGCTGCGCCTCGGCGGCGCGCGTCTTCAACGTCATGTAGGTCGTCAGTGTGTCATCAGCGGCCGTCCCGCAGGCAAGCTCGGCAATGGCGCGGTCGAATTCAACCTGGTCCTTGCGCATGCCGGCGATGCGATATTCGAGGTCGGCCTTGCGCTGCGTCAGCTTATCGAGCTCCTGCAGGATCGCCAGCATCGGACCGGTCTGCTCTGGCGTCAGCGGTTCGCTCCGCGCGGCCAGCCAGCTTTTGGCAAGAAGTTCCGACCATTGTTCTTGCCACGCGTCCATCGCGTCTTCAGCCAGATCGAGCGCCGACTGCCGGCTTTCCAGAAGCGTTCGCGCCCGCTTTGCCGCCTCACGGGCTGCGTTGCGGGCGCCCTCCAGCGCACGCGCCTGCGACACCGCCTGCTCGGCGGCAAGGAGAAGGTTGTCGAGCCGCTCCGGCAGGCGTCCGCCGATATCTATAGCCGCAAGCTCCTCGCGCAAGCTGGCAATCGCTTCGGCCTCCTCGGAATGGGCGCGATCGAAATCCTGGCGCGCCGCGCGCAAATGCGCGCGCAGGTCCAGCGCCGCAAGCCGTGTGGTCAGCCAAGGCTCCAGTTGCGTCAGACGCATCACGCTAGGTAAGCCGCAGGCCAAGACGGCTGTTGCCAACACCTGCGCTTGCGTCGTCGCGTCGGCCAGAAATTGCTCCTCCTGCCGACGCAGCGTCGCGATGCGGGCACGCCGCTCGGCGATCGACAGCGACAAGCCGCGCATGTCGGCAAGCTGCGCCGTGTCCGCAAGGCGTCGCGCGGAAACCTCGTCGTCTTCGCTCATCACCTGCTCGAAGGCAGTGGCCGTTTCCAGAGCAAGCTCCGCCTTGTGCTGGCGCCACGCTTCATTGCGGCGCTGACGCAGTGCTGAGGCCGAGAAATCGTCCATCGTGCCGCCAACGGCGGACAGCCCGGCCAGCCGCGCCTCGTCCCCCGCCAGCAACTCCTGCTCGGCAGCGATGCGGTCGACGACTCGCAAATGCCGCTCCTCCTGGCTGGCAGCCGCCCTGTGCCAGGTCTCCAGCGTTGCCGGCGACGGAACGTCGAGCGCGAGAAGATCATCGGCTGTTCCGGCAAAGGGCCTCAGCAGCACGAGCTTGTCGGCGAGTTCCGCATCCAGCCGGTCGATGGCCTGTTGCGCCGCCTGCTTGCGCAGGACGAAGTCACTGCGCCGCAACAGCGACAGCTTTTCGGCAAGCCCGGAGACGTCCGCTGCCCCCTGCTCTTCGAGCCGCAGCAAATCGCCTTCAGCGTCCCGATCCGCTTCGACGGCGCTCTGCAGCTCCAGGCGCGCCGAAGCGACACGCTCGACGAGGGCCGAGTGCCGGCGCGCCAAATCCTGAAGCTGCGCGCCGGTCCCGGCCGCAAGTAAAAGCGACGCGGGATCGCGGTCGGCCGGTTCGCCGAGCCGCAACAGGCAGCCAAGAATTTCTGCCCCGGTCCGCGCCAGATCCTCCAATCGAGACGGCATGTCGCGCGCCGCGGTGACATAACGCGCATCAAGCGCGGTTTCCTGAAGCGCGGTCAGGCGCTCGATCAGGCAGAGGCCTTCCTTGTCGAGCGGCATTTCCTCGAGCGCATCGCGGCGATGCTGCATCTCGCTGTCGATCTGTCGTAGCCTGATCTCGGTCTCCGCCTCCTGGCGCCGAAGCGCCGGCAGTTCACTCGCCCACTCCGCTGGCGGTACCGGCAGCGGCGGAGCGCCCGCCAGTTCCGCACGGAGGGCGCGAAGCCTGCCGAAATGGGGCAACGCTTCGACCTCGGCTTTCAGGCGGGCCCGCGCCAGCCGCAACTCGGCTCGACGCGTGATCGCTTCGTCGTGGCGTTCACGCGCCTGCGTCAGCGTCTTGCGCAGCGCCGCATATTCGCGTGCATTGATATCGAGCGCATTGCGTTCGACCCTCAGGGCCTCAAGCTCGCCTTTCAGTTCCGCAAGCTGATGCTTGCGCGCCTGTGGCCGGTAGAAGCCGTCGGCCTGCCCGCGCAGGGCTGCAAGGATCGCCGTGCTGTCCGGCAGGCCCGAGCTCGCCGAAAACAGCAGTGACCCGAGTTCGCCCTCGCTTTTCAGGATCGCCTCGCCGCCCTTCTCGATGCTCTCGTCGTCCAGCGAGAACATCATCTGGTAGGTGTCGCGATCGATCGCGCCGAGCGCTCCGGAAAACGTGTTGTCGGGCAAGGGCTGGTCGTCGAGGCCGACCAGTGAATTCGTCTTTCTCTTGATGCGGAAGACCCGATCGCTGCGGCCGGCCGCTTCGATCGTGCCGCCCACGCGCATCGTCTGGTAAGGGTGCAGGAAGCCGTAGGGGCTCGAATGCTCGATGCCGAAGAGTAGGTCGAGAAAACCGGAAAACAGAGTCGATTTTCCAGCCTCGTTCGGGCCGTAGACGATGTGGAGGTCGGGAGTGCCGGGCACGCCATCGCCGAAGTCAAGGCGACGATCGGTAAACTTGCCGTAGCGGACGAGATCGAGCGCGCTGATCCGCATCAGTGGCCACCCTCGCCGGCGCCACCGCCATGAAGATGGGCGAGCACCTCGGCGGTTCCCGACACACCGGCTTCAAACGCCAGCCGCGCGACCGCCTCTTCGTCCGGCGCCAGCGATTGGCGAAGCTCGGGCGGAAGCTGTTGCAGGACGTCTTCCACGGCCGCCAGCACGTCCTGGCGAAACCCGTGCGCCGGCAAGACGTCCGCTTCGACGAGCGCCGCCAGCTCTTCGACGGGATCGAGCATGGCGCCCGGTTTTTCGGTCCGGGCGTTGCCGCAGGTGAGTTCGACCTTCTCGATCCAGCAGCCGGCGATGCCGGCGGCAATGTTGTCGATCTCCGCCCGCAACAGGTCCGCGTCACGGCGAAGGCGCCAGGCCAAGGGCGTCGCGCCGGCGAGCGTCAGACGCAGGATGACGTTCTCTGCCGCCGCTTCACCACAGGTGCGCGAAAGCGCCTGCCTGACGGCATCGAGCATGTCGCGCCATTCCGTGATGCCCGTCAGATCGACACGAAGGCGTTCGAAGCTGGCGATGCCGATCGCCCGCTCGGCAAGACTGACATGGCCGTCGTCGTCGACCGTGACGAACGACACGCTCTTCACGCCGACTTCATTGATGTCGCGACCCTGCGGCATACCCGGCATGACGATGAAGGGCTCCGCCGCGTGGACCTGCCGCTGGTGGATGTGGCCGAGTGCCCAGTAATCGAAGCCATGGGCAACGAGATCGGCGACGCTGCAGGGGGCATAGAGATCGTGACCCGCGGCACCTGCGAGGCTCGTGTGCAGCATGCCGATGTTCACCGCGCCGGGCACCGGCGGCTGGAAGGCCGGAAGCAGGCTTTCGGGCGCATGCGGGCTGGCGAAGCTTACGCCGTGCACATAGACGTCGCGACCGCTTGCCAGCGTCTTGGCGACCACCGCCTTTGCCCTGCCCTTGAAGACGTGGGCGGATGGCGGCAGGGTCAGTTCATTGGTGACCTGCGACTGGGCGTCGTGGTTGCCGCGGATGATGAAGACGCGGATGCCGTGTTCATCCAGCCGGCGCAGTTCCCGCCCGAGAAACAGGGCCGTGTTCATCGACGTCTGGCTGCCGTCATATAGATCGCCGGCAATCAGCAGGGCATCGGCCTCTTCGGCGATGCAGAGATCGACGATCTTGACCATAGCCTGCCGCGACGCCCCGCGCACGATCTCTGCGAGGTCGGCATTTCTAAGGGCGAGGCTGCGGAGAGGCGAATCGAGATGCAGGTCTGCGGTATGGACGAAACGGAAGGGCATGGCCGACCATGGCCGTCCCGCCACCGCCCGTCAATCAGCCGTCACACGTCATCCACTTGCGAAATGCGCAGGCTACCGGCAAGCATATTTCAGCCTGCTGAAGTAAAGGCGGCGCTAATACAAATGCGGTTGGCGGCGCTTGTTAACATCGTCTGTTCAAGACATCGCGGCGCTACCTGCAAATATCAGATTATACTCACTTTAATCGATTAGGGATTTTGTAACATCTTGTTCGATAGGTTTGCCCCGGCTGCGTTTCAAGCGCGTCCAGGCACCGGAATGATTCCTGCTTCGGCTATCCGCTCCGTCATGACGATCAAGAGCCGGAATGACTTAATTCAAGTACAGTTTTACGGACGGCCGTCCTTCCGGGGGTACCATGTCACGGCTCAAGATTTCCCACACGCTTATTGCCCTTTTCCTCGTGGTCGCCGTTATCGTCTCGGCGCTTGCCGTTTCATCTCTCGGCGGCATCAAGATGATGAACGAGCGCAACAACGAGATCGCCACCACCTGGCTACCGCGCGTCTCGCTTTCACGCGCGCTCGAAACGCAGCTTTCCGATACCCGCATGGCGTTTGCCCGCCATCTGATTTCCCTGACGCCGTTTGAAAAGAAGGCAGCGGAAAAGGTCATCGGTGAGACCGTCGCAGGCTTCAACAAGCTCGCCGACGAATATTCGAGCCTGATGGTCACCGATGCCGACAAGGCGGCGCTCGACAATGTCCGGACTGCCTATCAGGCCTATCTCTCCGTCGCCGAAGGCATGGTCAAGCTCTCCAACAACCTCGAGAACATGAAGGCGCAGAGCGTCTTCAAGGTCGAGATGCGCGAGACCGAAGGCAAGGTCGACGAGGCGATCAAGGAAATGCGGGCGCTGAACCTCGCCGGCGCGGATGCCGCCGTTGCCGCAAGCTCGGCCACGCATGACCAGATCCGCATGATCGAGATCGGCGTCATCGCCCTTGCCGCCGTCATCGTGCTCGGCGCCATCCTCTATGCCGTGCGCGGCATCGCTCGCCCGATCCAGATCATCACCCGCTCGATGGCACGCCTTGCCGAAGGTGACACCGACAGCAGCATCCCCTATGGCGCCCGCAAGGACGAAATCGGCGAGATGGCCCGTGCAGTCGAGGTCTTCCGCCAGGCGGCGATCGCCAATCAGCATCTCGAAGCCGACGCCCAGACACAGCGCGCCAAGGCGGAAGCCGAGCGTCTGCGCGTGACGGAAGAAGCGGAAGCAGCAGCCCAGCGCCGCCTTCAGGAAGCCACCGCCGGTCTTGCGAGCGGCCTGCGCCGCCTTGCTTCGGGCGATCTCGCCTTCCAGCTCAACGAACCCTTCTCGCCCGATTTCGAGCAACTGCGTCACGACCTGAACCAGGCTGTCGCCCAGCTCGCCGACACGCTTGCCGCCGTCTCGTCAGCATCGGGCAACATCGACAGCGGTGCCCGTGAAGTCAGCCAGAGCGCCGACGACCTGTCGCGCCGGACCGAGCAGCAGGCAGCGTCGCTGGAAGAAACGGCGGCAGCACTCGACCAGATCACCGTCAATGTCGGCAATTCGTCAAAGCGCACCCACGAGGCCCGCAGCGTTGCCGGCCAGGCCAACGAAAGTGCCCGCAAGTCTGGCGCGATCGTGTCGGGCGCAGTCGATGCGATGGGCCGCATCGAGCATTCGTCGAGCCAGATCTCCAACATCATCGGCGTCATCGACGAGATCGCTTTCCAGACCAACCTGCTGGCGCTCAACGCCGGCGTCGAAGCAGCGCGTGCCGGTGATGCCGGTAAGGGTTTCGCCGTCGTCGCCCAGGAAGTACGCGAGCTTGCCCAGCGCTCGGCCAACGCGGCCAAGGAGATCAAGGATCTGATCCGCAACTCCGCCGTTGAAGTCGAAAGCGGCGTCCGTCTCGTGCGCGAAACCGGCGAGGCTCTGCGCACGATCGAAGGCTTCATCGTCACGATCAACCAGCATATGGACGCGATCGCCGTCTCGGCACAGGAACAGTCCGCCGGGCTCTCCGAGGTCAATACGGCAGTCAACCAGATGGACCAGGTCACCCAGCAGAACGCGGCGATGGTCGAGGAAGCCAATGCGGCAAGCGCGACGCTTGCCCAGGAAGCCGGCCGTCTGCGCGAACTGATCGCGCGCTTCACGCTCGCCGAGGCTGGCGGTCACGGCTACGCCCAGTCGACCAACGGCGCGCGCTGGGCCGCCTGATCGCGATCGGAGGCGACGCGCAAGTCGTGTGACGCGCAAACGGTCGCCTGTCGCGAGAATTTCTTGCCGCATCAAGTGAAACGGCCGCCAGAAATGGCGGCCGTTTCTTTGTCGGCGATGGAGTTACCGTGAAACGCCGGAGGTTTGTGTCGACAAATGCGGCAATTATAACTATCACTAATGTTACTGCCATTTCACATGGCACCTCATGAAATTCCAGCGACGATCATGAAGAAGACATTTGAAGTTTCCGATAGACTGTTCGAGCTTTACCACCGGGTTCACCGGCTGGTGAACGAATCGATGACCGAGGAAGGCGTGTCGCTGGCGCGCAGCAAGTTCCTCTTCTTCCTCAGCAAGCTCGGCCCCTGTCGTTCGACCGACATCGCCTGTGCGCTGAACTTCGCGCCGCGCACCGTCACCGAAGCGATCGACGGCCTGGAGCGTGACCGCCTGGTCATGCGCAAGCCCGATCCTGAAGACCGGCGCGCCAAGATCGTCTCGATCACCGAAACGGGCCGCGTCGTACTGGAAGCCGCAGAGCATCCGCGCAAGCAGCTGCTCGAGGAGATCTTCTCGGCCCTCGACGACGAAGAACTCGACGCGCTCTTTGATATCGTCGGCAAGCTGGTCGACCGGACGGACGAGATCCGTAAGCGCAAGGATGAGGCCGAAGAGGCAGCGCAGATCGCGATCGCCCGCTAGGAGCGTTCTCGCTCGTCGCAAATCACAAGTGCCGAAACAGAAAGAGGCCGGGACGTCATGTCCCGGCCTCTCCCGTTTTCTCCGGGCGGTAACGCTTACATCGCGTTGATGGCGCCAATGGAGAAGAACAGGGTTTCGCCAGAGGAGTCGTCGACGCCGTCATTGTCGGTGACGACATAGCCGTTGCCGGCGGCATCGACGGTGAAGCCTTCGACCTTGTCGACGACGTAGCCATTCAGCGCCTTCAGTTCCGGAATGAGGTCACGAACCTCTTCCTTCTTGACGACGGGCAGTTCACCGCCAAGGGCAGCTGGCTTCAGTTCCGAGAGCGCAACGCGATAGATCGTCTTCAGCTTGGCAGCCTGACCGATCAGGTTGTCGCGCTCGATGACATAGGCATAGTCGCCGTGGACGGAAATTTCCGACAGACCAACCCAGCCGTCACCGGCCTTTTCGAGTGGGTAGCGCACGGCGCCCCATTCTTCGCTCTTCAGGTTGTAGGAGACGAGCTTGACGAAGCCCTTCTCGTCATCCTTCCATTCGCGCTGAACCGCCATCCACAGCGTCTGCTCGTCGCCTTCGCCTACAACGGTGATGCCTTCGAAGCCAAAGCGGGTTTCGCCGGCACGCAGCGCTTCCGGCAGGGCGATTTCCTTCTTGATCTCGCCCTTCTTGTTCACGTGGAAGATCGCGTGGCTGTAGAGCTTGTCGGAGTTGCCTTCCGACGCAAGCCAGAAGCCCCCTTCCCCGTCATTGGCGATGCCTTCGATGTCGAGCTTCTGCGCCGGTGCGCCATCGCGGGTGATGGCGAGCGCTTCGGTGATCAGCGCCGGCTTCTGGGTGGCGTCGATGGTGAAGATCGTGGGCTGCGACGAGTAGACCGAATCGTTGACGGCGCGCAGGAAGCCGGGCTTGTCGGCGACGGCAGCGAGACCGGAGAGTGCGCCGAAGCCGATCGGCAGGCCATCCTTCTCGGCGGAGCGGATCTGCGGATAGACCGCTTCGCCCTCGGCACGCTCATAGATCATCACGTGCGAGCGCGCGCCGCCGTCCTCGACGAGATCGACTTCGTTTGCGGTCGCAAACAGATTGCGCGCGGGGATCGCGACGGCGCCTTCCGGCGAGATGCCCGACGGCAGGAGCTGCAGCAGCTCAGGCTCGGCGCCCGTATCCTTGTAGACGCCGACGATCGAGGCACGCTCGGACAGAACGAAGAACAGGTTGTCGTCACCGAACTTCGCCGCTTCCAGGCCCTCGGGCTCAACGCCCTTGGCCGAAGAGCGCTTCTCCGGATAGTGGCCGATGGCGGCAATCGCATGCTCCAAGCTCGCGCCCGATTCGAAGAGCACCTTGCCGGTGGTGTCGAAGATCGTGAAACCGCGCGAACCGCCTTCATAGTCGCCTTCGTTGGCAACAACGATGCGGTTGTCGTCGAGCCACTTCACCGCGTCGGGCTCGCGCTTGCGGCCCGGCTGCTCGTCCTTGAAGGCAATCGCGCCGTTGCGCTTGGTGTCGATGTTCTTGAGGTCGACCGTGCCGGCAGAGAAATGCGTCTTCACCGTTCCTGTCTTGCCGTCGATGATGACGATGTGGTTGTTCTCCTGCAGCGTCAGCGCGATCTCGTCCTTGCCGTTGAAGGAAACGAATTCCGGCTCCGGGTCTTCACCGGCGATTTCGGCAAGACCGGTCAGCGTCACGCGCTTCAGCGAACCGCAATCGGCAACACCATCCTTCAAAGACAAGATGACGAGGTCGCCGGCCGGCATCTGCGGGATCTTGCCGTCGTTCAGCTCTTCATCGCGCTCGTTCTCGATGGCGATGGCCGCCAGCGTGCGGTCCTTGTTGACGGCGATCGAATCCGGCTGGCCGCCGAGATCGCAGGTCGCATCGACTTTCTTCGAGGCCAGATCGACGATCGCAAGAAGCCCCGAAGGCTTGACGTAGCTTTCGCGCGTGTTGACCGCGACGAGTGCCTTTGCACCGGCGATGGTGACCGAGGTCGGCTCGCCGTCAAAAGAGACCGTGCCGGCTGCCTTCGGCGCCTTGGCATCGGTGATGTCGATCAGGCCGACGCGCTTGCCGGGGCTGTCGGAATAGACAAGCGTGTTGCCGTCTTCGCTGGCCGTGATGATTTCGGCAGATGTCGGCGCCTTGCGCGCATCGCCTTCCGGCAGGTTATCGGCAACAGCAAAGGATGCAATGCGGTTGAAGACGGGCTCGGCCGCCGCAGGAAATGCTGCGGATGCAAGAAGAACGGCCGCAAGCGCGGTCACGCGCGAAGTGATGGTCATGAAATCCCCCATGTGCGAACACTGAAAACATGGGGGTTCTGCGCGATGCCGATGACAGCCGAATGACAACGCTTGGGTTTTACACCGTTCCGGTTGCAGGCGCGGCGCGCTCGCGCCGCATCTCGTTGCGCATGATGAACAGCGAGGCGCCAAGGATCAGCACTGCGCCGACCCAAAGATATCCTGTCGGCGCGTAACCGAAGACCAGCCAGCCCGCAAAGACGTTAAGCGGCAGCTTCAGATCGTCGAAGGGCTGCACGTAGGCAGCGTCGGCAACAGTATAGGCGAGCGTCAGCAGATATTGTGCGACTACGGTCAGTATCCCGGCGAGAAGCAGGAAGCCGAGTGCTGTCCCATCCGGCATGGTGAAGCCGGCCGAAAGCGCGATGGCGCCGTTGATCGGCGTCAGAAGCACAAGCAGCCATACGGTGATCGTTTCGGGGCGCTCGATACTTGTGAGGCTCTTGGTGATGAGCGACGAAGCGCCCCACAACAGCGCCGATAGGATCGGCAAAAGGGCGGCCCAGCTGAAGCTGTCCGACCACGGTTCGAGAATGATCATCGCCCCGGCGAAACCGACCGCGGTCGCGGCCCAACGCGCCGCGCCGACGCGTTCGCCGAGAAACAGGCGGGCGCCGAGGATGATGAAGAACGGCGAGGTCATGACCAGCGCGATCGCCTGCCAGATCGGCACGTGCGCCAGACCGGAGACCCAGGCCCCCACACCGAAGGCGGCCAACACCACGCGCGCGACGTGACGCCAGGGATAGTCGGTGCGCATGGCCGACAGCCCGACGCGTCGCAGAAACGGCAGTGAGAAGAGGAAGGCGAAGGCATATTGCCAGAACGCCATGGCGGTGGCTGGAAAACCGAGCTTCATCGTCAGCCATTGGGTGACGACATTGAGGCCGGCGAAAGCGATCCCGGCCAACACCATGAAGCCGGCTCCGGCCATGGCGCGCGAGGAGGAAAAGCCGAGGGAAGTCTGATTCATGTCATGCACCCTGAAAGCGGACCAAACACAAATCAGGACGCATGAGCGCACGGCACGACGCCGGGCATCCCTGCCCTTCGTGCCAGCGACCATTCTCTTTCATCCGGACTATGACCGTCGGCTCCGGAGTTGCACCGGATCTGCTGACCCTCTCCCCAAAAATCGAGGAAAGGCGCTCGCGGGCTTGGGCCACCTTCGCGCGTCTCCAAGACGCCGCGCTGTCATGCCCTTACCGCCGGTGGGGACTTTCACCCCGCCCTGAGAATGGGCAAGCCCTAGAGCAAATGACGGACACCCGCAAGGGCTGCCCCCAAAATGCGAAAGGGTCCGGCTTGCGCCGAACCCTCGAATACCTGGACTGCCGGCCTCGTGTCCGGCCGCCAAGCAAATCTCATCAGCCGTTGACGGCATCCTTCAGGCCCTTGCCGGCCGTGAACTTCGGCACGTTGCGTGCCGGGATGTCAACTTCCGCACCCGTGGACGGGTTACGGCCCTTCGAGGCTTCGCGGCGCGAAACCGAGAAGTTGCCGAAGCCGACCAGGCGAATGTCGCCGCCGTTCTTCAGCTCAGCCTGGATGGTCTCGAAAACTGCATCAACTGCAGAAGATGCGTCGGTCTTGGAAAGTCCGGCCTTCTCAGCAACGGCAGACACGAGCTCATTTTTGTTCATGTTTCCACCCCTTTCAGATTGGTTCGAAACGACTGTGTTTTAAGGCGCGGCGGCTTGCGCTTCGCCCGCGTCTTGCCTTTCCCAATTGCGCCTAATCCCTTGGAATGCAAGGCTTGCAGGGCGCTTTTACAACAAAAAAGACCGGCCAATGGCCGGTCTTCCCAATTTTTCTGCAAAATGAGCGCCGCGCGAGCCGGCTGCACCCATTTTCAAGCCCCCGTCAGTGGGCGACGGAGGAGCCTGCTTCGTCCTGCGAATCAACCGGTGCTACGGTTGCCGGCTCGTTTGCCGGGTCCCAATCGATCGGTTCCGGCATGCGCACCAGAGCGTGTTCGAGCACTTCGCCCACCCGCGAAACCGGGATGATTTCGAGCGCGTTCTTCACGTTGTCCGGGATCTCGGCGAGATCCTTGGCGTTCTCTTCCGGGATCAGCACCTTCTTGATGCCGCCCCGCAGCGCTGCCAGGAGCTTCTCTTTCAGACCGCCGATCGGCAGCACGCGGCCGCGCAGCGTGATCTCGCCTGTCATTGCAACATCCTTGGAGATCGGGATGCCGGTCATGATCGACACGATCGTGGTTGCCATGGCGACGCCGGCCGAAGGGCCATCCTTCGGCGTCGCACCTTCCGGTACGTGCACGTGGATGTCACGCTTGTCGAACAGCGGCGGTTCGATGCCGAAGTCGATTGCGCGCGAGCGGACATAAGAAGCCGCCGCGGAAATCGATTCCTTCATCACGTCGCGCAGGTTGCCGGTGACGGTCATGCGGCCCTTGCCGGGCATCATGACGCCTTCGATCGTCAGAAGCTCGCCGCCGACCTCAGTCCATGCGAGACCGGTGACAACACCGATCTGATCGTCACGTTCGGCTTCGCCGTGGCGGAAGCGCGGAACGCCCAGATAGTCGTTGATGTTGGCAGCGTTCACTTCGACCTTCTTGGCCTTGCCCTTGATGATCTCGGTCACGGCCTTGCGGGCGAGCTTCATCAACTCGCGTTCGAAGTTACGCACACCGGCTTCGCGGGTGTAGGTCTGGATGACCGCCATCAGCGCGCCGTCTGTGACCGAGAATTCCTTCGGCTGCAGCGCGTGGTCGCGGATCGCCTTCGGCAGCAGATGCCGCTTGGCGATTTCCAGCTTTTCCTCTTCCGTGTAGCCGGCGATGCGGATCACTTCCATGCGGTCCATCAACGGCGCCGGGATATTCAGCGTGTTGGCGGTGGTGATGAACATCACGTTGGACAGGTCGTATTCGACCTCCAGGTAGTGGTCCATGAAGGTCGAGTTCTGTTCCGGATCCAGCACCTCGAGCAGCGCCGACGACGGATCGCCGCGGAAGTCCTGGCCCATCTTGTCGATTTCGTCGAGCAGGAACAGCGGATTGGACCGCTTCGCCTTCTTCATCGACTGAACGACCTTGCCCGGCATCGAGCCGATATAGGTGCGGCGGTGGCCACGGATCTCGGCTTCGTCACGAACGCCGCCCAGCGCCATGCGCACATATTCGCGGCCGGTCGCCTTGGCGATCGACTTGGCGAGCGAGGTCTTGCCGACGCCCGGAGGGCCGACGAGGCACAGGATGGGGCCCTTGATCTTGGTCGAACGCGCCTGCACGGCGAGATACTCGACGATGCGCTCCTTGACCTTGTCGAGGCCGAAATGATCGACGTTGAGCACTTCCTCGGCATGGTTCAGGTCGGTCTTGATCTTCGACTTCTTGCCCCAGGGCAGGCCGAGCAGCCAATCCAGGTAGTTGCGAACGACGGTGGCTTCCGCCGACATCGGGCTCATCTGGCGCAGCTTCTTCAGCTCTGCATCAGCCTTTTCGCGCGCTTCCTTGGAAAGCTTGGTCTTGGCGATACGCTCTTCGAGCTCGGCCATCTCGTCGCGGCCGTCTTCGCCGTCGCCGAGTTCCTTCTGGATCGCCTTCATCTGTTCGTTGAGGTAGTACTCGCGCTGGGTCTTCTCCATCTGGCGCTTGACGCGCGAGCGGATGCGCTTTTCCACCTGCAGGACGGAGATCTCGCCTTCCATGAAGCCGAGCGCCTTTTCCAGGCGCATCTTCACGCTGGTGGTCTCCAGCATTTCCTGCTTTTCGACGATCTTGATCGACAGGTGCGAAGCAACCGTGTCGGCCAGCTTCGAATAGTCCTCGATCTGGCTGGCAACGCCGACGACCTCGGGAGAGATTTTCTTGTTGAGCTTTACGTAGCTTTCGAATTCGGAGACGACCGAGCGGCTGAGCGCCTCGATCTCGACCGGATCTTCCTCCGGCTCGCTCAGGCTATGCGCCGCAGCCTCATAGAATTCCTCGCGCGGCGTGTAGCCGTCGATTTTGGCGCGCGCGCGGCCCTCGACCAGTACCTTGACGGTGCCGTCGGGCAGCTTCAGCAGTTGCAGAACGTTGGCGATTGTGCCGACTTCGTAGATCGCGGACGGTTCCGGATCGTCGTCGGTGGCGTTGATCTGGGTGGCAAGCATGATCTGCTTGTCGGTGCCCATGACTTCCTCAAGCGCACGGATCGATTTTTCGCGGCCGACGAAAAGCGGCACGATCATATGCGGGAAGACTACGATGTCGCGGAGCGGCAGGACCGGGTAGGTCGCGCTTTCAGTCGCCGGTGACGTTTTGTTCGTCATGTCATTTCCTTTCCGTCCCGATTTCGGGCCCGTATCCGGGAGCCCTAAAGGCACTCCCGGCTGTCATATTTTCCACATGAAAGTGGAGTGCGACCGCGTCCATTTCAAGGCTCGACGCAGACATCCACAAACAGTGGCCGGGTCCTTCTGACTACGCATCAATGCTGTTGCGGACCTTGCGACGGACTACAAGCTCATGGACCGCAACCATTAAGGTCCTTCATTGAATCGTCACATCATTGCGTTGTTTGCGGCACTTTAGCAACAATCGAATTGTGAAATCTGCGCCCCGGCGCAGGTGTCTCAACAGCTAAGTGTGAACACATGAAGCAGACATGAAAAAGCCCGCACGAGGCGGGCTTCTCAAAGGATAATTCAGGACGCTCAGGCCGAAACGTTGGTCTTTTCGTCCGACCGTTCCGAGTAGATGTAGAGCGGCCGAGCAGCGCCCTTGACCACCTCGTCCGAGATGACCACTTCGCGCACGCCTTCGAGCGTCGGCAGCTCGAACATGGTGTCGAGCAGGATCTTCTCCATGATGGAGCGAAGGCCACGGGCACCGGTCTTGCGCACGATCGCCCGACGCGCGATCTCGCGAAGCGCGTCCTCGTGGAAGGTCAGTTCGACGTCTTCCATCTCGAACAGGCGCTGGTACTGCTTGATCAGAGCGTTCTTCGGTTCGGACAGGATCTGGATCAGCGCATCTTCATCGAGATCTTCGAGCGTCGCCAGAACCGGCAGACGACCGATGAATTCCGGGATCAGGCCGAACTTGACGAGATCTTCCGGCTCCAGTTCGCGCAGAACTTCGCCTACACGGCGATCCTCCGGCGAGCGGACCGTTGCGCCGAAACCGATCGAGGTCTTCTCGCCACGGGCGGAGATGATCTTGTCGAGGCCGGCGAAGGCACCGCCGCAGATGAACAGGATGTTGGTCGTATCCACCTGCAGGAATTCCTGCTGCGGATGCTTGCGGCCGCCCTGCGGCGGTACCGAGGCAACCGTGCCTTCCATGATCTTCAGAAGCGCCTGCTGCACGCCCTCGCCCGATACGTCGCGGGTTATCGACGGGTTGTCGGACTTGCGCGAAATCTTGTCGACTTCGTCGATGTAGACGATGCCGCGCTGGGCGCGCTCGACGTTGTAGTCGGCAGCCTGAAGCAGCTTCAGGATAATGTTCTCGACGTCTTCACCGACATAACCGGCTTCGGTCAGCGTCGTTGCGTCGGCCATGGTGAACGGCACGTCGATGATGCGGGCGAGCGTCTGGGCGAGATAGGTCTTGCCGCAGCCGGTCGGGCCGACCAGCATGATGTTCGACTTCGCAAGCTCGACGTCGCTTCCCTTGGCGGCGTGCGCCAGGCGCTTGTAATGGTTGTGAACGGCGACCGACAGGATGCGCTTCGCCTGCTGCTGGCCGATGACGTATTCGTCCAGAACCTTGATGATTTCCTGAGGGGTCGGAACACCGTCGCGGGACTTGACCATCGAGGTCTTGTTCTCTTCGCGGATGATATCCATGCACAGTTCGACGCATTCATCGCAGATGAACACGGTCGGTCCGGCAATCAGTTTTCGGACTTCGTGCTGGCTCTTGCCGCAGAACGAACAATAAAGTGTATTCTTCGAGTCACCGCCGTTGCTTCCGCTGACCTTGCTCATTTCCACTTCCTTCCAGCACGCCGGACACTTTCAAGATAAGTATCGCGGACCACTCAATTTGCCCTGAGCCTCAACCTCAAACAGGGCTTCCGGGAGTACTCACCGCCCCAGGCGTAAACGCCCGACGCAGTCGCAACGACTCTCCCAACTCCGAACGAACACTACGCTGACAGATTCCAACATAGCATTAATGGTTCATATTACCGGCTTTACCCTGTCGATAAAGCCCTTGAGCCATTACAATTGTGTCACAATTACATCTATCCCGACACAAATGCGCGTTATCAGGCCTGCTCGCCGCCCTCGATCTCTTCGCGCGAGGTCAGAACCTTGTCGACAAGGCCCCAGCTCAGAGCTTCGTCCGCATTCATGAAATGATCGCGATCGAGCGTCTGCTCAACCTCTTCATAGGTCCGTCCGCAGTGCTTGACGTAGACCTCGTTGAGGCGGCGCTTCATCTTCAGGATGTCCTTGGCGTGGCGCTCGATATCCGAGGCCTGGCCCTGGAAACCGCCCGAGGGCTGGTGAACCATGATGCGCGCGTTCGGCGTCGCGAAACGCATGTCCTTGTGGCCGGCGGCCAGGAGCAGCGAACCCATCGAGGCGGCCTGACCGACGCAGAGCGTCGAAACGGCCGGCTTGATGAACTGCATCGTGTCGTAGATCGCCATGCCCGACGTGACGACGCCGCCCGGCGAATTGATGTAGAGCGCGATTTCCTTCTTCGGGTTTTCCGCTTCAAGGAAAAGAAGCTGGGCGCAGACGAGCGTTGCCATCTGGTCTTCGACCGGGCCGGTCACGAAGATGATGCGCTCCTTCAGAAGGCGCGAAAAGATATCGTAGGAACGTTCACCGCGGTTGGTCTGTTCAACAACCATCGGCACCAGTGCCAGGGCGGTATCAACGGGATTTCTCATATCGAACCTTCATCAATCGGGTTCGCAAAACCTTTGCGAACCGGGAATCACGGGATTTACCTTCTGCTCCTACATAGAGTGTCAACACCCTTCACTTCAAGTCGCGAAGCTTCGATAAGCTTAATCGAAGGTCCGCTTTGCTTCGAAGTTCGGCCGTCCTCCACACATGGTTGGCGATAGAACATTTTTCCATCGATATCCTCGGTTGAGGCCATGGACGCAAACTCTGCACACAGGCTTCGGTGATATCGGTAAACGAAGGGGAAATCCGCGAACCTGGGCGCTGTTCACAGCTGCGACTCGATCGGCAGCACACGGATTACCCCGGCGATCATGCGCCTTGCCAGGCTGGCGTCCGGCTCGTGGCGCACCAGCCGCTCGGAGCCATTGGCGCGATCACGCCAGACAAGACGCGATCCTTCGATGTCGACCCGGTAGCTGATCGACGGCGAAGTTTCCTCCTCGAACATGGAAGCCAGTTCGCCGGCGAGTGCCGCATCCTGAAAGACGACGCCCATTTCCGTGTTGAGTGAAGCGGAGCGCGGATCGAAGTTCATCGAGCCGACAAAACCGTTCAGGCCATCGACCACGAACGCCTTGCTGTGCAGGCTCGCGTTGCGGCGTCCGAACAATGTCATGCGGTGTCCCTCGGCGACATCGCCCTGCTCCTTCAACTCGAAGAGCGCGACGCCGGCCCGGATGAGCTTCCGGCGATATTTGACATAACCGCCGTGAACGGCGGCAACGTCGGTCGCTGCAAGCGAATTGGTCAGGACCGCCACGCGAGCGCCGCGCGAAACAATGGCGGCGAGTTCCCGCGTGCCGGCAACGCCGGGAATGAAATAGGGCGAGATTATCCGCAAGTCCCGCGTGGCTGCCTCGATCAGCGGAAAGAGTTCGCGCAACAGCCAGTTCTGGCGCCGCTGCATCAGCGCCTTTTCCGGCGGATCGGATGCCACACGGATCTCGGAACTCCAGTGAAGCCGCCGTGTGCCTTGGTAGATCTCCGCCTCTTCAACCGCCTTGTCGACGCGCTCGAGATAGAACCGGCCTGCCGGCGTGCGCGCCAATCCTTCGACGGAATCGCGCAGTGCCGGCAGATACTGCTTGCGCGGCGTGCGCAGCGCCGCGATCGGGAGCACGGATGTGCTGTTCCAGTAGCGGTCGAACATGGCAGACGCCTGCTCCAGCACGGGTCCGACCATCCAGACATCGAGGTCACGGAAATTGGAGAGCTCGGCGGCATCGAAATAGGCGTCTCCGATGTTGCGGCCGCCGGCTATCGCAACGCGGCCGTCGGCTACCCAGAGCTTGTTGTGCATGCGGCGCGTGGCGCTGAAGGCGCGGATCGCCATTTCGAAGCCGCGGCGAAAGCGGTCGGTGCGCGCCCGGCTCGGATTGAAGAGCCGTACGTCGATATGGGGATGGGCGTCGAGCGCGATGCACATTCGGTCATGGATGCCCGCATTGATGTCGTCGAGCAGCAGCCGGACGCGCACGCCACGGTCCGCGGCGGCCAGGATCTCGCGGGCGAGAAGAAGACCGGTCAGGTCGCCCTTCCAGTAGTAGTACTGCAGGTCGAGGCTGCGTCCGGCGCGCCGTGCTGCGTGCGCTCTGACCACCAGGGCCTCGATATTATCGGAAACAAGCGCCACCCCATTGGCACCCGCCTGCCCCGCAACGAGCGGCGCCACATATCGGTCGAGCTCCGTGCCGGCATCGGCCAGCGGGAGTGCGCTTGACGGCGGCCCGTGCGGGCGGCGGCCGAACCGGCCGTAGACATAGAGAACCGTCGCCACAACCAGTCCGAGGATGGCGGCAACGGTGAACAGGATAGAGGATCCCATCGAAAACTCGCCCGTGCCTTTAGGCCGCCCCCGTACGCCCGGCTTCGAGCCGTCGGCCGTCTCTTTGTTCCGGCTGCGCCGCCTTCAGGTCGATCGAGGCCTTTACCGGCAGATGATCCGAGGCGATCCGCGCCAACGGCGAATCGTGCACGGCGACCGACGTCACCAGGCTATGCGGGTTTCCGAGCACACGGTCGAGCGGCAACAGGGGAAAGCGTGAGGGAAAACTGGCGACCGTCGCGTGGGACGGATCGAATACCGGGCTGAGGAAGGACAGCGATGAACGCCGCCCCATCCGCCATTCATTAAGGTCGCCGATGAGCAGCGTCGGCCGCCCGTTCGCGTCGGACGCTGCCTCGAGGATCGCCTCGGCCTGCTGGGCACGCGAATGCCGCAGAAGTCCTAGATGGGCGGCGATGATGCGCAGCGGCCCCACTTTCAGATCGAGATCGACGACCAGCGCACCGCGCGGTTCCACGCCGGGCAGCTTGAGCTGCCGCACGTCGGAAACGGCGCCCTCACGCAGCAGCAGGACATTGCCGTGCCAGCCATGCCCCTTGGTCGAAAAGCCGGAAATCGGCACCGAAACAAGGTGTGCCTCGCGGCGCAAATGCTCGAGATCGAGCAGACCGGCACGCTCACCGAACCGCTGGTCGGCCTCCTGAAGCGCGACGATATCTGCGCCCAACTCACCGATGACATTGGCGGTACGACCGGGGTCGAAGCGCCCGTCGGTGCCGACGCATTTGTGGATGTTGTAGGAGGCGATGACGATATCGCCACGGCTGACCGCGGCTTCGCGATGAACGACGGTGGGGCGTCTCTTGCGGATCGCAGCGACGATCCCCGCCGATAGACTGGACTGGTTTTTTCCCATGCCGCTCCCTGCTTGCTGGCCGCATCATGCGCAAATAGGTCGCCTGGTGCCACAGAAAAAGGGAGGAAAGCGGAAGTTTGTTCCCCGCGGATAGCACGCCTGGAGATACGGACGCCGGCAACAAACGCGCGCTACCGGCGCCCCTTCCCGCGCTTTCGTTCAATCGGCCGGCCCTGCAAACAGGATCAGATTTCCGTCGGGATCGAGCACGATAAACGTCCGTGCGCCCCAGGGTTCCGTGCGCAACGTTTGGTGAAAAAAGACCCCGGCCGACTGGTAGCTCAGGAACAATTGCTTGATGTCATTGGCGGTATCGAGGGCGATGGAGGCGGAAAGCAGGTGCTCGCGCTCCCGGATGTCGCCGACGAAGACGGGTTCGCAGACGAGACGCAGAGCGAGCCGAGCATTGTCCCGGATCACCTGCCCGTAGAAGGGCGGATCGCCGTAGACGAAATCGACCGCAAAGCCGAGCTTCTCGGTGAAGAAGTCGCACGCGGCGCTGATATCGGCAACGAACAACTGCGCGGCTGTCGATTGCAGCACCGGCTGCGGTGTGGCGGGTTTGGATTGCATGGTCATTGTCAGGGCTCCTGATTTGAGCGCCTGCCAACTGTCGAACCCCGATTGACGCGCGATCAGTTCCTGCGCGTCGGCGAGCTTGAACTCCGACTTGAGAATGGTCTCGTCGTCAAGATCGCGGAAGCGCGGCAAGGCAGCCCTGATCTCGGCTGCGACCGGATAGTATTGGTCGCGATGCCATCTGAGGTATTGCTTCGCCTGCTTCTTCAGGTTTTCAAGGTTTGGCATGGGCGCAACTACGGTCTGTGTTCCGTAGGCGGGCGTTGCCCTTTCAGCCCTCTGCCGATGCGCCCTACGCAGCCAGCAGAGATTGGCCGCCATGGCACGTGCTGTCAACGCCCCGATGGCCGCGGCTGCCGATATCCGCCCTTGCCGGCCGAACCGCGGTTCCCTTAGACATAGGGACCATTGAAGTCCGCGAAGAGCCGCTGCCATGCCTGCCATTTCCATCGACCGCACGCTGAGGCGCGTTTCCATCAACGCGCGCGATCCAGCCTTCTACCGTGATCCGCTCGCAGCCTATGCCGAGATCCATGCGCAGTGCCCGGCCTTCTTCTGGGAGGAACGTCAGCAATGGTATTTCGCCGGCTACGACCTGGTGAACGCGCTTTTGCGCGACCGACGCTTCGGCCGGCAGATACTGCATGTGGCGACACGCGACGAACTCGGCCTGCCGCTGCCGAAGCCGCATCTGAAGAATTTCGACGCGCTCGAAGAGCATTCGCTGCTGGAACTCGAACCACCGGCGCACACGCGGCTGCGCACGCTCGTCAACCGGGCCTTCGTCTCGCGGCAGATCGAACAGCTGCGGCCGGACATCGAGCAACTGTCGCATGCCCTCATCGACGGCTTTGCCGATGACGGCGAGGTCGAACTGCTGAAAAGCTTTGCCGAAACGCTTCCCGTGACCATCATCGCCCGCATGCTCGGCATTCCCGTCGAAGCGGCGCCCGATCTGCTCGACTGGTCGCATCGCATGGTCCGGATGTATGTCTTCAACCCGAGCTACGAGACCGAACTCGACGCTAACCAAGCCTCCGCAGATTTTGCCTACTATCTGCGCGGCATCATCGCCGAGAAGAGCCGCACCCCCGCAGACGACCTGCTGACGCACATGATTACCTCGGAAAAGGATGGCGAGCGGCTGTCGGAGGCGGAGCTGGTCTCGACCACCGCCCTCCTCCTCAATGCAGGTCACGAGGCGACCGTGCACCAGATCGGCAACGCGGTGAAGACAATCCTGCAATCCGGGCTTTCGGCGAAAGACCTGTTTGCTACGGAGACGGCAACCGCGCTGACGGTGGAGGAGTGTCTGCGCTTTGCGGCACCGCTGCATATTTTCCAGCGTTATGCGCTCTCGGATATCGAACTCGATGAAGGCGTCACTCTGCGAAAGGGCGACAAGATCGGCCTGCTGCTCGGAGCGGCGAATGTGGACCCGAAGAAGTTCACCGGACCGAACGCGTTCCGGCCGACGCGCGACGAAGGCGCCAATGTCTCTTTCGGAGCGGGCCTGCATTTCTGTATCGGCGCGCCGCTTGCCCGGCTGGAGCTCAATCTGGCGCTGCCTATCCTGTTTCAGCGCCTGCCGAACATGCGGCTGAAGAACGAGCCCGAGGTTAAGGACGCGTTCCATTTTCACGGCCTGGAACGCCTCGACCTCGTCTGGTGACGAGCACCGAAGACTGATCTCCGGTGCCCCGGCGATCACAGACGGATGACATAGTCCTTGCGGGTCGTCTCCACGACCTCCCAGGTGCCCTCAAAGCCGGGCCGCAGGATCATGCTGTCGCCGGCGCGCAGATACGCCGCTTCGCCGCCATCCTGCGTGACGATCGAATAGCCTGAGAGGATGTGGAAGTATTCCCACTCCTCGTAGACGATCCGCCACTTGCCGGGCGTCGATTCCCAGACCCCGGCATAGAGACCGCCTTCGGCCTCCTCAAGGTTCCAGGTCTTGAACTGCGGCGCGCCTGAGATGAGCCGGTCGGCCGCCGGCGTACCGATTTCCGCCTCGACGGTGGACAAGTCAAACTTCTGCATATTCGTCATCTTGGCACCTTTGCGAAGAGCGCGCTGACGCGCCCTTCGCGGCTAGTGTTTCAAAGCTTTGCCAACGACTGTTCGAGATCGGCGATGATGTCCGAGACATCCTCAATGCCGACCGACAGGCGCACGACGTCAGGGCCGGCACCGGCCGCCACCTGCTGCTCGGGCGTCAGCTGGCGGTGCGTGGTCGAGGCTGGGTGAATGACGAGCGAGCGCGTGTCGCCGATATTGGCGAGGTGCGAGAACATTTCCAGCCCCTCGACGAAACGCTTGCCCGCCTCGTAGCCACCCTTGAGCCCGAAGGTGAAGACGGCACCGGCGCCCTTCGGCGAATAGCGCTGCTGCAGGGCGTGGTTCGGGTCGTCCTCCAGCCCGGCATAGTTGACCCAGGAAATCTTGTCGTGCGTCTTCAGCCACTTGGCGACCGCAAGTGCGTTGTCGCAATGGCGCTGCATGCGCAGCGGCAGCGTTTCAGAGCCGGTCACCAGCATGAAGGCATTGAACGGCGAGATCGCCGGACCGAAGTCGCGCAGGCCGAGGACGCGCGCGGCGATGGCGAAGGCGATGTTACCGAAGGTCTGATGCAGCACGACGCCGGCATACTCCGGACGCGGTTCGGACAGCATCGGATACTTGCCGGACTTCGACCAGTCGAAGGTACCGCCATCGACGATGACGCCGCCCATGGAGTTGCCGTGGCCGCCGATGAACTTCGTCAGCGAATGCACGACGATATCGGCGCCATGCTCCAGCGGCCGCAACAGGTAAGGTGTGGCCATGGTGTTGTCGACGATCAGCGGCAAGTCGTGCTTGCGCGCAACCTCGGCGATGGCGGCAATATCAACGAAGGTGCCGCCGGGATTGGCGAGGCTCTCGATGAAGATCGCCTTGGTGCGCCGATCGATCTTCGCCTCAAAGGAAGCCGGATCGGCAGGGTCGGCCCAGCGGACCTGCCAGTCGAAGGACTTGAAGGCGTGGCCGAACTGGTTGACCGAGCCACCATAAAGACGGTTGGCGGCAATGAAATTGTCGCCCGGGCTCATGATCGTGTGGAAGACGAGGAGCTGTGCGGCGTGGCCGGAGGCGACGGCGAGCGCCGCCGTGCCGCCTTCGAGCGCGGCAATACGCTCTTCGAGCACTGCCTGCGTCGGGTTCATGATGCGGGTATAGATGTTGCCGAACTGCTGGAGACCGAAGAGTGCCGCCGCATGGTCGGTGTCGTTGAAGACGAAGCTCGTCGTCTGGTAGATCGGCGTTGCCCGTGCACCCGTGGTTGGGTCAGGTTGCGCCCCCGCATGGATTGCGAGCGTGTTGAAACCAGGATTGTCTTTCGTCATTTCGTCCCTCCCGTGACCAGAGCGCGGCCGCCAACCGGCGCGCCGGAGACGCTCTATCACCTTGAATCTACGCGTGAACCGCTATCGAACCTGCGCAGTTGCACGCGCAAGCCGCGGCACTATTCCAGAGCCTTCGCATGCGGTCAAAGAGGATTTTTCAAGAACTGACGGTTGTATGGTCCGCCGGCGATGTGCCGCCCGAGATCAGCCGATCAGGCGTGGGTACTCGATCGCCGGACAGCGGTCCATGACCACCTTGATGCCGGCGGCTTCCGCTTTCGCCGCAGCGCCGTCATGGCGCACGGAGAGCTGGCCCCAGATCGCCTTCGGCAGCGTCTCCAACGCGAGAATCTCGTCGACGAGCGCCGGCAGGGCGTCGGCAGCGCGGAAGACGTCGACCATATCGATCGGCTCCTTGATATCGGCGAGCCGGCCGACCACGGCCTGGCCCTGGATGCTCTTGCCGACATGCCCGGGATTGATCGGGACCACCCGATAGCCCTTGCGCAGCAGAAACGCCATGACCCGATGGCTCGGACGCTCAGGATTGGGCGAAGCGCCGACAAGGGCGATCGTCTTGGTCTCGCGCAGGATGTCTGCGAGATAATAGTCCGGGTAAGCGTCGTGGTTCATCTGCAGCTTCGGATCCGTTCGTGTTAAACGGTCGTATAATGATGGCGAGGCCGGCCAAGTCAACCGTGCGGCCCGCTCGTCCCCCGCCAAAGTTTGCCGCTTCCGCAAGACTTTCCGGTTGCTTTTGCGCCCGTGCGGCGCGACAAGCGTCTCAACGCCCGCTACACCGTTTCCGAGGTTTCAATCTTGCCGCTTGATGTCATTGCGCTCGTCCTGTTCGGGGCGTTGTTGCACGCGACCTGGAATGCGTTGGTCAAGGCGGGAACGGAAAAGTCGCTCGACGCTGCGATGATCGCGCTCGGGGCCGCAGCCGTCGCCATCCCCTTCCTGCCGTTCATGCCGTTGCCCAAACCGGAAGCGTGGCCATACATCCTGGTTTCGGCACTGTTCCAGTTCGCCTATTTCCAGCTCGTCGCCGCATCCTATCGCGCCGGCGACATCGGCCTTGTCTATCCGCTGATGCGCGGAGCGGCGCCGTTGATCGTCGCGATGACCAGTGGGGCGTTGATCGGCGAAAAGCTCACCTTCGGAACGATGATCGGTATCCTAACGATCTCTGCCGGGGTACTGACGCTCGCCTTCGAGTCGCGCAAGGGCGGCAAGAACGCGATCGTGCTTGCGCTGCTCAATGCCTGCGTCATCGCAAGTTACACCTTTGTCGACGGCATCGGCGCGCGCGTCTCGGGCAATGCGATCTCCTACACGCTGTGGATGGCGCTGCTGCCGCCGGTTCTGCTTTTCACCTGGGCCTTTGCCCGGCGCGGCATCAAGCCGGTCGCCCGCCACGTCTACAAGAACTGGTGGCGGGGCCTCATCGGCGGCGCCGGCTCGATCGGCGCCTATGGCCTGGCGCTCTGGGCGATGACCAAGGCGCCGGTTGCAACCGTCGCGGCACTCCGCGAGACCTCGATCCTCTTTGCCGTGGTGATCTCGGTCGTGTTCCTCAAGGAACCGGTCAGCGTCTGGCGCATCGCAGCGGCCTGCGTCATCGCGCTCGGCGCCCTGCTCCTGAAGCTTGCCTGAGCGTCAGTCTTCCTTCCATTCCGGCATGCGCTTGCCGAGGAATGCGCCGATACCGTCCTCGGCATCACGCGCGAGCATGTTCTCGACCATGACGCCGACGGCATAATCGTAGGCCTCTGGCAGGTCCATCTCCGCCTGGCGATAGAAGGCCTCCTTGCCGATCTTCAGCGCCTGTGGCGACTTCGAGGCAATGACTGCTGCGTATTTGTCGACCACCTGGCGCAGGTACTGCTGCGGTACGATGCGGTTGACGAGACCGAAATCCTTGGCGGTCGAAGCGTCGATGGTCTCGCCGGTGAGCAGCATTTCCATCGCCTGCTTGCGATGTGCCGCACGCGTGAGCGCGACCATCGGCGTCGAGCAGAAGAGGCCGATATTGACACCGGGCGTGCAGAAGGTGGAGCTGTCGGTGCAGATCGCGAGGTCACAGCTTGCGACGAGCTGGCAGCCAGCTGCCGTTGCCAAACCATCGATCTCGGCGATGACGGCCTGCGGCAGCCGGGTGATTTTCAGCATGAGATCGCCGCAGAGGCGGATCGTCCGTTCGAAGAAGGCCCTGCCCCGGTCGTCGTCTTCGCGGTGCGCAGTCATTTCTTTCAGATCGTGACCGGCGGAAAACAGCTTGCCCGTGGCGGCGAGCACGACGACCCTGATGTCCTTGGAGGTGGCGACCGCATCGAACTCGGCGTGCAGCGCCTCCATCATGGCGATCGACAGCACGTTGGCCGGCGGGTTGTTGAGCGTCAACCGCAAGACGGATCCAGACTGTTCACGCAGCAGCAGGCCGTTCGGCTCTTCCTTCTTGAACGACACAACGTCGGCTATCTTCTTCTCCTGAAACTTGAATTTGGTTGGTGGTACGCCGGCCACGCGTGCCGTGCAAGCCGACAGGCACACCCCGGTGACGCATTCCGCCTACGACCATTTTCCGCCTTGCGTCCGGCCACCAGCCGGTTTCAGGTGACGGACAGACATGTTGAAGGATAGAATGCATGACCATCGAGCCGATCATGACCGTCGACGACCTCAACCGATTTCTCGACACGGATTTCCCGCAGGTCCATACCGACGGCAAGGTCTTCCATGTCACGGCTGTTGGACCCGGCTTTGCCACCATGCGGCTCGATCCGAACGAACGGCATATCCGGCCAGGCGGCACGGTTTCCGGCCCTACGCTTTTCGCGCTCGCGGACGTCTCGGCCTATGTCGCATTGATCGCCCATATCGGACCGGTTGCGCTTGCCGTCACCACCAATCTCAACATCAACTTCCTGCGCAAGCCCGAGCCGGAACCGCTCGAATGCACCTGCCGCATCCTCAAACTCGGCAAGCGGCTCGCCGTTCTCGACGCGTCGATCGTCAAGGTTGGCGACGACGACCTCGTTGCACATGCCACAGCGACCTATTCGATTCCGCCGCGATAATTTGTGGTATCAAAATACCATACATATAACATATTGTTTTTGCTTATCTTTATTTCCATGTCGCAGATTTCGCGTTCTTGACGCTTGTTTCGCACTTGCGTATAAGCTGCCGCAGATCGCGGTCCTCTGAGGGCCGCTTTCTCTTTTGCCCGGGAAACTGGACAAAACCAAGCAACAAGAAACGCCCAGCGGTTCGCCGCTCGGGTCCAAAGAAAGATTTTTGATATGGCAACCTTCGTTCAGAAGCCTGCAGAGGTGGAGAAGAAGTGGATCATCATCGACGCCGAAGGCCTCGTTGTTGGTCGCCTCGCTTCCCTCATCGCAAACCGCCTGCGCGGCAAGCACAAAGCTACCTTCACCCCGCATGTTGACGACGGCGACAACGTCATCGTCATCAACGCCGAGAAGGCAGTTCTGACGGGCAAGAAGTACACCGACAAGAAGTACTACTGGCACACCGGCTACCCCGGCGGCATCAAGGAGCGCACCGCGCGCCAGATCATCGAAGGCCGCTTTCCGGAGCGCGTCATCGAGAAGGCCGTCGAGCGCATGGTTCCGCGCGGTCCGCTTGGCCGTCGCCAGATGAAGAACCTGCGCGTATACGCAGGCGCCAACCACCCGCATGAAGCACAGCAGCCGGCCGTCCTCGACGTCGCCAAGCTGAACAGCAAGAACACAAGGAGCGCCTGATAATGGCTGACCTTTCCGCTCTCAAGGAAATCGCCACGACCGCGGAACCGGCTGCTCCGGTTCACGTCAAGAAGGTCGACGCCCAGGGTCGCTCCTACGCGACCGGCAAGCGTAAGGACGCTGTCGCCCGCGTATGGGTCAAGCCGGGCACCGGCAAGATCACCATCAACGGCAAGCCCTACGCGGCTTACTTCGCCCGTCCGGTTCTGCAGATGATCCTGCAGCAGCCGATCGTCGCTGCTGCCCGTGACGGCCAGTTCGACATCGACGCGACCGTTGCTGGCGGTGGTCTTTCCGGCCAGGCCGGTGCCGTTCGTCACGGCATCTCCAAGGCACTCACCTACTTCGAACCGGGCCTGCGCTCGGTCCTGAAGCGCGGTGGCTTCCTCACCCGCGACAGCCGCGTGGTCGAGCGTAAGAAGTACGGCCGTGCGAAGGCACGTCGTTCGTTCCAGTTCTCGAAGCGTTAATCGCTTCAACTGCGACACTTGGAAAGGCGGGGCTTTGCTCCGCCTTTTTTTGTTATCATCCGCCGCACCGTTTCCCGCAACGTCGACCCCTCGAGGCACAGCATGACAAGCTCCCCCGTCGCCAAGACCCCAGAGCCGCCCTATTACATCGTCACGTTCGCCTCGCGGCGCACGGCAGGCGACCACGGCTACGACAACATGGGAGACGAAATGGAGCGACTTGCGCGCGAGCAGCCGGGTTTTCTCGGTCTCGAAAGCGTGCGCGGCGCCGACGGCTTCGGCCTAACCAATTCCTACTGGGCGGATGAGGAGAGCATCGCGGCCTGGAAAAACAATGTCCGCCACCTGACGGCCCAGCGCCTCGGCCGCGAGCGCTGGTACGAGGATTATCAGGTTCGTGTGGGCAAGATCGGCGCCAATACGGTTTCGAACGCCCCTAGTTCTGCGGCTGCGCACGGTCGCCGCCGGCAAGCGGGCTAAATCGGCAACTCCGTCGTCGACTTGAGTTCGCGCAGGACGAAGCTCGACACCACGGTGCGCACATGGGGATTGCGCATCAGATAGCGCGTCATGAAGGTATCGTAGCTTTCGACGTCATTGGCGCGGATCTTCAGCATGTAGTCGAATGTGCCAGATAGAGCGTAGCACTCCATGATCTCCGGCCGGTCGCGCACGACGGCGGAAAAGGCGGCAATCGCCTCGTCGTGATGATCTTCGAGCGTCACATGGGCGATGATGCAGAGTTTCAGGTCGAGCTTTGCCGGATCGAGCAGCGCCACGCGCTTGCGAATGACGCCATCCGTCTCCAGTTCCTGCAGCCGCCGCCAGGCCGAGCTTTGCGACATGCCGGCTTTCTCCGCGAGATCGGAGAGCGACTGGCCGCTATCGGCCTGAATGAGCCGCAGCAGCTTTCGCACGGGCTGAAGACTTTCTTTCACATCAGCAGGCATTTCGAATTTTCCTCCCGCGATCAGGCGTCCACCTGGCAACTGTGGAACAAATACTCGCTCCATCCGCGATACAATTGCAACAGGAGAGTTCATCTGACGAATGAGGAGACGTCATGACGAAGGAAAGCAGCTACACGGCCAAACTGCCGGAACCGGACGGCACCTATCACTATACCCCGGAAGAAGATGCGATCTGGGGCGAGCTGTACCAGCGGCAGATGAAGCTTCTGGCCGACAAGGCGTGCGACGAATACCTCGAGGGAGCCAAGACGCTCGATCTCGGCCCTGACCACGTGCCGCAGTTGAAGGACGTGAACCGCCGCCTTGCCGAAACCACCGGCTTCGGTGTCGAAGGTGTTCCCGCCCTCATTCCGCCGTCCCACTTCTACGAACTGCTGTCCCAAGGCAAGTTTCCGCTGGCGACCTTCATTCGCCGCCGCGAGCATATCGATTACATCGAAGAACCCGACATCTTCCACGAGGTCTTCGGTCACTGCCCGCTACTGACCAACCAGAGCTACGCCAACTTCGTCCGTCGCTTCGGCGAAAAGGCGGTTTCGCTAGGCAAGGGCTATTCCTGGCACATGTTCCGGATCTTCTGGTTCACCGTCGAGTTCGGGCTGATCAACACGTCGAAGGGCCGCCGCTGCTATGGCGCCGGCATCGTGTCTTCGCCCAACGAGACACGCAACGCGATGGGGACCCCAGGCGTCGAGTTCCGCCCGTTCGACTTGATGACCGTGCTGCGCACGCCCTATCGCATCGATATCGTCCAGCCGATCTATTACGTGATCGACAGTTTCGCCCAGCTGGAAACGATCATCGAAGAGGATATCGCCGCGCGCATCACCGAAGCCAAGGCGCTTGGCGATTTCGCCCCGACCTACGAAGCCAAGGCCTCGTAATCGCCCAAGAAACGGCCGGCAGGGCCTTGCCTTGCCGGCAACGATTGTCCAACCTTCCGCCACCACAGGTTTGAGCGGGATGCGCGCAGAGGATGCGCGCTTTCCGGCTCCGAGGCAGAGGCGGGATATGGCGAACAGGACGATCGATCATGCGCTGACGGCGCGCTCACTCACATCGGCGGCGTCCGATCCGACCCATGCCGGCATTCTCTCCTTCATGCGCCGCAAATATTCGAAGCAGTTGAAGGGTGTCGATGCCGTCGTCTGGGGCATTCCCTTCGACGCCGCCACTTCGAACCGCCCCGGCGCGCGCTTCGGGCCGGAGGCGATCCGCCGCGCCTCGGCAATCTTCGACAACGATCCGCAGTACCCGTTCGACCGCGATCTCTTCGCGGAGATGGCGACGGTCGACTATGGCGACTGCCTCCTCGACTATGGCAATCATTCGAAGACGCCGGCAACGATCGAACGCGAAGCGACTAAGATCATCAGGAGTGGCGCCTATCTGCAGACGCTCGGCGGCGACCACTTCGTCACCTACCCGATCCTGAAGGCGCAGGCGGCTCTGCACGGCCCCCTCGCCCTCGTACAGTTCGACGCCCACCAGGATACCTGGCCGGATGAACGCGGTCGCATCGACCATGGCTCCTTTGTCGGCCGTGCGGCGCGCGAGGGCCTGATCGATACAGATGCCTCGATCCAGATCGGCATCCGCACGCGCGCGCCTGAGGATTGCGGCATCCGCATTCTCTATGGCTACGACGTCGAAGAGATGAGCGCTGCCGAGATCGCCGAGACGATCATAAGGCAGGTTGGCGAGCGCAAGGCCTATCTGACCTTTGATATCGACTGCCTCGACCCGGCCTATGCGCCCGGCACCGGCACCCCGGTCGCCGGCGGCCCGTCGAGCGCCAAGATCCTTTCGGTGCTGCGCAAGCTCGGGGCGCTGACGGTGGTCGGCAGCGACGTCGTCGAAGTGGCGCCAGCCTACGACCATGCCGACGTCACCGCAATCGCCGGTGCGACGGTCGCGATGTATATGCTGGGCCTGCATGCGGAGAAGCTTGCCGAGCGTGCGCCGCTTCGCTGAGCGCTGCCGTTGCGAGGATTGGCCGCTGCTTATATAGGAACAGGTGGGTTTGGCGGCGTTCCGCCGGCCCGTTGAGAAATTGATTCAATTCTATGCCAGAATGATTCCGGAACGGCTTCTAACTGTCTGGCAGAACGGGAAAATCATGAAACCGAAGATCTTCATCGATGGCGAACACGGCACCACGGGCCTGCAGATCCGCACGCGCATGGCCGGCCGTAGCGATCTCGAACTGCTTTCCATTCCGGAAGCGGAACGACGCAACGCCGCGATGCGAGAAGATCTTCTGAACGAAGCAGACATCGCCATCCTCTGCCTGCCGGACGACGCCTCGCGCGAGGCGGTTTCGATGGTCTCGGGCAACAACAAGGTCCGCATCATCGACACGTCGACCGCGCATCGCATTGCGCCCGACTGGGCCTATGGCTTTGCCGAAATGGACAAGGCGCAACCGGAGAAGATCCGCAGCGCCCGTTGCGTCGCCAATCCCGGTTGCTATCCGACCGGCGCGATCGGCGTGATCCGGCCGCTGCGCCAGGCCGGCATCCTGCCGGACGGCTATCCGGTGACGGTCAACGCGGTCTCCGGCTACACGGGCGGCGGCAAGCAGATGATCGCGCAGATGGAAGACGAGACCAATGTGGATCACATCAGCGCACCGCACTTCCTCTACGGCCTGACGCTCAAGCACAAGCATGTGCCCGAGATGAAGATGCACGGGCTGCTCGACCGCGCACCGGTCTTTGCGCCCTCGGTCGGCAAGTTCGCACAGGGCATGATCGTCCAGGTGCCGCTCTATCTCGAAGACCTCGCCGCCGGCACGACGCTGGAGACGATCCATGCTGCAATCGTCGCGCATTATGCCGGCCAGTCGATCGTCGAGGTCGTGCCGCTCCAGGAGAGTGAAAAGCTCGGCCGCATCGACGCCACCGAGCTTGCCGGCAAGGACACGATGAAGCTTTTCGTCTTCGGCACCCCTGGCGGCAACCATGTGAACCTCGTCGCCCTGCTCGACAATCTCGGCAAGGGCGCTTCGGGCGCGGCGGTCCAGAACATGGACCTGATGCTGTCGGCCTGATCAGCACGGAGCTCAAAACAAAAGACCCCGGCGAGCCGCTCGCCGGGGTCTTTCTTTTTCCGGAGCTCGTCCGGCGTCAGTCGCGTAGTTCGATCGCCGTCGGCCGCGGGTACTCGCCGTAGAAACCGCGCCAGTGGGCGATGGCAAAGCCAAGCACCACAAGCGCGCCACCCTGGTGCGCCACGCCCCAGCCGACCGGCACCTGCAGCACCAGCGTGGTAATGCCGATCACCGCCTGCACCGAGACGAGCAGGAACAGGAGCACGGCGCGGCGCGCATGGGTGGTTTCGGGTGCGGCCCGCAGCGAGGCAATCATGTGCATCACTGCGAAGGCAAAGAGCACATAGGCGCCAATGCGGTGGACGAACTGGACCGTCTTCGGGTTCTCGAACAGGTTGATCCACCAGGGCTGCTGCAGGAACAGGTCCTGCGGGATGATCGCGCCATCCATCAGCGGCCAGGTGTTGTAGCTGAAGCCCGCATCGAGACCGGCGACGAGCGCGCCGAGATAGATCTGGAACAGACTGAAGATGGCGATGATCGCCGCCATCTTGCGCGAACGGTCGGTGGGCGCCGTGTCATTTGAATGCGCGCTCAGCCCGCGGAAGATCCACATACAGGCGGCAAAGATCAGACAGGCGATGACGAGATGCGTCGCAAGCCGGTACTGGCTGACCTCGGTGCGCTCCACGAGGCCCGATGAAACCATCCACCACCCGATGAACCCCTGGAAACCGCCAAGCGCAAGGATACCGAGCAGCGGCATGCGCAGCTTGCGCTCGACCTTTCCGGTGAACCAGAAATAGGCAAGCGGCAACGCGAAGATCAGGCCGATGGTGCGGGCAAGCAGACGGTGCGCCCATTCCCACCAGAAGATCGTCTTGAACTCGTCGACCGTCATGCTGCTGTTCATCTGCTGATACTGCGGAATGCGCTGGTAAAGCTGGAATTCCTCTTCCCACTCGGCGACCGTCAGCGGCGGGATCACGCCATGGATCGGCTTCCACTCGGTGATGGAGAGGCCCGATTCGGTAAGCCGCGTCGCGCCGCCGACGAGCACCAGGGCAAAGAGGGTGAACAGCACGACTGCCAGCCAGCCGCGGATCTGCCGGCGGTTGCGGTCGGTCCTGCCGATCTCGTGTCGAAGCATTTGTTCAGTCGCCATTTCGACGCCGGCCATCATGTTCCCTCTGGTGTCGCAGGGTTGTCGGCGGTGCAACCGGACGGATAAACGGTCGCACCTTCAGGAAAGCCGTTGATTTGCACCAGAGCGGCATGCAAAACAAGGCCGAAACCTTTGCGGCATGCGGTCGCGGCCGCTCCGCGCGCATTTGCCCATGTGAAAGATATGAAATGCCCGTACGCCTCAGAAAGCTGATCGGCACGATCCTGATCATCATCCTCGTCGTCGTCTATGCGCTGGCCGCCGTCACCTTCGCCTCGCTGCTGCTCGGCGCTGCCCCCTGGTACGTGCATCTGGCCTACTTCTTCTTCACCGGCCTGCTCTGGATATTGCCGGCCATGCTGATCATCAAATGGATGGAAAAGCCCGCGAAGGATCGTTGATCCTCAATCCGGTAGCCATTCGGGGGGACGCCCATGCGACTTGCAGTTATCGCTGACATCCACGGCAACGATCTTGCGCTCGAAGCGGTGCTCGCCGACATCGATGCGCAAGGGATCACCGATATCGTCAATCTTGGCGACCATCTGAGCGGCCCCCTCAATGCCGCACGCACGGCCGACATCCTCATCAAACGGGCGATCCTTTCGATCCGAGGCAATCACGATCGCTATCTTTTGACCATGGATCCGCATGAAATGGGGCAATCTGATCGCGCGGCCTATGATCAATTGCAGCCGCAGCACCGCGAATGGCTGGCGACCCTGCCCGTCGCACACGTCCACGAGGAAGCGTTCTTCCTGTGCCATGCGACGCCGACCGATGACGAGACCTACTGGCTGGAGGCCCTGACGGCCGATGGCACCGTCCACATGGCGC
Organism: Ensifer sp. YR511; assembly: GCF_900103045.1. Classification (NCBI taxonomy): domain Bacteria; kingdom Pseudomonadati; phylum Pseudomonadota; class Alphaproteobacteria; order Hyphomicrobiales; family Rhizobiaceae; genus Ensifer; species Ensifer sp. YR511. Next base: position 116,209 of record NZ_FNGR01000002.1, read on the forward strand.
AGCATTCGGCCATCGAAGCGAAAGCAGCCGGCGTCGACTATCCGGTTATCCTGTGCGGCCACACCCATATCCAGCGCGCCGTGCGGCTTTCCGACGGCCGCCTCGTCGTCAATCCCGGCAGCGTCGGCTGCCCCGGGTATGACGACGACCAACCGGTGCCGCACAAGGTCGAAGCGGGCTCCCCGGACGCCCGCTACGCGATCATCGAGAAATCGGCCTCGGGGTGGCACGTCACCTTCCGCAATGTCCCCTATGACTGGATGGCAATGTCCCAGCTTGCGGCCAGCCGCAACCGCATGGAATGGGCAAAGGCGTTGGCCACCGGCTTTCTCGATTGAAATTTGCGCGCGCTTCACATTCCTCGCTTCACGCTTTGCTAACCGCGTTCGCCGGTTATTCCCAATCGGCTTCATAAGTATTCCCGAATTAAAGCGATCGTAGCGGGCTTGAGGTTCAATCTCTCCGCAACAAGGACCGGACGGCACCTGCGATGACGAACTCGGAACTCACCATGGACGGCTCCGGCGACCGCCGCGCGCACGCGTCCTTGCGTGCAGATCCGACCGATGCCGCCGGCCGCTTCGAAATCTCGCTTCACCGCAATATGGAGGCGCTCGAATCCGAGTGGCGCCTGCTCGACGGTCTTCCTGAGAACTCGCTGCATCATGCCTATCAATGGTGCAGCGCCTGGGCTGCGACCCATGTCAGCGACCTGGCCCTTCTGCGCGTTACCTTCGATGGCGAACTCCTGCTCGTCCTGCCGCTGGAAGTGGCGCGCGGACGCTTGTTTCGAACGGCAAAGCTGATCGGAACCGAGCATAGCAACCTCAACACCGGGCTCTTTGCCCCCAACGCCGCGGCGATCATCAGCACGCCCGCGCTTGCCGACGCGCTTGCCCGCGCCATCTGTGGCGCACTGCGCGGCCTTGCCGACATCGTCATGCTCGATCGTCTACCGAGCGACTGGCGCGGCGCCCCCAGCCCCTTCGCCCTGCTTTCGGGCGTTGCCAATCCCAACCCGTCGTTTCAGCTTCCCCTTCTCGGTGGCATTCAACCGACACTGGCCCAGCTCAACGCCAAGCGGCGGCGCAAGAAGATGCGCATTTCCGAGCGACGGCTGGCTGAAATGGGCGGCTACGACTATGTGGTCGCGCGTACGGGTGACGAGGCCCACGCGCTGCTTGATACCTTCTTTCGGCAGAAGGCGACGCGTTTTGCTGCGCTCGGCCTTCCCGATGTCTTCCAGGACAAGGAAACGCAGGCGTTTTTCCATGCGCTCGCCGCCCGTATGGGCGACGACGTTCAACTCATGGAACTCAATGCCATCCGCCTGCGGGGCGAAAACGACGGCCGCATCGTCGCCGTCGCCGGACTTTCCCGCAAGGCAGATCACGTGATCTGCCAGTTCGGGTCGATCGACGAAGGTTTGGCCGGCGATGCCAGCCCGGGTGAATTGCTGTTTTACCGCATGATCGAGCGCCTATCGGGGGAAGGCGTGCGCCTGTTCGATTTCGGCGTCGGCGACCAGCCCTACAAACGCTCCTGGTGCACGATCGAGACACCGCTGCGCGACATCGTGTTGCCGGTGACGTTCGCCGGCCGGCTCGCAGGCCTGCGGCATCACCTCGTCGTGAGGGCAAAAAGGGCGATCAAGGCGAACCGGGCCGTTTATGCCCGCATCCAGCGCACGCGACGGCACAGGCAAGACAAGACCTTCGACAGCAGCGCCGACTGATAACCGAGATAAGAGGACGGGGCCCAGGCGCGTTGTCGCCGGTGGCCGGCGAGACCATTATGCCGCGTCGCGGTCCGGGTATTCGGGGTCCGATTGTACCTGGCCGGTCATCAGCACGATGTCGCGATAGCCCGCTGCGCCGAATCCGGTCAGCACCTCGACGATCCGCTCATCGCTCACCGACGGTGCCGACAGGATGATTTCCGCGCCATCGCGGCCAGCGATCTTCTCAACAGCCATTTCATCGGCAGGGCCGCATTCGAGCAGGACGAGATCATAGGCGTTGGTCAAGGCGTCGATGATCATCTTCAGCCGGTCGATGCCGCGCATCGCCTGACGCGGATCGGCATCGCCCTGAGGAATGATGTGCGCGTCGGAAAAACGGTCGGCGTGGATCGTGTCCGTGAAGGGCACCTCCCCCGCCAGCAGGTTGGTGATACCAGGAAGCTGCTGCGAGCGCGCCATCAGGCGTGTCGGGCAGGCAGAACCCGTCAGGTCGATCAATACGACCTTCAGCTCCTCTTCGGCCAGCAACCGGGCGAGCATCACGGTGGCGGTAGAACCCTCGTCTCCGCCGGGCGAAACCGAAATCGCAACGCGCACGTTGGTGGCGCGCAGATGCTCGGCGACGGCCTCGATCGAGAAATCCGCCTCGGCTGCCTCTTCCTCCATGTCCGGTGCAAGCGACACGTCCATAGCAGGCAGCAAGTCGACGGCGTCATCTGCTGCGGGCGCAATTGCAGGCGAAGCCTGAGCCATCTCGCCCGGCGGCAAATCGGCGACGCTTGCGGCCAGCGCCGGACGCGGGTGGACCGGTGCCCGTTCGCCCGTAGCTGCGACCGGCCGCAAGGCTCGTCCGCTGAAAAGCTCGCCGAGCATGATGCCAATGCAGGTCAGGAGGAACGTGGCAAGCGCTGCGACGATCGTGATCGGCAGCACTTTCGGGAAACTCGCGCCGGTCGGAACCACGGCACTCGAAATGACCCGTGCATCGGCCGGCGTCGCATTCTCCACCGTGCGCGATGTCGCTTCGCGGTAGCGCGCGAGATAGGTCTCCAGCAATTGCCGCTGCGCCGTTGCCTCGCGCTCGAGCGCGCGCAGCCCCACCTCTTCTTCGCCCGCCCGAGCCGACTGCGCCTTCAGCGCATTCAGCTGCTGGGTCAACTGCTGTTCGCGCAGTTCACCGACCTTCGCCTCGTTTTCAAGGCTCGTCAGGATCTTGCGGGTCTCGGAGCTGATCTGGCCGCGGATGCCTTCGAGCTGCGACTTCAGCGCCTTCAGGCGCGGATGACCGTCGAGCAGGGTCGTCGAAAGATCGGCGACCTGCGCCTGGAGATTGGCCTCGGTTTCCTTCAGCCGCTGGATCATCTGTGAACCGACGACGTCGGCGATGGTGTCCGGCGCGCGGCCGCTCGCAAGCGCCGAACGCACGCCGGCGGCACGCGCCTCCGCATTGGCACGCTCGCCGCGCACCCGGGTCAGCTCCGTCGAGATGTCCGTGAGCTGCCGCGTCGCGAAGTTGGTGGTTTCGCCGGTTGGTAGCAGGTCCGACGAGGCGCGATAGGCCGCCACCTTCGCCTCGGCGTCGCGCACCTTCTCGCGCAGATTGGCGATCTCCGGTTCGAGCCAGCGTGTCGCCTCGGAATTGGTGTCGAGTTTCGCACCGCTCTGGAGCGCCAGGAAGACCTTCGCCATCTCATTGGGCACGGCGGCCGCAAGCTGGCGGTCCTTCGAGGTGAAGCCAATCGCAATCACCCGCGACTTCTCCACCTGGTAGACCTGGAGCTTGTCGGAGAATTCCTTGAGCACCCTCTCCTCGGGCGGCATCTCCAGCGGGTTCTTCTTCAACCCGAGCATGACGAGAAGATCCGAAAGCGCCGAGGGCGCCGACGACGGGTCGAATTCCTTGAGCTCATAGAGCTTCATGTTGCGGGCGACCTGCTTGATGAGGTCGGCCGACTTGAGCACCTGTACCTGGCTGAGGATGCCGGATTCGTCGAAGACGCGGTCGGCGCCCGCCTGGGAAGCCTGGTTGGGGCCGCTGAACTCCGGCTCGCGCGATTCGATGAGCACACGGGTTTCGCTCTGGTAATCCGGCGCGATCATCTTTGCTGCGCCGAAGGCAAGCGCCGCCACAGCGACGGTGGCGAGCAAAACCTTGACGCGCCGATCCCAGACGGCGCGAAACAGGCCGCCGAGGTCGATATCCACATCCTGTTGTGCGCTGCCGCTTCCCGACATGCTAGTCGCTCCGAACCTTCAAATCTCGCCGGACCGTAAAGGAACATGGTAACGCAAGGGTTAATGCGATCAACCTGCGGATGATAAAGACGGGGCGGTATCGCCAGGTCTCCGCGAAAATTCTACCGCGAGTTTACCTGCTATTAACCCTAACGGACCGATAACGTCACAAAAGCTGGTCGTTTCCGGAGCCTATGAACCGCATGTCCACCGCAGCTATCAAGACGGGTCTCGCGATCACGGCGGCAGCGCTGTCGATGTTGCTCGGCGGCTGCACGAGCTACCAGCCCGCGCCCAAGGCCTTCAGTGAAGCCACGATCCAGCCCTATCGGCTCGACAGCGGCGACCGCCTGCGCATCAACGTCTTCGAACAGGCCGGTCTCAGCGGCACTTACACGGTCGATCAGGCCGGCTACGTCGCCTTCCCCCTGATCGGCACCGTCGCCTCGCGCGGCAGGACCCTACCTGAACTCGAGGGCATGATCGCCGCCAAGCTGAAGCAGGGCTATCTGCGCGATCCAGACGTCACGATCGAGGTCGATCGCTACCGTTCCGTCTTCATCATGGGCGAAGTCGGCCAGGCTGGCCAATATGCCTATGTGCCCGGCATGACCGTGCAGAACGCGATCGCTGTCGCCGGAGGCTTCTCTCCGCGCGCCAATCAGTCCAACGCCGACATCACGCGCAAGATCAATGGCCGCATCATCACCGGCCGGGTGCCGATCACCGACGCGGTTCTTGCCGGCGACACGATCTATGTTCGCGAACGCCTGTTCTGATCTCGATGCAACAAGAGCGGCCTTTGCGCATCATCCACTGCTTCAGGTCGCCTGTCGGCGGGATATTCCGCCACGTGCGCGACCTGGCCGAGGCGCATGCCAAGGCCGGCCACGAGGTCGGGATCCTCTGCGACAGCACGACGGGTGGCAGTCACGAGGATCGGTTGTTCGACGAAATCCGCCCCTATCTGGCGCTCGGCCTCATACGGATGCCGATCCATCGCTCGGTCGGGCCGTCGGATTTTGCCGCGTTGTGGCGCGGCTATAAGGAAATCAGAAGTTTGCGACCGGATGTGTTGCATGGGCACGGCGCCAAAGGCGGCGTCATTGCCCGGCTCATCGGTTCAGCCTTGCGGGTCAACAGGTATCGCGTAGCCCGCCTCTATTCGCCGCATGGCGGCAGCCTGCACTACCGTCCAGGCTCTATGACAGGCCGGCTGGTCTTCCCGGCGGAGCGGATCCAGCAGCGGATTACCGACGCCCTCGTCTTCGTCTGCGATTTCGAGCGGCAGACCTATTTCGCAAAGGTCGGCGCGCCGCGTGAGCGCAACGAATTGATCTACAACGGCATCGACGACCGGGAGTTCGAGACCGTCCCGCCTGGGCCGGATGCGGTCGACTTTCTCTATATCGGCATGATGCGGGACCTGAAGGGTCCCGATCTGTTTGTGGAAGCTTTCGCCCAGACCGAAAGGCTTGTCGGCAGGCCGCTGTCGGCGCTGATGATCGGCGACGGCCCGCAGCAGCACGAATACAGCGATCTGGTGCTGCAGCAGGGCCTCGCCCGCCGCATCCGCATGCAGCCGGCGATGAAGACGCGCGAGGCCTTCGCGCTGACGCGCAACATCGTCGTTCCCTCGCGCGCCGAGTCCATGCCCTATATCGTGCTCGAGGCGCTTGCCGCGCGGAAGCCGGTCATCGCCAGCCGTGTCGGCGGCATCCCGGAAATTCTCGGACGCGACAGCACCGCACTTGCCGAACCCGCCAATGCCCGGTCGCTCGCCGACATCATGGCCCGCGCAATCACCGAGAAGGACTGGGCGGCACGTGTGATGCCCGATCCGAGCACGTTCAAGTCGCAATTTGCAGCTTCGGTAATGTCGGCGGATATGCTAAGCCTCTATCGGGAATTGTGCCGTTACCAGCCGCCCGCCGATAGCGTGTTGCCCACAACGTAAGCGTTTCTTAGTGGCTTTCTGCTATCCCGGCTGAGGGACTTCAGCGCCGGAAGACAGCCATGAACAAGTTTGACCGCCCGGGTTCGTTCGATCCCGAAGCGCTTCGCAAGAAGATTTCGGAAATCCGCGCCCGCGCGCCCGGCGAAATGCCGGGCGAAACAACGACCACGGATCTCAATCCGCTGGCGCGGCAGATCGCCGAGCAGTTCAGCGCCGATACCTATTCGCCTGCGATGATCATGGGGCTGATGCGCCTGTTCGAATTCAGCGCGCTCTTTACGATCGGCTATGCCATCAACGCGCTCTATGTCCAGCCGGGCTTCGAACAACTGCCGCTGTACCTGGCAATTCTCGTCGGTGGTTCCGCATTGGCGGTCGCCGCTATGCAGATCGCCGACACCTATCAGATCCCGGCGCTGCGCGCCTGGCTGCGGGTGATGCCGCGCATCCTCGCCTCCTGGGCCATCGCGTTTGGCGGCATCGCCATCGCGCTGTTCTTTCTGAAATCCGGTCACCAGTATTCGCGCGTCTGGTTCGGCGGCTGGTTCATCGGCGGCGCAATCTTTCTGATCGCCGAGCGCGCCTTCATCGCCTATTCCATCCGCCATTGGGCCCGGAACGGTACGATGGAACGCCGCGCGGTCGTCGTCGGCGGCGGCCAGCCGGCCAAGGACCTGATCCGCACGCTCGAGGACCAGCCCGACAACGACATCCGCATCTGCGGTATTTTCGACGACCGCGACGAGCGCCGCTCGCCCAATGTGATCGCTGGCTATCCGAAGCTCGGGACGGTCGACGAACTGGTGGAATTCGCCCGCCTGGCGCGCATCGACATGCTGATCATCTCGCTGCCGCTGACGGCGGAGAAGCGCATTCTCCAGCTTCTGAAGAAGCTCTGGATCCTGCCGGTCGACATCCGGCTCGCCGCCCACGCCAACAACCTGCGGTTCCGCCCGCGCAGCTACTCCCATGTCGGCGATGTCCCCATGCTCGACATCTTCGACAAGCCGATCGCCGATTGGGACTCGGTCGCCAAGCGCGGCTTCGACATCTTCTTCAGCCTGGTCGCCCTCGTGCTTCTGTGGCCGATCATGCTCGGCGCGGCGATCGCCGTCAAAGCGACGTCCCCGGGCCCGATCATCTTCAAGCAGAAGCGGCACGGCTTCAACAACGAGACCATCGAGGTCTACAAGTTCCGCTCGATGTATACGCATATGAGCGACCCGACGGCCCGCAACGCCGTGACCAAGCGCGACCCGCGCGTTACCCCCGTCGGCCGTTTCATCCGCAAGTCCTCGATCGACGAACTGCCGCAGATCTTCAACGTGCTGAAGGGCGAGCTGTCGCTCGTTGGGCCGCGGCCGCACGCCGTGCTCGCCCAGACCCAGAACCGGACCTACTCCGACGTCGTCGAAGGCTATTTCGCCCGCCACCGCGTCAAGCCCGGCGTCACCGGCTGGGCGCAGATCAACGGCTGGCGCGGCGAGATCGACAATGACGACAAGATCCGCCTGCGCACCGCCTTCGACCTGCACTACATCGAAAACTGGTCGTTGCTCTTCGATCTCAAGATCCTGTTCCTGACGCCGTTCCGGCTTCTCAATACCGAGAACGCCTATTGAGCACCGTCGATTCAGGTCGGCTCCCGATCGCTCGCCCCCAGCTCGCGGCGCTCTCGCTGCTCGGCTCCGGGCTCGTCGCCTTTGCCGTGTTTCTCTCCGGTTTCGTCATTTTCGAGCCGGCGCCCTATGAGCTGTTCCTGGTCGCGCTCATCGGCCTTTGGGCGCTCGTGGGCCTCAAGATCTCGCGCAGCGTCGCCCCGCTGCTGACGCTTCTGACCCTGTTCATGGTCGGCGGCATCCTGTCCCTGACGGTCATGACAGACCTGACGAAGGGGCCGATGTACATGGCGGTCTCCGGCTTCCTCGCGCTCTCCTCGGTCTTCTTCGCAGCCATCATCGAGGATCGCCACGAACGCCTGCGGCTGATCTTCAATGCCTGGACGGCGGCGGCCATCATCACCGCCCTGCTCGGCATCCTCGGCTATTTCGGCGCCGTGCCGGGCGCGGAAAGCTTCACGCTCTATGGCCGCGCCAAAGGCGCGTTCCAGGATCCGAACGTCTTCGGCCCGTTCCTCTCGGTGCCGGCCATGTACCTCATCCACTGCATCCTCACGCAGCCCATCCAGAAAGCCCCCCCGAAGATCGCCGCGCTGATGGTGCTGGCGCTCGGCGTCTTTCTTTCGTTCTCCCGCGCAGCCTGGGCCCTCAACCTCTTCTGTGTCGTCGCCTTCGTCTTCGTCATGCTGCTCAAGGAGCGAAACGGCCTCTTCCGCCTGCGGATTCTGGTGTTGGCTCTCGTCGGCGGGATCATGATCGTCGGCGCCCTCCTCGTCGCGCTGCAGTCCGAGCAGGTCGCGACACTCTTTTCCAGCCGCTCGCAGCTGGTGCAGGATTATGACGGCGGCCACCTCGGCCGCTTCGATCGCCATCGCCTCGGCTTCCTGATGTCGATGGAAAAGCCGCTCGGCATCGGCCCGATGGTTTTCAGCACGATCTTCCCGGAGGATGAGCACAACGTCTGGCTGAAGTCGCTGACGTCCTACGGCTGGCTCGGCTTTGTCAGTTACGTGACGCTGATCGTCTGGACGCTCTCGCTCGGCTTTCGCTTTCTGCTGCTCAACCGCCCTTGGCAGACCTATCTGATGATCGCCTGGGTCGCCGTTCTCGGCCATGTCGGGGTCGGCAATGTCATCGACACGGACCATTGGCGCCACTTCTATCTGCTCATCGGAATCATCTGGGGATGCGCCGCCCTTGAATATCGCCATCGCCGGCAGGCGCGCGCCGGCCGGAGCTCCTGACCATGGAACATGTGGTTCCGCGCCGGTCGCCGGCCCCTCCCCTCAAGCTCCTGCAGGTGCTGGAGCCGAGTGGCGGCGGCTCGGGCCGGCACTTTCTCGATCTGTGCCGCGGCATGCACAAGCGCGGGCATCACGTCGAGGCCGTCTATTCGCCAGTGCGCGCCGAGGAAGGTTTCGTTCGTGAACTGAAGGCAATCGGCCTGCCGGCCGTACACGCCGTCAACATGAAGCGCGCACCCGGACCGTCTGACTTCGGCTACTTTCTCGAACTCCGCCGCATCATGCGGGCCAACGTTTTCGACATCATCCATGGCCACAGTTCCAAGGCCGGTGCGTTGACACGCCTGCGGCTGCCTGGTTCTCATGTTCCGCGGATCTACACGCCCCACGCCTTTCGCACACTGGACCCGACGCTCGGCCGTGGTGGACGGTTGATCTACGGCACGATCGAATGGGCGCTGGCCCGTTTCTTTACCGATCAACTGATCTGCGTTTCCGACGACGAGTTCCACCATGCGCTCTCGCTGCATATGCCCGAGAAGCGCATGTCGGTGATCGTCAACGGCGTGGCACCGCCCTCATGCGAAATGGCGCAGACGCTGCGCGCGAGCTTCGGGATCGCGCCGGACGCTTTCGTCTTCGGCTTCGTTGGACGACTTTCCGTACAGAAGGCGCCGGAACGGCTGATCGCAGCGTTCAAGAGTGTCGCCGCTTCCGTCAGAAACAGCCACCTGGTCATGGTCGGCAGCGGCGAGCTCGAAGGTGACCTTCGCAAGGCGATCGCCGAAAGCGGACTGCAGAACCGCATGCATCTCACCTCTGCCTTTACCGGCCCGCAAGCCGTTCCCGCTTTCGACCTCCTGGTGATGCCAAGCCGCTACGAGGCCATGTCCTATGTGATGCTCGAAGGGGCCGCCGCCGGCAAGGCGATCATCGCAACCGACATCGGTGGCGCGCGCACGGTGATCGAGGACGGGCGGAACGGTTACATCCTGCCCAATAGCGACGACACGTCCGCGCTCGCCAAGACCATGATCCAGGCGGCGGATCCCGAACGCTTCAAGGCCCTGTCGGCTAGCGCCGAAAACCTGAAGGACCGCTTTACGCTCGCCGTCATGCTCGATCGCACAGAGGCCCTCTACCAGAAGGCGGCCTCAAAGCGGCAGACGGTCGACCTGCTCCAGTCAACCAGGTAGCGCAGAAAGAACGGCGTGATTGCCGCGCTGTATTCTCGGGAAACAAAAAAGAGGCCCTGCTGAAGGACCTCTTTTGCTGCGTTTGCAGGATCGCTTAAGGCGTCGACCCTTCTGCGCCCGAACCGCCACCGGTATCGGGATTTGAACTCGGCGCCCCGGTATCACCGTTGGCGTTTGCGGTGCCGGTATCAGGGTTGGAGCTCGGAGCACCGGTGTCCGGGTTGGAACTCGCTGTACCCGTATCGCCCGGCGAGCCGGTGGGCTGGCCCGGAACGAGGATGACGGCGTCGTCTGCACGGGCAGTGCCGGACGCCGAGATGAGCGGCATCGCCGTCAGGGCCGAAAGCCCGAGCAACGACGCGGCAAAAATCTTCGAAAACGTCTTCATTACATTTCCTCCTTTGGCAGACAGACGCCCGCCATGAGGCCATTCCATCACTTTCGCGAGGACGGCGATCGACCCCAGCCGCGTGGACCATCGCACCGGAACGAGGCATTTTAGCGATTTCCGATGGGCGATAAATTTTGTCAGGCGCAAGCGACAAAACCGCATCCGATCTCGGAGCAGACACGGTGGGCCAAAGCGAAACAATCAGCAGGCGTTTGAGATTTTTGCCGGGGCAATGGGTGCCCGAATGCGCGATTTTACGCGTGGAACTGCTGGCTACCGCCAGCCGCCAATTGCGGTAGCGCTGCTGTATGACTGAAATCAAAGAGGAAAATGGTCGGAGCGGCGGGATTCGAACCCACGACCCCTTGACCCCCAGTCAAGTGCGCTACCGGGCTGCGCTACGCTCCGAACCGAGGAAACCCCTATATAACCAACGCTTAGAGCGCAAGCGGGAAAATGCGGCCTGGATCGAAAAAGGAACAAACGGCGTGGAAAAGTATGTTTGGGAACCGAAAGTCCAACGGGACTTTCCGGAAACTCACAGCATGGCGTCGCGCCTGTGATGCGACCGTGGAGCGCCACTGGGTGTCTGCAAGTTCCGATGCTGCTTGACGAGGAAATCACCGACCGCTCGTCCGTCTACCGAACCTTCACCAAAACGAGATCCCGTCGCTCGAAACTTGCTGCCTAACGCAACGTGAGCTTGCCATCATGGATGATTTGAGGGACAGTTTGATACTGGCCCTTGAGGCCTGGAGCGTCTCCCCTTCTAGGAGAAAACCATGCCTCTTAAGTCCCTTATGGCCCTCACCGCGCTTGCGCTTCTCACGCTCTCCGGCTGTGCGACCTCCGGTTCGACCAACACGACCTATGCGCAGTGGACCGGCCCCTACCCGGAGCCCGACGTCTCCGCGGCGAGCCCCGGCGGCTTCCGGATCTCCTACTGACGCCTTTCAATCCTTGCTGGAATAGTCGCGCGGGCGCCCTGCGGACGGACGCGCATATGCCCCCCGTCGGCGGGCACCCCGCCGACGGCACCATCTTGGCAATCGTGTAAAAGGTGTCTGTGGAGGCAACCGCATTCGGCAGACGTTCGGCCGTGCGGAACCGGTCTTGATAATCGCCTGAAATGGCTTTCTCAGCGCACCTGGTCGAGAAGCCGCTTGCATTCCAGGAGGTCGTAGAGCGCCTCCTGAAGCAGGGCGCGATCTTCCTTGCCAACGGACGAGGATTTTCCGAGCGAGATCTCCGGCACGTCGTCGCTGTTGCCGCCGAAGGAGAAGAAACGGCGGCTCGCCGGCGCCTTGGCGCGGCCGACGATCTGATCCTCCTCGGAAAGACCAGCCTTCGGCGGTGCCGGCTCCTCGTTGCTGGAGGCTGCCAGCGCCTCGACGGTCGCGAGATCGCCGCTTGCAATCGCCGCGACGAACTTGTTGCCGTTGGTCTTCAGGAGCTTCTGCACGCCCTTGATCGTATAGCCGTGATCATAGAGCAGATGCCGGATACCCTTCAGAAGGTCGACATCCTCCGGCCGGTAGTACCGCCGGCCCCCGCCGCGCTTCATCGGCTTGATTTGCTGGAAGCGGGTTTCCCAGAAACGCAGGACATGCTGCGGCAGATCGAGATCGTCAGCGACCTCGCTGATGGTGCGAAAAGCGTCCGGGCTCTTTTCCATATCGTTCCCAATCCATGCCGTGCGACTCAGGCTCGAAAGCCGTAGTGAGCCGATACCGCGCCAATGATGGCACGAATCGGCTCCATTTCAACGGCTTATGGATGGGTTTTCAACCACATTTGTGGCTGTCGTCAGGCGTTCACGAAACGGGAGATACCGGTTTCTGCTTGGCCCTGCGGCCCAGATGCGCCTTCAGGACGCGCTGCTTCAAGACATTCGACGCCTTGAAGGTCATCACGCGCCGGGGCGAAATCGGCACTTCCTCGCCGGTTTTCGGGTTTCGCCCGATGCGTTCGTTCTTGTCGCGGACCTGGAAGGTCGCGAAAGAGGACAGCTTCACACTCTCGCCACGCACGATTGCGTTGCATATTTCGTCAATGACGGTTTCCACCAATTCGGCAGACTCTGTCCTCGACAGACCCACCTTGCGAAAAACCGACTCAGCCAAGTCCGCCCGTGTTACTGTTTTTCCGCTCATCTTCCCCCACCAACGTCTGGTACGCCGATCAGCGTCCGAAGACTATTGCCCTTGCCTTTTGCGGTCAAGCGTCTGTTGCTTAAGCAATTTCTTTACCAGCGGAGAAGCACGGAGCCCCAGGTGAAGCCGCCGCCCATGGCCTCGAGCAGGACGAGGTCGCCCTTCTTGATCCGGCCGTCGCCCGCCGCCGCATTCAACGCCAGCGGAATGGAGGCTGCGGAGGTGTTGCCATGGAGATCGACCGTGACCACAACCTTATCGAGAGGGATGCCGAGCTTCTTGGCGGAGCCGTCGATGATGCGCCGGTTGGCCTGGTGCGGCACCAGCCAATCCAGATCTTCGGCCGTCGTCCCGGTCGCCTCGAAGGCAGCCTCGATCACATCGGTGATCATGCCGACCGCGTGCTTGAAGACTTCGCGGCCTTCCATCTTCAGATGGCCGACCGTCCCAGTGGTCGAAGGGCCGCCATCCACATAGAGCTTGTCGCGATGTGCGCCGTCGGAGCGAAGCTTCGCCGTCAGCACGCCCCGGTCGGCAATGGTGCCCTCGCCTTCCTGGGCTTCCAGGATGATGGCGCCGGCGCCGTCACCGAAGAGCACGCAGGTCGTGCGGTCGTTCCAGTCGAGGATACGCGAGAAGGTCTCCGCGCCGATCACCAGCACGCGCTTGGCAAGCCCACCGCGGATATAGGCATCCGCCGTGGTAACCGCGTAGACGAAGCCCGAGCAGACCGCCTGCATGTCGAAGGCCGCGCCATGGCGCATACCGAGGCGGTCCTGGATGTTGACAGCTGTTGCCGGAAACGTGTTGTCGGGAGTGGAGGTCGCCAGGATGATCAGGTCGATATCATCAGGGGTAAGCCCAGCATTGGCGAGCGCAGCACGCGCGGCACCTTCGCCGAGCGAAGCTGTGGTTTCGCCCTCGCCGGCGATGTAGCGCTGCCGGATGCCGGTGCGCTGCACGATCCACTCATCGGACGTATCGACCTTGGATTCCAGCTCCTGATTGGTGACCACGCGCTTCGGCAAAGCTGCGCCGAAACCGCGAACGACGGAACGGATCATCTATTCAAACCTCATCATTCATGCCGGCGGAAAGGGCCTTGGGCGGTTCGCCGCCATGGTACTTCGCCAGATCGAGCTCGATCTTCGACTTCAGGCCATTCTTCACCATGTCGTAGCCGACATCGATCGCGGCTGCAAAACCCTCGGCATCTGCACCACCATGGCTCTTGATCACGACGCCATTGAGGCCGAGGAACACGCCGCCATTGACCTTCCTCGGGTCCATCTTCTCCCGCAGGCGGTCGAATGCGCCCTTGGCCAGGATGTAGCCGATCTTGGCAAGAAGCGTGCGCGACATCGCCGCGCGCAGATATTCGGCGATCTGGCGCGCGGTGCCTTCGGCGGCCTTGAGTGCGATGTTGCCGGAAAAACCTTCCGTGACGACGACGTCGACGGTCCCGCGACCGATGTCGTCGCCCTCGACGAAGCCGTAATAGTCGAAGCCGTCGATGTTGGCCTCACGGATCAGGCGGCCGGCTTCCTTGACCTCTTCCTGTCCCTTGATTTCCTCGACGCCGACATTCAGCAGCCCGACCATCGGCCGCTCGATCTCGAACAGCGCCCGTGCCATGGCGCCGCCCATCAGCGCGAAATCCATCAATTGCTGCGCGTCCGCGCCGATCGTCGCGCCGACATCAAGCACGATGCTCTCGCCTTTCAGCGTCGGCCAGATGGCGGCGATCGCCGGCCGTTGAATTCCCTGCATGGTGCGCAGACAGAAGACCGACATGGCCATCAGCGCGCCGGTATTGCCGGCGGAAACGACGACATCTGCCTCGCCGGCATTGATCGCGTCGATCGCTTTCCACATGCTCGACTTGCCGCGGCCGCGGCGAAGCGCCTGGCTCGGCTTCTCGTCCATGGCGACTGCAATCTCGCAGTCGTAAAAGGTGCTGTTGGCCTTCAGCTTCGGATGTTTTTCAAGGAGGCCCGCGCACTGCGCTTCGATGCCGAACAAAACGAACTTGATGTCCGGATGACGTTCAAGCGCCCTTGCGGCGCCGGGGATGACGACTTCAGGACCATAGTCGCCCCCCATCACGTCAAGTGAAATTCTGACCACGCGTGTCTTATCCTTCATTTCTGCCACACAACACGTGCCGCCGCGGCGTACTCAACGGAAACGCATTGACGAAACATATTGCTTCTGACGCTTGAGCCAAGCACGCGGCAGATCGCTTTAGCGGCTCTTCTGGCCGGTTTGGGGCCAAAATACTGCTTTTCCTTTGCGTGACAACCGAATTGTAGATGACGCTTTCGCGACCTCAGTCCTTTTTCCAGTCCTTCAGGACCGCAAAGGGGTTCGGCTTCTTGTCATCGGCAGATGTGCTCTCGATGCGCTCGCCGAACGTCACGCCGGGCTTACGGGGATAAGGCTCGATCGCGAGTGCAACCTGCTCGCTGACGACGACGCCGGCGTCGATGGTGTCGCCGATAAAGGTATCGGGAATATCGGGGCCGTCAGGGTCGAGAATCATCTCGCCGCCGTCATTGCTCGCCTGGCGGGCAAGCCGCGAGCCCTCGGGCACGAAGATCGCTTCGACCGGTTCGTCGATATCGGCTTCGACCGGCTCAAGAGTGACAACACAGCTCTGCACGACGCGGGCCCTGACGTCGCCCTTGATCTTCACGCCATCCTTCTTCCAGCGCGCGATCTGCAGGTCGGCTTCGAGCGACAGAACCTCGTTGATGTTCCAAAGCGCGGCAAGCGCCTTGCGCTCGCGCTCGTTGGCGGAGAGATGCACGCTGACCGCGTTCGCCGAAATGTGCCCTACTTTCACCGGATAAGAAAAGGCCGCCTGACTTTCGTCTTTCATGATTGGATCCTTCCTCGCGCGGGCTACCTGGCACCCATCGCGAACGCAGCCGCCAACCGGCTGCCGGTGGCGACGCTCTTGTTTTCTATTACGCCCCAGCCGGCGGAATGTGCAACTGGCCGATTTCGACGGCGTCTTCCGCGACGTCGACGAGCTGGGCCTCAACCGCCAGCAGATAGCCAGCGAGCGCAACCATCGAAGGCGCCGCGTCGCCGCCATCAGGGTGGAAGTTGCGCCTGAGCGCTGCCGCCAGGGCCTCGACGTCCCTTGCTTCCAGCGCCGCCGCATAGGATTCGAGTCGACCGTAATACATGCCGGCCAACTTCTTCATCTTCTTCGGCACGCCGGCATCGCCGACACCGAGCTCGCGGATCGAGTGA
Organism: Ensifer sp. YR511; assembly: GCF_900103045.1. Classification (NCBI taxonomy): domain Bacteria; kingdom Pseudomonadati; phylum Pseudomonadota; class Alphaproteobacteria; order Hyphomicrobiales; family Rhizobiaceae; genus Ensifer; species Ensifer sp. YR511. The sequence continues at coordinate 132,006 of NZ_FNGR01000002.1, forward strand.
TCCACATCCTCGAAGAAGGCATCGATGATCTCCTGGGCGATTTCCTGGCCAGGCCTTGCCGAAGCACGTGTGCGGCGGAAATAGAGGATCAGCGTCGCCGATAGCATCTCGAACCGGCCCATGACCGTGTCCGGAACATCGAGGTCGGTGTAAAGGTAGGGCTGGCGTGCCGCCGCCGTCAGCAATGCATATTGCCGCTCGACAATCGCGGTGTTGCCACTTTTTCTTTTAAACAGTCCAAAAATCATCACAAAGCTCGGGCTTGGCTTTCTCGAAATGCGCGCAAGCGCCCATGACGTTGTTGCATGACAGCCGAAGCTGGTTTACCGAAGCAGGCACGAATTGCAATGGCGGATCTGCCATCGTTTCTCCAAGGGGAGCTGTCGTTGACGAAGCGGTATTTGAGAAAAAACTTTAAGACCCTCGGCCGCGTGGCGGTCGTAGCCACCATCGCCGGTTTTACCCTTTCCGCCTGCCAGTCCGCCAATGTCGGTGAAGTTCTCCATCAGGGCTATGTGGTTGATCAGGAAACGCTAAACCTCGTTCCGGTCGGTTCCAGCCGCGAGCAGGTGCTGCTCTCGCTCGGCACGCCGTCGACGACCGCGACCTTCGACAACGAAGTGTTCTACTACATCTCGCAGACGCGCAAGCGCCCTGTCGCCTTCATGAAGCCCAAGCTGATCGACCAATCGATCCTGGCCGTCTATTTCGACAAGGAAGGCACCGTCAGCCAGCTGGCTCACTATACGCTGAAGGACGGCAAGGTCTTCGACATGCTGACACGCACGACGCCGACAGGTGGCAAGGAAACGAGCTTCCTCGGCCAGCTGCTGACGGGCCCCGGCGCCGGTCAGGCCGCGGCGCGCAGCCTGTTCAAGGACTTCGGCAACTAAGCCTCCCCATTCCAAACAAAAGGCCCGCGGAACGATGTTCCGCGGGCCTTTTGTTTGCGCATCGATGCGATCAGGCGAGGACGGCCAGAAGCAAGAGCGCCACGATGTTGGTGATCTTGATCGCCGGGTTCACAGCCGGCCCGGCCGTGTCCTTATAGGGGTCGCCGACGGTGTCGCCGGTTACCGACGCCTTGTGGGCCTCGGAGCCCTTCAGATGGCGTTCGCCATTCTTGTCGACAAACCCGTCCTCGAAGCTCTTCTTGGCGTTGTCCCAGGCACCGCCGCCCGAGGTCATCGAGATCGCCACGAAGAGGCCGTTGACGATGACACCGAGCAGAGAGGCACCGAGAGCCGCGAAAGCCGAAGCCTTCGAGCCCGAGAGCAGCAGCACGCCGAAATAGACGACAATCGGCGCCAACACCGGGAGCAGCGAAGGAATGACCATTTCGCGGATCGCCGCTTTTGTCAGAAGGTCGACGGCGCGGCCATAGTCCGGCCGTTCGGTCCCCTGCATGATGCCGGGCTTCTCGCGGAACTGGCGGCGAACCTCCTCGACGATCGACCCGGCCGCACGGCCGACCGCAGTCATCGCGATACCGCCGAAGAGGTAGGGAATGAGACCGCCGAAGATCAGCCCCGCGACCACGTAAGGGTTGGAGAGATCGAAGGAGATCTGCCCGACATCGGCGAAGTACGGATACTTGTCGCCGTTGGCGACAAAGTAGCTGAGGTCGTTCGAGTAGGCGGCAAAGAGCACCAGCGCACCGAGACCGGCCGAGCCGATCGCGTAGCCCTTGGTGACGGCCTTGGTGGTGTTGCCGACGGCGTCGAGCGCGTCGGTGGATTTACGCACTTCCGGCGGCAGATGCGACATTTCCGCGATGCCGCCGGCATTGTCGGTGACCGGACCGAAGGCGTCGAGCGCCACGATCATGCCGGCAAGGCCAAGCATGGCGGTGACGGCGATGCCAGTGCCGAAGAGGCCGGCAAGCTGGTAGGTCGCTATGATGCCGCCGACGATGACTATCGCCGGCAAAGCCGTCGATTCCAGCGAGACGGCCAGGCCCTGGATCACGTTGGTGCCGTGACCGGTCACCGACGCCTGGGCGATCGAGTTGACCGGCCGCTTGTTGGTGCCGGTATAGTATTCCGTGATCACCACGATCAGGGCCGTTACGATCAGGCCGAGAATACCGCAGAGGAACAGATTCCAGCCGGTGATCTCCTTGCCGGCGACGGTGCCGATCGTGCCCCAGCCGATGGTGAAGGACGTGGCGGCGCCGAGACCGAGGATCGACAGGACACCGGTCACGATCAAGCCCCTGTAGAGCGCACCCATGATCGAGTTGTTGGACCCGAGCTTCACGAAGAAGGTGCCGACGATCGAGGTGATGATGCAAGCCGCGCAGATGGCGAGCGGATAGACCATGACGGTCGCAAGCACAGGCGTGCCGGCAAAGAAGATCGCCGCCAGAACCATGGTCGCCACGACCGAGACCGCATAGGTCTCGAACAGGTCGGCTGCCATGCCGGCGCAGTCGCCGACATTGTCGCCGACGTTGTCGGCGATGGTTGCCGGGTTGCGCGGATCATCCTCGGGAATGCCGGCTTCGACCTTGCCGACGAGGTCGCCGCCGACGTCGGCACCCTTGGTAAAGATGCCACCGCCGAGACGGGCGAAGATCGAAATCAGCGATGCGCCGAAGCCGAGCGACACCAGTGCGTCGATGACTTCGCGCGAGGCGGGCTCATGACCCAGGCCGGCCGTGAGGACGACGTAGTAGACCGAGACGCCAAGGAGTGCGAGGCCGGCCACAAGAAGGCCGGTGATCGCGCCGGATTTGAATGCGATATCGAGACCGGAGGCGAGGCTCACGGACGCCGCCTGGGCAGTGCGGACGTTTGCCCGGACCGAAACATGCATGCCGATGAAACCCGCGGCACCCGAAAGGATCGCACCAATCAGAAAGCCGAAAGCGGCGGCGGGAGAAAGAAGAACCCAAGCGGCGATGAATACGACGACGCCGACAATGGCAATGGTCTTGTATTGACGCGTGAGATAGGCCTGCGCCCCTTCACGAATGTAGCCTGCGATTTCTTGCATGCGGGCGTTCCCCTGGTCGGCGGCAAGCACCGACTGTGTTGCCCAGATGGCATAAGCCACCGCGAGCAACCCGCATGCGATAACGCCCAATAAAATGGTCATTTCGCATTACCCTCCGTTACAACCCGCGGACTCACTCCCGGCCGCAGGCCCCTCAAAACCGCGAATCACGCACCACCTCCTCAAGCAGCACCCCTCACGGCGCGGCCAGAGTGCGGTTGCAACAGGAGATCGTCAAGCCCCGAGAAACGCCACTGGCGGCGCCTCGTTCGCTTTAGATTTCAGGGGAATGGAGCGTTAGGCGGCGGCCTTGCGCGGCGCCCGCTTCAGAAGCAGCAGGAGGATAAGGCAGACGATCGTTACCGGCCACACGACCGCGTTCAGCATGTCCCAGCCATAGGCGGTTAGCACCTTGCCCGAGGCAAACGACGACAGTGCCACCGTGGTGAACAGGATGATGTCGTGGAAGGCCTGAACCTTGTCGGCCTCCTGTGGGCGATAGCTGCTGGCAACGATCGCCGTCGAGCCGATGAAGCCGAAATTCCAGCCAAGGCCGAGCAATACGAGCGCGCCCCAGAAGTTCCAGAGCTCGATACCCATATGCGCAACCGCCGCGCAGGCCATCAGCAGAAGGAGGCCGCAGCCGACAATGCGCTCGGCGCCAAAGCGGCTGATTAGCATGCCGGTGACGAAGCTTGGCGCGAACATCGCCAGCACGTGCCACTGGATGCCGAGCGTGGCGAGTTCGGTCGAGAAGCCGCAGCCGATCACCATGGCGACCGGCGCCCCGGTCATCATGAAGGTCATCAGCGCGTAGCTGGAAATGCCGCAGATCATGCCGGTGGCGAAGCGTTGGCTGCGGACAATCTCGCCGAGGGGACGGACAGACTGATCGTGGTGGGCACTCACCATTGCGCCCGGCTCGGGCAGCCGCAGCGGCGCGAAAAACAGGGCTGCAACCAGGCAAATCGGCATCAGGACGACGAAAGCCCCGGCAAAGGAAACCGGCGCGAACAGGTCGCCAGCAAAAATGACGATCTGCGGACCGAGAACGGCCGAAACGATGCCGCCACCAAGGATCAGCGAGATTGCCTTGGGCTTGTAGAACGACGGCGAGGCGTCGGCGGCGGCGAACCGCAACTTCTGCGTAAAGCCGTTCGACGAGCCGAGCATCGCAAGGGCGAAGGCGAAAAGCCAGAAATTCTCGCGGAAGAGCGCGACGGCGGCGAGTGCTGCCCCGGCGGCCGCGATTGCGGTCCCGCTCATGAAGGCGAAGCGGCGGCCGATCAGGCGCGACAACACCGCAACCAGCACGACGCCGAGCGCCATGCCGACGTTAAAGGCGGTGAGCGGCGCGGTGGCCAGCGACTTGTCCTCCGCCAGCATCTGGTAGCCGGCGACACCGCCGACCGAAAAGCAGATGGGGCCGACGACGCCAAGAACGGCCTGTGCGGCTGTCAGGAGGTAAACGTTGCGGCGTGTTTCGCGAAGGGTGTTCCCCATGTCCTCAGCAGCAGCCGCAACCATCGACTTTACTTCCTCGGTTCGCCGCGGACCTGCTTGGCAATGCGGTCGAGAACGGCATTGACCAGCTTGGGCTCATCATCCGAGAAGAAAGCCTTGGCGATCTCGACATACTCCGTGACGATCACCGGAACCGGCACGTCCTTGCGCTCGAGCATCTCGAATGTGCCCGCGCGCAAGATGGCACGCACGGTGGAATCGAGGCGCGACAGAGCCCAGTCGTCCTGGAGGGCCGAGCCGATCAGCGGATCAAGCTTGCGCTGGTCGCGCACGACACCGGCGACAATCGACCGGAACCAGGAGGCGTCAGCCTTCAGGTAGGTGTCGCCGTCGACATCCTGTCCGAGGCGATGCGCTTCGTATTCAGCAACCACTTCGAGGACACCGGTGCCGCCGATGTCCATCTGATAGAGCGCCTGCACCGCAGCGAGGCGTGCTGCACCGCGCTGGTTGACCTGCTTCAGCGGTTGATCCGAGGGGGTTTTCGTCACTTTTCCGTGCCCAATTTCTTCTTAAGTTCAATCATGGTCAGTGCCGCACGCGCAGCAAAGCCACCCTTGTCGCCTTCCGACCGGCGGGCGCGCGCCCAGGCCTGATCGTCGTTCTCCACCGTCAGGATACCATTGCCGATCGCAAGGCTCTCGCTGACGGCGAGGTCCATGATCGCGCGCGAAGACTCGTTCGCGACGATGTCAAAATGGTAGGTTTCGCCGCGAATGACCATGCCAAGGGCCACGAAACCATCATATTCGGTGCCGCCCTCGTCGGCGCCGTCGAGTGCCATGGCAATCGCCGGCGGGATTTCGAGCGCACCCGGAACCGTCACGATATCATAGGTGGCCCCGGCTGCGTCCAGCGCATGCTTGGCGCCGTCGAGCAATGCATCGGCCATATCGTCATAGAAACGCGCTTCCACAATCAGGATGTGGGCTGCCGTGGTCTCTGCCATGGATCACCTGTCTTTGAGAGTTCCGCGCCGGATGCGACCGGCTGAGGCGGCGGTAAAACCACGCCCGGCGCCGAATGGCAAGCAAATTCCGCCGCAGACGGCCTTTTGCCGCGTTTACAGGGCCGCAACATGCGGCCGTTGCCGCTGCAAAAAGCCAGTGCCGTGGGTCTTGCGCGGCCGCGTTGCTGGTTCCAAGTTCGAAGCCGTCGATATCAAGCTGGATTTTTCGTAACATCGTCCTGCCCATGAAACCTCTTGGCGTCGTCTTCGACATGGACGGATTGCTCTTCGACACCGAAGCGCTCTACCGCGACGCGATGATCCAGACGGCGGCAGCGCTCGGTCACAACATGCCTGTCTCCCTTTATCTCGATACGATCGGGCTTTCGGCCGAGGCGACACGCGTGTCGCTGCGCGGTCGTTTCGGCGATGCCTTCGACCTCGCTCAGTTCTGGGAGCGTGCCTCGGCGCAATTTGCGACAATGGCAACGACCGAGCTGCGGCTGAAGCCTGGCGTCGTCGATCTCCTCGACCTGCTTGACGGCATGGGCCTGCCGTTTGCGATTGCCACCTCGTCACAACATCACGACGTCCAGCGCAATCTCGACCGGCACGGATTGCGCGACCGCTTCCCGACGGTCGTTGCCTTTGGCGACTACGATCATGGCAAGCCGCACCCGGCCCCTTCCTGACGGCTGCAAGTCGGCTCGGTATCGCGCCGCAGTATTGCCTCGCTCTCGAAGACAGCCACAACGGCGTGCGTTCGGCTTCGTCTGCCGGCATGATGACGGTCATGGTGCCCGATCTCCTGCCACCGACCGAAGAAATGAAAACCCTTTTCGTTGGGATCGCCAGGTGTCTTCACGAGGTCGCCACGGCGCTGATCGGCAGACGAACGTGACCGCGCAGCTCGGCGTTAAACCAACGCGCGATAGCGCCCATATGCTTTCGCCAATGGATTGCAACACTAGGATGTATTCCTGTAACCATCGTCGCTAATTTTAGCGATCGCAGGTTGACGACGGGACGAACGCGCGACACGGATAGAACGTATTAGCGTTGCCGCGACAACGGTACGCAAGGGAGGAACATGTGACCGATACGAAAAAGCCGATCGTTAATCCCAAAAACCTAGAACTCGACTACTGGACGCAAGGCACCTTTTTCGAATCCCGCGACGCCGCCTTCGGCGCGCTACTCGGCCTCAAGGATCTGGGCATCGGCTACGGTGAAGTACCGCCGGGCAAGTCCGGCTGCCCGTTCCACAATCATCACGTCGAAGAAGAACTTTTCATCATCATCGAAGGCGAAGGCACGTATCGCTTCGGCAGCGAGCGATATCCGGTCGGCCCCGGCGACATTCTGGGCGCCCCTGCGGGTGGACCGGAAACGGCCCACCACCTGATCAACACCGGCTCGGTGCCGCTCAAGTACCTTTCCATCTCGACCAAGGCGGCCACGGAAATCTGCGAGTATCCGGACTCCGGCAAATTCCTTGCCAGGACGCGTGGTTCTGATGGCCAAAGACGCTTCCTTTTCACCGGCCGTCCGGAAAGCGATGTCGACTACTGGGACGGCGAGCCCGGCGCCTGATTTCATCACAGCTTAGGATCGAATATGCATAGCGTTCCCATTATCGAGACCGACCGCCTCATCCTGCGCCCCTACCGCCGTGACGATTTCCCCGCCTATTCCGCGCTGTTCGGCGATGCCGAGGTGATCCGCTATGTCGGCGGGGTGCCGTTTACGCGCGAACAGTCCTGGACGCGATTCCTGCGCCAGGTCGGCATGTGGCACTATTTCGGCTTTGGCTTCTTTGCCATCCAGGACCGGGAGACCGGGGGTTTTCTCGGCGAGGCCGGCTTCCACGACGTGCACCGCGCCATCACGCCTTCGCTCGAAGGGACGATGGAAACCGGATGGGCATTGTCACCGAAAGCGCACGGCAAGGGGCTGGCGACGGAAGCCGTCAGTGCGGCGCTCAAGTGGGCCGACCACCAGTTTCCGAAGCTACGCAAGACCTGCATCATCGACGTCGGAAACCGCGCCTCGATCCGGGTCGCGGAGAAGCACGGCTTCAAGGAATTCTGGCGAACGACCTATCACGGCAACCACGTGATCATGTTCGAGCGCCAGCAGAAGGCAGCAGCTGCGACAGGCGACCCAAGGGCTCGCGCGCACGCCGAAACATGAACAATTTTTAATTGTTTTCCTGATGCCAGCGCCATGGAAAGGGCCACATTCCGGCCCAGTTTCCTAGTCGTTGGCACGACGCGCCCTCCCCAAGAAGGGAGCAAACGCCGACCAATCAGTCGAAACAGTCCAGCGCCTTTGCTTGCGGGTGACAACGCCCGCAAACGAACCCTGCTGGCCGCCGCAAAGGGCGGTCCTCACCGGCCCGGAAACCCGCAAGGTTCCGCGTTCCCGTAACGGGTCGGTTTGCGCCTTGTTGCCGGCAAACAAAGGAGCATGACCATGAACCGCATAGCCAAGCTTTCCGTCATCGCTGCTCTCTCCGCCTTTTCCTTCGGCGGCGTCTCCTATGCTGCGAGCGCAGCCATGAACTGGCCGGCCGAAATCGACCACACCGTTCGCGATTTCAAGGGCGATCATTTCAACGTCGTCGACGTGGATACGCTGAAGGAATCGAGCCAGACGCGCATGTGGATCAACGAAGCGACGCCGCAACAGATTTCGTCCCTGCACGCGGCCGTCGAAGGCAACAAGCCGCTTGCAGCCAAGCTCAAGGCGCAGAATGTCGAGATGAACAACATTGCCGGCGCCGAACAGGCAGCCGATGGCAGCCTGACCCTCTACGTGCGTTGAGTGTCAACACCTCCCGAAACCAGAACCGCCCCCCAATTGGGGGCGGTTTGCATTCGGCAAAAGAGGAAGTCGGCTTACTCCGGCTTTGGTGCCGGGAATTCGGCGAGGCGCGCCGCATAACGCGCCATGGTGTCCACCTCGAAGTTCACGAAATCGCCGGCCTTGCGCTCACCCCAGGTCGTGACCTCCAGCGAATGGCGGATCAGGAGCACGTCGAACTCGGCGCCGGCGACCTTGTTGACCGTCAGCGACGTGCCGTCGAGCGCGACCGATCCCTTCGGCGCGACGAATTTCGCCAGATGCTCAGGCGCCCGCAGACGAAAGCGCACAGCGTCGCCTTCCGCTTCCACCGACAGAATTTCCGCCTTGTCGTCGACATGGCCGGAAACCAGGTGGCCGCCGAGCTCGTCGCCGATCTTCAGCGAGCGCTCGAGATTGATGCGCGTTCCCTTGGTCCAGCCGGCGATCGTCGTCAGGCGGAGCGCCTCTTCCCAGGCCTCGACCTCGAACCAGCGCTCGTTGCTGCCGGCTTCAGGCAAAGCCGTCACCGTCAGGCAGACGCCGGAATGGGCGATCGAGGCACCCATGTCGATGGTCTTCGGGTCGTAGCTCGTGGCGACACGCAGCTTGATACCTTCTTTCAGCGGGGTGACGGCGTCGACGGTGCCGATATCGGTAACAATGCCTGTGAACATCAGTTTTCTCTTTCGTATTCCTCGAACAGATCGCCGCCATACCGTGCCTGGGCGACGCGCCGGAAGCCTGCCGGCACGGACTTACGGTCAAATGGGGATGCAATGCCGTTTTCGCCAATGGTCCCCGGTCCGGTGTAGAGCTGGATACGGTCGACCAGATCAGCATCGAGAAAGGCGCGTGCAGCCACAGCACCGCCTTCGACCATCAGCGAGGAGATACCGCGGGAAGCGAGTGCCGCAAGAAGGTCGGCGATCGAGCCGGCTTCGAGCACCTCGACACCGGCGGCCTCGAGGGCCGCCTTGCGTGCTGCTCGGCCGTCATCAACGTCCGCATCCGCATCGCCGGATCCGTCGCTGGAGACCACGATGACGGGGACCTCCCGCGCCGTTAACACCAGTTTGGAGGAAAGCGGCAGGTCGAGCCGGCGGTCGAGAACGATGCGCAACGGCGAGCGATGTTCGAGCCCCGGCAAGCGTACGGTCAGTTCCGGATCGTCAGCCGCAGCCGTGCCGATCCCGACCAGGATCGCGTCGGTCTCCGCGCGCAGCATCTGTACCTGCCCGCGCGAAATCGGACCGGTGATGCGCACTTGCCCCTCGCCCTTGCGGCCGATCATGCCATCGGCCGAAACCGCAAGCTTGAGAGTCACATAAGGTCTCTTGCTGACCTGGCGCATGAGGTAGGCTTCAAGCGCGTGATGCCCTTCCTCGGGGAGCACACCGATATCGACGGTGATGCCAGCATCGCGCAGGCGCACGACGCCACGCCCGGCAACCCGCACGTCCGGATCGAGGATCGAAATCACCACGCGGGATATGCCGGAGGCGACAAGTGCATCGGCGCAAGGCGGCGTCTTGCCGTGATGGGAGCAAGGCTCCAGCGTCACATAGGCCGTAGCACCCCTCGCCTTCGCACCGGCCTCCGTCAGTGCCTGGGTTTCGGCATGCGGGCGGCCGCTCCGCGCGGTTACGGCCCGGCCGACGATAACGCCGTCCTTGACGATCAGGCAGGCGACGGAGGGATTGGTGGATGTCTGTCCGAGATGGTGGCGAGCCAGCCTCAGCGCCGCGGCCATGAACCTCTCGTCTTCACGGTTGGGCGCTGTCATGGCTCTATCCAGCGTAATCTACTCGCCGGGATCGCGCGCGATCTTGGCGCTGATCTCGGTGATGACCTTCTCAAAATCCTCCGCATGGGAGAAATCGCGATAGACCGAAGCGTAGCGCACGAAGGCCACGTCATCGAGGCTCTTCAGCGCTTCGAGCACCTGCAGGCCGATTTCTTCCGAAGGGATCTCGGTCTCGCCGGAGCTTTCGAGGCGACGGACGATGCCGGAAACAGCCCGCTCGATGCGGTCGCGATCGACCGGGCGCTTGCGCAGCGCAATCTCGAAGGACCGGAGAAGCTTGTCCCGGTCGAAAGGAACCTTCCGACCGGTTTTCTTGATGATCATCAGTTCACGCAACTGCACCCGTTCGAAGGTCGTGAAACGACCTCCGCAATCCGGACAAATCCGGCGGCGGCGAATGGCATTCCCGTCCTCTGCCGGACGGGAATCCTTCACCTGACTGTCTTCAGAACCGCAATAGGGGCAGCGCATGGGCGACCGATCACATGTAGCCGTACATCGGGAAGCGGTCGGTCAGCTTGATGACCTTGTCGCGAACACCGGCTTCGACGGCGGCATTGCCCTCGTCGGAGTTGGCGACCTTCAGGCCGTCAAGAACCTCGACGATCCGCTCGCCGATTTCCTTGAACTCGGCTTCCTTGAAGCCACGGGTCGTGCCGGCGGGCGTGCCGAGACGGACACCCGAGGTGACGAAGGGCTTTTCAGGATCGAACGGAATGCCGTTCTTGTTGCAGGTGATGAAGGCACGGCCAAGGGCGGCTTCCGCGCGCTTGCCGGTTGCGTTCTTCTTGCGCAGGTCGACGAGCATCAGGTGGTTGTCCGTGCCGCCCGATACGATGTCGAGGCCGTTGGCCTTCAGCGTTTCGGCGAGCGTGCGGGCGTTCTTGACGACCTGAGCCGCATAGTCCTTGAACGACGGCTGCAGCGCTTCGCCGAGTGCCACGGCCTTGGCGGCGATGACGTGCATCAGCGGACCGCCCTGGAGACCCGGGAAGACGGCCGAGTTGATCTTCTTGGCGATATCTTCGTCGTTGGTCAGAATCATGCCGCCGCGCGGGCCGCGGAGCGACTTGTGCGTCGTCGTCGTTGCAACGTGGCAATGCGGGAACGGCGACGGATGCTGGCCACCGGCAACGAGACCGGCGATGTGCGCCATGTCGACCATCAGCCAGGCGCCGACTTCGTCTGCGATCTCGCGGAAGCGTTTCCAGTCCCAGATGCGCGAGTAAGCGGTGCCGCCGGCGATGATCAGCTTCGGCTTGTGCTTGCGCGCCTGCTCGGCGACGTTGTCCATGTCGAGCAGGTGATCGTCTTCACGCACGCCGTAGGAGACGACGTTGAACCACTTGCCGGACATGTTGACCGGCGAACCGTGCGTCAGGTGACCGCCCGAGTTGAGGTCGAGGCCCATGAAGGTGTCACCCGGCTGCAGGAGCGCCAGGAACACGGCCTGGTTCATCTGCGAACCGGAGTTCGGCTGAACGTTGGCGAAGTTGACGCCGAAGAGCTTCTTGGCGCGCTCGATCGCCAACTCCTCGGCGATGTCGACGAACTGGCAGCCGCCGTAGTAGCGCTTGCCCGGGTAGCCCTCGGCATATTTGTTGGTCATGATCGAGCCCTGGGCTTCGAGCACGGCGCGGGAAACGATGTTCTCGGAGGCGATCAGCTCGATCTCGTGGCGCTGGCGACCCAGCTCCTTTTCGATCGCACCGAAGATGTCCGGATCGCTGTCGGCCAGAGAGCGGGTGAAGAAGGCGTCATTCGTCTGTGCAGTCATCGGCGCGAGGCTCCTCTCAAGGGTGGCAGTTCTTTAGCTTCCTCGCACGGCGAGAGCAATATCCGCTGTGCGGTTTGCGTCATTTCCCCCATCTGCCGCGCCGAAATATCGCGGCGCTCAACCCATGAAAAAGCCGCGCTCCCAAGGGAAGCGCGGCTCGAAGAATTCCGTGTCGCAAATTCGCTTATTGCGGCAAGGCGTCCTGGTCGACCGAGCCGGGCGACTGCTCGACGCCATAGGGGGTCTGCAGCGCCAGTTCGGTGGCACCGTCGCGCTGATAGATATCGTCGCGGAACTGCACGACGCCGTCCTTGGCAGACCAGGCGGTGATGTAGGTGAAGAAAACAGGGACTTCCTCGGCGAGCGTGATCGGCGTGTTGACGCCGGTCTTGATGGTCGCCTCGATCTGCTGGCGCGACCAGCCGGGCGTTTCCTTCAGAAGCCAGGTCGAAAGGTCGCGCACGTTCTGTACGCGCACGCAGCCCGACGATTCGAAGCGCATCAGCTTGTTGAACAGGCCCTGCTGCGGCGTGTCGTGCATGTAGACCTGATGCTCGTTGTGGAAGTTGATCTTCGTCGACGACATCGCGTTGATCTTGCCCGGGTCTTGGCGGAACATCAGGTTCGGCGCTTTTTCGGCGTTCCAGTCGACCGTCTCCGGCGACACTTCGCCGCCGCTGCCATCAAACAGGCGGATCGAGTTGCGCGCCAGATAGGTCGGATCCTTACGCATCAGCGGCATGATATCCTTCTGGATGATCGAGCGCGGCGCGGTCCAGTAGGGGTTGAGGATGACCTCGTAAATCTTCGAGTTCAGGATCGGCGACTGGCGGTCGATCTTGCCGACGATCGCCGTGTGGCGCAGCGCCACGCGGCCGTTCTCGACCGCTTCGATGTAGGCCGCAGGGATGTTGACCATCACGTAGCGGCGGCCGAGGTCGCCGGACATCGACTGCAGGCGCACGAGGTTGGTCTGGAGCTGGCCGAGGCGGGTGTTGGCGTCGACGTTGATCGCCTTCAGCGTGTATTCGCCGATGACGCCGTCCGCCGGCAGGCCGTGGCGGGCCTGGAAGCGCTTGACCGCGCCTTCGACGTAGCTGTCGAAGGACGAGGAGATGCCGGCCGAACGCGGCAGGTCGCCGGAAACCATCAGGCGCTGGCGGAGCTGCTGCACGGACGGATCGGTGACGCCGAGTTCAAGCTTGACGCTGGTCTGGACCGACGGCCAGCCGCCCTGGGACACGATGTTCTGATAGTCGAAGATCGCCTGCTGCACATGGGCGATCGTTTCCGGGCCGAAAACCGGCGTGTTCGAAACGACCGTCGTCGCGGTGCGCGATGCCCCTTTCGCGTCAAACTGGTCGTCCCAGGAGCCACGGCGAGGCGAATTGATGATCTCGTTCAGGGCGTCCTGTGCGCTTGCCGCGCCGGCGACTGCCACGGCGCCGAAGGTCGCTGCCGAGCGCAAGAAGGCGCGGCGCGAGAATGCATCAATTCCATTCTTTTTCGACATAATCCTACCATCCCAATGCGTCGGCACGCGCCCTATGCGCTGACACGCACGTTGCCGGAGCCCTAACACGATCGTGGTTAACAAAGGTCAACCAACGAGCCACCCTGCCCTCACATGTCTTCACGATGCCGCGAGTGAGGACCCTCATCCGGCAGGCGAAACGCGAAACGAATCCACATGCAAGAAAACACGTGGGCGCACCTACCGCATGCCGTCGTCGCTGTCATAGCAATATGGCCAATTCGTGTCTCGGCGCGAGCGAACGGCGACATGGCATGCCTTTTGCTTTTCGCTGGACGCGACTGGGTTGCGGCCGAACCGGAAACGGCAACATTCTGGTTTACTAATGTTTTTGGTTTGAAAAATCACGCGAACGCGAGGAAAGCGTGCCGCAGCGGTGCAGCTTTTCGGCAACAGAACGGGGTGCCGCAAATGGCAAAGGTCGGACACGCAGGGATTGCGCCCGACCCTTGAACTGGAGGTTTTGGCCTGATTACAGGCGATACATGATCGAGTCGTTCCAGAAGCGATCGAGGCGCTGCAAGAGCTTGTTCATCTGGGTGAACTCGTCCGAGCCGATGCCGCCGACCTTCTGGATCGAGCCGACGTGGCGCTCGTAGAGTTTGGCAACGGTTTCGGCGATTTCCTGGCCGTCTTCCGTCAGGCTGATGCGGACCGAGCGGCGGTCGACGCGGGAGCGCTGGTGGTTGATCAGGCCGAGATCGACGAGCTTCTTGACGTTGTAGGAGACGTTCGAGCCGAGGTAGTAGCCGCGGGAGCGAAGTTCGCCGGCGGTCAGTTCCGAGTTGCCGATGTTGAAGAGCAACAGGGCCTGAACGGCGTTGACGTCGCTGCGACCTTCGCGGTCGAACTCGTCCTTGATGACGTCGAGCAGGCGGCGGTGCAGACGCTCGACGAGGTGAAGGGATTCCATATAGAGACCGCGGATGGTTTCTTCCTGGGGGTCTCGGGGCTGAACTGCCTGCGGCTTCATCTTGGTGTTCATTTGACTGCCTCACTGTTTTGTTTGGCGGTGTCTGTTTGTCTTCCCGCCTTGAGTGAGACCCTATCGAATACGTCTAAAATTCTACTTAAACCGCAGCCTTAACAAGAGCTTGCCATTTGGCGACCCTGTCTCAGGGTGAATCAACCCTTACCTGCCTGGCGAGCCGCCAGCGCTGGTAGAAGATCGCCGCGCGGAAAAGAACGAAGGTAACGGCAACCGCCGCATGCAGCACGACCAGCAGCGGACGGCCGCCGAAACTGGCCGGATAGAACTCGCACATCACGATCTCGATGGCTGCCGCAACCACCCAGACGACCGGCCCCCAGGAGACCAGCAGCCACAGGCCGAGGGCGGCGACCGGATAGATGACGGCAAGTGCGGTTGCGGCCGCCCGCCACTCCGGCGTCAGGAGATCGAAGCGTCCGGCGCCGCCATGGGAAAAGCCGATCAGCATGGCCCAGTAGTTCAGCGCGAACCAGATGCATGAGGCGGAGACCAGACGCAGAAAGAGACCGAAGAGGATCTCGGTCAGCGACGGTTTCGGCACATGGGCAGAATCATGAAGCATGGCCGGCAAGATAGGGCGGGTCTTTGCCATCCGCCAGCGGCATCGCGCCGTCCCCTCCCCCATGGCTCCTCTTAAAGAGAAGAAATGCCGCAGCCCGTTCGCCGGCCGCGCGGTTCCCAATGGCGGCCAGCCCATGATAAAGCGCTTGGCTATCGACGATTTTCACGGGAAAGGCGCGGCGCGATGAACGACAGGACAAATCTTGTGGACAGGGTCACCGGCCACCGCCGCATGCGCCGCAACCGCAAGGCCGACTGGACGCGCCGGCTGGTGCAGGAAAACCGCCTGACCGTCGACGACCTGATCTGGCCGATCTTCATCGTGCCGGGCGAGAACATCATCCAGCCGATCGACGCGATGCCGGGCGTCAACCGCATGAGCATCGACAAGGCGGTCGAAGCGGTGAAGGAAGCGGCCGATCTCGGCATCCCGGCGATCGCCACCTTCCCCAACATCGACCTGTCGCTGCGCGACGATACCGGCTCCAACAGTCTTGCCGCCGACAACCTGATCAACCAGGCGACGCGCGCCTTCAAGAAAGCCGTGCCTGAGATCGGCATCATCACCGACGTCGCGCTCGACCCCTTCACGAGCCACGGCCATGACGGCATCCTGCGCAATGGCGAGATCGTCAACGACGAGACGGTCGAGACGATCGCAAGGGCGGCCGTCGCCCAGGCGGACGCCGGCTCCGATATCATCGCCCCCTCCGACATGATGGACGGACGCATCGGCGCCATCCGCCAGGCGCTCGACGCTCACGGCCACCAGAATGTCGGCATCATGTCCTATGCGACGAAGTTCGCCTCCGGCTTCTACGGTCCCTATCGCGAGGCGATCGGCACCGGCGGCCTTCTGAAAGGCGACAAGAAGACCTATTACATCGACCCGGCCAACGGCACCGAAGCGATCCGCGACGCAGCCCTCGACGTCGAGGAAGGCGCCGACATGCTGATGGTGAAGCCAGGCCTTCCCTATCTCGACATCTGCTGGCGGATGAAGGAAGCCTTTGGCCTGCCGGTCTTTGCCTATCAGGTGTCCGGCGAGTATTCGCAGGTGAAGGCGGCGGCTGCCAACGGCTGGATCGATGGCGAGAAGGTGATGCTCGAAACGCTGCTCGCCTTCAAGCGCGCCGGCTGCGACGGCATCCTCAGCTACTTCGCGGTCGAAGTGGCCCGCATTCTCGCCAAAGGCCGCTGAAACGTACCGCTTGATCCCGGCTCCGATCCTTGTTTTGCAGGGAATGCCATCCCATATCCTTGCTGCAACCAAACGAGGCTTTTGACCGATGACCATGCACAACGAAGAACTGAGGCTGCCGAGCAATGACTGGCGCGCCTATCAGGGCGTGCTGTCGCGACGCGTCTTTGCCTTTCTGCTCGATTACGCGATCATCGCGCTCCTCTGGATCCCCGCGGCGGTCGTCGTCTTCTTCCTCGGCATCCTGACGCTCGGCCTCGGCTTTATGCTTTATCCGGCGCTCTTTGCGATCGTCGCCATGCTCTATTTCGGACTGACGGTCGGTGGCCGCGAACAGGCCTCTCCCGGTATGCGCTTGATGGGCCTGGCGATCGCTCGAACTGATGGACGCCCGATGGACTTCCTGACGGCGATCGTCCACCTCGTCATCTTCTGGATCGCCAACGCGCTGCTGACGCCGCTGATCCTGCTGATCGGCCTTTTCACCGACCGCAGCCGCCTGCTGCACGACCTGCTGATCGGTACCGTCACGGTGCGCCGCGACATGTATTGAAACCGGCGCAGGCATAGAGCTGAAAGCGTAAGGCGGTGTTTTCCGCCTCACCGCCGCCACCTATTGTGGTCACCACTAAAATATCGGCCGGCGCAGGCGGAAGCGGCAAACGAGTGAGTTGACGTTTTCCATTCTTGCGCCATGCTACTGTCATGAACCACAGCGCGAAGAGTGACCTCCGCACTCGATGAACACACAGACCGCACCGTCTCCGCAATTTTATCTGACTGCGCCGGCAGCCTGCCCTTATCTGCCGAACGAGATGGAGCGGAAGGTTTTCACCCACATGGTGGGCGAGCGCGCGCCCGAGCTCAATGATCTCCTGACGCAAGGCGGCTTCCGACGCTCGCAGAACATCGCCTATCGCCCGGCTTGCGAGACCTGCCGCGCCTGTATTTCGGTGCGCATCCTCGCCAACGAGTTCAAGCCCACCCGTTCCATGCGCCGGGTGCTTGCCGCCAATCACGACGTGATCTCGGCGGAATATCCGGCCGAGCCGTCGAGCGAGCAGTACAACCTCTTCCGTCGATACCTCGACCGACGTCACCAGAAGGGCGGCATGTCGGACATGTCGGTGCTCGACTATGCGATGATGGTCGAGGACACCCATGTGCACACCAAGATTATCGAGTATCGCCTGAGGGTCGAAGGCGACGGCGTCAGCGAGAAGGCACGCGGGCCGCTGATCGCTGCGGCGCTCACCGACCGCATGGGCGACGGACTGTCGATGGTCTACTCCTTCTTCGACCCGACGCAGGAAGAGCGGTCGCTCGGCACCTTCATGATTCTCGATCACATTCGCCGCGCCCGGGAGCGCGGCCTTCCCCACGTCTATCTCGGCTACTGGGTGAAAGGCTCGCGCAAGATGGGGTATAAAACAAAGTTTTTGCCGCAAGAGCACCTCATGGCCCGTGGCTGGGAGCGCTATGAAGGCGGAGACACCACCCTGGAAGCCGCTCCTACGAAAACGGGTTAGAAATTGAGTTCATCTTCCGATGCCGCGATGCACCGGCGCGGCCTTGCCATCACCGGCCTCGGCGGCCTTGCCCTCTCCTTCGACATTCCGCTCATCCGATCCGCCGGCGGCGACGTCTGGTCGCTGCTCGCCGTGCGCAGCCTGTCGACTTTCGTGATCGCGCTCGGCGCCTGGTTCGTGCTCAACCGGGTGCTCGGCCGGAAGATTTCGCTGCTGCCGGGCAAGACCGGCCTTTTGGTCGGCGTCTTCTACGGAATCAATTCCTGCACGTTCCTGCTCGCCGTCTTCAACACCTCGACGGCGAATGTGGTCTTCATCCTCGCCTTCACCTCGATGTTTGCCGCCATCCTCTCCTGGATCTTTCTGAAGGAGAGACCATCGAACGCGACGCTCGTGACCATGCTGGTCATGGTGCTCGGCGTCGGGCTGATCGTCCAGGACGGACTGGAAAGCGGTCACCTCTTCGGCGACGCCATGGCGGCATCCTCCGCCTTTCTGCTGGCAAGCGCGATTACGATCAGCCGTGCGAGCAAGCGCGACATGGCGCTGGTGCCGCTGGTGACGGCGATCTTCCCGGCGGCCGTCGCTCTCCTGATGCTGCCGGCCGGCGGCTTCACGATCGCCGCCCCCGGCTACATCCTCTTCAACGGCCTGGTGATGATCCCGCTCGCCTTCTTCTGCCTTGCGACCGGGCCGCGTTATCTCTCAGCCCCGGAAGTGGGCAT
This sequence comes from Ensifer sp. YR511, assembly GCF_900103045.1. Taxonomy (NCBI): domain Bacteria; kingdom Pseudomonadati; phylum Pseudomonadota; class Alphaproteobacteria; order Hyphomicrobiales; family Rhizobiaceae; genus Ensifer; species Ensifer sp. YR511. Next base: position 150,445 of record NZ_FNGR01000002.1, read on the forward strand.
GTTCTATCTGCTAGAGACTATTCTCGCGCCGATCTGGGTCTGGATGGTCTTCGCTGAAACGCCGACAACGCAGACGCTGATCGGTGGCTCGATTCTCGTCTTCGCGCTGATCGGCCATTCGCTTTGGCAGTTGCGCAGCCGGTCGCTGAGAGCGGCCGTTGCCTGCGCCGAGTAACGGTGTTCAAGACTTGTCGTCGCGCTGACCGCTGGGCCGCGGACGACGCTGCTTGTGGTCGACGCCCCGATCGCGCACCGGCAGCGGCTCCTGCGGCTGTCCCAGCGAAGCCGGGCGGACGCCGGGCATCTCTACGCGCATGACCCACAGTTCGCGGTTGGTGTTGATCCAGGTGGCCGCGACGCTCAACGGCGCCGGATTGCCGATCAAGGCGTCGCCGTCGCGCCGTTTGAGGCGGGTGACGAGGCCTGCAGCCTCCAGGAGCGCGATGTGCGTCTCCAGCTCTTCGCGGGCTACCGCGACGGCTACGGCAATATCGGCGACGCGCGCCTCGCCGGCAAAAAGGATCTCGAACATCCGGCGGCGGACCGGGTGGGCAAGGGCCAGCAGGACGTCATCAAGGGCTGTGGCATTCGGCATCGCTGTCATCCCTGTTGGACGCGCAGTGATCCATTATAGCCTTCCGGCTTACAAGCGCCAGTTGCGCCTGCGTTTCATTTGGATTTCCAATGATTTAAGAGATTGCGCCAAACTGCGCCAAAACGAAACAGGAGCCACGCGGCCTCTCGACCGCATGGCTCTCCTTATCCCGGTCAGCCGCTGAACTTGCCGCTGCGCGGGAAGCCCTTCGGAACGACGCGGCCGGCAGAAGCGCGGTCGCCCTGCCATTCGATCAGTTCGTCCTTGGTCTTGGTAAAGACCCGGCCGGCGCTGTCTTCCCAGACGAGACCGTCAGCGATCGTGAAGCAGCGAATGTCGGAGATGCCGCCATCCTTGTAACGCTGCAGCCGCACGCCCTTGCCGCGTGCCATCTCGGGGATCTGGACGAGCGGGAAGACGACCAGCTTGCGGTTTTCGCCGACGACGGCCACGTGATCGCCCTTGACCGGAACGACCAGCTTCGCTTCGTCGCTGGCCGAGACGTTCATCACCTGCTTGCCCTTGCGGGTATTGGCGACGATATCGCTTTCGGTGACGACGAAGCCGTTGCCGGCAACCGAGGCGACGATGAGCTTGCGCGCCGGGTCGTGAACGAAGGCCGTCAGGACGTCCTGGTCGGTCTCCATGTCGACGATGATGCGCAGCGGCTCGCCATGGCCGCGACCGCCGGGCAGCTTGTCGCCGCCGAGCGTATAGACCTTGCCGCCTGTCGTGAAGACGAGGATCTTGTCGGTCGTCTGCGCCGGGAACGCCACCTTCAGCGCGTCACCCTCCTTGAACTGGAGCGAAGACGTGTCGGAGATGTGGCCCTTCAGCGCGCGGATCCAGCCCTTCTCAGAGATGACGACGGTGATCGGTTCCTTCTCGATCATCGCCTGCTGGATCGCCTCTACGTCGGCTTCCGGCGCATCGGCAAAGGTGCTGCGGCGCTTGCCGATCTCGGTCGCCTTGGCAAACTTCTTTTTGACTTCGCCGATTTCCCAGGCGACGGTCTGCCATTGCTTTTCGTCGGAGGCGAGCAGCGCCTCGATCTCGGCCTTCTCCTTCGAGAGCGCATCGAACTCGGTGCGGATCTCGAATTCCTCGAGCTTGCGCAAGGAGCGCAGGCGCATGTTGAGGATCGACTCGGCCTGGAGATCGGTGAGCGAGAACCGCTCCATCATCACCGTCTTCGGCTCATCCTCTTCGCGGATGATGCGAATGACTTCGTCGATGTTCAGATAGGCGACGAGGTAGCCGCCGAGGATTTCGAGCCGGCGGTCGATCGCGGCCAGCCGGTGGCGCGATCGGCGCTGCAGCACTTCGCGGCGATGCGCCAGCCATTCCGACAGCACTTCGTTCAGCGCCATGACGCGCGGCACGCGTCCGAGCGACAGCACGTTCATGTTGAGTGGGATGCGGCTTTCGAGCTCGGTCAGCTTGAACAGCGATTCCATCAGAATGCCGGCATCGACCGAACGGGTCTTCGGCACGAGGACGATGCGGATGTCTTCGGCCGATTCGTCGCGGATGTCTTCGAGCAGCGGCAGTTTGCGGGCGACCAGGAGCTCGGCAATCTTTTCGATCAGGCGGGACTTCTGCACCTGATAGGGGATTTCGGTGACGACGATCTGGTAGCCGCCGCGCCCAAGGTCTTCCTGCGCCCAGCGGGCACGAACACGGAAACCGCCACGGCCGGTGCGGTAGGATTCGGCCATGCTTTCCCGGCCCTCGACGATCACGCCGCCGGTCGGGAAGTCGGGCCCTTCGATGCCGCCCTTTTGCGGGTTGGCGGGATCGTAAAGCAGATCCTCGACGGTCGCGTCGGGATGGCGGATGAGATGCAGCGCCGCGTCGCAGAGTTCATGCGCGTTGTGCGGCGGGATCGAGGTGGCCATGCCGACGGCGATGCCGGTCGCGCCGTTTGCGAGCAGGTTCGGGAAAGCGCCGGGGAGCACGGTCGGCTCCTGGTCTTCCTCGTTGTAGGTCGGGCGGAAATCCACCGCGTCCTGGTCGATGCCTTCCAGGAGCAGAGAGCAGACGTCCGTCATCTTCGCTTCGGTGTAGCGCATCGCCGCGGCGTTATCGCCGTCGATGTTGCCGAAGTTGCCCTGGCCGTCGACCAGCGGATAGCGGATCGCGAATTCCTGCGACAGGCGCACCAGCGCGTCATAGATCGACGCGTCGCCGTGCGGATGGAACTTACCCATCACGTCGCCGACGATACGCGCGCATTTCTTGAACGAAGAGTTGGGCCTCAGCCCCATCTCGCTCATCGCATGCACGATACGACGATGCACGGGCTTCAACCCGTCGCGAACGTCCGGAAGCGCGCGGTGCATGATGGTCGACAAGGCATAGGCGAGGTAACGCTCTTCCAGCGCCGCCTTGAGGTCAACCGGCTGAATGTGATCGTCCCCGCCTGACGGGGGATTGAGGCTTTGTCCCATAGGTTCTTGCTAGCGCAACAAACCCGGAACGGCAAGGTTTTCAGGGCTTGCGCTTGTGGAGAACCCCCTCGCCCCAAATAACCGGCTCTCGCACCGATCCGCTTGCCCCGGCGCAATGTTCGTGCAACGGTCGCGCCGCTATGCGTCGGAGGCTGCCGCCAGGTAACGTCCCGGAAAGCATGCCCGAGCAGGAACATGTGCGGTTCGCCCAAGCGAATATAATTTCGCCCTGTTTCGTAATAGCTTCGGCTGGAGTTGATTTGGACGATTTGCAAGGGGGATCGCAGGACGCGCATTGGCAGACGGAACTGGCGGCCGCGCGCCGCCGACAAAGACGAATGCTGCCATGTGCCTACAGTTGACGCCCTCGCCAAGGGAACCAGATCAGCGACGCCTTATCTTCTTAAACAGCTACACAATCAAAGATTTTCACGAAGGAACTCGAAATGATGCACACGCGCAAGATCCGCCTGATGATGGCGAGCGCCGCGCTTCTCACGCTGACCGGCCCGGCCTTCGCGCTCGATGGCGCCGATTTGATGAAGAAGCTCGACGCAGCGACGAACGCGAACGGCACCTCGATCACCTATGACAAGGCCGAAGTCGACGGCGACAAGGTGACGGTGACCGGCGTGAAGCTGAAGGTCGCGAGCCAGCCGGGCGACGCTGTGGACCTGAATATCGGGGACCTGACCTTTGAGGGCGTCGAGGAGACCGAAGGCGGCGGCTATTACGCCGAAACCGTTTCGTTCCCCGACGTCAATGTCAGCCAGGACGAAGGCGCCATTTCCGTCAAGGATATCCTGCTCTCCGGCCTGACGATCCCGGCCAATGCGACCGGCGGAACGATCAACGACATCATTCTCTATGAAAGCGCCAGCACCGGCCCGATCGCCGTCAGCTCCAAGGGCAAGGAAGTCTTCTCGCTCGAAAGCACCGAAGCCAACCTCGCGCGCCAGGAAAATGACGCCGGCTTCGACTTCGACGCGACCGCTTCCGGCATCAAGGCCGACCTGTCGTCGGTCGAGGACGCCAAGACCAAGGAGGCGATCGAAAAGCTCGGCCTCACCACTATCGACGGCGCCCTGACGATGAAGGGCAGCTGGGAAGTCGAAAGCGGCAATGTCGCGCTCGAAGAATATGCGCTCGACTTCAAGAATGTCGGCCGGTTGAACTTCGCTCTCGACATCTCCGGCTACACGCTTGCCTTCGTCAAATCGATGCAGGAAGCGATGAAGGCTGCCGAAGCCAATCCGAACAAGGAAGAGGCCAACCAGGCCATGGGTCTCGCCATGATGGGCCTCATGCAACAGCTGACCTTCAACAGCGCCGAAATCCGCTTCGACGACGCCTCGATCACCAAGAAGGCGCTCGACTATGCCGGCTCGCAGCAGGGCGTGACCGGTGAGCAGATGGCACAGTCGCTGAAGGGCCTGGTGCCGATCATGATGGCGCAGCTCAACGTGCCGGAACTGCAGAACCAGGTGTCGGCTGCCGTCAATGCCTATCTCGATGGCCCGAAGAGCCTGACGATCAGCGCGGCACCGGAAAAGCCGGTTCCGTTCCCGATGATCATGGGTGCCGCCATGGGCGCGCCGAACACCATCCCGTCGGTGCTCGGCGTCAAGGTAACGGCGAACGACTAATCGTTCAGGTCTCTCCCGGCCTCAGCCGAGCCCGGGAGAAACCGACATGACGACAGCCTTGCGCGCCGAGACAGGCACGCAAGGCTTGATGGCGCCGCACCGGCTTCCCATGTGGCCCACGGCATTCACTCGGCGGACCTCGCCGGCCGAAAGCTGCGCCGCCGCCCTCCCGTGAAAGAACAAGCATCGCCCTTACTTGCGAACCGCATAGTCGGATCACGTTGCACGCCCTTGTGGAGCACGCATCGGCTGCGGGGCTCTTTTCTTCCCGGTGAGCTATTGCTTGCACCAAGAAATTTTCACCGTAAGGCGATAGCGTTTTTCATCGAAATCGTGCATGCCACCCTCAGGCAATTCAGAATCCGACTTCCAACGAACTTGAGAGCATCTAGGCCTCGAAGGGGACGTCTCGGACTTTGTGCAAATATACAAATACATGCCCGAATATCGTCTCCACGTTACGGCAGATCGGACGTAAATGCTCGCCTGGCTCCAGCAGTCTGTAAATTTCACTGAAGAATTGTTGGAGGGGAAATTCGCCCCCGTCCGAGCTGACTACTATACGGGCCCGCCCGGTAAGCCGTTGCGGCTGCTGCTCCAGGCGCGAACGGATTTCCTGTCGATCTGGCGGGCGAGCGACTATACCGAAACGATCTCGCAGACCCGGATCCTTGGGCGGCAGATCATCGTCGTCAACTCGCCCGACCTGATCCGGCAGGTCGTCGTCAAGCGTCATGAAAACTTCGAGCGCAAGAGCCCGCAGATGCGCCGGGCACTCGAATTCCTGCTGGGCGACGGGCTGTTTATTTCGGACGGGGACACCTGGAAGCAACGCCGGCCGCTAGTGGCGGACATCGTCCACGCCAAGCGGGTCCCCTCTTTCGGGCCCGTCATGGAAAATACGACCAGCGAACTGGTCGAGCGCTGGAACCGCATGCCCGATGGCGCCGAGGTCAACGCGTTGCACGAAATGGCGGGGCTGACCGCCGAAATCATCGCGCGCAGCGTCTTCGGTAACCAGCTCGGCGACGGTAGCGCGGCGGCGGTGACCGAGGGCTTCACCAGCTACCAGTCGCTGGTCGATTCCATCAACATCGGTTACTTCCTCGGCTTTGACGACGGCCTGCCGGTGCTGCGCACGCCGAGCCTGCGTCGTTCGGTCAAGCGCATCCACGCAACCATCGACAAGGTGGTTGAGGATCACCTTGCCGGACGCGGCGACCACAATTCGATGGTCGAGCTGCTGATCCGGCGCCAGCAACGAAACCCGGAACTGAAACTCGACCTCGTCGCCTTGCGTAACGAGGCCGCGACCATCTTCATGGCCGGGCACGAGACGACGGCGGCGACGCTGACCTGGACCTGGTATCTGCTTTCGAAGGCAGGCTGGGTCGAGAAGGCCGTTCACGACGAAATCGCCAGGGTCTGCGGCGACCGGACACCGACGATCGACGACGTGCCTCAGCTCGAATGGTGCCGGGCAGTTATCGAGGAGACGCTTCGCCTCTATCCACCGGTTCCGATCCTGGCGCGGCAGACCCGCGAGGCGGATATGATCGGCGACGTTGCCGCAGAGCCGGGCTCGCTCGTGCTGATCGTGCCGTGGCTCCTTCACCGGACTGAAAGCCTCTTCCAGGATCCACACCACTTCCATCCGGAACGGTTTACCGAAGGCCGGCGCCCGACGCCCTACAGCTTCATCCCCTTTGCCAGCGGACCGCGCGTCTGCCCCGGCCTGCATTTCGGGCTGACCGAAGCGATCCTGTGCCTGGCGATCATCGCGCAGCGCTACCGGGTTCGTGTGAGCCAGCGCCACGCGGTCGAACCGATCTGCCGCCTGACCCTCAGGCCGAAGAATGGCCTGCCGGTCACCTTGCACAAGCGAGAGGCCCCGTCGCATGGCGCCGGATGATCCGCACGCGGCGCAGCCGATCGGCAAGCGCAGGGCCTGGATCTTCGCCGAGGAAAGCGCCCCGCGGCTCGCCGATGCACTGGCGGGTGGCGACAGGGCGCGGGCCTTCCGGCGCTATTGGATCACCGACAACATCTGGAACGTCGCCAACATCGCCGCCCATTTCGGCATGAAGCTGCTGCCGATGGACGCCTGCTCCAGGCTTGGGGCGGCGCTCGGTCTCTTCATGGTTCCGCGCTTCCACAAGGTGGCAACCCGCCGCGCCCGTGAAACCATCGAACAGTTGCGGCCGGACCTTGACGCCCCGCAACGCGAGGCACTGTTTCTCGAAAACTGTCGCGCTCAGGGACGGTTGATGACGGAGTTCTCCGTCGTCAACCGATTGCAGCAGCGGCCGGAGCGGCTGAAGACCGAGGGCCTTGCACCCATCCGTGAGGCGGCAAACCGTGGCCCAGTCATTCTCGTCGGCCTGCATCTCGGCAACTGGGAAGTGGGCACGATCGCATTCCGCAAGCTCGGCCTCCAGCCGCATGCCTTCTATGTGCCGCCCAAGGGCCGGGCCAAGGCGTGGATCGCCGATCGGGTGCGCAGCAAGGCTGGCTTGCAGTTTCTGCCTCCGGGAATGGACGGGATCCGGCCGGCACTGAAGGTTCTGAAAGGCGGCGGCGTTGTCAGCATCTTCTGCGACGAGGGGTTCGGCGGCATGATCCGCGGGCCGTTCTTCGGCCGCCGGCCGCATCAGGAAGGCAACATCGCCATCGCCATACGGCTGGCGCGCATGACGGGCGCTACGATCTGCCCCTGGTACGGCCTTCGCACCGACGACTTCCGCTTCGAATGCACGGCCTTGCCGCCGATACGTTTGCCGGCGGAGGAGCGCCCCAATGCCCGGCTGCTGGATGACATGCAGTTGCTGAACGACACGATCGAGCCGGTCGTCCGCGCCCATCTCGACCAATGGTATTTCCTCGATAACGCGCTACGGCCGCAGTGAGCTTACTCACGCCTTTTTAACGCCTGCACGTCGCGGCTTTGCGATCGGCGCTTGATGCCGGCCGGGTCTGGCCTATTTATTCCACCAAGGACCGAAATCCATGTTCCTGACCGATAAAACGGAAGGAGAAACCCATGGGACTGAAGCAGGCGGACATTACAGCCATCCTTGGCCCGGTTGACGAGACGCTGATGGCCGAACTGCTTGCGACCGGCGCGACGGCCGGCGAGCTTGCGGAGGCGATCGCCTGGGTCAACAACGATGAAGCGCTGATCGGGGAAGGCCGCCATCTGCCGGCCGGCCGCGTTGCGGCGCTGATCGATATCTTGACCCCGGACAACGAAGAAGAGCGGAATTTGGGACTGTAGTCGCGAAAGCCGGTTGCCGGGTACGTCCGATTGCAAGCCGCCTTCCGGGCGGCTGGGTGCGTGAGGCCATATGTTCGTGTTGAGGGAGGTCCACAATGGCTGCCAAGGAAGTCAGGTTCAGTAGCGATGCCCGCGATCGGATGTTGCGCGGCGTCGACATTCTCGCCGATGCGGTCAAGGTCACGCTCGGCCCGAAGGGACGCAACGTCGTCATCGAACGCGCCTTCGGCGCGCCGCGCATCACCAAGGACGGCGTGTCGGTCGCCAAGGAAATCGAGCTCGACGACAAGTTCGAGAACATGGGCGCGCAGATGCTGCGGGAGGTCGCGTCGCGCACCAGCGACGTGGCCGGCGACGGCACAACGACGGCCACCGTGCTCGCACAGGCCATCGTCAAGGAGGGTGTGAAGGCAATCGCGTCCGGCATGAACCCGATGGATCTGAAACGCGGCATCGATCTCGCCGTCGATGCGATCGTCGCAAAACTGAAGACCCATGCGCGCAAGATTTCCAACAATGAGGAGATCGCGCAGGTCGGCACGATCTCGGCCAACGGCGACGCCGAAATCGGAAGCTATCTGGCAAAGGCAATGGAGCGTGTCGGCAACGAAGGCGTGATTACGGTCGAGGAGGCGAAGACGGCCGAAATAGAGCTGGAGATCGTCGAAGGCATGCAATTCGACCGCGGCTATCTCTCCCCCTATTTCGTCACCGACCAGGAGAAGATGCGGGTTGAATTCGAAGACCCCTACATTCTCATTCACGAAAAGAAGCTTTCCAACCTGCAGGCGATGATCCCGATTCTCGAAGCAGTGATCCAGGCAAGCCGGCCGCTGTTGATCATCGCCGAAGATGTGGAAGGCGAAGCGCTGGCGACGCTGGTCGTCAACAAGCTGCGCGGCGGGCTGAAGATCGCCGCCGTCAAGGCGCCGGGCTTCGGCGACCGGCGCAAGGCGATGCTCGAGGACATCGCCATCCTGACGGGCGGGACCGTCATCTCCGAAGATCTCGGCATCAAGCTTGAAACCGTGACGCTCGCCAATCTCGGGCGGGCCAAGCGGGTGATGGTCGAGAAGGAAGACACCACCATCGTCGATGGCGCCGGCACCAAGGCGGACATCGACGGGCGTGTCGGCCAGATCAAGGCGCAGATCGAGGAAACGACCTCCGACTACGATCGCGAGAAGCTGCAGGAACGGCTGGCCAAGCTTGCCGGCGGCGTCGCGGTGATCCGGGTGGGCGGCTCGACGGAAGTGGAAGTGAAGGAAAAGAAGGACCGGGTCGACGATGCGCTGCATGCGACGCGGGCCGCGGTGGAGGAAGGCATTCTACCTGGCGGCGGCGTCGCGCTGCTCCGCGTCGTCCACGCGCTCGATGGGCTCAAGCCCGAAAATGACGACCAACGCGTCGGCGTCGAGATCGTCCGGCGGGCGCTGGAGGCGCCGGTGCGCCAGATCGCCGAAAACGCCGGCGCCGAAGGCTCGGTCATCGTCGGCAAACTTCGGGAGATGAGCGACTTCGCCCAGGGTTGGAACGCGCAGACCGGTGAATATGGCGATCTCTACCGCATGGGCGTCATCGATCCGGCGAAAGTCGTGCGGGCGGCGCTGCAGGATGCGGCGTCGGTCGCCGGCCTGCTTGTAACCACCGAAGCGATGGTCGCCGAAAAACCGAAGAAGAACCCACCCACGCCACCGCCCGGCCCCGGCATGGATTTCTGACCCGCGCCAGGCGGTCGGTCGCCTAACCGGACGGCTGCCGGTGCGCCCGACCTCGGCGATCGCAAGTTCAGCGATCGGCAGGAGGTCCGCATCGCCGGCACCGTCCTGCGTCTGCACGGTCATGCCCTGGAGAATGGCGCCGACGAAGCGCGCGAGGCCGCCGGCATCGGTATCCGCACGTAGTTCTCCGTCCGCTATGCCCTGCCGGAAGCGCGCCTCCAGCAAGGCCAGCGTCTCACTGCGCAGGGCAGAAGATCACCGTCGTAGCCATGACGAACACGACCTTCGAGGGCATGTGGGGTCCGTTCACCCGCGAGGTTCGCGACGCCATCTACGGCAGGCACTGAACAGACATCTGGCGCAGACAAAGAAAAAGCCCGGCGAGACGATCGCCGGGCTTTCCTTTTGGGGTCAGGTCCGTTCGACCTCAGTCCTTCTTCTGCGGAATCGGGCGGATCGCCAGTTCGCGCAGCTGGGCCGGCGTCGCTTCCGACGGTGCGCCCATCAGGAGGTCGACGGCCTGCTGGTTCATCGGGAAGATCGAAATCTCGCGCAGGTTCTTGGCGCCGACGAGCAGCATGACGATACGGTCGATGCCGAATGCCATGCCGCCATGCGGCGGTGCACCGTACTGGAAGGCGCGGTAGAGGCCGCCGAACTGATCTTCGACCTCCTGCTGCGACTTGCCGGTCAGCTCGAACGCCTTGACCATGACTTCCGGAAGCTGGTTACGGATCGAGCCGGAGGCGATTTCGAAGCCGTTGCAGACCATGTCGTACTGGTAGGCCTTGATCGACAGCGGATCTTCGCCGTTCAGCGCTTCCAGACCACCCTGCGGCATCGAGAAGGGGTTGTGGGCGAAGTCGATCTTCTTTTCGTCTTCCAGCCATTCGTAGAACGGGAAGTCGACGATCCAGCAGAATTCGTAGCGGTCGCGGTCGACGAGGTTCAGTTCCTCGCCGGCGCGGGTGCGGGCTTCGCCAGCAAACTTGTAGAACTTGGCGGGGTCACCGGCGACGAAGAAGCAGGCGTCGCCGTCGTCGAGGCCGAGCTGGGTGCGGATCGCATCCGTGCGCTCTTCGCCGATGTTCTTGGCGAGCGGGCCGGCGCCTTCGAGCTTTTCGCCCTCCTTGCGCCAGAAGATGTAGCCGAGGCCGGGCTGACCCTGGCTCTGCGCCCAGGCGTTCATGCGGTCGCAGAAGGCGCGCGAGCCACCGGTCTTGGCCGGGATCGCCCAGACTTCGACCTTCGGGTTAGACGCGATCATGTTCGCGAAGACCTTGAAGCCGGAACCGGCGAAGTGTTCGGTAACCGCCTGCATCTCGATCGGGTTGCGCAGGTCCGGCTTGTCGGAGCCGTATTTGCGGATCGCCGTGTCGTAAGGAATGCGCGGGAACTTTTCCGTCACCGGCTTGCCGTCGGCAAACTCCACGAAGATGTCGCGGATCACCGGTTCCATCGTCGACCAGACGTCTTCCTGCTCGACGAAGCTCATTTCCAGGTCGAGCTGGTAGAACTCGCCCGGCAGGCGGTCGGCGCGCGGGTCTTCGTCGCGGAAGCACGGGGCGATCTGGAAGTAGCGGTCGAAGCCGGCGACCATCAGCAACTGCTTGTACTGCTGCGGCGCCTGCGGCAGGGCATAGAAGCTGCCGGGATGAATGCGCGAAGGCACGAGGAAGTCGCGCGCGCCTTCCGGCGACGAGGCCGTCAGGATCGGGGTCGTGTATTCGGTGAAACCGACGTCGCCCATGTGGCGGCGCATCGACGAGATGATCTGGGTGCGCTTGACGATGTTCTTGTGCAGCGTGTCGCGACGCAGGTCGAGGAAGCGGTACTTGAGGCGCACGTCTTCCGGATAGTCCGGCTCGCCAAAGACCGGCAACGGCAGTTCCTTGGCGGCCGAGAGAACCTCGATCTCCTGCGCATAGAGTTCGATTTCGCCGGTTGGCATGCCCTTGTTGACGGTGTCATCCATGCGCGCCTTGACGAGGCCGTCAATGCGCACGACCCATTCGCCGCGAACGGTCTCGGCCGCCTTGAAGGCGGGGCTGTCGGGATCGGCAACGACCTGGGTGATGCCGTAGTGGTCGCGCAGGTCGATGAAGAGCAGGCCGCCATGGTCGCGGACGCGGTGGACCCAGCCCGAAAGGCGAACGGTGGAACCGACGTCCGACTTGCGGAGGGCGGCACAGGTGTGGCTGCGGTAACGGTGCATCGTCTTATCCCGGAATTGCAAAGAGCCGCGCAAGCTCGTGGGACACAGCGCGCGGCAACATGGTCAAAATCGGGCGGAAAAGCGCATGATGCGCAGCCTTTGTCAAGCTGCAGCGCCCGCTGCCGCCCCCGATGGAGGTGCGTTGTAAACGAAGGCAAGAGCCAGTCCAAGACCGCTTGTGACAGAAGGCGGCCGAAATGCCGCGAAAAGAACGGCAATCGTCACAATTCGGGACTGTCCGGCGGCAGAATGCGGGGCTACACATGAGCAAGGCCCGATAGTGATCCCACCCGAGTCGTGGCCGCCTGCCCGGATGTCGCCTGCCCCATGTCCCAGATTCGCCCGCTTATCCCCCTCCTCGTCACCGCAGGCATCCTCATCGGCGGCAACGGCCTGCAGGGCACTTTCATCTCGCTGCGTGCACTCGAAGAAGGTTTCTCGACATCGCTGATCGGCGTTATCGGCGCCGGCTACAATATCGGCTTCGCGCTTGGCTGCGTCTACGTCACCCGCATCCTGCGCTCGATAGGTCACATCCGCACCTTCTCGGCGATGGCGGCGATCGCTTCGGCCGCAGCCATCTCGATGGTGCTCGTCATCAATCCGCTGATGTGGTTCCTGATGCGGCTTCTTGCCGGCATCTGTTTCGCCTGCCTGTTTGCGACAGTCGAGAGCTGGCTCAATGCCAGCGTCACCAATAAAAACCGGGCCCGCACGCTTTCGGTCTATCGCCTCGTCGACCTCGGCTCGGTCACGGCCGCACAATATGTCATTCCTGGCATCGGGCTTGGCGGCTTCGAGCTTTTTGCCATCATCTCCATGGCGCTGACGCTGTCGCTGGTGCCGATCTCCTTTGCCGACCGCTCGAGCCCTGTGGCCCCGGAGGCGATCCGCTTCGACGTCAAAGCGCTCTGGAACATCTCGCCGCTTGCGACCGTCGGCTGCATCGTCGTCGGTCTGACCAACGCCGCCTTCCGCTCGCTCGGGCCGATCTATGCGCAGGGCATCGGCCTGTCGGTGACGGCAATCGCCACCTTCATGAGCGCCGGCATCATCGGCGGCGTCGTGCTGCAGTATCCGCTCGGCCACTATTCCGATCGGTTCGACCGCCGCCTGATCATCCTGATCGCCACCTTCGGGTCGCTGCTCGCAGGCTTGTTTCTCGCCTTCGGCGCCGGCAACGACGAATGGCTGAACTTTGCCGGCATCTTCCTGTTCGGCGCCTTTGCCATGCCGCTCTATTCGCTCTGTTCGGCCCATGCGAACGACCACGCGGCCGAGGGGCAGCATGCGCTCGTCTCCGCCGGCATGCTGTTCTTCTGGTCGCTCGGCGCGATCATCGGGCCGCTGTTTGCCTCCTTCCTGCTCGAGATCTTCGGGCCGCAGGCGCTGTTCATCTACACGGCAGCGATCCTCTTCCTGTTCATGCTCTACACCCTGCAGCGCATGACGGCGCGCGGGCCGGTGCCCGCCGGGGAGCGCGCCTTGCCGTTCCGCAATCTCCTGCGCACCTCGTCCTTTTTCAACAAGCTCGCCGCCGGCAACAACCACAAGCGCAAGGATCGCTGACCTGCGGCAAGATGCGCGCGATCCGGATAATTGCTGAACGCAATAATCAGGTTTAGAACCGGGGCACCTCAAACAGCAGCCGAGATTGCCGAAATGCCCGTCATCAGCCGTCGCACCTTCCTCCAAGGCTCCGCTGCTCTCGGAGGCGCCTTCGCGCTCGGCGCCGGCATGGCGGCGCGCGCCGGCACCGCACCCGATCCGCAGATCCTGATGGCACAGCTTGCCGAAGCCCAGATCGCCAAGGATGGGCTTACGCCCAAGGTCATGACCTACGGCTTGGGTGAGGCTCCAAGTACCGGCATGCCGCCCGTCCTGCGCATGCGCAAGGGCGAGCCCTATGCGGCCCGCCTCTTCAACCGGCTGGACGAGCCGACGACGGTACATTGGCACGGACTGCGCATTGCCAACGCCATGGATGGCGTGCCGGAACTGACGCAGCCCTATGTCTATCCGGGCGACCGTTTCGACTATGTGTTCACCCCGCCGGATGCCGGCACCTTCTGGTATCATCCACATTGCAACACGCTGACCCAGATGGGCGCCGGCCTGACCGGCATGATCGTCGTCGAGAACCCGGACGATCCGACGTTCGATGCCGAGATCGTGCTCAACCTGCGCGATTGGCGGCTCGGCACCGGCGGCGCGTTCATCGACGCATTCAAGCCGCGGGATGCGGCCCGCGGCGGCACTTACGGCACGGTGCGCACCGCCAACTGGCAGCAGGAGCCAACTTACGACGCACCGGCCGGCGGCCTGGTGCGCGTGCGCATCGCCGCAACCGACGTCACCCGCATCTATACGATCGGCCTTGAGGGCGCTGAGGCGATGGTCATCGCGCTCGACGGCAATCCGGTCGACAAGCCCTTTGCACTTGATCGCTACGATTTTGGGCCCGGCCAGCGCGTCGATCTTGTCGTGCGCATGCCCGACAGCGAGGGTCAGACGGTTGCGCTCGGCAACCTGCGTGGATCGCATCCCTGGACGATCGCGCGCTTCCGGTCAGCCGGAGCGTCGCTCGAGCGCGATCTTCGGGATGTCAGCCCCCTGCCCGCCAACCCGATCGCGGAAGCCGACCTCTCCACCGCCACCCGCGTGCCGCTCGAACTGACGGCGACGGCGGAGCACAAGGCGACGCCTTCGATCTGCGGTTCGCTTGGCTACACCTTCTGGGCGATCAACAAGGTTCCGTGGCCGGGCGACACGCCCGATCCGATCGCGCCGATCGAGGAGATGAAGCTCGGCAAGAGCTATGTGCTGGAGGTCGCCAACCGGACGCCGCATGCGCACCCGATCCATCTGCACGGCCTGAGCTTCCGCATTCTCAATTCCAACAAGCGGACTTTCCTGCCGCCGCCGACCGATACGATCCTGCTTTTGCCCGATGAACAGGCGGAAGTGGCGCTTGTGGCGGACAATCCGGGCGATTGGGTCGTGCATTGCCATATCATCGAGCACCAGAAGACCGGCATGACGGGTTATTTCAAAGTCGTCTGAGATTTCGATTGTGACAGATGCCGCGAAGAGTTACACGAAATTCCAAGCCGCATTTTCGCCACAGTGATTTAAATCTGATGATTGAAACAACAGCAGACCTTGAGGCCGCCTGCCAGCAGCTGGCCCTATCAAATTATATTACGATCGATACCGAATTTCTTCGCGAGACGACTTTCTGGCCGGAGCTTTGCCTGATCCAGATGGCGAGCCCGGACCTTGCCGTCATCGTCGACCCGATGGCGAAGGGCATCGATCTTGCGCCCTTCTTCGCGTTGATGGCAAACCCTGAGGTCATCAAGGTGTTCCATGCCGCGCGTCAGGACATCGAGATCATCTTCCATCTCGGAAACCTTATTCCGCATCCGATCTTCGATACGCAGGTCGCAGCGATGGTTTGTGGCTTTGGCGACAGCGTCTCCTATGACCAGCTGGTCAACCGCGTCACCGGCACGCAGATCGACAAGTCCTCGCGCTTTACCGACTGGAGCCGCCGTCCGCTGACCGAAAAGCAGCTCGACTATGCGCTGGCCGACGTCACGCATCTGCGCGACATCTACAAATACCTAGCGGCAGAACTCGAACGCGAAGGCCGTTCGCTCTGGCTGACCGAAGAGATGGCCATTCTCGAAGCCCGCGACACCTACGACCTGCACCCTGACGACGCCTGGCAGCGGCTGAAGATGCGGGTAAAGAAGCCGATCGAGCTCGCCGTGCTGAAGACGGTCGCCGCCTGGCGCGAGCGCGAGGCACGCGCCCGCAACGTGCCGCGCGGCCGCATCCTCAAGGATGACGCCATTTACGAGATCGCCCAGCAGCAGCCGAAGGATGCGGAAGCACTGGCACGGCTCCGGACCATCCCCAAGGGCTGGGAACGCTCCACCGCTGGAACGGCGGTCGTCGAGGCCGTCAACGAGGCGCTGGCGATCCCGAAGACCGATCTGCCGAAGCTTCCGCGCCAAAGCCATGCGCCGGAAGGTGCTGCGGCCGCTGGCGAGATGCTGAAGGTGCTTTTGAAGCTGATCGCCGAGAAGCAGGGTGTCGCCGCGAAGATCATCGCCAACAGCGAAGATCTCGACAAAATAGCTGCCGAGGGCGAGAAGGCGGATGTCGCCGCGCTCAAGGGCTGGCGGCGCGAACTCTTCGGCGAAACGGCACTGAAGCTGATCAACGGCGACGTTGCCCTGCGCTTCGTCGACAAGAAGATCGAAGCAGTGGAAATCAGCGCCGAGATCACGTCCGCGTCAGCTTGAAAAAGGGATTGGGCGGAGACAAGTTTCCGCCTGAATCCAGCTCTAGCGAAGGGCCGGGCGGAACAGAATCACCATCGTATCAAACGATGTGACGTGAGCCGGCGCCTTGGGCAACGCCGACCGACACGGATGCCGCCTTTCCGGTACCGGAGCTTTCTGCATGCGTTGGCGCTTTTCGACTTTCGAAGGACTTCTCTTGCTGCTGGTCGTCGCAGGCGCCGGCGCGGTCTACGCATGGGTTTTCTACGGCAAGGGCGCCCTGATCGGCGCGACCTATGCGCTCTTCATGTGCCTGCCGATCATCGCCTTCGAGCGACGCATCATTTTCCGGCGCCTGCATCGACGGATCCACGCCTTTTCCACGCCGGTCTTTTTCGTCGCGTCGCTGGTGATCTACTTCGTGCTTCTCGACATCGGATATGCCGCCGCTGGCCTGCTCATGCAGTCGGGCGGCGTCATGGAGGACCATTGGATGGACGCGATGATGCCGTCCAAGACGGTCCTAATCTTCGCGCTCGGCGTATCAGGTTCGCTCGTCTTCATCCTCAGGGTTCGCGAACTCCTCGGGCGCGACGTCTTTTTGAGCCTGCTCACCGGCCGCTATCGCAGACCGGTCGAGGAAGAACGCGTCTTCCTCTTCATCGACCTGGCCGGCTCGACCGCCTATGCCGAGAAACACGGCGACCTGCGGATGCAGGAGTATCTCGGCAGGCTGTTTGCGACGATCGCCGACCCGGTCATGCGCTACCGCGGCTCGATCGACGACTATATCGGTGACGCCGCCGTCATTACCTGGCCTTTCGATCGCGCCACCAACAATGCGGCCTGCATTCATTGCGTCTTCGACATTCTGGAAATGATCGATGCGGATGCGCGCCGTTGGCAAAAGGAGTTCGGCGAGGTTCCGCGGCTGCGCGCGGCGCTTCATGGCGGCACCATCGTTGCGGCGGAAATCGGGCTCGACCGGCACAAGATCACCTATTTCGGCGATACGGTGAACACCACCGCCCGGCTCGAAGGTTTCTGCAAGACGCTCGGCCACCAGGTACTGATCTCCACCGATCTCGCCCGCAAGATGCGTCTGCCGCATTATGTGCGGGTCGAGGATCTCGGCGAGCACGCCGTCAGAGGACGCGGGCAGAAGCTTGGCGTTCTGTCGTTGCGCGCAGGCAGCGCGGCTCCTCAGCTGGCATCGACCGCGGCCGAGTGATCCCGGCCGGCGCGCAGGGCATCGATCGGCCGGATCGCGATCGCCGTCAGCCGTGCAGCTTGGCACCCTTGGTGATCTTGTCGACCAGCTTCTTGTCCGCATGAATGGCAATGCCGGCGACTGCCGCGTCGTCCGGCCTGGTCTCGGCGAAAACCGCACGGTTGGCGTGGTCGTGACCGGTGGCAAACATGCCGTCGACATAGATCGAAGCTTTGACCTCTCTTTCGATCGCGCGCCGTTGAATGTTGCCGAGCGTCTTCCCATCTGCGGCAAGGACGATGATCGGCTGGATGCTCAAGGCGTTGTAGACGTTGCCGGCGCCATCGCGATAATCTTCGCCGATGATCCCGGGCTTCTGTCCGGCGATCCCGGTGGCGAGGAAGGCGGTGACGTTGAGCTTCTGCCAGGTTGCCAGGTCCTCGCGCAAGACGATTGCAAATTTGGTATCGAACATGACGGCCATCTCCATTTCAGCCCGACAGGGCGTGCCGGAAGACGCATTATCGGACGGCGCTGCGATCGATCTTGAACGATTGTGCGGCGCGCCCGGCGACGGCATTCGGGTTGCGCCTGCGGTCGATGGCATCGAGCGCATCGAGGCGCGCCTGCATGGAAAATTTTTCGAGCCGCACCGCCACGACACCTATGCCATCGGCGTAACGCTCGGCGGCGTCCAGACGTTTCAGTATCGCGGCGAAAGCCGCTTCAGCAATCCTGGAAGCATCATCATCCTCCACCCGGACGAGATCCATGATGGCGGCGCGGGAACGGAGATCGGGCTGCGCTACCGGATGATGTATCTGCAGCCGGAACGGCTACTCGCAGCCCTTGATGAAACCGACCGCTCCCTGCCCTTCGTCTCAGCCCCTGTCGTGGGCGACGAGGCGCTGCGGCAGGCGGTCGGCGAAGCCGTGATGGATCTCGACAATGGCATCGACGAACTGGCGCTCGACGACATTCTCGTGCGGATCGCCGAGGGGCTCTACCGTCACGCCGGCACCAAGGACGCCAAGCCCGCAAAGGCCGACAAGCGTGCCGTTCTACAGGCGAGCGAATTCCTTCGCGCCAATCTCGAACGGCCCGTCGGCTCGCAGGAACTTGAGGCGGTGAGCGGGCTCGATCGCTTCACGCTCGCCCGGCAATTCCGCCGGGTTCTCGGCACCAGCCCCCATCGCTACCTGCTGATGCGCCGGCTGGAGCGGGCACGGCAGATGATCGCCCGGGGCGAAAGCCTTGCCGGTGCTGCGCTCGAAACCGGCTTTGCCGACCAGGCGCATTTCACCCGTCATTTCAAGCGCGCCTACGGCCTGACGCCCGGCCGCTGGGCAAGCCTCGCCGTCGCCGGCTAATCCTGTCACCAAAGCTTCATCGGGTTGTAAAGCAAGCATCACCCAACCGTCATCATAGCCGCCTATCGGGTTGCGGACTGCAGCGCCGCGCGTCCTGGGACGCGCAAGGGTCGCTGCAGCACATCGAATTTGCTGCACGTCTGCCTCCTTGGATCTAGGGCGACCCAAGGAGACATGCAGAAGGCTCCAACCCAAGGTGAACCTCATGACGAAAACGCTTCTCGCCACCGCGGCTCTTTCTCTTTTGATGACGATGGCCGCCTCGGCCGAGGAAAAGTCCTTTACCGCGACGCTGAAGGGCCACGCGATCCTGCCGGCCAACACGATCATCGTCGCCCCCTCGGACGCACCGGAATACCTCAAGACCTCCGGCAAGTTCACCACCGCGGACCGCAAGCGTGCCGAAGCGCTCGGCACCGTTCCGGGCAAGGACGGCGTTCGCCTGACCGGCCTGTCGCTGCCCTTCGACGGCCAGCCGATGCAGGGCTTTTCCGGCATCAAGGCGATGGAAGACGGCACCTTCTGGAGCCTCTCCGACAACGGTTTCGGCAGCAAGATGAACTCCAGCGACGCCATGCTGATGCTGCACCACGTGAAGATGGACTGGGACGCCGGCAAGGTCGAAGCACTGAAGACGTTGTTCCTGACCGACCCGGACAAGAAGGCCCCCTTTCCGATCGTCATGGAAGGCTCGGACAAGCGTTATCTCACCGGCGCCGACTTCGACGTCGAATCGATCCAGCCGGTTGCGGACGGCTTCTGGGTCGGTGAAGAGTTCGGCCCCTACATCCTCAAGTTCGATCTCGACGGCAAGCTGACCGATGTGATCGCGACCACGGTCGACGGCAAGCCGGTGCTTTCGCCCGACAATCCGACGCTGACGCTGCAGGGCGATCCCTCGAAGAAGACGCCCGCCTTCAACCTGAAGCGCTCCGGCGGCTATGAAGGCATGGCGCTTTCCAAGGACGGCAGCAAGCTTTACGGCCTGCTCGAAGGCCCGCTCTGGACCGACAGCGAAACGGTCGAGCAGGCCGATGGCCGCCCGGCGCTGCGCATCATCGAACTCGATGTTGCGAGCAAAGCCTGGACCGGCCGCAGCTGGCTCTATCCGCTGGCCGAAGGCGGCGAGGCGATCGGCGACTTCAACATGCTCGACGACAAGACCGCACTGGTGATCGAGCGCGACAATGGCGCCGGCACGGTGGACAAGGCCTGCGCCGATCCGAAGGACCCGAAGCCGGACTGCTTCGCAACGGGCTCCAAGGTCAAGCGCATCTACAAGATCGCCTTTGACGACAACAATGCCGGCAAGGCCGTGCGCAAGATCGGCTACATCGACCTCTTGAAGATCGCCGATCCGGACAACAGGAAGCGCCAGGGCGGCGGCGAAGGCTTTTACGATATGCCCTTCGTCACCATCGAGAACGTCGACCGCGTCGATGAGACCCACATCATCGTCGGCAACGACAACAACCTACCGTTCTCGGCCGGCCGCGCGCTCGACAAGGCCGACGACAACGAGTTCGTGCTGCTCGAAGTTGGCGACTTCCTCAAGGCCGATTAATCAAAAGGGCGCGCGAACATCTGTTCGCGCGCCCTTCCCGTTTGACCGGTTGACTTTTCGGCGTCAGCTTTCGAAGTGGAAAGCGAGACGCTTGCCAGTGAGCTTTCCAAGCTGCTGCAGGCGTCCGTCCAGGCGCTCGCCCTGGAATTCCGAATAGTCCGCAGGCACGACGATTTCGAGGTCCACGTCCGGCAGAGACGACTTGCGGAACGTCAGGTTACGGGCAATCCCCGGCATCGATGCGGAGAAAAGATAGGCGACACGCAAGAGGCCGCCGAGCAGCTTTGCCAGTTCCAGCAGGCGCGGCGTGGTGATGCCGGCAAGTGCGTTCGTGGCGCCGTCGTCGTTGAGCCCCTCGAAGCGGTAATAATTGGAAAGCGCAATATAGGCGCGGCCGGCATGGGTAATGCCGGAGAAGGTCGAGTGGGCGATGATGTTCAGCGCCTGGAGACCGCGATAGTCGGGGTGCGCCCGCCAGCTGATATCCGCAAGCAGGCAGGCCGCCTGGCGATACCGGCCTTCCTCTTCCGTCTCCTCGATCCCGAAGAACGGCACCATGCGACCGGTCCAGTCAGCCAGTTCGCGGGCGTGCTCGGGCGAGCGGGCACGCAGGATGGCGATCTCGTTGGCCGCCGTCAGCAGCGGATCCTGAGCACGTTCCTCGTCCCTCAAGAGCGAGAAAAGATAACCTTCGCGAACGCCGAGCGCCGAGAAGGAAATCCGCTCCGGCCTCATGATCGAAAGCGCTTCCTGCATGGCGATCGCGCCGAAGGGCAGAAGGCTGCGGCGGCTCTTCGAAATCGTCGAATAGGCAGACGGCTTGATGTTCTTCGGCTCGATCACTTCCGGCAAAAGCGCCATCGCCTCGTCAAAGGAAATCTCGTAGCCCTGCATCATGTGCAGCGGATAGTCGCGGATCTCCATGTGCAGCTTGGCGATCGAGCGCCAAGTGCCACCGACCGCATAGAACGTCCGTCCCGTGCCGGTCTTCAGCACCGCCGAGTTCTTCATGAACTTGCGCACCCAGGTGCGCGCCTTGGTGAGCGAGCCGTTGCTGTGTTCGAACAAACGGATACCGCCGAGCGGGAGGGTGATGCCCTTGCCGATCTTCGTGCCGGAGACCTCGACGAGTTCCAGCGAGCCACCGCCAAGGTCGCCGACGACACCGTCGGGATCGTGATAGCCGCTGACGATGCCCATCGCGGAATAATAGGCCTCTTCCTCGCCGGTAAGGATGCGGACCTTGTGACCGAGGATCGCCTCCGCCTTCTCGATGAAGGCGGGGCCGTTGCTCGCTTCGCGTGCGGCGGCCGTCGCCAGCACATACATCGAGGTCGCACGCGCCTGCTTGGAGAGCGCGTGAAAGCGGTGCAGCGCTTTCAGCGCGCGCTCGACGCTGTCTTCATCCATGCGTCCGGTCGCATCGATGCCCTTGCCGAGACCGCACATCACCTTTTCGTTGAACAGCATGGCCGGCGAGCGGCTCAGGCCTTCATAGACGACAAGGCGGATGGAGTTCGAACCGATATCGATAACGGAAACCGGGCGGATGCCGGGCAGACGCCCCTGCGCTTCAGATTCGACCATGCAATTCCAGTTTATTTGTGCCAGCCGCTCTTCCAGCCGGCTATGAGCTTCGGTGCGCTGGACTTCAGGGCCTCGCCCCGGCCGGAGAGGCTGGGATTGGTCATGAAATAGTGCTGTGCGTTGAAAGGCTCGGCATCCTTGCCGACTTCCATCCGGCGAGAGGTGCCATCGGGAAGAATTTCGTAGCTCTGCTGGTTGTCGATGAGATTACCCAGCATGATCTGCGACAGAACCTGTTCGTGCACAGTCCGGTTGATGAGAGGCACGAGCGTCTCGACCCGCCGATCCAGATTGCGCGGCATCATATCCGCCGAGCCGATATAGACAAGGGCATTCTCCGACGGAAGCCCGTGACCGTTGCCGAAGCAGAATATCCGGGAATGTTCGAGGAATCGGCCGACGATGGACTTGACACGGATATTGTCCGAGAGCCCCGGGACCTGCGGGCGCAGGCAGCAGATGCCGCGCACCACCAGGTCGATTTCGACGCCGGCACGGCTCGCCTTATAGAGCGCGTCGATGATCTCCGGATCGACGAGCGAGTTCATCTTCATCCAGATCGCCGCCGGGCGCCCGGCCTTGGCATGCTCGATTTCTTCGTCGACGTGCCTGAGAATGCGCGGGCGCAGCGTGTGCGGCGAGACGGCCAGCTTCATGCCCGCCTCCGGCTCGCCGTAGCCGGTGATGAAGTTGAAGATGTTCGCCATGTCGTGGGCGATGACCGGGTTGCAGGTGAAGAACGACAGGTCGGTGTAGATCTTCGCGGTGACCGGGTGATAGTTGCCGGTGCCGAGATGGCAATAGGTCCGAAGCTTGCCCTCTTCGCGCCGCACCACCATCGACATTTTGGCGTGGGTCTTCAGTTCGATGAAGCCGAAGACGACCTGGACGCCGGCGCGTTCGAGGTCGCGCGCCCAGCGGATATTGGCCTCCTCGTCGAAGCGGGCCTTGAGCTCGACCAGCGCCGTCACCGACTTGCCGGCCTCGGCGGCGTCGATCAGGGCGCGCACGATCGGGCTGTCGTTCGACGTGCGGTAAAGCGTCTGCTTGATGGCGACGACTTCAGGATCGCGCGCTGCCTGCAACAGGAACTGCACGACCACGTCGAAGGACTCGTAGGGGTGATGCACCACCATGTCCTTCTCGCGGATCGCCGCCAGGCAGTCGCCGGCATGCTCGCGCACGCGCTCGGGGAAACGCGGATTGTACGGCTCGAAGCGCAGATCGTCGCGTGGAGCCTTGGTGATTTCGGACAAAGTGTTGAGTGCCAGCAGTCCCGGCAGGACGGCGATCCGGTTTTCCGGGACGCCCAGTTCCTGCACGACGAACTGGCGCAGCGACGCCGGCATCTCCGAATCGGTCTCGATGCGGATCACCGAACCGCGGCGACGGCGCTTCAGCGCGGTCTCGAAAAAGCGAACGAGGTCTTCCGCCTCTTCTTCCACCTCGATATCGCTGTCGCGAATGATGCGGAAGGTACCGGAGCCTTTGACCTCATAGCCCGGAAACAGCCGGTCGATGAACTGGCTGACCATGTCTTCGAGGGTGATGTAGCGGATGACGTTCTTGACGTCGGGCAGCCGGATGAAGCGGTCGAGTGCCACCGGCAGACGCAGGAGCGCCGTCATTGGCTCGCGGCCGGTCTTGCTGACGAGCTGCAGGCCCATCGAAAAGCCGAGGTTCGGAATGAAGGGGAACGGATGCGCCGGGTCGATGGAGAGCGGTGTCAGCACTGGGAAGATCGACTGATCGAACTCGTTGGCAAGCCAGCTCCTGTCCTGCACCGAAAGCGAGGCCGGGCGAACGATCAGGATGTCTTCCTTGGCGAGATACTGCTGAAGCACGGCGAGCGAGGCCTGCTGCTCCATCTGCAGATTGTCGATTTCCTTCAGGATGTCTTCGAGCTGCTCGACCGGGGTCTTGCCGTCGGGCGAACGCATCGAGAGGCCCTGGCGCACCTGGCCTTCGAGGCCGGCGACGCGCACCATGAAGAACTCGTCGAGGTTGGCGGCAGAGATCGACAGAAAGCGAACACGCTCCAGCAGAGGATGCGCCGTGTTCAGCGTTTCCTCGAGCACGCGGCGATTGAACTGCAGCCAGGAAAATTCGCGGTTGATGAAGCGCTGCGGGCTCGTCAGCAGGTCGACGTCCTCCGCCGATGCCTGGTTTTCGTTCACCGCAGATAGCGCGTTATCCATGCTTTTCAGATCCCATTGCTCCGGCTGCACCGGCTATCTCAGTTTGACGACGGTTCTGTGACAGTCAATCGGACCGACGCTGATTTCCCAGTTCTTCGAGAACTTCAGAAGCGAGCGCGCGTGAAAGCTTCGTGCCGCGGGCCAGCGCCAGATGGTCGATGCGCTCGACGATCGTCTGCGCCGCCTCCAACGAGCGCTCCATGCGCTGGACGATGTAGCCCACCAGCCGCTCGTCGACGAAAAGCTGGCGATCGGCAAAGAGCTTGATCAGCACCTGCGTCAGCAATTCGTCGTCCGGCTCACCGATCTCGACCACGGTCGCCGCCTTCAGGCGCGAGCGCAGGTCCGGCAGCGTCACTGGCCAGGACATCGGCCAGAGCCGCGTCGTCATCAGCAGGCTGGTGCCGTGCTGGCGCACGTTGTTGATGACGTGGAACAGCGTCGTGTCGTCGAAGCCGCTGCGATCGGCATCCTCGAATAGAACAGGTCTTTCGGCCGCGATCAACGCGGCATCGGAACCGGCGAGCGGGTGGATCACTTCCGCTCTTGCCCGCTCCTTCCAGATGCTGGCGAGATGCGATTTTCCCGAGCCGACCGGGCCGGCGATGATGACCACGGGCGCCGGCCAGTCCGGCCAGTGATCGACGATGGCGATGGCCGCGCTCAGCCTGTCGGAGACGAGCAGGTCCTCACGACCCGTCGCCGGGTCGTGGCCGAAAGCCAGGGGGATTTGTTCAAATGGGCGTTTTGTCATGCTGTACTCGGGACAATCGTCGGAAATCAGGCGGCCTTGTCGCTCTTCGCCTTCTTTTCCACGGCCTTGCCGTGCCCGTGATAGAGGTCGCTATCAAGGTAGCGCTGGATGCCGAAGCGGACAAGCACGCCGATGGCGGCTGCTGCGGGCACCGCGACCAGAAGACCGACGAAACCGAACAGTGCACCGAAGGCAAGCAGCGCAAACATCAGCCAGACCGGATGCAGGCCGACGCTTTTGCCCACCAGCTTCGGCTGGAGGATATTGCCCTCCATGAACTGGCCGCTGAAAAAGACGGCAAGCACGAGGCCGAGCCACAGATAGTCCGGCCAGAACTGGACCAGTGCGACGCCAACGGCAAGCACCAGGCCGACCATGGATCCGACATAGGGAATGAAACTGATCATGCCGGCGAAGAGACCGATCAGCAGGCCGAAATTGAGACCGACCAGCGACAGGCCGATCCCGTAATAAAGACCAAGGATGAGGCAGAGCGAGCCCTGCCCGCGCACAAAGCCGGCGATCGTCGCGTTCATGTCGCGGGCGATCTGGCGCACATCCGAGACGTAGTCGCGCGGAACCCAGCTATCGACCTTCTCGACCATCCGGTCCCAGTCGAGCAGGATATAGAAGGCGACGACAGGGGTGACGACCAGCAGCGAGATGACGTCGAGCAACGCCACGCCGGAGTTCCAGATCTGCTGGAAGAGCGTGCCGACGAAGGCCGCGCCCTGTTCGAGCAGCTTGCCGGAGCTTTGCTTCAGCGATGGCATCTGGCTCGCGAGCCAATCGGGAATCAGCCGCGTCTGCGCTTCGTTGACGAGCACCTGCAGTTTGGCGGCATAGCCGGGGATGTTCGCAATGAAATCGGCCGCCTGGCTGACGACGACAGGAATGATGACCATGAGGGCCAGCACGAAGACGACGACGAAGCCGATCAGGATCACGACCGTCGCCATCAACCGGCTCAAGCCGAACCGCTCCAGGCGGTCTGCGACCGGGTCGAGGAAATAGGCAAGCGCCATGCCGGCCAGGAATGGCAGCAGGATCGAGCTGAAAACCATGAGGAAAGCAATGAAGGCGGCAAGCACCAGTAGCCAGAAAATGACCTGGCGCTGCAATCCGGAACCGCTGACCTTGATATCCATGACACTCCTCGTGAGGCGCCGCTCGCCACTGTTGCGTATCACAACCCTGTCAAGGAGATAGGGGGCGGTGCGCGTAACGGTCAAGTCCGACCGGTGCAGTCATCCAGTTTATAGCCAAGCTGACTGGCTTGCGCCGTGGGATATGGGCAAAATGGTGAAAAAACGCCGCCAAGGCCTGCTCTCGGCTTGCACTCCCTTGCCTGCCGTGCCAATCGCATCCGCAAAATACCTGTCGCACGACGAGCCTTGGAGAACGAGCATGAGCCAGTCGGGAAAGAACGGTCTCACCTATAGCGACGCGGGCGTTGATATCGACGCCGGGAACCTGATGGTCGAGAAGATCAAGCCGCATGTGCGCTCGACCCGGCGGCCCGGCGCCGACGGCGAAATCGGCGGCTTCGGCGGTCTTTTCGATCTCAAGGCCGCGGGCTTCACCGACCCGGTTCTGGTGGCCGCCAATGACGGCGTCGGCACCAAGCTGAAGATCGCCATCGACGCCAACAAGCACGACACCGTCGGCATCGACCTCGTCGCCATGTGCGTCAACGACCTCGTCGTCCAGGGCGCCGAACCGCTCTTCTTCCTCGACTATTTCGCGACCGGCAAGCTTGACCCGGACCAGGGTGCCGCGATCGTCGCCGGCATCGCTGCGGGCTGCCGCGAATCTGGTTGCGCGCTGATCGGCGGCGAGACGGCCGAAATGCCCGGCATGTATTCGGGCGGCGACTACGATCTCGCGGGCTTTGCCGTCGGCGCTGCCGAACGCGGTCAGCTGCTGCCGGCCGGTGACATCTCCGAAGGCGACGTCATCCTCGGCCTCGCCTCTTCCGGCGTGCATTCCAACGGCTATTCGCTGGTGCGCAAGATCGTCACGCTCTCGGGCCTTGCCTGGGATGCTCCTGCTCCGTTCGGCGAAGGTACGCTTGCCGATCTCCTGATGACGCCGACGCGCATCTATGTGAAGCCGCTCCTGAAGGCGATCCGCGAGACCGGTTCGATCAAGGCGCTCGCTCACATCACCGGCGGCGGTTTCCCTGAGAACATTCCGCGCGTGCTGCCAAAGCACCTCGCTGCCGAGATCGACCTCGACGCGATCAAGGCGCCGAAGGTGTTCTCCTGGCTCGCCCAGACCGGCGGCGTTGCCGCCAATGAAATGCTGCGCACCTTCAACTGCGGCGTCGGCATGATCGCCGTCGTCCCGGCCGACAAGGCTGCGGAGGTCACGTCTGTGCTGACCGGCGAAGGCGAAACCGTCTTTACGCTGGGCCGCATGGTCGCCCGCGACGAAGGTGCAGCCGGCACGATCTACAAGGGCAACCTGGCCCTATGACGACGGAAGTCTCGACGGGCAAGAAGCGGGTCGTCGTCTTCATCTCTGGTGGCGGCTCCAACATGCTGGCGCTCGCAAAGGCAACGGCCGAGCCGGATTTCCCGGCCGAGATCGTCGCCGTCATCGCCGACAAGGCGGATGCCGGCGGCCTCGCCAAAGCCGAGGCGCTTGGCATCCCCACGCGCGCTTTCCTGCGCAAGGACTACGACAGCAAGGACGCCCACGAAGCGGCAATCCTTGCCGAGCTCGACCGGCTGTCGCCGGACATCATCTGCCTCGCCGGCTATATGCGTCTGCTGTCGGCGACGTTCATCCAGCGCCACGAGGGACGCATCCTCAACATCCATCCGTCCTTGCTGCCGCTTTTCCCCGGCCTGCACACCCATCAGCGGGCTATCGACGCCGGCATGAAGGTCGCCGGCTGCACCGTGCACTTCGTCACCGAAGGCATGGACGAAGGCCCGATCCTGGCGCAGGCGGTGGTTCCAGTCGTGCCCGGAGACACGTCCGACAGCCTTGCTGCCCGAGTGCTGACCGTCGAGCACCGCACCTATCCGATGGCGCTTCGGCTGATGGCCGAGGGCAAGATACGCATGGAAGGCGGTCGCGCTGTGAGCAAGAGCCTTGGCGAGGCGACGGGTACGCTGATTTCGCCGGCTGCGTAATCACGCCGGGTTGCTTTGTCCCGACCGCAGCGCATCTCACGCGGTTAACGCCCCTCTGTCATGCCGGGTATCTCCCGCGCAAGGGGGAGATCAGCAGATGGCGACCACTCGGCGGTCATTACCGGTTCGCCGGTGGCAACTCTATCTGGCGCAGAAGGATACCCCCATCGTCAACATCGAGCCGGCGGGCAATCTCGTTCAGTTGTAGCGGGTGGCCGCGTCTAGCCGATCTCCCCTTTGTGGGGGGAGATCCCCGGCGGGGCAGAGGGGGGTAAGCCCCACGCCCCCACACACCGACCGTTCACTTCGCCGAAGCCAGCCGGCGATCGAGGGCATCAAGCACGCGCCGTGTCAGCGCCGGATAATCCTCGTCGAAGTGGTGGCCGCCGTCGATGCCGATGACGTCGACGCCGGTGCCCTTCAGTTGCGGGCAGGCATCGTCCTCTTCGTCGGTGCCGTAGATGCATTGCACCAGCGCCGGGTCGATGCGCTTGATATCGTCGAGCGGATCACCACCCTTGCCGTCGCCCGAAGCCCCTAGCCAACCCAGCACAGAGACCTTGTAATCGACCATGTGCGAGAGGGCCATCAAGGTCACCTGACGAACATGGGCCTTTTCGCCGGCCGGCAGCAGGTTGAAGGTTCGCGGCAGCACGTCGGCACCGAAGGAATAGCCGATGAGGAGCACGTTTCGCACGTTCCAGTGCTTGCGGTAGTAGCTCATCACCTTGGCAAGGTCGTCCGCCGTCACCTGCGGATCGCGCTCGGACCAGAAGTAGTGCAGGGAATCGAAGCCGACGACCGGTACGCCCTGCTGCTGCAGCACGTCGCCGACTTCCTTGTCGATGTCGCGCCAGCCACCGTCGCCCGAATAGATCACCGCCATCGTGTCACGGGTCGGCTTTGCGTCAAGGATGGTCAGGGGCAAGCCGAACGGATTGCCGGCGTCGCGCTCGCTGTCGATGATATCGGTGAGGTGATCGGACAGCGTCGTATAGGCGTCGTCGTCACTGTCCTCCTGCTCGACGTCCGGATGCTTGGCGATCAATGCCGCCACATGGGCGCGCCCGTCGGCCGATGCCGCAGGTGAAAAGACGACGGAAACCGGATCCGGCAATGCGCCGTCGGTCAGGCCGTAGACCATGCGGTCGCCCTTCTTCACCTTTTCGGCCGGGGTGCAGAGTTGCTTTTCAAGCGCGATCCCCTCCTCCGGATCAATCGCAAGTGTTTGGCCGATGGTGGCAGGCGGTGTCTGGGCAGCGATGGCGAGTGCCAGCGCACCACCGGCACCGACGCCTGCGACGACGGGCAATTGGTAAGCGTCGGTGCCGACGGCACGCTGCACCTGCTGGCTCAGCGATTCGATGTCGGAGACCATGTAGATGCAGTCGCCATCATCCTTGGCGAGTGAAGCGAGATAGGCCTTGAGGTCGATGCCGACAACGACTGTCTTGTCATCGGTGAGCGTATCGGCGATCGCCTGCTCCCTGTCCGTCCAGCCGGCGGCGTCCGACAGCAGCACAACAAGTGCGGCCGCCTTTTCCTTCGGCAGCATGATGCGCGGCGACGGGATCATCCCGGTATCGTAGCTCTTCGGCGCGTCTTCTGCGAGAGCGGGGAACATCGATGCGGAGAGCAGCAGCGCCGCCGAAGTCAGGCATTTCCAGGCGTTCGCGACAGGGATCATTTCTTCACCACTCCCTTGAGACCGCCGCCGATCAGGAATGTCGCATCCATCAGGGCGAGGATCGGATTGATGCCGCCACTGGCGACAAGATAGCGCGGTTGCCACTGCGGATGAAACTTCGACTTGAAGGCGCGCAAGCCCTTGAAGTTGTAGAAACGTTCGCCGTGTTCGAAGAAGGTGCGCCCGGCCCGGTCCCAGACCGGCGCGATCTGGCGCGTGGACATGCCCGACAGGGGCGCCATGCCAAGGTTGAAGGTACGGTATCCCTCGGCCTTCAGATACTCCATCACCTGAGCGAAGAGAAAATCCATCGCGCCCTTCGGCGCATCCGGCGAAAAGCGCATGAGGTCAACGGTCCCCTCCTCCTTGGTCGCCGTCACCAGAATATTGGCAAATGCGACCGTACGCCCACCACAGGTGAGGATCGCCACCGGCTGCTCGCGAAGATACTCGGGATCGAAGGCACCGAGCGAGAAGCCTTTCTCCTTGGCATTGTGATGCGCGAGCCAGGCATCGGAGACCGCGGTCAGGTCAGGCATGACGTCCGGAACGTTTTCGGGCGCTACGACACGGAACTCTAGCCCGTCCCGCTGAGCGCGGCTCACCTGCTGGCGCAGGTTCGCCCATTTGCCCCCCTTCAGCTCGAAGCGGGCGAGGTCGACGCGCGCGAGTTCGCCGAGCCGGAAGGCGCGCAGCCCGGCATCGGCATAGTATGCAAGCCCCAGGGGCGAGACCTGGTAGAAAACCGCCCGGCAGCCGGCCGCGCGCGCCTTTTCGATGAAGTGCCAGATCAGCTCCGGCCAGGCATCGATCGGGCCGACGGGATCGAAAAGCGCGATCCAGGAACGAGCACGCTGGCCATACATGATGAAGGCTCGGCCGTCGGCGGAAAACAACAGGCTCTTGTCGCCCATGCGCACCAGATTGGCATCGGACATATCCTGCGCCTCGACGATCGAAAGCGCCCGCTCCATCGCGTCGTCGGAGGCAGGCTCGGCGGATCCGGTTGCCGGGCGCATCAGGCTCCAGATCGCAAGCATGCTCGCGCCGATCGTCACGCCGAGAAGCGCGCGCAGACCGCGGGGGGCTTCGGCGGAGAATTCGAACTGCCACCAGAGCTCATGGCTGTATTCGACATCGCGATAGACGAAGAGCAGCACGACCAGCGCGCCCAGGCAGATGACCCCGAGCGCCGTCAGCCATGGCACCGTCAGCGCCTGCCCGAACAGCGAGGCCGGCCGCACGAACAGGCGGCGGCTGACGATGAGCCCCACCAGGAAGAAGGCCAGCATGCCCGCTTCCACCACGGCGATCGCCTTGATCAACGACAGCAGCAGCGCGGCGATCGCGATCACGATCGAGGCCCACCAGGCGCCGTCAAGCCTCAGCGCCAGTCCGCGCGAGACGACCACGAGGGCAAGGCCGAGCAGGCTGGCGAGGAAGTGTGCGCCCTCAACGATCGGCAAGGGCAGCAGTCCTTCGAGGAATGCCAGGTTCTCGTCGGGCGTCGGGGTCACGCTGGAAAGAACCAGCATGATCGCCAGCACGATGCCGAGCGTTGCCAAAAGCAGCGGCGTCATGCGGCCGCCGATGCGCCGCACGCTGGAGGCAACCGGATGACCGGACAGCTGGCGGAGTTCGATGCCGATGACGACGGCGATCGCGATCACGAGCGGCAGCACGTGATAGATCACGCGGTAGAGCACCAGCGCACCAAGAATGGTGTCGACATCGGCATTGTGGCCGAGCGTCGCGATGATGATCGTCTCGAAGACGCCAAGACCGGCCGGCACATGGCTCAAGACGCCAACGCCGACGGCCAGCGAATAGACCGCAAGGAAGGCCGGCCAGCCGATCGTGCCGGCGGGTAGAAGAACATAGAGAACGGTCGCCGAGGCGGCGAGATCGAGCGCCGTCACCAGGAACTGGCGCGAAACGGTGCGCGAATCCGGGAGCCGAAGCGTCAGACGCCCGATGCTGACCTCGCGCCCGTCACGGGCAAGAAAGAACACTGTGAACAGACCGCCGAGGATCACGGCCGCGATTACGCGCAATATCAGAGGATCCATCCCGGTCATCGGTGCCACATACTCGCCGACGGCAAGCAGGCTGAGGCAAGTCACCGCCAGCAGCCCGAGCCCGAAGGCGAGCGTCACGAAGGCGATGATGCGGGCGATGTTCTCAGGCTCGATGCCAAGGCGCGAATAGGAGCGGTAGCGGATGGCGCCGCCACTGAGCGCCCCGAACCCCGCGGTATTGCCGACCGCATAGGCCGAGGCCGCCGTCAGCGCCACATCGGCATAGGGCAGCTTTCGCTTGACGTAATCAAGCGCGCTGACGTCATAGAAGGTGAGCGCGAGGAAACTCAATGCGGTGAAGAATACCGCCGCCGCGACGGAGATCCAACTGGTATCCGCCAATGCCTGGACGACCTCGTCGTACTGGACTTCGGACGTCAGGTGAAAGATCGCAAAGCCGAAAAGGGCGATTACGAAGAGCGTACCCGCAGCCGATAGATAACGGCGATTGCGACGCAGGAAGGAGAACCAGCCTCCCTCCGCCTGTTGCTCGTCGTCGGTTGCACGTTCCGGTAGGGAGGATGTCATGAAGCGCCCATGTCGATAATGAGGACATCAGCGCTTTAGCTTACCCGATACGGATCAAAAAGTGAAATATCGGTAATAAATTATACTCTTATAAAACAATCCCTTAGGCAAACAGCTGCTGTCGGTTGAGCTGCGCCCACTGCAGGAGCATGATTGTCTTGGCATCGCAGATCTCTCCGGTCGCGATCATTGCAACGGCTTCGTCGAATGGGATTTCCAGCACTTCTATGTCCTCGCCCTCATGCGCAAGCCCGCCGCCGTCGCCGCGTTTCTCGGTGGCATCGATGTGGCCGGCAAAGAAGCTCGTGCGCTCGGTCAGCGCCCCCGGGCTCATATAGACATCGAAGAGGTGGATAACGTCCTGGACGTGGTAGCCGGTCTCCTCCAGCGCCTCGCGGCAGATCGCCTCTTCCGGAGTGTCGCCGTCGAGGAGCCCGGCGGCCGCCTCGATCAGATAAGCCGGGTCGCCCTGGAGCAGAACGGGAACGCGAAGCTGCCGCACCAGGATGACGCTCTGGCGCCTGGCATCGACGAGCAGGATGGTCGCCGCATTGCCATGGTCGTGGATCTCCCGCTTCAGCGTCACGGTCGCGCCATCGGACATCTGCTGTTCGAACGTCACCTCTTCCAGGTGCGCAAAGCCCTTCCACAGCGTGCGGCGGCCGACGATCCTGACGCGTGGGTCATGCTGGGTGCTCATGCAACTTCCTTCTCCGGCGAGTGCAATCCCGCCCTTTCAGCCATCAGTGGATATGTTCCGCTGCCGCGCGATCTTCCCGCTCCATCTGCAGCGTCGTGTGGTGCAGGTCGAACGTCGCGCGCAACTGCTCCTCGATTGCGCGGCGCACGGTCTCGGCATCGGCACCGTCGGCAAGTACCGCATGGGCGGTCAGCGACGGCTGGCTCTGGGTGATCGCCCAGAGGTGCAGGTCATGCACGGAGGCAACACCGGGAACGGCGGCAATCGTCGCGTGGACATCGGCGAGGCGCATGCCCGGCGGCACGCCTTCGAGCAGGATGTTGACGCACTCCTTCAGCAGCACCCAGGTGCGCGGAAAGACCATGAAGCCGATGCCGACAGCGAGCAGCGAATCCACCCACTGCCAGCCGGTCAACCAGATGACCACCGCGCCGACGATGACGGCGAGCGAGCCCAGCATGTCCGACCAGACTTCGAGATAGGCGCCCTTGACGTTGAGGCTTTCGTCCTTGTGGCTGGTGAGCAGCCGCATCGAGGCGAGATTGACGAGAAGGCCGACGACGGCAATCACCAGCATGCCGCCGGACTGGATCTCCTGCGGCTCGGACAACCGCTTCCAGGCCTCATAGAGGATGTAGAAGGCGACACCGAGCAGGAGCAGCGCGTTGAAGGCGGCAGCCAGGATCTCGAAGCGGGCGTAGCCATAGGTGCGCAAGAGGTCTGACGGGCGACGGCCGACATGGATCGCGACGAGCGCGATCGCAAGGGCCGCCGTGTCGGTCAGCATGTGCATGGCGTCGGATATCAGCGCCAGGCTGCCGGTCAGGATGCCGCCGACGACTTCGGCCAGCATGAAGCCGCCGGTCAGGCCAAGCGAGGCCCAGAGCCTTGAAACCGGCGTGCTCGTGACATCTGCATGGTGGTGGTCGCCGCTCATGGGAGGTTCCGTCTGCCGTTCTACAACCTGACTTAGCGCGCCAACCTTACCCAGACCCTGTTGTCGTGAAAGGCGGCACCACCATAGGGCGCCACCGCATCGGCGCCGGTGAGCACGTTGATGCCCTCCCCGTCGAGATGCGCGCCATTCGGCCACAGGCCCTCGGCGATGACGACGCCGCGACGGGCGCCGCCACCGATCTTCGCATGCAGACGCACCTCGCCGCGGACGTTGCCGAGTTGGACGACATCGCCATCGGCAATGCCGAGTTCTGCGGCATCTTCCGCATGAACCATCACTTCCGGGCGCACTTCCTTCTGGATCGAAGACGGTGTCTCGGCAAAGGTCGAATTCAGGAAGGATCGAGCCGGAGAGGTCGCCAGCCGGAACGGGTGCCCGGCGTCGGCAACCTCGATGAGGTCGACATGGTCAGGAAACTCTGGCAGCGACTGGTGCGGCCCCTGAATGCCCATCGACTTCGGCGGCCGGTTCGGCGCCGGCGTCCCCGTCCAATCCGCCTTGAAGCGGAACTTGCCGTCCGGGTGGCCAAAGCCGTTGAGATAGTGCGCCTCCTCGAAGGCGGGCTGACAGTCGAGCCACTTCTGGCCCTTCATCTCTTCGTAGCCGATGCCGTAGTTGGCGAGCAGCCGATCAATGTGCTCACGCTCGGTCAGGCCGAAGCCGGCATGATCGGCAACGCCAAGGCGCTTGGCCAGTTCCTCGATGACGAACAGATTGGTGCGCACGGTCGAGGGTGGTTCTACCACCTTAGGGCCGATCAGGATGTGCTGATGGCCGCCGCCGCGATAGAGATCGTCATGCTCCAGGAACATGGTGGCCGGAAGCACGATATCGGCAACAGCAGCCGTATCGGTCATGAACTGCTCGTGCACGGCAACAAAGAGGTCGTCGCGCAGGAAGCCGCGCTTCACCAGCCGCTGCTCCGGCGCGACGTTCACGGGATTGGTGTTCTGGATCAGCATCGCCGTCACCGGCCCGCGGTGGCGCAGCGCCTCGGCGTCGCCGGTCAGCACCCGGCCGATCTGCGACTGGTCGAGCATGCGCACATCCGGATCGTGAAAGGCCGAGCCGATCAACTCGCGCTTGTCGAGCTTGAAGATATCGTTGTTGGAGTGGAAGGCACCGCCGCCTTCGTGTTTCCAGGAGCCGAGCACGGTCGCCACGGATGCCGCCGCGTGTATGGCGACGGCACCGTTGCGCTGGCGCGTGAAACCGTAGCCGAGCCGGAAATAGGTCCGCGGCGTCGTGCCGACCAACTTTGCAAAGGCCTCGATTTCCTCGACCGAAAGGCCGGTGATCGCCGACGCCCATTCCGGCCCACGCGACTTCAGATGCGCTTCAAGGCCGGCCGGATCGTCGGCGAATTTCGCCATGTAGGCCCGGTCGGCGTAGCCGTCGCGAAACGCGATGTGCATCACGGCGCAGGCAAGTGCTGCGTCGGTGCCCGGCTTAAGCACCAGGCCCATGTCCGCTTGCTTGACCGTCGGGTTGTCGTAAATGTCGATGACGACGATCTTCGCGCCGCGATCCTTACGGGCTTTCACCGCATGGGTCATCACGTTGACCTGGGTCGCAACCGCATTCGTGCCCCAGATCACCACGCAATCGGCCTTGGCCATTTCGCGCGGGTCGGGGCCGCGCAAGGCGCCGGTCGCCATGCTCAAGCCGGTCCAGGCCATGTTGGTGCAGATCGAGCCGAAAAAGCCGGAATAGCGCTTGGCGTGACGCAGCCGGTCGATCGAGTCGCGCTGCACCTGGCCCATGGTGCCCGCATAGAAGTATGGCCACACGGTCTCGGCGCCATATTTCTGCTCGGCGCGAATGAACTGATCGGCGATCTCGTCGAGCGCGGCCTCCCAGCTCACCTCCTGCCAGCCGCCCTCGCCCTTGGCTCCCTTGCGGCGCTTCGGCACCATCAGACGGTCGGGATGATAGATGCGCTCGGAATACCGCGCCACCTTGGCGCAGATCACGCCGGCGGTGTAGGTATTGGCGGCTGCACCGCGCACACGGCCGATCCGCCCTTCGGCGGTCAGGTCGACTTCCAGGGCACAGGCCGAGGGACAATCGTGCGGACAGACCGAGTGGCCGATGGTTTTTTCTGCTTTGATGGGGGTCGCAACGTTCATGGCTTTTCTATATGGCATCGGCATTTCGGCTCAAAGAGCCAATCGCCCACCCATCGCAACTATTGATCACAGCCATCGGCGGCGCTCATGAACTATCGGCACATCTATCACGCAGGCAATTTTGCCGACGTCCTGAAGCACGCAGTGCTGGCGCGGCTCGTCACCTATCTCCAGCAGAAGGAGAAAGCGTTCCGCGTTCTCGATACCCATGCGGGCATCGGGCTCTACGATCTCTCCAGCGAGGAAGCGCAGAAGACCGGTGAATGGCGCGACGGCGTCGGCCGGCTGCTCGAGGGCGAACTGCCACCGGAGATCGCGGTGATCCTCACCCCCTACCTGTCCTCCATCCGCGCGCTGAACCCCGGCTCCGAGCTGACGCTTTACCCCGGCTCGCCGAAGCTCGCGCGCATGCTCTTCCGACCCCAGGACCGGCTTTCGGCGATGGAGCTGCATCCGGACGACTACGAAACGCTGCACCGGCTGTTCGACGCCGATTTCCAGAGCCGCGTCACCGAGCTCGACGGCTGGCTGGCGCTGGGCGCGCACCTGCCGCCGAAGGAAAAGCGCGGATTGATTCTCGTCGACCCACCCTTCGAAAAGGAGGGCGAATACGAACGGCTGGTGGATGGCCTTGCGCGCGGCTACCGCCGCTTTACCGGCGGCGTCTATTGCCTGTGGTATCCCCTGAAGCAGGGGGCGCCGATCAAAGCGTTTCATGAGGCGCTGAAGGCGCTGGACATCCCGAAGATGCTCTGCGCCGAACTGTCCGTCAGAAGCGACCGGGAAACCACAGGGCTTTCCGGTTCCGGCCTCATCATCGTAAACCCGCCCTTCACGCTGAAGAGCGAGCTCGACCTGCTGCTGCCGTTCCTGAAAAGCCGGTTGGGGCAGGATCGTTTCGCGTCCAGTCGCTGCTTCTGGCTGCGCGGGGAAGAACAGACAACCCGAGGGGCTTGACGGACGGGCGCGACGCACCGCAATCTCATGCGACGACATAGGGAGACGCCCATGACTCGCACGCTCGCCGCCACGCTTCTCATTTCGCTTTCCCTCGCCGGCGCTACGGCGCCGGGCGCCATTGCCGCCGACTACATCGGCAGCAGCCAGGCGCAATCCTACAACGCCGGGGTCTGCAGCGAATCCTCGGTTCTCGGCTTCATCACATCCCGTTTCGAGTATCGGGATGCAAATTACCTGCACGCCAATCTCTCGATCGCCGAGATCCGCGACATGGGGCAGAATCGGCAGGAGTTCCGCGACGAGACGCATCTCGTCGAGCGTGAATATTGCTACGGAACCGCTGTGATGACCAACGGCGAACAGCGTGCGCTCTATTACCTCATCGAACGCCCGTGGGGCTTTGCCGGCGTCGGCAGAAGCATCGAGTTCTGCGTCGGCGGCCTCGATCCCTGGTATGTCTACGGCGCCTATTGCGCTTCGCTCCGTTAATCATGAGATCATTCCGGAAAACGCGCCGGCTTCTGCCGGCGCTTTTCGTTGCAGCAGCCCTCATTGGCTGCAGCGATCAGAACACTGAAAAGGCGCCGACGGCGACGGGAACGCAAGCCACGAAGGCGGCCGTTACGGTGCCGGTCGGCAGCGTCTTCGATTTCTATGTGCTCTCGCTTTCCTGGTCGCCGACCTGGTGCGGCGACAATGACCCCAAGGGAAAATCCAGCCAGTGCGAAGTCGGCGGCAATCGCGGCCTGATCGTGCATGGCCTGTGGCCGCAGAACGAACGGGGTTATCCGGACTTCTGCCCGACACGCCAGTCCGATCGCGTGCCGTCGTCGCTCGGCAAGCAATATCTCGACCTCATTCCATCGATGGGCCTGATCGGCCACCAATGGCGCAAGCACGGGACCTGCTCCGGCCTCAGTCAGGAGGAATACTTCGCCGTCACGCGCGCGGCGTGGGACCGGCTGACGCTGCCATCGGAGCTCGCACCTCCCCCGCAAGAAAAGGGCCTGCGCGTCGCCGCCATCGAAGATGCGCTCGTTGCCAAGAATCCCGGCATGACGAAGGACGCGGTCGCCGTGACCTGCGAGGGTAGTCGGCTCGAGGAAATCCGGATCTGCTTCGACAAGTCGCTCAATTTCCGCGCCTGCCCGGCGGTCGATCGCCAGGCCTGCCGAAAGGAAAGCGTGTCGCTGCCCCCGGCGCTTTGACCAGCCGCAGAAGGCGCCTGTCAGAAACCCATCTCGCAATCCCTGGAAGGAAAGACGCCCGATGAAGATCTTGTACTCGCCCGCCTCGCCCTATTCGAACAAGGTGCGCATGGCGGCGCATTATGCGGGCTATGCGGCCGAAAGTGTCTTGACCGACACCAATGCCAACCCGCCGGAGCTGATCGACAACAATCCGCTCGGCAAGATCCCGACGCTGATTCTCGACGACGGACGGGCGCTCTACGACAGCCGTACCATCATGCATTTCATCGACCGGGAGACCAAGGGCAAGCTCTATCCCAGGAACGCCGAAAAGCGCACCGACGTCGAGTTGCTGGAAGCGCTATGCGACGGCGTCTGTGACAGCCTGCTGTCGATCGTCTACGAGAAACGCTCCCATCCGCCGGAAAAGGTGCACCAGCCCTGGATCGACCGGCAATGGGAAAAGGTCGAGCGCAGCCTCGACCATCTGAATGCCAACCTGCCGAAGACCGGGGCCAAGCTCAATGCAGGCCATTTCGCACTCGCGGCGATGCTGCGCTACATCGAGTTGCGGTTTGCCGGCGAATGGCAGAAGGGGCGTGCCAAGCTGAAGAACTGGCCGGCGAAGTTCGAAAAACACTTCCCGGATTACCCCAAGTTCAAGGCCTAACGTGCAGACACAAAAAAGGCCGGGTCTCCCCGGCCTTTTCTTTGATCCGGCAGAAGCCGATCAGAACTTCACGCCCATACCGACTTTAACAGCATGCTCGTCGTAGCCGGACGAGACCTTGGTGCTGCCCATGCGGAAGTCCTTCGAACCGTAGTCCGTGTAACGGTACTCGACGCGTGCGGTGATGTTGTCGGTGACGAAGGTTTCAGCACCGACACCTGCGGTCCAGCCGACCATGGTGTTCTTGTCGGAAGCGCCGCCGACGGTGCCCTTGGTCTGGCCGACGGCAAGACCTGCGGTACCGTAGACGAGGACCGGGTTCAGATCGACACCGACGCGGCCGCGGAGCGAGCCGTTGACGCCCTGCTTCATGCGCAGGTTGCCCTTAGTCGAATCCTGGCCGGAGTAACCGATATCGGCTTCGCCGCCGTATACCATCTGGCCGTCCTGAACGTTGTAGCCACCATAGAGGCCGCCGCCGAAGCCGGCTGCGGTGTTGCTGCCGGTCGCATCGTGCTGGCCATGCTTCCAATCGGCGGTGCCACCGACATAGGCGCCGGACCAGTTCTTGACTGCCGGCTCGCTGTATTCGGCCTGCGGAGCTGCCGGAACTTCGTCGATCGCGTCTGCAGCCTGGGCGGCCTGGAAGGCGATGAGGGACACAGCCGAAGCCATGAGGGTGGTGGTGAGCGTACGCATAAACATTCTCCTTTTCGTCCCGATGCGCCGAGGGCTTGGGGTCCCACAGTGAAACATCAGGCAACTCTTAATTTAACCCGCCCGGTTGAGCTGAAATTGGCCAGCAAATGCGGATTCACAAGAGCCAAAATGTGAAATTTTGGTGGCACAAACGCGCCCGAAGTTTGATGTTGCTTTGGCGCCACAGGAGATTTGTTAACCATAAATCAAGATTAACGAAAGCTATACTATGAGTACGCAAAATAATACAATTTACGCCAATTCCATTAATTTTTGGGCAAGGAATCGTCAGGGAGTGTTTCAGCCCCGCGTTTCTTCCCTATATCTTCGTCCGCTGACGCGAAGATTCGAAAAAGCGGGATAAAACGTTGAAGAAAGCACTGAAGGCGGCTCTCGTAACCGGGGGCGCCAAGAGGATCGGTAAAGCTATAGTGGAGGACCTGGCCGCCCACGGCTTTGCGGTCGCCATTCATGCCGATGCCTCGTTTGACGAAGCGCGGGCCCTGGCCGAAACCCTGAAGAAGACGGGAACGAATGCCGTCGCGATTCGAGCCGACCTTACGGATACGGGCGCGACATCGACACTGATCGAGCGCGCGACAGCAGCACTCGGGCCGATCGATCTGCTCGTCAACAATGCGTCGCTGTTCAAGAAGGATAGCCTCGATGCCTTCGACGAAGGGGTCTGGGACCAGCATTTCGCGCTGCATGTGAAAGCCCCTTCCCTGTTGGCACGCGATTTCGCCGCGCAACTGCCGGCCAACGCCAGCGGGCTTATCATCAATGTGATCGACCAGCGCGTCTGGGCTCCCAATCCGCGCTTTTATTCCTATATGTTGTCCAAGTCGGCGCTTTGGACGGCCACCCGGACGATGGCGCAGGCACTCGCCCCGCGCATCCGCGTCAACGGCATCGGCCCCGGACCGACGCTGCCGAACGAACGGCAGGACCCGAAGGATTTTGAGGCGCAGGTCGATGCGCTGATCTTGAAGCGCGGGCCGACGCTCGACGAATTTGGACGGACGATCCGCTTCCTGTTCGACACGCCGTCGATTACCGGACAGATGATTGCGCTGGACGGGGGCCAGCACCTCGCCTGGGAAACGCCCGACATCAGGGAGATAGTGGAATGAATGGACGCGTGCCGGCCGACGGCGGCATCCTTTATGATGGCAGCGAAGCGGAAGACGACGACGACCTGATCGAAGTGTCTGACGTGAGCGGCGTTGCGCCCGTCGTCGAGTGGCACGAGAATCACTCGGAGACCGAGGGACTGAAGGGTGCGGAGCTGATCCAGGCCTTCGTCAAGCTGCTGCCGAATGGCCCCGGCGTCTATCGCATGTTCAACGAGGCCGGCGACGTTCTCTATGTCGGCAAGGCGCGCAGCCTGAAGAAGCGCGTCAGCAATTATGCCCAGGGGCGCGGTCATTCCAACCGCATCGCCCGCATGGTGCGCGAGACCGCGAACATGGAGTTCGTGACGACGCGCACCGAGATCGAGGCGCTGCTGCTCGAAGCGAACCTGATCAAGCGCCTGAGGCCCCGCTTCAACGTGCTTTTGCGCGACGACAAGTCGTTTCCCTATATTCTGGTGACCGGCGACAGCCGCGCGCCGGCACTCTACAAGCATCGCGGCGCACGCAGCCGCAAGGGCGACTTTTTCGGTCCCTTCGCGTCCGCCGGCGCGGTCGGCCGCACGATCAATTCGTTGCAGCGCGCCTTTTTGCTTCGGACCTGCACCGACAGCGTCTTCGAGACGCGCACGCGCCCCTGCCTGCTCTACCAGATCAAGCGCTGTTCGGCGCCCTGCACCGGCGAAATAAGCGATCAAGGCTATGCGGAACTCGTTCAGGAGGCCAAGGACTTCCTCTCGGGCAAGAGCCAAGCGGTGAAGGCGACGATCGCTGCCGCCATGGGCGAGGCAGCCGAGAACCTCGACTTCGAAAGGGCAGCGCTTTACCGCGACCGCCTCGCCGCACTCAGCCACGTCCAGAGCCACCAGGGCATCAACCCCTCTGGCGTCGAGGAAGCCGACGTCTTTGCGATCCACCACGAGGGTGGCATCTCCTGCATCCAGGTGTTCTTCTTCCGCACCGGGCAGAACTGGGGCAACCGCGCCTATTTCCCGAAGGCCGACCCGTCGCTGCCGACGGCCGAGGTGCTCTCGCAATTCCTCGCACAGTTCTACGACGACAAGCCCTGTCCGCGGCAGATCCTGCTTTGCGAAGCGGTGGAAGAGCAGGAACTGCTCGGCCAGGCGCTCAGCGAAAAATCCGGATACAAGGTCGCGATCCAGGTGCCGCAGCGCGGCGAAAAGAAGGATCTCGTCGATCACGCGCTCGCCAATGCGCGCGAGGCGCACGGCCGCAAGCTGGCGGAAACAGCCTCCCAGTCACGCCTGCTCGAAGGCTTCTCGGAAAC
The DNA here is from genome assembly GCF_900103045.1 of Ensifer sp. YR511. Classification (NCBI taxonomy): domain Bacteria; kingdom Pseudomonadati; phylum Pseudomonadota; class Alphaproteobacteria; order Hyphomicrobiales; family Rhizobiaceae; genus Ensifer; species Ensifer sp. YR511. Next base: position 192,484 of record NZ_FNGR01000002.1, read on the forward strand.
CTTCAAGCTGGAGCGCACGCCGCGCCGCATCGAGATCTACGACAACTCGCACATCATGGGCACCAATGCCGTCGGCGGCATGGTGGTGGCGGGGCCAGAAGGCTTCGTCAAAGGCCAGTACCGCAAGTTCAACATCAAATCGACCGACATCACCCCGGGCGACGACTTCGGTATGATGCGCGAAGTGATGACGCGGCGGTTCTCGCGGCTGCTGAAGGAAGAGGGCAAACCGGACCGGAGCGTGGAGGTCGGTGACGATGCCGCTTTCCCCGCCTGGCCGGACGTCATTCTCATCGACGGCGGCCAGGGACAGATGACCGCAGTGCGCGCCATCCTCAAGGAGCTCGATGTCGAGGACTGCGTGACGGCGATCGGCGTCGCCAAGGGCGTCGATCGCGACGCCGGCCGCGAACGCTTCTTCGCGCTCGGTCGCGACAGCTTCACGCTGCCGCCGCGCGATCCGGTGCTCTATTTCATCCAGCGGCTGCGCGACGAGGCGCACCGTTTCGCGATCGGCTCGCATCGGGCTCGCCGCAAAAAGGAGATGGTCAAGAACCCGCTCGACGAGATCGCCGGCATCGGGCCGACGCGCAAGCGCGCGCTGCTCACGCATTTCGGCACCGCCAAAGCCGTCTCGCGCGCCGGCATCAACGACCTGATGGCCGTCGCCGGGATTTCCGAAACGGTGGCGCGGCTGGTCTACGAACATTTCCACGACGATGCCGGGAAATGAAAACCTGATGTCACAATTCACCCGGCGTTCACATGCGATAGGGCAAATATGACAGTTGACGACGATGACCTGTTGACCTCCGGCCAGCAAAGTCATTTCTGTACCTGACGAACCAGAGAACACGAATCCATGCCCACGCCCGTCGCCTACAGCATCCCGAACCTGCTCACCTATTTCCGCATCCTGATCGTGCCGCTGATCGTCCTTTGCTTCTTCGTCGAAGGACGGCTGCACAGTTCGGACTTCGCGCGCTGGACGGCAGTGGCGCTTTTTGCCGTTGCCTCAATCACCGATTTCTTCGACGGCTATCTCGCACGCATCTGGAAGCAGACATCGAACATCGGCAAGATGCTCGATCCGATCGCCGACAAGCTGCTGGTCGCCTCCATCCTGCTGCTGGTCGCCGCCGACGGCACGATCGCCGGCTGGTCGATCTGGGCTGCGATCATCATTCTGTGCCGTGAAATCCTGGTCTCGGGCCTGCGCGAATATCTGGCGGCGCTGAAGGTCAGCGTTCCCGTTACCCGCATCGCCAAGTGGAAGACGACGATCCAGATGGTCGCCATCGCCTTCCTGCTTGCCGGCCCGGCCGGCGACAAGATTTTGCCCTATACGACGGAAGCCGGTATCGTGCTCCTGTGGATTGCCGCCGCGATCACGCTCTATTCGGGCTACGATTACTTCCGCGCCGGCCTCAAGCACGTGGTCAACGAATGAGCACCGTCAACCTGGTCTATTTCTCATGGGTGCGCGAGCGTATCGGCAAGGGCGAGGAAACCCTCGACCTTCCCGCCGGTGTCGTCACCATTGCCGATCTGCTTCAGCACCTGAAGACGCTCGGCGAGGAATACGAGGCGGCGCTCGAACATGAAAACGTCATCCGCGCGGCCATCAACCAGGAACATGTCGACCACAAGGAGCCGATCGCCGGCGCCCGGGAGATCGCCCTGTTTCCGCCGATGACGGGTGGCTGAGGCCATGCGCGCGCCGGTGACCGTGCGCGTCCAGCGCGAGGATTTCGACCTCAATAGCGAGGTCGCCAAGCTTTCGGCCGGGCGTGCCGACATCGGCGCCATCACCACCTTTTCCGGGCTTTGCCGCGACGAGGCAGGCACGCTTGCCGCCCTCGAACTGGAACACTACCCCGGCATGGCCGAGGCGGAGATCGAACGCATCTGCCAGGAGGCGGTCGAGCGCTTCTCGCTCCAGGCGGCCACCGCCATCCACCGCTACGGCAAGATCCTTCCCGGCGAGAACATCGTGCTTGTCGTTGCCGCCTCGCGGCACCGGCAGGCCGCCTTCGACGGCGCCAACTTCATCATGGATTTCCTGAAGACATCGGCTCCCTTCTGGAAGAAGGAACATTTGGGCGACGGCACGACCGGCGGCTGGGTCAGCGCCAAGGATGCCGACGACACCGCACGGGACCGCTGGTCGAAGTAGCCGCCGTTCCTTGAGGTCAGGGAATGACCTTCTCCTTGCGCGTCACCGCCAGCACGATCACCAGAAATCCGAAGATCGCAAAGTCGCGCCAGAGGATCGGCCCATAGGCGCTCCATAGTGTTTCGAGCAGGCCGACCGCGGCAGCGCCGAGGGCTGCATAGAGCGGCGAGGCCTGGCCGCCGATGGCGGCGATGAACAGTACCTTGACGCCGAAAGTAAGCCCTGTGCCGAAATCCATGTTGCCGTAGTAGGACGCGGCGAGGATGCCGCAAAAGGCGGCAATCAGGGACGCCGCGCCATAGGCGGCGATGTAGACAGTGGCCGCGTCGACCCCGCAAAGCGCTGCAGCCCCCCGGTCTTCGGAGACGGCCCGCCAGAACCGCCCTGCCCGCGAATGGGTCAGGAACCAGTGCCCGGCCGCCACCAACGCCGCCATCAGCGCGGTATTGCCGAGTTGGATGACGGTCAACGTGACCGGGAAACGCGGACCATCCCAGAAGACGATGTTGGCATTGAGGAACGGCGGCAGCCACAGGCTGCGGGTCTCCGAGGCAAGCCGTGCCGTCTCCATCAGCACCAGCAGGCAGCCGAGCGAGGCGACGACGACGGTGTTGGCCGACGAGAAGGCCAACGGCCGCATGACATACCGCCCGGCGACGAGCCCGGCACCAACACTGAAAGTCAGGGCAGCCGCCGTACCGAGACCAAGGGCGGCCGGAAGCACCAGCCACAGCCGGTCCCAGCCGAAAGCAGCAAACAGCACAAAGATCTGGCCCGAGAAGGCAAAGAGCGCACCATAGGTGAGATCGGCCCGGCGGGTCACGGCAAAGGCGATCGCGTAGCCAAAGGCCAGCGCCGCGTAGAGCGCTGCGACGGGAACGGCATTGGCGAGCTGCTGCAGAAAATAGAGCATGGCGCATCCGGAGCGTGACAAGATCAATATAACTGGTAAAATCGATTTTGCCAGTTAGGATTTTTGCATGACCTTCACCTGGACAGCCCATCGATTTGCCGGCGGCGCCCTGGCACTGGATGTCGCCAATTCCATCGTCCTGCGTTTCGATCCCGAACGCCGGATCGACCGCTTCGCCGATGTCGTCGCACTCCATTCCTTTGCAGAAGCCGCCAACCGCTACAGCGCGGAGAGTGTACGCTTCGGCGCGCTTGCGCCTGTCGCCGCGGAGAACCGTGACCGGCTCTTGCAGTTGCGCGAAGCGACCGACCGGCATTTTCGCGCAGAGATCTCGGACACAGGCCGGCCGGAACTGTTGGCGGATCTGCTGGAAGCCATCGCCGGCGTCTTGCGCGGCTCGACGCACCAGGGCGGCCTGCTTTCGCTCGACACCGCAACGGCGCAATCGGCGCTCACGCTTGCCGCCAACCCCGAGCCCGATCGGCTGAAGATCTGCCCGAATTGCGGCTGGCTGTTTCTCGACCGCAGCCGCAACCGCAGCCGCACCTGGTGCGACATGGCCGTCTGCGGCAACCGCACCAAAGCCAAGCGCCACTATCACCGCAACAGGGAAGAAGCAGGCCCATGACAAGGACATTCGGGATCTTGGCCACACTTGCCATCGCACTTGCCGCTGCGGCATGTCAGCGCGAGAGCGGCCCGGATCCGCTGAAGCTGACGGGCAAGATGTTCGTCTTCAACTACCGCCTCGCCTATGCGACCTACATGGTCACGCTGACCAAGGCCGAGGCGGTGCCCGACGGCAGCATCGTGGTGGCGCGCTTCGAAAATCCGGCCGGCGGCGACGCGCTGACGCTGGAGCGCAAGCTCTTTCCGAAGTTGGAGAAGGTGGTGCTGGAAAGCCCCGATGTCACCTGCGTGAAGAAGGATCGCCCCTATACGGTGTCGATCGAGGTCAAAGGCCCCGAAGGCCAGTCACTGCAGAAGCTTGAGACCACCGTCGTCTCCGATGTCGATCAGGACATCATGCCGGCCAAACCGCTGGTCGAGGGCCCGGCCTACGACAAGAACCCGGCGGTCTTCAGCGGCGGCAAGGCACCAGCCCATTTCGAGACCGCGAAGTGCCCCGTCTGAGAGACCGGGCAACAAAAAACCGGAGCGTTTCCGCTCCGGCTCAAATCCTGAGTCAATTCAAGCCGCTATGGCTCGAACCGAAGATTTTGAATCAGCCAACGATCTCGGTGCCCGAGAACCAGTAGGCGATTTCTTCAGCAGCGGTTTCCGGAGCATCCGAACCGTGAACCGAGTTTTCGCCGATCGAGAGAGCGTGAACCTTGCGGATCGTGCCTTCGTCAGCGTTTGCCGGGTTGGTGGCGCCCATGACTTCGCGGTTCTTGGCGATTGCGTTTTCGCCTTCGAGAACCTGAACGATGGTCGGGCCGGAGGACATGAACTCGACCAGTTCGCCGAAGAACGGACGCTCCTTGTGAACGGCGTAGAAGCCTTCGGCTTCGCGACGGCTCATCCAGACGCGCTTGGAAGCGACGACGCGCAGGCCGGCATCTTCGAGCATCTTGGTGATGGCGCCGGTCAGGTTGCGCTTGGTCGCGTCCGGCTTGATCATCGAGAAGGTACGTTCAATAGCCATTGGCTCAATCCCTTGTTTCTTGAGAAGTGGCGGTTCATTAGCCGCCAATTCCGCGCAAAACAAGGGGGTTCACCGATGATTCGGCTTAGGCCAGGCGGGTTTCACGCAGCCGTCACACTGCGCCCGAGCCCGCCATGCAGATCGAGGCAGCGCTCAAACCAGGCGGTGACGGGATCACCCGGCTGAAGCAGGCGCTGCGGCGAGACGATGCGCGCCCATTGAAACGCGCCGAAGACGATGTAGTCGGCGAAAAGCGGCGTTGCACCACCCAGAAAATCCTGAATCTTCAGCAGATGGCGCAAAGGCTCGAGCTTTTCCGAGAAGGTTGCGAGAGAGGATCCGCCACTTTCGGCCACGGCCTCGAGCGACGTGCCGAAGCGCTTTTCCCGGCTCTCGCGGAAATAGGCCTGATCGACGGGGTCCAGCCGGTCGTGAATGTCCCGGATAATGATGCGGGTGACGGCCGGGTGCAGCGTCGTCTGCGACCAACCCTCGACGAAGCGGGAGATCGCCATCGCCCCCTCGCCGGCAAAGAGCGCCGGACGGTCCGGATAGGTCCGTTCGAGATAAAGGGCGATCTCGAAGCTGTCCTTCACGAGCTTTTCTCCATCCCGCAGCAACGGCACCAGGTTCGTCGCCCCGTCCTCGATCGCTCGGATTTCGGTGAAACCGGTCGGCACGGTGTCAAAGTCGAGCCCCTTGTGGGCCAGCGACATCGCGGTCTTCCACACATGCGGCGAGAAGGGACGCCCCCTGTCGGATCCACACAGCGAATAGAGCTTTCTAGTCATGCAAACTCTCCGGGACGATTGGCGTCCTCTTGAACGACATATCCGCCGCGTCATCAAATCAGTAAATTTCATGAATGATATCAGACACAGGAATGCGGTTCCGGGTTAGCGTCGCCATCCGCAACCGCAGCCATCAGGAAGGTAGCCGATGCTTGATCATTTTCGCATGTTCGCCGATTATAACCGCTGGGCGAACCGCCTCGTCTATGCTGCTGCTGCGGAGCTGACCGATGCCGAATTGCGGGAAAACCGCGGCGCCTTTTTCGGCTCACTGCTTTCAACCCTCAATCATATCCTCGTTGCCGACCGCATCTGGATGAAGCGCTTCACAGGCGAGGGCAATACCCCTGCTTCACTCGACACGACCCTGCACGAGGACCTCGCCGGGCTTACCGCCGCGCGGGCGGCCGAGGACGAACGCATCATCGCCTAGATCGACAACCTCAGCGACGAGCGCCTTGGCGCTTTGCTTAGCTACAGAACGCTCACCAATCCGGCGGCCGTCGCGCAGAGGCTGGCGCCGACGCTCGGCCACTTCTTCAACCACCAGACCCACCATCGCGGTCAGGCGCACGCGACGCTCACCGCGCTCGGGCGCCCGTCCCTGATACTGGACCTGGCCCAGTTTCTGAGGACCCAAGGATCACAGTGGGCGTAACGGCGAGCGTAACGCCTCGAAGCCGAACAGCCGCAGTGGCCGGATCTCACGCCCGCGCCATGCGGTAAGCTTCTTCAAGAGCTGACGCTGGCCGAGCCATGCGACGAGGCCGAGCGCCACGCCGCCGACGATCGACAGCAGCGAAAAAGCCGCCGGCGGCAAGGCCGGCTGCATCGGCACCATCAGCAATTCCGGCACGAAGCGGTGCAGGATGTAGATGTGGAAACCCGCCGCCGACAGGGGCAGGATGAGCTGAGCCGACCAGCGCGGCAGACTGACGCGTGGAAGGTAAAGCAGCGCTGCCAGGACGGCGATCTGCAGCAGATATTTGATCTTCGTGCCGATCCAGACTCCTTCGTAGAGGCCGAAGAACAGGAAGGCCCCCGTGCCGGCCAGCATCAACAGCAGCCGCTGCCTGGCCGTTTCCGCAACGGCGGCGCACCAGCCAATGACGGCGAGATAGAAGATCCATGGCAGCGTAAAGATCTGGCGATTGCCGATCGGCCAGACGAGTGGCAGCGCCAGACGGGTAACAAGCGCGGCCAGAAGCAAGGCCATCCCGGCGGCGAAGGGTTTTGCCGACACGAAACGGCGAAACTGCGGGACGGCAAAGAGCCCGACGAAGACCACCATCATCTGGCAATAGGCCTCGATGAACCAGTAGAGATAGGGCACCATGCCGTGCGTTTCCGGCAGGGCCACGCCGAAGTTGCCGACGAGAAAGACCGAGGCCCAGGGCACCTCACCCCAGGCGACCGCATAGGCCGCAACGATCAGATAATAGGGGATCAGCACCTGCGCGAGCGGCCGCAGGATCGCCCAGCCGTCGCCTGCAAGCAGCGGTCCCATCTGAAAGCGCGCAAGGCTGAAGCCGGCGAGAACGACCATGGCCGCCGACCCGCCGGGGATCGGCCACAGGACCTCGTGGTGCAGGACGACCAGAAGAATGGCAAGCGCACGGATCAAGAGGTCCGTGCCGATCCGTCGCGTGGCAGTTTCGCGCCGTTCCTGGAGCGATAGCTCGGCGATCGGCAAGGTCTCCCAGGCATCCGGAACTTGCCCCAGCGCCTTTTCCAGCCCGATCGACAGCTGAACGAAGCGCAACGAATCGCCGCCGAGCGAGACAAAGCTGTCGGACCGCTTCACCCGCTTTGGATAGAAGACCTGGGCAAAGAGCCCTTCGATACCGCCGTTATCATCATCGCCACTGGCCGCCGCCTGGCGGGCTGCCATGTTCAGTGCGTTGTAATCGATCTTGCCGCTGGCAAGCCGCGGCATCTCAGCAAGGGGCGTCGCCTTCAGGTGGGCCAATGTCAGCCCGCTTGCCTGCGCCAAGAGCCGCCTGATCTCTTCGACATCGCGGCTGCCGGCGTAAAAGGCGTGAAGGCCGGCATCGTCGCCGACAACGGCAGCGGTGATACCGCGCGCCTCGAGCCCCGCTTCCAGCACATCGTGCGCGATCCTGAGCCCGGCGATCTTGGAGATCCGCTTCATGCGGCCGACGATCTGGAACAGGCCGTCGGCATGGCGCATGGCCAGGTCGCCGGTCCGCAATTCGGCAAGGTCGGCGCCGCGGCAGAGGTCATCCCGTGAAATGGCATAGCCCATCATGACGTTCGGGCCGCGATAGACGAGTTCGCCAGCCACGCCGTCGCTTTCGATCGGCACGCCGCTCTCGCTCACGATCAGAAGGCGTCCACCTGGAATGGCGACGCCGATCCTGTCCTCGTTGCCGGAAAGCTGAGCCGGCGGCACATAGGCGATGCGGGCGGTGGCCTCGGTCTGGCCGTACATGGCGAAGAAAGCCACACCCTGGGTGCCGAGATGGTCGTTGTAGAGTCGGATGACATCAGCGCTCAAGCGGCCACCGGCGACAGTCATGAAACGCAGCTTGGCGAAGCGACGGTCGCGGAAGCCCACTTTTTCCAGCAGCTCGTAGGAGTAGGGCACGCCCGAGAGGTTCGTGCTTCCGCTTTCCGCGAGACCATCGAGAAAACCGGCATCGAGGATGGAGCCGCCGGGAATATAGAGGCTGGCGCCGACGGCCAGGTGAGAATTCAGCACCGACAGGCCGTAGGAATAATGGAGCGGCAGGATCAAGCAGCCGCGATCTTCCGCCGTCAGGCCGAGATAGTCCGCGATCGCCACAGCGTTGGCGGAAATGTTTTCCCGCGAGAGACGCACGGCCTTGCCGCAACCGGTGCTGCCCGATGTCGAGAGCATGAGGGCCAGTTCGTCATGGGGCGTCCGATCGCCTTGTCGCAGATGCTCCGTGCGCCAGCGGCCATCGATGCGACGGAAGCCGAAGTCTGGCTCGAAGGCATCGACCCAGGAGCCGGCAGCGCCGTTCTTCGGGGCTTGCATGGCGACGGCATGCCCGGCGGCGAGCGCTGCCAGATAGGCGACAATCGCATGCTCGCAAAGCTCGGCCTCGATCGTTACCAGCCCGCGCGGACCGCGAAAGGCAAGTGCCTGGCGGGTGACCCGCTCATGGAGTTCGCGATAGGTGACGATCCGTTGCCCGGAAAAGACCAGCGCCGGCCGGTCGCCCCATTTCGCCAGATCCGCAATGAACGAGAGGGACATGCTTGACCGTCGCTGTTTGCCCGGGCTCGATGCCCGATTTAGCAGCGCCGAATATAATTGGTGACTAAAGGCGTCAAGTATAAAGATGGCGACAGTTGACGACCGTCCATTCCCCCGCGACATGCGGTTGCGGTGGACGGAGGGCCGATGGAATTTAGCAACCATACCGGGCGGGAATCGCCCAGAGCCCGAAATCTTCAGACTCCCTTAAATGCGGCCTTCTCATAGTGGCGGCTTATCAATCCAGAGATCGAGAAGCGACCGGGGGCCACGACAGAATGAACAGGCAAGTTCCAGCGGATGCCAGCCGATCGCAGGCGAGGCAGGCGGCGATCATTCTGAAGGTGGCGCATGCGATGTCGGCGCACGGGATCGCGGCCCTGCCCCGCAATTACGAGCTTGTCTACGAGGCGCTATCCGGTCGCCTGCCGGAGCTTTCCCGCGAACTCGCCGCACTCGGGCACAACCCGCAGCAGGATGCGCTGGATGCCCTGGGTCTCAGGCATCACCTCATCTCCCATGCAGCACTTGCCGCGGACCGCGCGAGAGCCGCTGGCCAGGAAGCGCTTGTCGAGATTGCCGGAAAGCTCAGGCTCGCCTTGCTGCAGAAACAGAGCTTCAAGGATGAACTGGACCATTTCGCCGGCCGCCTGGCCACGGACCCCGTTGCAGGCATGTCCGAATTCGCCGACGACGCCGCGCGACTGCGGGAAGCGGCTGGCCGTTTGACGAATGAAGAAGGCGCTCTCCAGCAGGCGCTGGAAACCAGCATGACACGTCTCGCCGAACTCGAGGGCGAGCTTGCCGAAAGCCGGCGATCCCTGACCCGCGACCCGGCCACGGGCCTGCCGAACCGCCTGGCGCTGACGGCAAAACTCGACTCGATCCTCGAAGCGGAACAGGCAGACCAGCCGGTTGCCCTGCTTCTTGCCTCGGTGGAAGGGCTGCGCGAAATGGCGGAGCACCACGGCGGCACGGTCGCCGCGAAGGCGCTTGCCAAGCTCTCGACGCTGTTTCGCAAGTCGATCAAGAAGGACGATTTCGTCGCCCGCGTGGGCCAGCAGGAGTTTGCCTTCGTGTGCCGGGATGTCAGCACCGAAAATGCCGAGGCCATTGCCCGGCGTCTGCGGCAGTCGGTGAAGGAACTGACGGTCACCCTCCCCGGACGGGCGCACACAGCCGAGACGCTTTCGCTTGCGGCCGGCATCACCCTTGCGCAACCGGCATCGACGAGCGCCGATCTGCTGACCCAGGCGGAGCAGGCCCTCGCCGGCGCACGCGATGGCGCCGGCATCCTGTGCTATTCGGCGGCCCTCGGCCGCGGCAGGGGCTACGGCCAGAGCGCCGCTTGACGCTTGCAAATCAGGCGGCGACCGGGTGACGGCTTTCGTCGATTTCCGACGCCCTTTCACGCAGACAGCCGAGCAGCCGGAAGAATTCGGTGCGTTCACAATCGTCGAGCGCTGAGAACAGCTCATCGATCGTGCGATGGCGCGGCTGCAGTGCCGCCTCCAGCGCCAGCCGACCGCGGTCGGTGATCGAGATGATCTTCGCGCGACGGTCTTCCGGATCCGGTTCGCGCAGGACCATGCCGTCCCGCTCCAGGCCATCGATCGCTTCGGTGACGGTTCTGGCCGCAAAGCCGAGCGCCGAGGCGATATCCGCGCAGCGACAGGGGCCGAGCGTGTTCAGATAAAACAGGAATTTGCTGCGCGCGAGCGAAACGCCTTCCTCCGACATCGATGCGTTCACCAGGCGATGAACGCAGTGGTAGAGCTCGAAGAGCCGCTCGGCGACTTCGACTTTTTCTGTCATGGCAATGTACCTCATTTGGCAACGCCAAAACGAAACAACCCGGCCCCGCGTGGGCGGGACCGGGTTGTTCGGTCAACCGTCTGGCGTGACTTACTGCTTGTTTTGGTCGGCCTCGCCGAAAGCCCTGGCGCCGCCATTGGCGATCGCGCCGGTTGCCGTCTTGTCGACGGATCTGTCTTCGATGCCTGCATAGTAGTCGCCGCGGCTTGCGGTCGCGGACACGCCGGTGCCGGCGGAGGCTTCGGCGCGGCCGGTAAAGAGCGGCGTGGAGCTCACACCCTCGTAGTAGCTTCCGCCTGCGACAGCGGCGGACGCGCCGCCGAGCATGGCCGCCGCAACGAGGATTGCGGCAAAGGACTTCTTCATCAATCTGTTCCTTGGTGGAGGTAGAAGGTCGGGGACTAGGCCCCGCATAGGCGCTTGGGGTCGCCTCATAGGATCATCACGGTGATCCATCAAATCCCTTGAAATGGGGTGCGGGCCAAAACCCGCGCCCCCTCATTCATCGCCGTTAGCGCGAAATGCCCTGGTAGTATTCGCCTTCGCCGCCGATCACGCTCTTCGGCGCGACCCTGAAGTTTGCGACCGAGCCGGTGTTGGTGCGATCGACATAGCCGGCTTCGGAGCTGCCGATGGTGAAGGACGACTTGCCGGTGACGGCCGGCGTGCGCTCGGTATAGAGCGGCGTCGCGCTGACGCCTTCATAGTAGCTGCCGCCGGCAAAGGCAGCAGAAGCGCCACCGAGGATAGCGGTTGCAACGAGAGCGGCGGAAAGAGCGGTCTGGATTGCGGTTTTCATGGTCTTCACTCCTGGGAGGCTCGTTCGGCTGAACGAGGTTTCATCAAAAATGTCCTTGGCCGGATCGGTCGTCCCTCGGAACGCGGGGCCTCTGCCACTGGCGTTCGGTCGATCGAGGCGGTCAGAAGAGCGTTCCCCGCCCTTCCGTTATTGAGATGGTCCCTCACGATGAGGATGTGTAGTATCGATTGTCGGAACGCCTTGTTCAAAAATCGATAACAATGACCTCTTGAATTCCCGCCCCGCCACAGCGGTGGCAACAGCACGCCGACGCCTCTTGCCTTCCCGGCCAAGTCCGGGCAAAAGGCCGCAATGATCCAGATTTCCGGCCTTTCCGCCCGCATCGCGGGACGTCTCCTCATCGAAAACGCATCCGTGACGCTTCCGGCGGGCACGAAGGCGGGGCTCGTGGGCCGAAACGGCGCTGGCAAGTCCACGCTGTTTCGCATCATAACCGGCGAATTCGCGTCGGAAGCCGGCACGATCGCGCTACCCAAAAACGCGCGCATCGGCCAGGTCGCGCAGGAAGCGCCCGGCACAGAAGAACCGCTGATCGAGATCGTGCTCAAGGCGGACAAGGAGCGCACGGCGCTGGTCGCCGAAGCCGAGACCGCGACCGATCCGCACCGGATTGCCGAGATCCAGACGCGGCTTGCCGACATCGGCGCCCATTCGGCCGAAGCGCGTGCTGCAAGCATTCTCGCCGGCCTCGGCTTCGACCATGAAGCACAGCTGCGTCCCGCCTCGTCGTTTTCCGGTGGCTGGCGGATGCGGGTGGCGCTTGCGGGCGTACTCTTTTCCGAGCCGGATTTACTGCTGCTCGACGAGCCGACCAACTATCTCGACCTTGAAGGCACGCTGTGGCTCGAGGATTACATCCGCCGTTATCCGCACACGGTCATCATCATCAGCCACGACCGGGACCTCTTGAACACCGCGGTCAACGCCATCGTGCATCTCGACCAGAAGAAGCTCACCTTCTATCGTGGGCCCTACGACCAGTTCGAGCGGCAGAAGGCGGAAGCCGACGAGCTGCAGATGAAGGCGAAAGCCAAGAACGACGCAGCACGAAAGCACCTCCAGAGCTTCATCGACCGCTTCAAGGCCAAGGCCACCAAGGCGCGCCAGGCGCAAAGCCGCGTCAAGGCACTGGAGCGCATGGGCACGATTGCGGCCGTGATCGAAGATCATGTCCAGGGCTTCTCCTTCCCGGACCCGGAGAAGGAAGCGGCTTCGCCGATCATCGCCGTCACCGGCGGTACCGTCGGCTACGAGCCCGGCAAGCCCATCCTCAAGCGCTTGAACCTCCGGATCGACACGGACGACCGGATCGCGCTGCTCGGCTCGAACGGCAACGGCAAGTCCACTTTCGCCAAGTTCATCTCGGGTCGCCTCGCGCCTGAGGCGGGCGAACTGAAGATCGCTCCCAATCTCAAGGTCGGCTTCTTTGCCCAGCATCAGCTCGACGACCTGATCCCGACGCAAAGTGCGGTCGAGCATGTGCGCCGGCGCATGCCGGAAGCGCCTGAAGCCAAGGTGCGCTCACGCGTGGCGCAGATGGGGCTTGCGACGGAAAAGATGGAAACGCCCGCCAAGGATCTTTCCGGCGGCGAAAAGGCGCGGTTGCTGATGGGCCTTGCCGCCTTCGACGCGCCGAACCTTCTGATCCTCGACGAGCCGACCAACCACCTCGACATCGACAGCCGCAACGCGCTGATCACCGCGCTCAACGACTATTCCGGCGCCGTGATCCTGATTTCACACGACCGGCACCTGATCGAAGCGACGGCCGACCGGCTGTGGCTGGTGCGCGACGGTACCGTGACGAGCTATGACGGCGACCTCGAAGACTACCGCAGCCTGATCGTCGGTGGCCCCAAGGCGAAGGACGAGAAGCCGAGGCCGACCGGCGTCGACGACAGCCTTTCGAAGGCGGACCAGCGCAAGGTCAATGCCGACAAGCGCGCCTCGCTGGCGCCGCTGCGCAAGAAGATCAACGAAATCGAATCCTTGACCGGAAAGCTGGAGAAACTGATTCAGGCACTTGATGTGGAACTTGCCGATTCGGCGCTCTACGAAAAGTCGCCGGCCAAGGCTGCACAAAAGGCCAAGGAACGCTCCGACGCGGCAGCGAAACTCACGCAAGCCGAAGAGCAATGGCTCGAACTTTCCGCCGAATATGAAGACGCGATGGCCGGCTGACAGAAGCCGGCCCCGCCGTCGCCTCCCCTCCGTCAGCCCAGCTCGAAAGTGGTAATTCCGTAGATTCGCGCCAGCGGCAGCCCCGGATCCGGCCCACGATACATGCGCGCGGTCTCAAACACGGGCTTGAGATTGTAGCGATCGCAAAGTGCCTTGGCCGAGGCGTTCGGTTCAGGGATGTCGAGGTATACTTCGCTGCCGTTGACGCCGGCGGCAAGCTTGCGAAAGACCAGATCGGCGCCGGTCTCGGTGTCGGAAAAGAGCGGCCCGATTTTGAAGCCGTTGCGGCAGGCCCGGATCGTCCCATAGGCCGCCACCGCGCCATCGCGCAGCAGCAAGATGCTGCGCCGCCCGTCGCTCGCCTTCAGCCACTCGCGCAGAAACACCTCGCGACGCGTCGGGACGAAGCGGCGATCATAGTCGATGAGGAGCGGCATGTGCACCGGCGCGACCTCCAGCAGATCCGCGCCCGGCGGCTCGACCACGTCGATGATGCCGCCGTAGCGGATGTTCGCGTGGGCGTAGACGAAGCCGGACCGGCTATAGTTCTCCTGCTGCGCGACCACGCCGTCCAGACCGACGATGCGCCGATCGGCAACCGACATCGCCTGTTGCCACAGCTGCCGGCCAATGCCCCTGCCACGATGATCCGGCCGGGTGATGAAGAAGCCGAGAAAGCCGAAGCTTTCGTTGTACCGCGCCAGTGAGATCGCGGCGACCGGCGCCCCCTCTCCATCCGCCACCCAATAGCCCTCAGGGTCGGCTGCCCAGAAAGGCCCCGCGTCGCCGAGGCCGGGGTTCCACCCCTCTTCCGCGGCCCACTCGATCATGATGTCGAGGTCGGCTCGGCTTGCCCGACGGATCTGCTGCTGCATCGTTCACTCCTCGTTCGGGTGGTCAGACCGCCCATGTCAGTCCAGTTGACGGGACGGCACCGCACGTCCACCGGTAGAGTTAGTGCGGCGACGTTGAGAGGGAATGACAATCTGTCGATTCCATCCACATCGATGTCATAGTCCCGGGCGGAGCGGCGGCTTGCTCCCGGTGTGCAATCTGCTACAAGAGCCGACAATAAGTCATACAAATCGAGCGGAACACCATGGCCCCCATCAAAATTGCGCTTGTCGGCATCGGCAAGATCGTTCGCGACCAGCACCTGCCGGCGATCGCCAAGAACAGCGACTATCAGCTGATTGCCGCCGCGAGCCGACATGGGACGGTCGATGGCATCGACAATTTCAAATCGATCGAGGCGATGCTCGACGCGGTTCCTGCGATCGAAGCCGTGTCGCTCTGCATGCCGCCGCAGTATCGCTACGAGGCAGCTCGCGTCGCGCTCGACGCCGGCAAGCACGTGTTCCTGGAAAAGCCGCCGGGCGCGACGCTCAGCGAGGTCGCGGACCTCGAGGCGCTGGCAGCATCGAAGGGGCTGTCGCTGTTTGCAAGCTGGCACTCCCGCTACGCGCCGGCCGTGGAAGCTGCAAAGTCCTTCCTGGCAACGACGCCGATCAAGGATGTCCAGGTCATCTGGAAGGAAGACGTGCGGCACTGGCACCCGAACCAGGATTGGATCTGGGCGGCCGGGGGCCTCGGGATCTTCGATCCGGGCATCAACGCGTTGTCGATCGTCACCCACATCCTGCCACGCCCGCTGTTCGTAACGTCGGCCGTGCTCGAATTCCCGGAAAATCGTGACGCGCCGATCGCCGCCAACATCACTTTCACCGACGGCCAAAAATTGCCGGTCGCGGCGGAATTCGACTGGCGCCAGACCGGCAAGCAGAGCTGGGACATCGTTGCCCGCACGGCGGCGGGCGAGATGGTGCTGTCGGAAGGCGGCGCCAAGCTCTCCGTCGATGGCAAGCTCGTGCACGAGGAGCCGGAGCAGGAATATCCGATGCTCTACCGGCGCTTCGCCGAAATCGTCAAAGCCGGGAAGTCGGACGTCGATCTGGCGCCGTTGCGCCACGTCGCAGATGCCTTCATGCTCGGCAAGCGCAAGTTCGTCGAGGCCTTCCACGACTGATCTTCCGGACATGCCGGAAACAAAAAGCCCGCGGTCTCGTCCGCGGGCTTTTTTGTCGTAACGCTTGTAAACTCAGGCCTTCTTTTCCCAGCGGCCATCGCGGTTCTGCTGCCAGTAGGTCAAGGTGTGGCCCTCGCCCTTCAGCCGCTTCCAATGGCCGCGCGCGCCTTCCAGCTGTTCCTGGTCATAGCCGTCGAACATGAAGACGATGCGCTCATAGGCCGAAACGTCAGGCGGGCTCGCGCCATCGATCACGAAACGCACCGTCGCCGCATTGGCATTGCCGTCGTCGGCGACGAGCAACACCGGCTGATCCGCCGCAAAGTCCCCGGCATCAGTGCCATGCGGGAGGAAACTCTCGTCACGATAGACCCAGAGATGCGTATCGAGCGCATCGCGGCGGTCTGCATCGACCGTCTGTACGACCACTCGCCAGCCGCGCTCGACACTCTTGTCGAGCAGCGGCGGCAGAGCGTCTTCCAGCTTCGATTCCGTCAGGTGGTAGAACAGGATCTCGGTCATGCCGATTGCCTCCCGCCTTTCATCATGTCCGGCATTCAGGCCTCGTAGCTCGCCCGCACCAGCTCATCGAGCAACCGCACGCCGAAGCCCGAACCCCAGGACTGGTTGACCTCGTCGGTCGGCGCGCCCATGGCGGTGCCGGCGATGTCGAGATGCGCCCAGGGGGTATCCTTGACGAAGCGCTTGAGGAACTGCGCCGCGGTCACCGCGCCACCGTGGCGGCCGCCGGTGTTCTTCATGTCGGCGAACTTGCTGTCGATCATCTTGTCGTATTCCCGGCTGAGCGGCATGCGCCACAGGGGCTCGTGCGTCGCGATGCCAGCGGCAAGAAGCTGCCCCGCCAGACGGTCGTCGTTGGAGAACAGGCCGGCATGATGCGTTGCAAGTGCGACCATGATCGCGCCGGTCAGGGTCGCGAGATCGATGATCGCCTGCGGCTTGAAGCGATCGTTGCAGTACCAGAGCGCATCACAAAGCACGAGACGGCCTTCGGCGTCGGTGTTGATCACCTCGATCGTCTGGCCGGACATGGAGGTCACGATATCACCCGGGCGCTGCGCACTGCCGTCGGGCATGTTTTCCACAAGGCCGATGATGCCGATGGCGTTGACCTTGGCTTCGCGGGCAGCGAGCACGTGCATGAGGCCGGTGACGGCGGCCGCACCACCCATGTCGCCCTTCATTTCCTCCATGCCGGCAGCCGGCTTGATCGAGATGCCGCCGCTGTCGAAGACGACGCCCTTGCCGACGAAGGCGAGCGGACGGTCCTTGGACTTGCCGCCCTTCCACTGCATGATGACGAGGCGCGGTGGACGGCTCGACCCTTGCGCGACGCCGAGCAGCGCGCCCATGCCGAGCTTCTTCATTTCCTTTTCGGTGAGGATCTCCACCTCGACGCCGAGCTTTTCCAGCTCCTTCGCCTTGGCGGCAAACTCGACCGGGCCCAGCACGTTGGCCGGTTCGTTCACCAGATCGCGGGCGAGGAACACGCCTTCGGCAACGGCCTGCGCCGCCGTGAACGCCTTTTTCGCCGCGATGACCGTGCCGGTGACGATCGTCACCTTGGTCGGCTTGCCGGATGGCTTCGCGTCGTCGTCGGCCTTCTTGGTCTTGTAGCTGTCGAAGGCGTAGGCATTCATCTCCATGCCGAGTGCAAAGTCCGCTGCCGCCTTTCCGGTCACGTTGGCGTCGGGCGCGTCGATGAAGACCGTCACCTTGTCGACCGAACCAAGCTTCGCAGCGACGGCTCCGCCCGCCTTCAGCCAGTCATGGTCCGTCAGCGCATCCGCGTCTCCAAGACCGAGCACGACGATTCGATCGGCGGGCGAGCCATGCGGCGCGACGATGTCGAGGGAGGAGAACGCCTTGCCGGTAAACTTCTTGATCTTCGCCGCCCTTGCGACGACGTTCTCGGGGTCGGCGACATCGGCGCCGGCAGCCGCCGACGCGCCCGCGCTCTTCAGCAGAACGGCGACGCCACCGCTCGGCTTATGGGACTTGGCAAAGGTGAACTCAAACTTCATCGACATTGAAAACTCCGGGTATTTCCTGTCTGGACGCAACCCTTTGGATCGAATGGATCTTTCCGGGAGATCGAGCGCCAGCCCAAGGGGATCTAGGCCGCACAACGCAACCGGACGACACGGCAAGGCTTATGGCAAGCCGGCCTGTTACCGGGCGGTTACAGTGGCAAATATTCGCATCATTCGCCACCGTCAAAGCTGTGGCCGGCACCCTTCTCGCTTTTCAACCGCTTGGCAAGATGCCCGCAGATGTTTACATGCGGTTAACCGAGGTTCTTCGCCTTAAATTATCCCTGTTGCTGCACAATTCGAGCAGCACGGGTGGCTGGCAAAGAACCGGGCTTCGGTTTACGGACATGGGCGAAATCCGGTTCGATAACCGCCGCCGGAACAGAAACATGAGCAGGATTTTGGACCGGACACGGGCATGAAGCTGATCGAACGCTACATATTCCGGCGTGCCGTGATCATGTTCCTCGCGACGCTCCTGCCGTTGCTTGGCATCACCTGGACGACTCAGGCGCTGACCAACGTCAACCTCGTCACCGACAACGGCCAATCCGTGCTCGCCTTCGCCAAAGTGGCGACCCTCATCCTGCCTTCCGTCATCACGATCATCCTGCCGTTTGCGCTGGTGATCGGCGTCACACAAACGCTGACGACGATGAACACCGATTCGGAGCTGACGGTGCTCAACGCCGCCGGCAGCTCGCGCATGGCGATCATCCGGCCGGTGGTCTACCTGGCATTGGGCCTCAGCGTGCTTTCCTTCGTGGTCGACAATTTCGTCGAGCCCTATTCGCGTATGGCCTTGCGCAAGATGCTTGCGACCGCCAACGCCGATCTGCTGTCGTCCGTCGTGCAGGAGAACACCTTCCGCAAGGTCGCAGACAATCTATACGTCCAGGTTGGCGCGCGGCGGGGCGGCGGCGTGCTGCAGGGCATCTTCGTCGCCGATTCGCGCAATCCGAGCTTCGAGCTCGTCTACTATGCCCGCGAAGGCGCCATCGACGACAAGAGCTCGGCGCTGGTGATGAAAGACGGGGAAGTGCAGCGCAAGCTCCCCGACGGTAGCGTGTCGATCATCAAGTTCGACTCATATGCCTTCGATCTCGCCGACATGACCAAGACGACGCGCGAGGCGACCATTCGAGCGAAGGACCGCGACCTTCCCGGCCTGATCAATCCGGACCCGGAAGATCACGTCTACAAGAACAATCCGCTCGCCTTTACCGCCGAACTCAACCGTCGCTTCACGGAATGGACCTTCCCGCTGCTCTTCGGCCTGATTGCGCTGGTCTTCAGCAGTGACGCACGCTCCCATCGCGAAGCGCGGCTTCATCCGATGGTCAGCGCGCTCGGCACGGCCCTGCTCATCCGCTGGATGACGTTCTATGCCGGCAACAGCGCCGAGGACTCCGTGTGGTTCGTGCCGTTGATGTATGCCGTGCCGCTGATGGCGGGCGCCCTCTGCATTCACCAGCTCGTCAGCAACAGGCGACTGGACATTCCGATGACCGGGCAGGAAAAGCTGCAGGAACTCCTGGTTCGCCTGCGCCTGATGCGGCCTGACGCCGAGAAAGGGCAGCCGTCATGATGGGCACGCTCGGCCGCTACTTCTTCATGCGCTACGTTATCACGACGTTCTGGTTCCTCGTCGGGATCTTCTCGCTGGTCTTCATCATCGACTTCAGCGAACAGGCAAGCCGGCTGGCAAACCTGCCGCGCTACAGCATCTCCGGCGCCCTGTTGATGACCGCGCTCCGAATCCCGCTGATCCTGCAGCAGACGATACCCTTCGTCGCGCTGTTTTCGGCCATGGCGGCGCTGATTTCGCTCAACCGCCGCTACGAGCTGGTCGTGACCCGCGCAGCCGGCATCTCCGTCTGGCAGTTCCTGCGGCCCTTCATCCTCGGCTCCTTCCTCTTCGGCGTGCTGGCGGTCGTGGCGCTCAACCCGCTTGCTGCCTGGGGAACGAAGCGCGGCGAGGCGCTTTTGGCCGAATGGGGCTCCACGCGGAACGCCGATGCCGGCTCGATCCCGTGGCTGCGGCAGATCTATAACGGCACGGACACGATCATTGGCGCGCGCTCGGTTCAGGACAACGGCACGACGCTTCTCAACGTCACCGTCATCCACTTTGATCCACAGGGCACGATCATTCTGAGACAGGATGCGGCGTCGGCGAAACTCGAAGATGGTTACTGGCTTCTTAACGACGTCACGGAAACGCGCAACGGACAGCTTCCGCAACGTTTGAAAACAGCACAGCTGGCCACCAATCTTAAGCCGGAGTTTGTTCAGGAACGTCTTGCAAAGGCTGATTCCATTCAGTTTTTCGACCTGCCGCGCAAGATCGAAGTGGCCCGCTCCTTCGGTTTTTCGACCAACGGCATGGAAACTCAATTCCACTCAATGTTGTCGTTGCCGCTGCTGCTCGTCGCCATGACGCTGATCGCCGCTTGTGTGTCGCTGAAATTTAGCCGGTTTAACCAATCGCGCTCCGTAATTCTCGGTGGCATCCTTTCAGGCTTCGTGCTTTATGTCGTCACCGTGCTTGTCAAAGCATTCGGGAGCAGCGGCATTGTGCCTCCTTTCGTTGCAGCCTGGTTGCCAGTTGTTGTAGCGATGGCGCTGGGCTCGACGATTCTTTTAAATCAGGAGGATGGCTAGTGGCGGTAGTGAACCGCAAACGTATAAGGCTGATCAACGCTGCCCTGCTTGCAGGCGTGGCGCTGCAGACACTTGCCATGGGAATGAGTGCGCCTGCAATGGCGCAGCAGGCTTCGGACCGCCTCGATTCGTTGCGCCCGAACATGCCGGAAGACGCCAAGCTGCTTCTGTCCGCCAATGAGCTCGTCTACAACAAGGACGCCGAAAAAGTGATCGTGCGCGGCAACGTGCAGATCGATTACGGCGGCTACAAGATGGTGGCCCGTCAGGTCGAGTACGACCAGAAGAATGGCCGCATCTATGCATCCGGGGAAATCCAGTTCATTGAGCCGGGCGGCAATGTCGTCTATGCCGACAAGATGGATGTCACCGACGATTTCGGGGACGGTTTCCTCGAGCAGATGCGCATCGAAACCACCGATCTGACGCGGCTTGCTGCCACGAGCGGCGAGCGCCGGAACGGCGAAGAATTCATCCTGAACGAGGCCGTCTATACGGCTTGCACGCCGTGCTCGACCAAGCCGGAACATCGCTCGCTGTGGCACATCAAGGCCCAGCGCGTCATCCAGAACGGCCGCACGCGGACCATCCGTCTGGAGAACGCGCGCTTTGAGCTGTTCGGCAAGCCGATCGCCTATATTCCGGTCATGGAGCTGCCGGACCATACGGTCAAGCGCAAGAGCGGCTTCCTGTTTCCGACGTTCCGCTCGGCCCAGAAACTCGGAGTTGGCGTCGGCGTCCCCTACTACTGGGCGATCTCGCCCTATATGGACGCGACGGCGACGCTTACCGGCCTGACGCGACAGGGCTTCCTGCTGGAGGGAGAATTCCGCCAGCGGTTCCACAACGGCTTCCATACGCTGAACTTCGCCGGCATCAGCCAGCTCGATAAGGGCAAGTTCACGCCCGGCACCGTCGACGCGATGCATACCAATCGCGGCATGATCGCGTCGAAGGCTGAGTTCGAGATCAATCCGCGCTGGACCTTCGGCTGGAACGTACTCGTCCAGTCCGACGCCAACTTCGCCAAAACCTACGAGCTGTCGACGTTCGACGGCACCACCTATACCAACCAGGCCTACCTGACGGGGCTCGGCAAGCGGAACTACTTCGATCTGCGCGCCTTCTACTTCGACATTCAGGACGCCGACGCCAACAGCATCGAGGAAAACCAGCAGCCGGCGGCGCAGGTCCTCGACTATTCCTACAAGGCGCCTGATCCCGTGTTGGGCGGCGAGCTTTCCGCGACGTTCAACTTCACGAACGTGAAGCGCAACCGGCTCGACGCGTTTACCCAACCGGGCGTGGTCCGCTTCCGCGGCCTAGAAGGCACCTCGCACCGCCTGACCGGCGAACTCGAGTGGAAGCGCACCTTCATCGCCCCGGGCGGCCTGGTCCTCACGCCGCTGCTGGCAGCGCGCGGCGATGCCATCGGGCTGAACATGGACAATCCCGGTCCGGCCTATACCGGCGACTTCAACACGAGCGATGCGGCAACGCGGCGCATGTTGACCGCGGGCCTCGAAGCCCGCTACCCGATCCTGTTCGTCGGTGAGGACAGCAGTCACGTCGTCGAGCCGATCGCACAGCTCTACGCGCGCCCGAACGAGCAATATGCCGGCGGCCTGCCGAACGAAGACGCGCAGAGCTTCGTGTTCGACGCAACGAACCTCTTTGACCGTGACAAGTTCTCCGGTTTCGACCGGATCGAGGGCGGCACGCGCGCCAATGTCGGCTTCCGCTACACGGGGACCTTCGACAGCGGCTACGGCCTGCGTGGCATCGTTGGCCAGTCGTTCCATCTGGGTGGCCTGAACTCGTTTGCGACGGACGACCTGGTCAAGGCCGGGGCGAATTCCGGTCTTGAGACCAAGAGCTCTGACTACGTTGCCATGTTCGGCATCGACGCACCGTCCGGTCTGATGGCGAGCGTTTCCGGCCGCCTCGACGAAAAGGACCTGTCGCTGCGCCGTGCCGATACCACCGTCGGCTATCTCGGCACGACCTGGCAGGCCGCGATGACCTATACGCGCATCGAAGCGCAGCCGCTCTACGGATCTCTGTCCAACCAGGACGAAATCCAGACCGCCGCCGCCTACCGGTTCCACGACTATTGGTCGGTGTTCGGCGCGATCACCTATGACATCAACAAGGATGTCATCTCACGCAACGGTTTCGGCATCACCTACGACGATCAGGACACGCTGTTCTCGATCGTCTACAAGCAGGAACGCGATACCGATGCCAATGTCGCGAACGATTGGTCGATCGGCGCGAGAATCAGCTTCCGTACACTCGGCGACGTGAACGTCGGCGACACCAAGTTCGAAGAGCTCGACTATTATTGATATCGTCAAGCGAGTGGGCGGGTCAAAAGTTCGCCCATTCGTCGATATCGGCACCGTCAAACGGTCTTGTCATCGTTTGGCCGCATGTATTATGCATTCCCTCCGACAAGATAAGGCAACGGCGCAAGGCCGGCAGGCGGACAAAGCCTGTCGACGGTGATAGTCCGGGATATAGGAAAAGAGAATGGGCGGGAAAATGTCGATCTTGAGGACACTGTCGGTACTGGCTTTGGCCGGCACCTTGAGCGTTGCAATATGCTCCGGAGCTCAGGCAGCAGCGAGCACGGTCAAGGTAACGGTCAACAACACGGTGATTACCTCCGGCGACATCGCCAAGCGCGTGGCCTTCCTTCGCCTGCAGCGCCAGAAGGGCGGCAACGACGAAGCCAAGAAGCAACTCGTCGACGAAGTTCTCAAGCGTGCCGAGATCGCACGCATCGGCCAGTCCGTCAGCACGCAGGAAGTCGATGCCGCCTATGCGCGCTTCGCCTCGGGCAACAAGCTTTCGACCGAGCAGCTCGGCAAGATTCTCGATCAGGCCGGCGTCGGCTCCGAACATTTCAAGCAATTCATCGCCGTGCAGATGAGCTGGCCGCGTGCGGTCAACTTCCGTTACGGCAGCTCTAACCGCCTCCAGGGCGCCGACCTCGTCAAGCGCATGATGGAAGGCGGCGGACAGAAGCCGGTGACCACCGAGTATTTCCTGCAGCAGGTGATCTTCGTCATTCCCGAGAAGAAGCGCGGCGCGATCACCGCGAAGCGGCAGGCGGAAGCCAACGCCTCGCGCGCTCAGTTCCCGGGCTGCGAAACCTCGAAGGTGTTTGCCGCCAACTATCGCGACGTGTCGATCCGCAGCCTCGGCCGCATGCTTGCCCAGCAGCTGCCTGACGAATGGAAGCCGCTGATCGAGAAGGCCGGCGAGAATGGCACCACCGGAACCCGCGTGACAGAAAAGGGCGTCGAGTACCTGGCGATCTGCAAGAAGCGTGAGGTCAACGACGACACCGCCGCCGAAATCGTCTTCCGCGCCGAGGATATCGGCAAGAAGAAGGCCGGTGGCGAAGACCCGAACAGCGAGAAGTACCTCGAGGAGCTGCGCAAGAAGGCGCAAATCGTCAACAAGTAATCACGACGGAAACATGCGCGAAACTACCGGCGGGCCTCTCGCCCTGACCATGGGCGACCCGGCCGGTATCGGGCCGGACATCAGCCTCTCGACCTGGCTCGGCCGCCGC
Source organism: Ensifer sp. YR511 (assembly GCF_900103045.1). NCBI lineage: Bacteria > Pseudomonadati > Pseudomonadota > Alphaproteobacteria > Hyphomicrobiales > Rhizobiaceae > Ensifer > Ensifer sp. YR511. The sequence continues at coordinate 216,399 of NZ_FNGR01000002.1, forward strand.
GACCATGCGACGGCCCCCTTCCTTTTCATCGGCGACCCCGCAGTCCTTGCCGCGCGCGCCTCGATGCTCGGCTACACGGTGTCCATCCGCGAGACGGATTGCGCCGGCGCCCTCTCCCTCTTCGACACGGCGCTGCCGGTCCTGCCGCTTGCCTGCCCTGCCCCGGTCAAGGCCGGCGAGCCCGACACCGTCAATGCCAGCGCCGTGATCGGGGCGATCGACACGGCCGTGCGACTGGTGACCGCCGGACAGGCCTCGGCCGTGGTCACGAACCCGATCGCCAAGGCGGTTCTCTATGACGCCGGCTTCCGCTTCCCGGGCCATACCGAATATCTCGCCGATCTTGCCGAAAAGGCGACGGGACAGCCGGTGCTGCCGGTGATGATGCTGGCCGGACCGAAGCTGCGCGCCGTTCCCGTCACCATCCATATCCCCTTGAAGGACGTGCCGGAGCAACTGACGCCGGACCTCATCTACCGCACCTGCGCGATTACTGCGGCCGACCTTCGCAATCGTTTCGGACTTCGACAGCCACGGCTCGCGATCGCCGGGCTGAACCCGCATGCGGGCGAAAACGGTGCGCTCGGTCTCGAGGACGACGCCGTCATCCGGCCCGTCATCGACAGGCTGCGTGCGGAGGGTATCGATGCGGTCGGCCCGCTGCCGGCAGATACGATGTTCCATGATCGCGCACGCGCCACCTACGACGTGGCCATCTGCATGTATCACGACCAGGCGCTGATCCCGGCCAAGGCGCTCGGCTTCGACGATAGCGTCAACGTCACGCTCGGTCTTCCCTTCATCCGCACGTCGCCCGACCACGGCACGGCCTTCGGCCTTGCCGGCAAGGGCGTCGCCCGCGACGACAGCCTTCGGGCCGCGCTCGACCTTGCCGCATCGCTTGCGGCCAATATGCCAGGAGATACCCGCTGATGGCCGCCCTTGACGGTCTTCCTCCGCTACGCGACGTCATCCAGCGTCACGGCCTCGATGCCAAGAAGGCGCTCGGCCAGAACTTCCTGCTCGATCTCAACCTGACGCAGAAGATCGCGCGGACCGCCGGTTCGCTCGAAGGGGCAACGGTCATCGAGGTCGGCCCCGGACCGGGAGGCCTCACCCGCGCCATCCTCGCGCTCGGTGCCAAGAAGGTCATTGCGATTGAGCGGGACGCGCGCTGCCTGCCGGCACTTGCCGAAATCGGCGCGCATTATCCCGATCGGCTACAGGTCATCGAAGGCGATGCTTTGAAGACGTCGTTCGAGACGCTTGCCGACGATGGGCCGGTCAAGATCATCGCCAACCTGCCCTACAATGTCGGCACTCAGTTACTCGTTAACTGGCTGCTGCCCGAGCGCTGGCCGCCCTTCTGGCAGTCGCTGACGCTGATGTTCCAGCGCGAAGTGGGCCTGAGGATCGTCGCCGACGCGGATGACGACCACTATGGCCGCCTCGGCGTGCTCTGTGGTTGGCGCACAAAGGCGCGGATGGCATTCGACGTGCCGCCGCAGGCCTTTACGCCACCACCGAAGGTGACGTCGTCCGTGGTCCATCTGGAGCCGGTGGAAAACCCGATCCCCTGCTCGGTCGCGGCGCTCGAGAAAGTGACGCATGCAGCCTTCGGCCAGCGCCGCAAGATGCTGCGGCAGAGCCTGAAGCCACTCGGTGGCGAGGCGCTGCTTGCCAAGGCCGATATCGACCCGCAGCGACGCGCCGAAACACTTTCGGTGGAAGAGTTCTGTCGCCTGGCCAACTGCCTCTGAGCGGGCATATGGATCGCAAGGCGCGCGCTACAAATAGCGTGAATCAAAAATGGCTCCTCACGGAGCCATTTCTTTTGAAGCCTTAGAACGGGTTTTCGGTCAGCAGCCCGTTGACGAAATCGAACAGGCCGGGGCGCCGGTCGCGGCGCAGGCGTTCGGCCTCGACGATCGCACGCACGGATGCAAAGGCGCGGTCGAGGTCGTCGTTGAGCACGATGTAATCATACTCCCGCCAGTGCTCGATCTCGGCGCGCGAGTTGGCAAGGCGCGTGGCGATCACCTCTTCGCTGTCTTCGGCGCGACGATGCAGGCGTGACTGCAGTTCAGCCATTGACGGCGGCAGGATGAAGATCGAGACGACGTCGCCCGCCATCTTCTCCTGGAGCTGCTGAGCGCCCTGCCAGTCGATATCGAACAGCATGTCCCGGCCCGCGGCCATGGCCGCCTCGACCGCATCTCGCGGCGTGCCGTAGAAGTTGCCGTGCACCTCCGCCCATTCGAGCAGCGAGTCGGTGGACCTCAGCGCCTCGAACTCGCGGATCGACTTGAAGTGATAGTGCCGTCCATCGATCTCGCTTGGTCGCCGCTGACGCGTCGTCACGCTGACCGAAATGCTCATCTCCGGATCGGCTTCCAGGAGGTTGCGCGCAATGGTCGACTTGCCTGCGCCCGACGGCGAGGAAATGACGAGCATCAGCCCACGACGGGCGATCTTGATGGGCGAAGGGGTCGCCGGGTTCATACCTTACTCCAGATTCTGGACCTGTTCGCGGAACTGGTCGATGACGACCTTCAGCTCGATGCCGGCGGCAGACACAGCGGCCGCGTTGGACTTGGAACAGATCGTATTCGATTCTCGGTTAAATTCCTGTGCGAGGAAATCGAGCTTGCGCCCGACGGGACCGCCCTTCGACAGAAGCTCCCGGGCGGCAACGATGTGGGAACCAAGCCGGTCGATCTCCTCGCGAAGATCCGCCTTGGTGGCGAGCAAAGCGACTTCGGCGTGGAGCCGGTCCCGGTCGAGCGACGAGCCGTTGTCCATCACCAGAGCTACCTGTTGCGCCAGCCGATCGGCAATCGCAGCGGCGCTACGTGACGGGTCGGACTCGACCGTCGCCGTCAGCCGCTCGATCGTCTCGACCTGTCCCAGCAGGATCTGACAGAGTGCCGCGCCCTCGTCTGCTCGCATCGCGCGCAAATCGGCGAGCGCACCCGCCAGACCTGCCAGGATACCGGCATCGAGCGCCGCACGCTCTTCTTCGCTTTCTTCCGGCTCGCGGAAGTCGACGATGCCGCGGATCGAGAGAAGCGTGTCGAACCGGAGCGGCGCGGGATCGACGAGATCACCGAGCTGGCCGCGCAGGTTCAGCACCGCCGTCAAGGCTGCCTGGTTGACCACGGCCTCGACGGCCGCCTCGCCGCCGCTGACGGAGAGGCCGATCTGAAGATTGCCGCGGGAAAAATACTCCGCTGCGAGCTTGCGCACCTCGGGCTCGAAGCGCTCGAGCCCCTGCGGCAGGCGCAGCCTGAGGTCCAGGCCCTTGCCGTTGACGGAGCGCAGCTCCCAGGCCCAACGACGGCGGCCGCTGCTGCCTTCTCTCCGGGCAAAGCCGGTCATCGATTGGAGCGGCATCATCACCTCCGTTGCGGTTTCAGCAGAAGCAATAAGGCGACGGCGCGGCATCCCGCAAGGGATATCCGCGCCGTGATTCGTCCGTCCACAATGCAAGCACCGCTGCGCGGCTATGCGCCGCCAGCAGCCGGCGTTATTGCGGCTGCGTGGCTGCCGGCTCGGCGGTGCCCGCGTCAGCCGCAGCCTTCGCCGCTTCTGCCGCCCGCTCTGCCTCGACCTTGCGCCAGCGGCGGACATTGGCATTGTGCTCGTCGAGCGTCTCGGCAAAGACGTGGCCGCCCGTGCCATCGGCAACGAAGTAAAGCTCAGGCGTGCGCGACGGATTGGCGACCGCTTCCAGCGCTGCACGACCAGGATTGGCGATCGGCGTCGGCGGCAGCCCCTTGATGATATAGGTGTTGTAAGGCGTCTGCTTGTCGATGTCCGACTTCAGGATCGGCCGGTCGGCCGGCTTACCGTCACCGCCGAAGATGCCATAGATGATCGTCGGGTCGGATTGCAGCCGCATGCCCTTGTCGAGCCGGTTGATGAAGACGGAGGCGACGCGCGGACGCTCGTCGGCGCGACCGGTTTCCTTCTCCACGATCGAGGCAAGCGTCACGAGCTCCTCAACCGTCGACACCGGCAGGTTGGGATCGCGCTTTTCCCATATCTGGCCGACCAGCACCTTCTGGGCTGCGGCCATCTGCTGAACGATCTCGCCGCGCTTGGTGCCGCGCGTGAACTTGTAGGTGTCCGGCATCAGGGTGCCTTCCGGCGGCAGCTCCGTCGGCAGGTCGCCGACGAGCACTGGATCGTCGGCCAGCCTGTGGAACATCTGCTTGACGGTCAGGCCTTCCGGCAGGGAGACGGAGTAGAGGATCGACTTGCCCGACTTCAGGAGCTGCATGACCTCCTGCATCGACGAGCCGGCCTTGATCTCATATTCGCCGGCCTTCAGCGTCTCGTTGTCGAGGTAGGCTTCGGAAACGAAACGGAAAACGCGCGCATCGGTGATGATGTTGCCGCGCTCGAGCCCGCTGGCGATCTCGCTCATGCCGGCGCCGCCCCGGACGATGAAGTTCTGGTTCGCCTGCAGCGGACCCGGCTTTTCGTACTGGTGCATCGCATAATAGACCGTGCCGGCAGCGGCGAGCGCTGCAAAGACAATGACGGTCATGACAAAGTTCAGGAAGATCACGACCTGGCTGCGGGCCTTGCGCGATCGTTTCGGCGGTTGCGGCACTTTTTCCGGACGCAGGGCCTCGTTTGCCGATTTCGGAATGATCGGTCCGTTGCTCGCGTTTTCACTGCGGCCAAATTGCGCCGCGCCGTTATCGTTTGAGTCGCTCACGATTATCCCGAACCCGAAATTCGCGGCCTCATTCTCTTCCTGCTTCCGGTGCGAATTTCGGACTGGACCGTGGCAGGCATAGGTCAAATTTATAAAACGGTGCCGCCCAGAAGGCCGACGTCCGCAGTTACTCAAAAATCCGCAGTCGGTGCAATCTCACCGAAGAACCACAGAAATGTGTCGAATCACCGTCCGTTCAAGAGAACGCGGCGGACGACCGACACTTTAATCCGGAACCACGGCCCGCGGCAAAAACCCGGCAAACCGCAATTCCAGGCAATGACTGAAGGGCAATCTGACAGATTTGCCTTGCGCGAACATCGCGGTCGGCGAGCGCCGTCTTCCGCGACGACGCCTCCTCCCACCACATGCTTGTAGCGAGCAATACGGCAAAAGCTGGATCATCGCGCCGCCTTTGACGGTCGGCGCGACAATTGGCTCAAGCGACGCTCCAGGCGCGCGATCAGGCGCCGGTGTAGCGGCGCAGGACCAACGAGGCGTTGGTGCCGCCGAAGCCGAAGGAATTCGAGAGCGCCACGTTGATTTCGCGCTTGCGCGCGACATGCGGCACGAGGTCGATCTTCGTCTCGATCGACGGATTGTCGAGGTTCAGCGTCGGCGGCGCAATGTTGTCGCGGATCGCCAGCGCCGAGAAGATCGCTTCCACCGCGCCGGCAGCGCCGAGCAGGTGGCCGATGGCCGACTTGGTCGAGGACATCGAGATCTTCGACGCGTGTTCGCCGACCAGGCGCTCGACGGCGCCAAGCTCGATCGTGTCGGCCATGGTGGAGGTGCCGTGGGCGTTGATGTAGTCGATATCGGCAGCCGTCAGGCCGGCTCGCTTCAGCGCCATCTGCATGCAGCGATAGGCACCGTCGCCATCTTCCGACGGAGCGGTGATGTGAAACGCATCGCCCGAAAGGCCGTAGCCGACGACTTCCGCATAGATCTTGGCGCCACGGGCCTTGGCATGCTCGAGCTCTTCGAGGATGACGACGCCGGCGCCCTCGCCCATGACGAAACCATCACGGTCGATATCGTAGGGGCGCGAGGCCTTCTGCGGATCTTCATTGTGCTGGGTCGATAGCGCCTTGCAGGCGGCAAAGCCGGCGAGCGAAATCCGGCAGATCGGCGATTCCGCACCACCGGCCACCATGACGTCGGCATCGCCGAGCGCGATCAGGCGGCTCGCGTCGCCGATCGCATGCGCGCCGGTCGAACAGGCGGTGACGACAGAGTGGTTCGGACCGCGCAGCTTGTGGCGGATCGACACCTGGCCCGAGGCAAGATTGATGAGCCGGCCGGGAATGAAGAACGGTGAGATGCGGCGGGGGCCCTTGTCGCGCAGCGTGTAGCCGCCTTCGACGATGCCTTCGAGACCGCCGATGCCCGAACCGATCAGCACGCCGGTCGCGATCTGGTCTTCATCGTTCTCCGGCTTCCAGCCGGCATCGGCCAGCGCCATGTCGGCCGCTGCCATCGCGTAGACGATGAACGGATCGACCTTGCGCTGCTCCTTCGGCTCCATCCAGTCGTCGGCATTGAAGGTAGCATCGGTGCCGTCGCCGAAGGGAATGCGGCAGGCAATCTTGGCAGGAAGGTCCTCGACCTCGAATTCGGTCACCTTGCGCGCGGCATTGTGCCCGGCAAGCAGGCGCGCCCACGTCGCCTCAGTTCCGCAACCCAAGGGAGATACCATGCCGGTACCGGTGATAACGACACGTCTCATAGTCCGCGACCCACCCTGACTTTTCCATTTCAGAGCCGGATCGGACCACGTGTAACGAACCCGATCCGGGCATCCATTTTAAGGTTCTTATTCACGATCAGAGGGATATGCGGGAAACGCTTGCTGATCGAAATCCCCGCTCAGCGCGGGATAGCCCACTTCCCTGGGCTGAAACGGGCCGCTTTAGGCGGCCCGTCCACGGCCGAAGCCGCTTTAAGGTATTAGGCCTGAGCCTTTTCGATGAACTTGACGGCGTCGCCGACAGTCAGGATCGAGTCAGCAGCGTCGTCCGGGATTTCAACGCCGAATTCTTCTTCGAAAGCCATGACCAGTTCGACGGTGTCGAGCGAGTCCGCGCCGAGGTCGTCGATGAAGCTTGCGCCTTCGCTGACCTTTTCGGCGTCGACGCCAAGATGATCAATAACAATTTTCTTTACGCGTTCTGCGATATCGCTCATGTCGGAGTTCCTCGACCTTCGTTTCTGTAGGCGCCTATTCCGGCACCGGTACTCTTCTGTAAGCCTGATAGACCAAGACGGCCCACCCGGCAATCCATCCAACCGGAACTGCGGCAAACCCAAGGCAGCCAAGGCTGCCGGGCACCTGGCGGGACCGGTCGACTGCTAACAGTCATGGCCCGATTAACACGGTTTAACGCTGTCGCAAAGTCCGAAAATGCCTGTCATTCGCTTGCTCAACATTGAATTTCAGGCATTTGGCAGGCGGCGTCCCGGGACGTTGAAGATCGCCCACCGCACAATCTCGGCGGGCGGCCCATCCCGGAAACCGGATCAGATCATGGCCATGCCGCCATTGACGTGAATTGTCTGGCCGGTGACGTAGCCCGCTTCGTTGGAAGCGAGGTAAACGACCGCCGAAGCGATTTCAGCGCCGGTGCCCATCCGCTTCATCGGGATCGCGCCCATGATCGCGTCCTTCTGCTTGTCGTTGAGCTTGCCGGTCATCGCGCTTTCGATGAAGCCCGGAGCCACGCAGTTGACCGTGACGTTGCGCGTCGCGATTTCCTGGGCCAGCGACTTGGAGAAGCCGATCATGCCGGCCTTGGAGGCGCAGTAGTTCGCCTGGCCGGGGTTGCCGGTGACGCCGACGATGGAGGTGATGTTGACGATGCGGCCGAAACGGCGACGCATCATCGGATGGGTGAGTTCGCGCGTCAGGCGGAACACGGCCGTCAGGTTCACTTCGAGAACGGCATCCCAGTCCTCGTCGCTCATGCGCACGAAGAGACCGTCCTTGGTGATGCCGGCATTGTTGACGAGGATGTCGACGCCGCCAAGCTCGGCTTCGGCCTTCTCGCCGAGCGCCTTGACTTCGGCGCGGTCGGAAAGGTTTGCCGGGAAGAGTTGCACGCGATCGCCAAGTTCGTTGGCAAGCGCTTCCAGCTTTTCGACGCGGGTGCCGTGCAGACCGACGGTCGCGCCCTGGGCGTGCAGCATGCGGGCGATTTCTTCGCCGATACCACCGGATGCACCGGTAACGAGAGCCTTGCGGCCGGAAAGATCAAACATCTCTTTGATTCCTTATAACTGGAGCGCCTAGGCGTTCGCTCAGGCGAGCAAGGCGGCGAGTGCTGCGTCGATATCGGCGGGCGTATTGACGGCGATACCGTTGACGGTCTTGTCGATGCGGCGGGCAAGCCCGGTCAGGACCTTGCCGGAGCCGAGTTCATAAAGCGTCGTGACATTGTTGGCGGCAAACCATTCGACCGTCTCGCGCCAGCGGACCTGGCCGGTGACCTGCTCGACCAGCAGCCGGGCGATCTCGTCGGAATCGCTGACCGGGGCGGCGAGCACGTTGGCGATGACAGGCACCACCGGATTACGCTTCTCGACCTTGGCCAGCGCCTCGCGCATCGCGTCGGCAGCCGGCGCCATCAGCGCGGAATGGAAGGGGGCAGAGACCGGCAGCATCAGAGCGCGCTTGGCGCCCTTTTCGGAAGCGAGTGCTGCGGCCTTCTCGACGGCAGCCTTCTCGCCGGAAATCACCAGCTGGCCGCCACCATTGTCGTTGGCGATCTGGCAGGAACCGAGCGCGGAGGCTTCGCGGCAGACGGCTTCGACATCCGCATGTTCAAGGCCGATGATCGCCGCCATTGCGCCCTTGCCGACGGGAACCGCCGCCTGCATGGCGTTGCCGCGGATGCGCAGGAGACGCGCCGTGTCGGCAATGGAGAAGGTACCGGCGGCACAGAGCGCCGAGTATTCGCCGAGCGAATGGCCGGCGACGAAGGAAACCTTGGACTTGAGGTCGAGGCCCTTGGCTTCGAGCACGCGAATGACGGCCATAGATACGGCCATCAGCGCCGGCTGGGCGTTCGCAGTCAGCGTCAGTGTTTCCTCGGGGCCGTTCCACATGATCTCGGACAGCTTCTGGCCGAGTGCTTCATCGACTTCGGCAAAGACGGCTGCCGCTTCCGGAAAAGCGTCGGCCAGATCCTTGCCCATGCCGACAGCCTGGCTGCCCTGGCCTGGAAACGTGAATGCAATGCTCATGGGATCGTCCCTTCCCTAGATCACTAGGATTTCGGGTCGGCGCGACACGAAATCCTAGTGATCGGTTCTTATGAGTTAGAGCGGGATGCAGGCAGAAACCATACATCTCCGGCTTCCTCTCCATTCACATTCCTTACCGACGAGTCAAGCTTGGAGGCCGGCACGGACACGGCCGACGAGGCCTTTTGCCCTTGATCTTCAACAATCAAGGCGTAAGTTTGCCGCCCGATGTCGCTCTGCCCTACCCGATCACCAGGGTCGAGGCGACCGCTCCATTCCCGGTGCCAGCGCCCCTTCCCTCCCAGGTCGGCGCCGCCCTTCACAAGGATACTTATCTAGATGCGCTACAACACGCTTGGCCGCACCGGCATCAAGGTCTCGGAAATCTGCCTGGGCACCATGACCTGGGGTTCACAGAACTCCATCGCCGAGGCGCACGAGCAACTGGATTACGCCTTCGAAAAGGGCGTCAACCTCATCGACACGGCCGAACTCTACCCCACGACCCCGCTTTCGCCGGAGACCTATGGCGACACGGAACGCTTCATCGGCGAATGGCTGGCCAGGCGCGGCCGGCGCGATGAGGTCGTCGTTGCGACCAAGGTCGCCGGCCCCGGCCGCCCCTATATCCGCAACGGCAACCCGACGACACCCGAGGGCATCGACCAGGCGATCGACGCCAGCCTCAAGCGGCTGAAGACAGATTATGTGGACCTTTATCAGCTTCATTGGCCGAACCGCGGCCACTACCATTTCCGCAACGCCTGGTCCTATGACCCGTCCAAGCAGGACAAGGATCATGTCGCGAGTGACCTCCGGGCAATCCTCGACAAGCTCGGCGACCTCGTGAAGGCCGGCAAGGTCCGCGCCATCGGCCTCTCCAACGAAACGGCCTGGGGCGCGATGAAGTTCATCGACATGGCAGAGCGTCATAGCCTGCCGCGCGTCGCCTCGATCCAGAACGAATACAACCTGCTTTACCGCGCCTACGACCTCGACCTGTCGGAGCTGTCGCACCACGAAGACGTGGGCCTGCTCGCCTATTCGCCGCTCGCCGCCGGCCTCTTAAGCGGCAAGTACCTCGATGGCGCGAAGCCGAAGGGCTCGCGACTTTCGATCAACGGCGATCTCGGCGGCCGCTTCACGCCGCACCAGGAACCGGCCGTCGAAGGCTATGTCAAACTGGCACGCGAGCACGGCCTCGATCCGGCGCAGATGGCCATCGCCTTCTGCCTGGCGCGGCCGTTCATGGCTTCCGTCATCATCGGCGCGACCTCGATGGAGCAGTTGAAGACCAACCTTGGCGCCGTCGACCTTACGCTGTCGCAGGACATCGTGAACGGGATCCGGCGGCTGCACCGGATCTACCCGATGCCGATCTGAGCGTGAGACCAGATCGCCGATGCCGGTACCCCAGACGAAAGCGGAACTGCTTGCGGCGATCGACGTCCAGTTCGCCAGGCTGATGCGCGAGCTGGAACGGGTTCCTGACGAGCGCTACCGCGAACCGTCGCTAGAAGGCCACGCCAAGGGCACGATGATGAGCGTCGGCGACCTCGTCGCCTACCTCATCGGCTGGGGCGAACTGGTGATCAAATGGATCGATCGCGATCAGCGCGGCGAGCTGGTCGACTTCCCCGAGACGGGCTATCAATGGAACGAACTCGGACGGCTTGCGCAGAAATTCTATGCGGACTTCCACGCTCTTTCGCCGGGCGAGCTTGTCGCCAGACTGAGGCGCAGCAAGGAGACGCTCGAGGTACTCATCAGGGATCGCGACGAGCAGACGCTTTACGGGCGGCCATGGTACGGAAAATTCACGCTCGGACGCATGATCCAGTTCAACACTTCCTCTCCCTATGCCAACGCCCACGGCCGCCTGCGCAAATGGAAAAAGGTGAACGGGCTGGCGTAGAAAGCGGAAAAGACGCGGCAAGCCTTGCCTTCCGCGGAAAAATGCGTATAAGCGCGCTGTTCGAAATGCCCGGTCTTCTGGCTGGTGGCTGAACGGAGGGCCGGCTTCCTCGAGGGGAGCCGTTAGGATTGCACGTCTTTCCGGCCTCCCGTGTCTCCGCTCTCGACCGTCTCGATACAACACTTTCTTGCCGGCTGCCTGCAGCCACTAAGAACAGTCGTTGAGGCTTAGCCGCCGAGGTCCGGGCTGATTAACGCAAGAAAGGCAAGCCACAATGGCTCTTTATGAACACGTATTCCTGGCCCGCCAGGACATCACGCCGCAGCAGGTCGACGGTCTCGTCGAGCAGTACAAGGGCGTGCTCGAAGCAAACGGCGGTAAGGTCGGTCGCGTCGAGAACTGGGGCCTGAAGTCCCTCACCTACCGCATCAAGAAGAACCGCAAGGCCCACTACGTTCTCATGGACATCGATGCTCCGGCAGCGGCTGTTCACGAAATCGAGCGCCAGATGCGCATCAACGAAGACATCCTGCGCTACATGACGATCGCCGTCGAGAAGCACGAGGAAGGCGCGTCTGCCATGATGCAGAAGCGCGACCGCGACGACCGTCCGCGCCGCGATGGCGACCGTCCGGAGCGTGGCTTCGGCGACCGTGGTCCGCGTCCGGACCGTGGCGACCGCGAAGACCGCCCGCGCCGTCCGCGCGAAGACCGTGCGTAATCAAGAAGCTTTAGGAGATTAAGACAATGGCTGAAGTTTCTTCCGCTCCGGTTCGTCGCCCGTTCCACCGCCGCCGCAAGACCTGCCCCTTCTCGGGCGCAAACGCTCCGCGGATCGACTACAAGGACATCCGTCTTCTGCAGCGCTACATTTCCGAGCGCGGCAAGATCGTTCCTTCCCGCATCACGGCCGTTTCCCAGAAGAAGCAGCGCGAACTCGCCCAGGCGATCAAGCGTGCACGCTTCCTCGGCCTGCTGCCCTACGTCGTTTCCTAAGAACGGCTGACTCTCCGTCAGTCTTCTGACTCGACGGAACCCGACTTGTTGGGAGAGGCGCTCCCCTAAGGTGAGCGCCTCTTTCTCTCCCTTCCGCGATGGGCGCGGATCGGAACCGGCGCGATGCGCCAAAATCCCATGCTGGGGCTGCGCTTTGGCCATCCCCTAACTGCACGAAGCAGGACAGCGAACGTGACGAATGTGAACAGGACATCGCTGCTGACCGGCGTTCTCGCCGGCTTTACCGCCGCCCTCTTGTCGATGGGCGCGAATACGCAGTCGTCTCTTGCGATCGTCCTTTATGCCGCTTCGGCACTTCCAATCCTGATTGCCGGCCTCGGCTGGGGCAATGCCGCAGCGATCACCGCGATCGTCACGGCCGGCGCCACCGGTGCCGTTCTCGTTTCGCCCTACTTCGCGCTGCTGATCCTCGTTGTCACGCTGATCCCGGCCGGTTGGCTGAGCCATCTCGCCAATCTCGCCCGCCCGGCGTCCGAACTCGGCGGCCCGGACGAGGCGCTTGCCTGGTATCCGCTCTCCGATATCCTCAGCCATCTCGCCGGTCTGGTGACCGTCGGCATGATCATCGTCGGCGTGATCGTCGGTTATGGAGCCGATATCTCCGATCGCATGGTCGATATCGTCATTCAGGCCGTGAAGGCGCAGGACAGCGCCTACAACCCGGATGCGGCTGCCATCGCCCAGATCAAGTCGCTTTTCACCCTCGCTTTGCCGCTCGTCCAGGGCGCGATCTGGGTGCTGATGCTGTTTACCGCCTACTACCTCGCCACCCGCATCGTGCAGATGTCCGGCCGGTCGTTGCGCCCGCGCGAGGACATTCCGTCGACGCTGCGCATGCACCGCAACGCGATCTTCATCTTTCTCGGCGGCCTGGTCCTCACCTTCCTCGGCGGCGCACCCGCAACGATCGGCGCGCTGATCTGCGGAACCTTCGGCGCGGGCTTCCTGCTTGCCGGTTTCGCCTCCTTCCATTTCCGCACACGCGGCAAGTCCTGGCGGCTTCCCGTGCTGTGGATTGCATACCTGTCGGTGCTCGTGTTCACGATCCCGGCATTCTTCTTCCTCCTGTCCGGCCTGATCGATACGCGACGCACCATCGCGGTCACGCCGGTTGGAAAAAACTGACCAACGAACTGGAACTCTGAAAGGAAACCAACATGGAAGTCATTCTTCTCGAACGTATCGCCAAGCTCGGCCAGATGGGCGAAACCGTAAAGGTTCGCGACGGCTTTGCCCGTAACTACCTCCTGCCGCTCGGCAAGGCGCTGCGCGCCAACGCTGCCAACAAGGCCCGTTTCGAAGCTGAGCGTTCGACGCTCGAAGCCCGCAACCTCGAGCGCAAGTCGGAAGCCCAGGCTGTTGCCGAGAAGCTCGACGGCAAGTCGTTCATCATCGTCCGCTCGGCTGGCGAAACCGGCCAGCTCTACGGTTCGGTTGCTGCCCGCGACATCATCGAAGTGCTCGCTGCCGAAGGCTTCAACGTCGGCCGCAACCAGGTCGACCTCAACCAGCCGATCAAGTCGATCGGCCTGCACAAGGTCACGCTGCACCTGCACTCGGAAGTCGAGATCTCGGTTGAAGTCAACGTTGCCCGTTCGGCCGAAGAAGCCGGTCGCCAGGCAAAGGGCGAAAGCCTGACCTCGGCCGACGCCATCTACGGTGTTGACGAAGACGCCCTCAAGCCGGAAGACTTCTTCAACCCGGAAGCCGAATTCGAAGGCGAAGAAGAATAAGCCTTAAAGGCCATTCAACACGCGAAAGCCCGGATCATCGATCCGGGCTTTTTTCTTGGTTGCGCGGCCGTTTCTGGCAATGGCTCTGTGGGCCTCGGCCGTCTTATCCGTGGGCGGCAACAGGCGCGACACCGATGTTCGCCTGGTCCGGCGCAACGCGCACCGGCGCGTCCTTGTCGACGCGTACGACGACCGAAAGGCCGGGCGACAGCATTTCCGCCAGCGGCTGGCCGGGATCGACGACGATGCGCACGCCGACGCGCTGGGCCACCTTGGTGAAGTTGCCGGTGGCGTTGTCCGGACGGATGATGCTGAACTCCGAACCGGCGGCGGGCGAGAACCGCTCGATATGCCCCGTCAGCTCGTTCCGCTGCAGCGCGTCGACCGCGATGGCGACGGGTTGGCCCGCCTTCATGCCGTCGAGCTGCGTTTCCTTGAAATTGGCGACGACCCAGACGTCGTTCGGCACCAGCGCCAGGAGTTGCGAGCCGGCCGTCACATATTGACCGATCCGCGCGCCGATCTCACCGAGACGGCCGTCCCGCGGCGCGACGATGCGGGTGTTGTCGAGATCGATTCGCGCGAGTTCGACGGCCGCTTCCGCCCCGCTCACCGCGGCTTGCAATCCGGCACGCGCGCCAAGCGTCGTCGCCAGCGCCTGCTTCGACACTTCCAGCCCGGCCTCTGCCTGGCTCACGGCAGCGTCGGCCTGCTCAAAGCCTGCACGCGCCTGGTCGGCATCACTGCGGGTCGAAACACCCTTTTCCGCGAGCGGGCGGATGCGGTCCCAGGTCGCCCGGGCCCGATTGAAGGCAGCCTTGGCACCATCGAGCTGCGCCTGGCTGGCGGCGATGCCCGCCTTGGCGGAAAGCTCCTGCTGAAAGGAATTGGCAAGTGCGGCTTTCTGTCCGGCAAGCGTGGCTTCCGCCTGCGCCACCCTCTGCGCATAGATGCGGTCGTCGATCTTGACCAGCAGTTGCCCGGCCTTGACCGTCTCGTAGTCGTGCACCGGAACGTCGGCGACATAGCCCGCAAGCTGCGGGCTCATGATCGTTACAAAGCCGCGCACATAGGCATTCTCCGTCGATTCCACCGAACTGTGGAACGGCGGCAGCCGCCAGGCGTAGAGCACAAGGGCGATACCGGCGATGCCGGCGAGAAGAACGATGATGCTCGTGGGAGAGCGCAAGGATTTCAACATGGTCGTCAACTCTGTCAATCAGGTGGCCGGCATCGGCGCAGGAGCGGACAATCTCTGCCTGAGCCAGTTGTAGAAGATGTGCAGCAGCAGCCCGGCGAGCGCGAAAAGCGCGACCGCCGAGGCAAGCAGGAAGGCGTCGTTGTAGGCGAGGATGTAAGCTTCGCGGGTCACCTGTTGTGACAACAACACGGTGCCCTCGCCGCCGAGCAGGGTCTTGTCGCCCATCACCTTGGCGTAAGCGGCGGAAAGCTGGTTGACGCGCTGGGCAACCAGAGGGTTCGAGAGCACGATCTGTTCCGCGAGAAGGTTGGAATGAAACTTTTCACGGATCGTGACGAAGGTACCGAAGGCGGCGGAGCCGATCAGGCTGCCGATGCTCTGGGTAAAGAGGAAGATCACAATGAAGCTGAGGATATAGCTCGGCCCCTTGGCGAGCGCCGCCTTGAAGCCGCGCGCCATGGCCGGCGGCAGGAAGAGCGCCGTTCCGGACGCGATCATCGCCTGGCTCAGATACATCTGCTCCGGCCGTGTCAGGCTGGTCGCCTGGCTGTCCATGTAGGCGCCGGCCGCCAGGAGGCCGAGTGCCAGAATATGCACGCGCTCCGCATGTTCAGGATTCATCAGCGCGGCGCAAAGCAGACCGCCGCCGATGGCCGCAGCAAGGATGATCCAATAGAGGGTTGCGACCTGCTCGAACTGGAGACCGAGCTGCTGGTAGAAGTTCGCAGCAACAGTCGATTGTTCGGAGGCGACCAGCCGGAAAATCAAGAGAACGGCGGCAAAGTGCACGATCTCCTTTGAAGCGATCCAGCGCACGTCGATCAACGGCACCGGGCGATAAAGCTCGATCAGCACCGCGGTCGTCAGCGTCGCTATCGAGACGACCAGCAGGACGCCGAGCCAAGGAGCCTCGAACCACCAGTAGAGGCGCCCCATGGTCAGGACCACGGCGAGGCAGCCGAAGGCGACGGCGACGAGGAGGTAACTCAGGATATCCATGCGCTGGATAACCTTGGCATGCGGGACCGGCGTCAGCGGCAGCAGGTAGATGATCGGCAGCGCGATCAGCGCCAGCGCCATTTCCAGCGTGTAGAGCGCATGCCACTGGCCATATTCGATCAAGGTCGGCGAGATCAGGCGGGTGACCGGCGCGGAAATCGTCGTGCAGGTGAGCGCCAGCGCCAGCCCGACGGTCAGTTTGCGCGCCGGCGGAAAGGCTTCGAGCATGTAGAGGAAGCCGAGCGTCGACATCGGTGCGGCGGCAATGCCGCTGATGAAGCGCACGACGATCGCCGAATGCAGATCGGAAACGAAGACGTTCATCAACGAGACGACGACGAAACCGGCGATGCTGATTTCGGCAAAACGGCGCAGCCCGTATTGGGCGCGGATCTTCACCAGCGCGATCGACAGGCTGACATTCGGCGCCATGTAGGCCGCCGAGAGCCAGCCGGCTTCGATGGAGGTCGCCGAAAGCGAGCCCTGGACCTGCGTAAGGTTGGCGAGCGCCAGGTTCATGCCGAGCCCCTGCGTCAGGAACAGGAGCACGGAGCCCAGGACATAGACCGCCGAAAGCAACAGACCTTTCTCGACGGGGGCCGGCACGGGGGTTGGCGCCGGTTCCGGCGCAATAACGGTTTCTCCGTGTTGGTCCTCGTCGACGGCCTCCGCGGCCTCAAGCTCGGAGGCAAGGC
The DNA here is from genome assembly GCF_900103045.1 of Ensifer sp. YR511. Classification (NCBI taxonomy): domain Bacteria; kingdom Pseudomonadati; phylum Pseudomonadota; class Alphaproteobacteria; order Hyphomicrobiales; family Rhizobiaceae; genus Ensifer; species Ensifer sp. YR511. Next base: position 232,927 of record NZ_FNGR01000002.1, read on the forward strand.
GATTGTCGTTTGCGGCGGCCGTCGCGACTGCGCCCATCGCCGTCACTCCCGCGCCAGCGACTGAACATTGTCGGCGATCGCACGAACCACCCGCTTTGTCACGGCAAGCTCGGCTGCGTCGATGCCTTGCAGCACTTCGGCCCGGATTTCGTCGGCAAGCCTGAGGATCTCGTCGGCAACGGTGCGGCCGAGTTCGGTCATATGGATTTGCTTGGCGCGTCGGTCGGAGACCTCGACCCGCCGCTCGATGAAGCCCTGCTTCTCCATGCCGTCGAGCAGGCGCACCAGTGTCGGGGTCTCGATGTCGAGTTCGTCGGCGAGCTCCCGCTGGTTCAGGCCATCCTTCTTCGTCAAGGCGAAGAGCGCGCGGGCGCGCGACAGCGTCAGCCCCTTCTCCTTCACCCGCGCATCGAACACGGCGCGCAGCTTGCGATTGAGCAGCGACAGGGCATCGAACAGTTCGCGGTTCACGGTGGGTTGATACATTGGTATCTTTTCCATATTACTAGCATGCTAATTATTCTGCCTCTATCTAATCCAAATGCGGTGGATTTTCAAGATGCGGATTTGAGGCAGAGGAGGACGGCGCTACACTTCGTTTCGTCGGGAAGGTTCGGGTGATTCGCGGCGTCAACGACCAAATTTGTGACGACGGCATAATCCGCACATTTGCGAGCCCCCGCCTGTGGATCAGTCGAACAACGGGAACAGCGCCGGGCGCGGTGACGTCGCTTCGCGACTGTGTCCCTCGTGCACTTGACCCGGCCCGCGCTAAAACGCAAACCGGTGCCACACCAGACAGAGGCAGAGATAAACGAATGAACGAAGCGTCGCGAAAGCTATCCCCTATCGGCAAAGATCAGGCGGACCAGCACTACCGCGAGGCCCCGAACAACCTCGAGGCCGAGCAGGCGCTGCTTGGCGCGATCCTCGTCAACAACGACGCGTACTACCGCGTGTCGGACTTCCTGAAGCCGGTGCATCTGCACGAGCCGCTGCACCGCAAGATCTACGAAGTCGCCGGCGACATCATCCGCATGGGCAAGATGGCGAACCCGGTCACCATCAAGACCTTCCTCAAGGCCGACGAGAAGGTCGGCGACGTGACCGTCGCGACCTATCTTGCGCGCCTTGCCGGCGCTGCCGTCTCGATCATCAACGCCGAAGACTATGGCCGGGCGATCTATGACCTGGCGCTGCGCCGTTCGCTGATCACCATCGGCGAGGACATGGTCAACATCGCCTATGACGCGCCGCTCGACATGCCTCCGCAGGGCCAGATCGAAGACGCCGAGCGCCGTCTGTTCGAACTTGCCGAGACCGGTCGATACGACGGCGGTTTCCAGTCGTTTAACGACGCCGTGGCGCTCGCCATCGACATGGCCGGCCAGGCCTTCGAGCGCGACGGCAGCCTTTCGGGCATTTCAACCGGCATCCTGTCGCTTGATGGCCGGATGGGCGGCCTGCAGCGTTCCGACTTGATCGTGCTTGCCGGACGCCCCGGCATGGGCAAGACCTCGCTTGCCACCAACATCGCCTACAACATTGCTGCGGCCTACGAGCCGGAAGTCCAGGCTGACGGCTCGTTCAAGGCCAAGAACGGCGGCGTCGTCGGCTTCTACTCGCTCGAAATGTCGTCCGAACAGCTCGCCACCCGTATCATCTCCGAGCAGACCGAAGTCTCCTCCTCGAAGATCCGCCGCGGTGACATCTCCGAGGCCGACTTCGAAAAGCTCGTCGCCTGCTCGCAGATGATGCAGAAGGTGCCGCTCTATATCGACCAGACCGGTGGTATCTCGATCGCCCAGCTTTCCGCCCGCGCGCGGCGCCTGAAGCGCCAGCGCGGCCTCGACTGCCTAGTGGTGGACTACATCCAGCTCATGACCGGCTCGGGCAAATCCAGCGACAACCGCGTGCAGGAAATCACCCAGATCACCACCGGCCTCAAGGCGCTCGGCAAGGAACTGAACGTTCCGATCATCGCGCTCTCGCAGCTCTCCCGTGGCGTCGAAAGCCGCGAAGACAAGCGGCCGCAGCTGTCCGACCTTCGTGAATCGGGCTCGATCGAGCAGGACGCCGACGTCGTGCTCTTCGTGTTCCGTGAGGAATACTACGTGAAGAACCTGGAGCCGCGCGACGAGTTCGACCCGAAGTACGAAGAATGGAAGATGAAGATGGAGCAGGTGAAGGGCACGGCCGACGTGATCATCGCCAAGCAGCGTCACGGACCGACCGGTACCGTGAAACTCGCCTTCCAGTCGGAATTCACGCGCTTCACCGATCTCGCCGATCCATCCTTCACCCAGTACGAAGAACACTAGGGTTCCGTGGGGGCGGCCGGAGCGGGCTGGGAAAAATGTTTGCGGTTTCCCAGCCCGCTCTCAATCTCAAATGGCACGTGCCTTTTGGCTGAAGCGCGCCGCGCCAGCACAAACCTCTCAGAACACGAGGCGCAGCAGCGCTACCGAGACGACACCGACGGCGACCGATACCAGGAGCGGCAGCCGTATGGCGGCCACGGCCGTCGCGGCAGCGGCGATCGTTTCCGCCGGGCCGGTCACGAAGGCCGTCGGCGCGATAACCGCCATCAGCACGGCCGGCGGTATCGCCTCCAGTGCGCGCTTCTGGCTTTCCCCGATCGTCACATACCGGATCAGCACGAGACCGCCGATGCGGGTCGCGATCGTCGCAGCCGCCATGGCGACGATGGCAAGCAGTGTATTTGGATCGACGGTCATGCATGGGCCTCCTTGCGTGCACCGGAGAGAAGCGCGACCACGACCCCGGCCGCAGCCCCGGCAGCGATGTACCAGACACCTGGCAGCAACTGATGCGTGAGCACGGCAGCACAAGCGCTAGCCGCCAGAACGGCACCCGTCTCCCGTCCTTTCCAGAACCCCATGACCAGCACGATGAAGACGGCGGGAACGCAAAGTCGAGGCCGGTAACCTTCGGATCGCCCAGGAATGCCCCAAGCAACGCGCCCGCAAGGCTCGTCAGCACCCAAAGGCAGTAGAAAGGCACCGCAAGGCCCGCATACCAGGCAGGCGTCAGCTTGCCGTTGCTCGCCCGCATCTCGGCCATGGCCCAGATCTCGTCGGCCAGAAGCAGCATCGAGGCATAGCGCGCCGGGCCGGAGAAACTGTCGAGCTTGCCGCCGATCGAAGCGCTCATCAGCACATGGCGGATGTTGACGAGCAGTGCCGAAAAGCCAAGCGCCGCCCAGGACGCCGGATGCGTCCAGATATCCATCGCGACGAACTGGGACCCGCCGGCAAAGACCAGCGCGCTCATCAGCGCCACCTCGGCCGGCGCAAGTCCCTTGCTCGCCGCCACCGCACCGAACACGAGGCCGACCGGCATGACCGCGACGATCAGCGGCGTCATAGCAACGGCCGCGGCCCGAAATTCCTGGAACGCACTTCTTTCCTGCAACGTCCACGTCTCCATTCGCGCGATGCGCCGCCCTTCCACACAGGCGCGCGATCGCAATTGCCCGAGTGTTCTAGGACTCGGGCTGCGGATCGTCTTGAACGAAAGTGATCAGCCGGCGCGGAAGGCCCCAGGGGTGACGCCGGTGCGCGCCTTGAAATGACGGCTGAAATGCGCCTGGTCGGCAAAACCGCATTGATAGGCTGCGTCCACCGCCGACCAGCCGTGCCGCAGCAGTGTCTTTGCCGCCCGCACGCGCTTGTCGGTCAGGAACGCATGCGGGGTGATGTGGAACTCCTTGCGGAACGCGCGGATGAGGTGGGCGCGGCTGAGGCCGGCGACCTTCGCCAGTTCCTCGAGCCCGATGTCCTCGGCATAGTTTTCCGCCAGGAAGTCGCGCGCCCGGTGAACGGCCGATTGCTCGCGCGTTTCGATCGGCGTGATGATCGTGCTGCCGTGGCGCTCGAACATCGCGGCAAGCACCGCGAACATTTTTTCCTCCGCCTCGAGCGTCGCCCCCGACACTTCGAGCGTGCGGTGGGCCTGATGGAAGGAAAGAGCCAGGTCCGGCGCCTGCAAAACACGCTTGGAGAAGGATGGCGTGCCCTTGAAAGCGCGTCCGGTGACATCCTCGATGATGCTCACCAGCAGTTCGGCGCTCGGATAGACCATGCGATAGCGATAGCCGCTGCCGCCCGGATGACCGTCGTGAATTTCGTCGGGATTGATCAGATAAAAGTATCCGGGGCCGGCCTCCGAACGCTCGCCCTTGATCTTGCTGATCTGCGAGCCGGCCTCGATGGCGCCGATGCTGAAGGTTTCGTGCGCGTGCGGCGCAAATTCATGGGTGATGAAGGTCGCCGTCAGACATTCCATGCCCATGAAGCGGGAATCCCGCCAGAAGCGCGTGCGCTCGGCGCCCTCTATCGGCATGACATCGATGGCTTCTTCCTGCGAAATTGTCTGCATGGCAAAACCATAGTGCGCCTGCGCGGCTGCGTCTTGCACAAAAGTGCTCGTTTGCCTGGTCCATCCGCGAGGGCGCTACGACAGGGGAATATTTGCGACGCTCTGCGCTTGGCTGTATTGATCCTGGATCATCCACGCAGAGTGCCCGGCATGCTTCCTCCAGACTTCCTTTCCGCTTCCAACCGGCTCACGATCGATCTTGGCGCGCTTGTCGACAACTGGCGGGCCATGAACAAGCGCTCCGGCAAGGCGCGTGCCGCAGCCGTCCTCAAGGCGGATGCCTATGGCATCGGCATCGCGCAGGCGGCCCCTGCCCTCTATGCGGCCGGCGCCCGCGATTTCTTTGTCGCCAATGCCGAGGAAGGCGCAGCACTCCGTCCGCTTGCACCGGACGGCCGGATCTACATTCTCGCCGGGATGTGGCCGGGCAACGAGGCGCTGTTCTTCGACAACGATCTGGTGCCGGTCATCAACTCGGACGAGCAGCTGGCGGTGTTCATGGCCGCCCTTTCCGAGCGTGGCGACCACCCTTGCGTGCTGCATGTGGATACCGGCATGAACCGGCTCGGCCTTACGGTCGAGCAGGCCGTTGCGCTTGCGACAGACCCGGCGCGGCCGGCAAGCTTTTCGCCGGTGCTGATCATGAGCCATCTCGTCAGCGCCGACGATCCGGACCATCGGCTGAATGGCCTTCAACTCCGTCGCTTCCATGAGGTGTCGACTGCCTATGAAGGGGTCGATGCGAGCCTTGCCAACTCCGGCGGCGTCTTCCTCGGGCCCGACTATCATTTCGACCTGACCCGGCCGGGCATCGCCGTCTATGGCGGCGAGGCGGTGAACGACATCCCCAACCCGATGAAGCCGGTGGTGACCGCCGAAGCACGGATCATCCAGGTGCGCGACGTGGCCGCCGGCGGCACCGCGAGCTATGGCGCCTCTGCCCGCTTCGACCGCGACAGTCGCATCGCCACGGTGGCTGTGGGATATGCCGATGGCTATCACCGTTCCGTGTCCGGCGGCGGCGTCACGCTCAGGCAGGCAACGCCATCAGGGGCCTTCGGTTTCCTGCACGGCCAGAAGGTCCCGCATGTCGGGCGCGTCACCATGGACCTCAGTCTCTTCGACGTCACGGACCTTCCTGAAAGCGCGGTACGACCGGGTGATTACATCGAGCTCTTCGGCCGGCACATCGCCATCGACGATGTCGCGCGCGCCGGAGGGACGATCGGCTACGAGATGCTGACCAGCCTCGGCCGCCGCTATATCAGGCACTATATCGACAGCGTCTGACGCGCTCCTTCAGCTCATTTTTCGGTCATTCTTGCAGAAATTCACCTTTTGTTCCGCACTTTGCGGCATTATGTGACGATACAGGTGATTCTTTGCCGCCGACGTCCCCTCGCGACGTAGGCGGTCTCACATTCCGAAAGTCGATGCCGATGGCGAAAGCGCGTACCCAATTCATCTGCCAGAACTGCGGCACGATCCACACTCGCTGGGTGGGAAAATGCGAAGGCTGCGGCGAGTGGAACACGATCATCGAGGACGACCCGACGGCGGGCATCGGCGGCGGTCCGTCGCGCGCGCCGAAGAAGGGACGCCCGGTGGCGCTCACCACGCTCTCGGGCGAGATCGAAGACGCGCCACGCATCCAGACAGGCATCTCGGAACTCGACCGGGTGACCGGAGGCGGCTTCGTGCGCGGATCGGCGCTGCTCGTCGGCGGCGATCCCGGTATCGGCAAGTCGACGGTGCTGATGCAGGCAGCGGCAGCGCTCTCGCGCCGCAAGCATCGCGTCATCTATGTCTCGGGCGAAGAGGCTGTGGCGCAGGTGCGTCTTCGCGCCCAGCGGCTGGGGGCTGCCGACAGCGATGTGCTGCTCGCTGCTGAGACCAACGTCGAGGACATTCTGGCGACGCTGTCGGAAGGCAAGCGCCCGGATCTCGTGATCATCGATTCGATCCAGACGCTCTGGAGCGACATCGTCGATTCCGCGCCGGGCACGGTGACCCAGGTTCGCACCGGCGTGCAGGCGATGATCCGCTTTGCCAAGCAGACGGGAACCGCCGTCGTGCTCGTCGGCCATGTGACCAAGGAGGGCCAGATCGCCGGTCCGCGCGTCGTCGAGCATATGGTCGACGCCGTGCTCTATTTCGAAGGCGACCGCGGCCATCACTATCGTATCCTGCGCACCGTCAAGAACCGCTTCGGCCCGACGGACGAGATCGGCGTGTTCGAAATGTCGGACAAGGGCCTGCGCGAGGTCGCCAACCCGTCGGAACTGTTTCTCGGCGAACGCAACGAGAAATCGCCGGGCGCCGCCGTCTTTGCCGGCATGGAAGGCACCCGCCCGGTTCTCGTCGAAGTGCAGGCGCTGGTCGCCCCGACTTCGCTCGGCACGCCGAGACGCGCCATCGTCGGCTGGGATTCCGCACGGCTCTCGATGATCCTTGCCGTGCTGGAAGCCCATTGCGGCGTGCGGCTCGGCCAGCACGACGTCTATCTCAACATCGCCGGTGGCTACCGCATTTCCGAGCCGGCGGCCGATCTAGCTGTGGCTTCCGCACTGGTTTCATCGCTTGCCGGGCTTGCCCTTCCGGCGGATTGCGTCTATTTCGGCGAAGTCAGCTTGTCGGGTGCCATCCGGCCGGTTGCGCATACCGCACAACGCCTTAAGGAAGCCGAGAAGCTCGGGTTCTCCCAGGCGGTCCTGCCGTCCGCTTCGACCGAACTGCCGAAAAACGGCAATGGCCGCTGGAGCGAGATGGAAAGCCTGCCCGATCTGGTGGCGCGCATCGCGGGGTCGCGAAACGCGCTGAGACCGGTGGAGGACGAAGACTGAAAGATGCGGATGCCGCAGGCCGCCCTTTAAGGGCCGCAAACAGGCTGCAAATGCCCTGAACTCAGGGCCGATGGCGGATAGGCTTGAGGAGACCCGGACGAACCGGGTCCGGAGTAAGGACAAAATGCCCATTACAATTCTCGACGGTATCGTTCTCGGCGTCGCCCTGTTTTCCGCAATCCTGGCCATGGTTCGAGGCTTCTCGCGCGAGGTGCTTTCGGTCGCGAGCTGGGTGGGTGCGGCGGCTGCCGCCTACTTCCTCTACCCGCATCTCCTGCCCTACGCGAAGCAGTATACCAACAGCGACACGGTCGCGATGATCGGATCGGCGGCGGTGATCTTCCTGATCGCGCTGATCATCATCTCCTTCATCACCATGCGGATCGCCGATTTCATCATCGACAGCCGCATCGGCGCGCTCGACCGCACGCTCGGCTTCCTGTTCGGCGCTGCCCGCGGCATCCTTTTGGTCGTCGTCGCCATGCTGTTCTTCAACTGGCTCGTCGCTCCGCAGCAGCAGCCGACTTGGGTCACCCAGGCCAAGTCGAAGCCGCTGCTCGACAATCTCGGCAACAAGCTGATCGCGCTTTTGCCCGAAGAAGCCGACGCCACCATTCTCGATCGCCTGCGCGGCAAGGACACAACCGGCGAAGGCGAAGGCGAAGCGCCGGCAACGACGCCCGGCCAGGCACCTGCGACGACGCCGGACCAGGCGCCCGCCGACGACGCCCCGGCCACCAACGGCTGAGACAGGAACGATTTGCCGACAAAGCCCGCCCCGCGGGCTTTGTCCTTTTGGGGAATAACGCTTGCAGCCGTTTTCAGCTAAGATTGCTTGAAGACGGCGGGCCTGATCACGATATGCGCACCGGTACGGAGCAAAGGCGACTGTGATGACCGATAGATCCATCGAAATCCACGATGAACTCGAAGGCGATGAGCTGCACGAAGAGTGCGGCGTCTTCGGCATACTGGGGCACTCGGACGCGGCGGCGCTGACGGCGCTGGGCCTTCATGCGCTCCAGCATCGCGGCCAGGAAGCAGCCGGCATCGTCACCTTTGACGGCAAGCAGTTCTGCACCGAGAAGCGCATGGGCCTCGTCGGCGACCACTACACGGATCCGGCGACGCTGGCGAAACTGCCGGGCTTCATGTCGATCGGCCACACCCGCTACTCGACGACGGGCGAAGTGGCGCTGCGCAACGTGCAGCCGCTCTTTGCCGAACTCGAAGTCGGTGGCATTGCGGTCGCCCATAACGGCAATTTCACCAACGGCCTCACGCTTCGCCGGCAGCTGATCGCCGACGGCGCCATCTGTCAGTCGACGTCCGACACCGAAGTCGTGCTGCACCTGATCGCCCGTTCCAAGCAGGCGTCCTCTTCCGACCGCTTCATCGATGCCATCCGCCAGATGGAAGGCGGCTATTCGATGCTGGCGATGACGCGCACGAAGCTGATCGCCGCACGTGATCCGATCGGCATCCGTCCGCTCGTGATGGGCGAACTCGACGGCAAGCCGATCTTCTGCTCCGAGACCTGCGCACTCGACATCATCGGCGCGACCTATGTCCGCGACGTCGAGAACGGCGAAGTCATCATCTGCGAGATCCAGCCCGACGGTTCGATCACCATCGACGCGCGCAAGCCGGAGGTTTCGCAGCCCGAGCGTCTTTGCCTGTTCGAGTATGTCTACTTCGCCCGGCCGGACTCGGTCGTCGGCGGCCGCAGCATCTATGTGTCGCGCAAGAACATGGGCATCAACCTCGCCAAGGAAGCGCCGGTCGAGGCCGACGTCGTGGTTCCCGTGCCGGACGGCGGCACGCCGGCCGCCCTCGGCTATGCCCAGCAGAGTGGCATCCCCTTCGAATACGGTATCATCCGCAACCACTATGTCGGCCGCACCTTCATCGAGCCGACGCAGCAGATCCGCGCCTTCGGCGTCAAGCTCAAGCATTCCGCCAATCGCGCGATGATCGAGGGCAAACGCATCATCCTCGTCGATGATTCGATCGTGCGCGGCACGACGTCGGTAAAGATCGTGCAGATGATGCGCGAGGCCGGTGCGCGCGAAGTGCATGTGCGCGTCGCGAGCCCGATGATCTTCCATCCGGACTTCTACGGCATCGACACGCCGGACCGCGACAAGCTGCTCGCCAACCAGCATGCGGACCTCGCCTCCATGTGCCGCTACATCGGCGCGGACTCGCTCGAGTTCCTGTCGATCGACGGTCTTTATGAGGCGGTCGGCGGCGAAAAGCGCGATCCGAAGTCGCCGCAGTTCACCGACCACTATTTCACCGGGGACTATCCGACCCGCCTTCTCGACCAGGAAGGCGCCAGCAATGTCCGCAAACTCTCGGTTCTCGCCAGCAACGGATAATCAGACAGAAAAATGACGATCGATCTCAAAGGCCGGGTGGCCGTGGTCACCGGCGCATCGCGCGGTATCGGCTATTTCACCGCTCTCGAACTGGCCAAGGCCGGTGCCCATGTGGTTGCCTGCGCCCGCACCGTCGGCGGTCTCGAAGAACTCGACGACGCGATCAAGGCGGCGGGCGGCTCGGCGACGCTGGTGCCCTTCGACCTTGCCGACATGCCGGCGATCGACAAGCTCGGTGGCGCGATCAACGAACGCTGGGGTAAGCTCGACATCCTCGTTGCCAATGCCGGCGTGCTTGGCACGATCTCGCCGATCGGGCATGTCGAGGCGAAGGTGTTCGACAAGGTGATGAACATCAACGTCAACGCCACCTGGCGGCTGATCCGTTCGCTCGAGCCGCTGCTGATCAAGTCGGATGCCGGCCGTGCGCTGATCCTGTCGTCGAGCGCTGCACACAAGTGCAAGCCCTTCTGGGGGCCCTACTCCGCTTCGAAGGCTGCCGTCGAGGCTCTGGCCCGTACCTGGGCCGGCGAGACGCAGCGCCTGCCGCTGCGCATCCTCTCGGTCGACCCCGGCGCCACCCGTACGGCGATGCGCGCTCGGGCGATGCCGGGCGAGGATCCGGAAACCGTGCCGCATCCTTCGGAAGTCGCAGCCAAGCTGCTGCCGCTGGTTGGCCCCAACCAGACCGAGACCGGCAAGCTCTACATCGTGCGCGAAGACAAGATCGTCGACTACCGGCTGCCGGAATAAGCTTCGTCACACCGCTCAAATGAGAAAGGCCACCGTGTCGTCACGGTGGCCTTTTCATTTTGGGCATTGCCGGTCGGAAAGCCGATTCACGCCTCTCGCGGACTTGCGTTAGTCCTTGTCGCCCGGCAGGCCGTCGCCGCCGGTCGAAGGATGGGCCGGCCAGTCGCCGCCATATTTGCGCTGCCAGGATCGCGCGCCGAAGGGCAGCGTGATCAGGTAGCCAAGCGCCGTCACCGCCATCGTTTCCCATGTGTAGGTCATCAGCGTCGCGACGTAGAAGACGACGCCGAGGATGGCCGGCAGCACGAGGTCGCGGCGCACGCGGCTGTTTTCCGACTTGCCGGACCAGACCGGCAGACGGCTGACGAGCAGGAAGGCGATCAGCACCGTGTAGGCGGATGCGATGAGCGCGAAGGTGCGTTCTGGCGCCAGGCCCAGGAGGCCGAGATAGACCGGCAACAGCACCAGCATGGCACCCGCGGGCGCTGGCACGCCGACGAAATATTCCGACTGCCAGGACGCCTTGACCTGGCGCTCCGCCATCACGTTGAAGCGGGCGAGCCTCAGGCCCATCGCGATCGCGTAGATCAGTGCCGCGATCCAGCCGATCGAACGCGCCTGGTCGAGGATGAAGACATAGAGCACGAGGGCCGGCGCGACACCGAAGTTGATGATGTCGGCGAGCGAATCCATCTGGCCGCCAAAGTTCGACGTCGCCTTCAGGGCGCGCGCGACGCGGCCGTCGATGCCGTCGAGAAAGGCGGCGAGCAACACCATGGCAACGGCAAGCTCGATGCGGTTTTCAAAGGCGAGCCGGATACCCGAGAGGCCGGCGCAGATCGCGAGCACGGTGATCAGATTGGGGATCATCAACCGCAGCGGGATTTCGCGCAGCCGTGGGCCGCGCGCGGTATCGCTCGAGCCGCTGGCGTCCTCGGACGCCTGCCGCGTGTCGATCGGTTTTTCCTGTTCAGAGCCTTCCATAGACACTCCTTATGCGCGGCGGCTGATGACCGGGCCCTTGGCCGAGCCAAACTCGGCGAGCACGGTTTCGCCCGCAACGGCAGTCTGCCCGACGCTGACGCGCGGCTCGGAGCCGGCCGGCAGGAACACGTCGAGACGCGAGCCGAAGCGGATCAGGCCGAAGCGTTCACCGGCCTCCAGCGAGCCGTTCTCATACTTCCAGCACAGGATGCGGCGGGCAACGAGACCGGCGATCTGAACGACGCCGATGGCGCCGTGTTTTGTATCGATCACCAGACCGTTGCGCTCGTTCTCCTGGCTCGCCTTGTCGAGCTCGGCATTGACGAACTTGCCGGCGCGATAGGCGACGCGGGTGATGGTGCCGGCCATCGGCGCGCGGTTCACGTGGCAGTTGAACACATTCATGAAAACGGAGATGCGCAGCATCGGTTCCGAACCGAGGTTCAGTTCTTCCGGTGGCAGGACCGTCGCGATCGACGAGACGCGGCCGTCGGCCGGGCTGATCACCAGATCGTCGTCGAGCGGCGTCATGCGCTCGGGGTCGCGGAAGAAGTAAGCGCACCACGCGGTCAGCACGAAGCCGATCCACATCAACGGCTCCCACAGGAAGCCAAGCACCAGCGACACGACGAAGAAGATCGCAACAAAGCGGTAGCCTTCCTTGTGCACCGGGACGAGCGTGTTGCGGATCGTATTGACCAGGCTCATGAACTCTACTCCAGATTTTCCGTGGAACGTGATCGTTTTCTATAAGTTAGCGCGGGATGCGGACGGAAAACCGCAAACGCTTTTCCTGCCCCCCGCTCTAGCGCGAAATGTCCCGGCGGGCAACGTTGCCCGCCCGGTAGCGACAAAACGCGTCGCGCGCAGCAAAGAAAAAGACGCCATCAAACCGCCGGCTCGCCGCGGGTGACGATGCCGAGATCGTCGCTCTCGCGCACGCGCTTCAGTTGCTCTTCGGCCTGCGTCGCTTCGCGCTGGCGGCTCCACATCGAGGCATAGAGGCCGTCGCGATCGATCAGCTCGCCATGGGTGCCGCGCTCGGCGATGACGCCGTCCTTCAGCACGATGATCTCGTCGGCGTTGATGACGGTCGAGAGCCGGTGCGCGATGACAAGCGTCGTGCGGTTGCGCGAAACGACGTCGAGTGCCGACTGAATCTCCTGCTCCGTGCGCGTATCCAGTGCCGAGGTCGCCTCGTCGAGGATCAGGATCGGCGGCGCCTTGAGAATGGTGCGGGCGATCGCAACGCGCTGCTTCTCGCCGCCCGAAAGCTTCAGGCCCCGTTCGCCGACCATGGCCTGGAAGCCCTCCGGCAGGGTGCGGATGAACTCGGCGATCTGCGCGGCTTCGGCCGCCGCCTCGACTTCGGCTTCGCTCGCCGAAACACGGCCATAGCGGATGTTGTAGGCGATGGTGTCGTTGAAGAGCACCGTATCCTGCGGCACCATGCCTATCACCGAGCGCAGGCTCTTCTGCGTCACTGTGCGCACGTCCTGGCCATCGATGGTGATCGCCCCTTCCTGCACGTCGTAGAAGCGATAGAGCAGCCGCGAGAGCGTAGACTTGCCGGCACCGGAGGGGCCAACGACGGCGACCGTCTTGCCGGCGGGCACTTCGAAAGTGATGCCCTTCAGGATCGGACGCGCCGCGTCATAGGCGAAATGCACATCCTTGAAGGCGATGGCGCCCTTGCCGATGACAAGTTCGCTCGCATTCGGGCGATCCACCACTTCGGCACGCACGTCGAGCAGGTCGAACATATGCTCGATGTCGGTGAGCCCCTGACGGATTTCGCGGTAGACGAAGCCGATGAAGTTGAGCGGGATCGCAAGCTGGATCAGCATGGCGTTGATGAAGACGAAGTCACCCAGCGTCTGCTCGCCACGCTGCACGGCAAGCGCTGACATGATCATCATCACGGCCGTACCGGCGCCGAAGATCAACGCCTGGCCGAAGTTGAGCCAGCCGAGCGACGTCCAGACCTGGGTCGCCGCCGCCTCGTAGCGTTCCATCGACTTGTCGAAGCGACGGGCTTCCATCTCCTCGTTGCCGAAATACTTGACCGTCTCGAAGTTCAGCAGCGAGTCGATCGCCTTGGTGTTGGCGTCGGTGTCGCTGTCGTTCATCGAACGGCGGATGGCGATGCGCCAGTCGCTCGCGCGCACGGTGAACCAGATGTAGAGCCAGACGGTGACAGCGGTGACGAGGAGATAGCTGAAGCCGTAGCCCCACCAGAAGATCACGGCCGTCAGCAGGAATTCGATCAGGGTCGGCACGCTGTTGAGGATGGTGAAACGGACGATCGTTTCGATGCCCTTGGTGCCGCGCTCGATGACGCGAGAAAGCCCACCGGTGCGCCGCTCCAGATGGAAGCGCAGCGACAGCTGGTGCATGTGCACAAAGGTCTTGTAGGCCAGTTGCCGGACCGCGTGCTGACCGACGCTTGCAAACAGCGCATCGCGCAGCTGGTTCAAGCCGGCCTGCAAAAGACGCGCGAGGTTGTAGGCAAGCACCAGCATGACCGCGCCGGTCATGAACACGGGCAGAAAGCCCAGGACATCCGGCTTGCCGTTCAGCGCATCGGTTGCCCATTTGAAGGAATAGGGAACGAGGATCAGCACGACCTTGGCGATGATCAGAATGACCGTCGCCCAGATCACCCGAAGCTTGAGATCGGCCCTGTCCGACGGCCACATGTAGGGCCAGAGATTGGCGATCGTATGCAAGGGATTGCTGGTATCGGCCGAAACGGTTTTCTTCTGGGGTGCCACGTTCTGATCCGCTCTTACGTTTGCGCGCTTGGAGGCAGATTGTTGCGCATCCAAGCTATGCGCCGAGCCTTCCCTGTAAACGAAGACCTGCGGCGCCGTCATCACCGTTCAATGAAAAGCGGCGCCCTGTCGAAGGCGCCGCCCTTGGTCTGGAGATAAGCATCCGTCGCAGCCGCCGCAATGTCGGCGGCCGCCGATCGGCTGCTTATTGTTCTTGTTTCATGTGCTTCTTGTGAATTTCCCGCGATTCTTCGTCCGGCAGCGCCTTGTCCGGCACGCCGAAGACCTGACCCGGGCGAATGCGGTCCGGATCCTCGATCTGGTCCTGGTTGGCGAGATAGATCGTGGTGTAGCGCAGGCCCGCGCCGTAGACGCGACGCGAGATCTGCCACAGCGTATCGCCGCGACGGATGATCACCGAACTCTTGCTCTCCTTGAGCGGAGCCTGCTCGAGCGTCTGGGGCTGGTCGGGCGAGGCTGCAACGGCCGCGGTTTCGGTCGCCGGCTGCGCCGGTGCAGCGTCGTTTACAACTGCGCTTCCAGCACCCATTGCCTTTGCCAGTTCGCCCGGAGCCGGGGCATTGTCCTTCGGTTGGGCCCTCTCGGGCGACGCCGGCGTGGCGCTGCCCTGCTCGGCAAGGACCGCACCAACCGTTTCATCAACCTTGGCAAGTGCCGTCGCCACGCTCGATGCGTCCTGAGGTGCAGCCTTCAGCGCCGCGAGCGCACTTGCGGAGGCCTTTGCGGCCCGCGTCGCGGAAGCGACGAGCGTCTGGTCGGAACTGTCGGCGACGCGGAAATCGGCAAGCGACTTCAACGCAATCTCGGTCGCCGAACGGGCGGCGGCCAGTTGCTCGCCGTTCGGCACCTTGCCATTGGCATAGAGACCCTTCAACAGTGCGAGCGCCTTTCCAGCTTCCGCACGCAGGCCATCGAGACCCGCGGTTGCGGACGGCGTGCCCGAAGGTGCCACGGCCGCGACCTGCGATCCGGCGGGCCGGTCGAAGGGAACCGAAGCGCGCATCACGACCTTGGTGCCATCCTCGTTCAGCATGTCGGCCCGAATGATGTGGCTGCCCACCGTCAACTCGATCTGGCCGTCGACGACGAAGTGGCCCTTGTCGTCGGCTTTCATTTCGCCGACGAGCCTGTCGTCGGCATAGACGCGAACCAAGGCGCCTGCCTTGGCGCTGCCGGCAACGAACATCTTGCTGCCTTCGATCTCGACGGCGCTCACCTGCAGGCCCGGCACGCCAGAAAGCTTGGCCGGCGCAGTAGCGGTATCGACCGCCTGCGGCGTTGCGGAAGCAACCTCGGCCGGCTTGGCGTCCACAGCCGCTGTCCCCTCCACCGTATCCGGCGTCGTGATCAGCCGGCTCGCCATGCCGGGCTTCGAGACCATGGCAAGCAGTTGACCGGACGGATCCTTGGGAACAGAAACGGTCGCGACCTCCTCGGAGCTCTTCACCGCACCGTTTTCGCCGGTGCTGCGCAGCGTGAGCTGATGGTCACCCGCCGGAAGCGGATCGTCGAAGACCGCGGCAAAGTCGCCGGTCGCGCCGACATCAGCGGTGCCGACCACCGTATCGCCGCTCAGGATCTCAAGCTTCGAATTCGGCTGGGCATGGCCGGCGATCACCGTCGAGCCATCGGGCTCCACGCGCAACACATCGAAACCGGGAATGGCGGGATCGGTTGCAGGCGCATTGGCGGCAGTCGCCGCGTCGGCCTTCGACTGTTCCTGCTGCGGCGCAGCATCCGTCTTTGCTGTCTCGGCAGAGGCGCCAGCCGCCTGCGGGCCACTGGTCGCAGGCGTCGCCTCGGTCGACTGTGTCGCGGTGCCTGCCGCCTGCTCCGCCGTTGGCTTCTGGCCGTCGTCGCGCAAGTTCGGTTGAATTACGAATACCATCAACGCTGTTGCTGCCACGAGGACAGAAATGGCCACCCAGCCGGCCTTATTTTTGATCATGCCACTCTCCACACGGAGCGGAGCAACGCTCCGCGCATGCCCTCTCATCGGCCTGCGGTGCGGGCTTGCGCCGTCATTATAGCGCAACAGCAAGCAACTCGTCCGATTTCTTCAATCAATCACTGAAATTGCTAGCGATTCGCGATTCGGCATACAAGCAGCCGAAGGCACGGCAACCCACAGAAAGCCGGGTTTCCCCTCATTTTTCTTGACCCATGCTGCGCTGCAATGTTTTTTGGGGGGCATGAGCACCGAGAACAGCACGATTCGATCCATCTGCGTCTATTGCGGTTCACAGCCGGGACGCGACAATGCCTACATGGAGGCCGGCCGCGCGCTCGGCCGCTCCATCGCCGATCACGGGCTTCGCCTGGTCTATGGCGGCGGCACACGCGGCATCATGGGAGCGGTTGCCAGCGGCGTGCTTTCCAACGGCGGCGAAGTTACCGGGATCATCCCTGAATTCCTGATGGACAAGGAAGCGACCCGCCATTCGCTCGGCCAACTGAACGAACTGATCGTCACGGCCGACATGCACGAGCGCAAGCACACGATGTTCGAACGCGCCGACGCCTTCGTGGCTCTGCCGGGCGGCATCGGCACGCTTGAAGAGATCGTCGAGATCATGACCTGGGCGCAGCTCGGCCGTCACCGCAAGCCGATGGTCTTCGGCAACATCAACAATTTCTGGAGGCCGATGATGGACCTCCTGCAGCACATGCGCGAAGAGGGCTTCGTCCACACGGCGCATCTGGTGCAGCCGCTCGTCGTCAATGACGCCGCCGACATCGTGCCGACCATCCTGGCGGCCGCCAACGGCGGCAACGGCCGCGACGGCGAAGCCGAGATCATCTCCAAGCTTTGAGAAACCTGTTCAGCCAACAAAAAAGGCGCGCCCCCGGCGCGCCTTTTTTGTTTCTATTGCAACCGACATTATTCGGCGGGGCTTGCCTGCAGGGCGCGGCGCGCCCTGCTTTCAGCCAGCATCGCGCCGGTATAGATCACCAGCGCCGCCCAGATCAGGCCGAAGGCGATGAGCTTTGCCGTACCGAAGGGCTCATGGAAGACGAAGACGGCGATCACGAAAATCATCGTCGGCGCGATGTACTGCATGATGCCGATGGTCGAGAGGCGCAGGAGCTTGGCGCCATTGGCATAGATCATCAGCGGCACGGCCGTGACGATGCCGCAGGACAGCAGCCACAGGACGTCGGCCATGCCGGTGTCGCCGAAATGGCCCTGCCCCGTCGTCTCCAGCCAGATAATGTAGCCGATGGCCGGAACGCTCAGCAGCAGGACTTCCAGGAAGAAGCCCTGGTTGGGGCCAACCGGCAGGGTCTTGCGGAAGAAGGCGTAGAAACCCCAGGACAGGCAGAGGCCGATCGACACCCACGGCAGACCGCCGGCATCAAAGGCGAGCACGGCGACGGCGGAAGCAGCGAGCGCGATTGCGACCATCTGCGCCGGGTTCGGCCTCTCCTTCAAAAGCACGGCGCCGAGGAAGATCGAGAAGAGCGGATTGATGTAGTAGCCGAGCGCGGTTTCGATGGCGCGGCCCGCCCCGATTGCCCAGACATAGATGCCCCAGTTGATGGTGATGAGCACGGCAGTCAGTGCGGCCATGCACAGCATGCGCGGCGAGCGCAGTGCCGTCTTGATATCGTCGGTGCGCCCGAGCCAGAGCAGCACGAGACCTGCGAGCGGCACCGACCACACGATCCGGTGCGCCACCACTTCCGGCGCCGGGATATGGGCGACAGCCTTCATGAAGAACGGCAGGAAGCCCCAAAGCAGATAGGCGGTCAGCGCGAAGGCAAAGCCTTGTGCGGAATCGGTATTTTCGGCGGGTGCTTTCGGCTCGGCCATATCATCTTTTCCTGGTGTTTTGCCGGAGAGCCCTGGCGGCAATGGCCGCTCACCGGTCAGAAGGGAGGGCACAGCCAGTCGGCCGGCACGATCTCCCATTGGTGCGTCCTACCCCAATGGCCGGTGATGCACCAATTCATTTCCGTGAAGGGAGAATGAGTTTTGCTCACCCTCCCCCGGCCAGTTCATCAGCGTTACCGGGTCGATCGCCGAAATTACTCGGCGGCGATCAGCCCGACGTGGTCGCGGTTCTTGAGCAGCTTGAAGACGATACTGTCCATCAGCGCCTGGAAAGACGCATCGATGATGTTGTCGGAGACCCCCACGGTCCACCAGCGTGCGCCCGTGCCATCGGTCGATTCGATCAGAACGCGGGTGATCGCCTCGGTCCCGCCATTGAGGATACGGACCTTGTAGTCCGCGAGCTCCAGGTCTTCGATTTCCGACTGGTACTTGCCGAGATCCTTGCGCAGCGCCAGGTCGAGCGCGTTGACCGGGCCGTGGCCTTCGGCGACCGACATCATCGTCTCGCCGTCGACGACCACCTTCACCACCGCTTCCGACACCGTCTTCAGATGGCCGTTGGCGTCGAAGCGGCGCTCGACCATCACCCGGAAGCTTTCCACGTGGAAGAAATCCGGCACCGTGCCGAGAATGCGGCTGGCGAGCAGCGCGAAGCTCGCATCCGCCCCTTCGTAGGCATAGCCGGTCGCTTCGCGTTCCTTGACGATGGCGATCAGCTTGTCGAGCTTCGGGTCGTCCTTGCTGACGACGATGCCGCGGCGCTTCAGCGCGTTGATGAAATTGGCCTTTCCGCCCTGGTCGGACACCATGACCTTGCGCAGGTTGCCGATGCTTTCCGGCGCCACGTGCTCATAGGTGCGCGGATCCTTGAGCAATGCCGAAGCGTGGATGCCGGCCTTGGTTGCAAAGGCCGACGCGCCGACGTAAGGCGCCTGCTGGTCTGGCGAGCGGTTCAACAGCTCGTCGAAGGAATGGGCGAGCTTCGTCAGCTCCAGCAAGCGGTCGGCATCGATCGCCGTTTCGAAGCGACTGGAATAGGCCTCTTTCAAAGCAAGCGTCGGGATCAGCGTGACGAGATTGGCGTTTCCGCAGCGTTCGCCAATGCCGTTCAGCGTGCCCTGGATCTGGCGTACGCCGGCCTCGACCGCCGCAAGCGAATTGGCGACCGCCTGGCCGGTATCGTTATGGGCGTGGATGCCGAGATTGGCGCCGGGCACGCCGGCAGCGATCACGGCCGCAACGATCTCGCGCACCTCCGGAGGCTGCGTGCCGCCATTGGTGTCGCAGAGGACCACCCAGCGCGCGCCGGCGTCAAAGGCCGTCTTCGCGCAGGCGAGCGCATAGGCGGGGTTGGCCTTGTAGCCATCGAAGAAATGCTCGCAATCGACCATCGCCTCGCGACCGGAGGCGACCACCGCCTCGACCGAGGCCCGGATGTTGTCGAGGTTTTCCTCGTTGGTGCAGCCGAGCGCCACTTCGACGTGATAGTCCCAGCTCTTGGCGACAAGACAGATGGCGTCGCTCTTGGCCGCGAGCAGCGCCGCGAGGCCCGGATCGTTCGACGCGGAAACCCCGGCGCGCTTGGTCATGCCGAAGGCGACGAAGGAGGCCTTCTGGGTACGCTTGCGCCCGAAGAATTCCGTGTCGGTCGGGTTCGCGCCGGGATAGCCGCCTTCGATATAGTCCATGCCGAACTGATCGAGCAGGCCGGCAATCGCAATCTTGTCCTCGACGGAAAAGTCGATGC
Source organism: Ensifer sp. YR511 (assembly GCF_900103045.1). Lineage (NCBI taxonomy): Bacteria > Pseudomonadati > Pseudomonadota > Alphaproteobacteria > Hyphomicrobiales > Rhizobiaceae > Ensifer > Ensifer sp. YR511. The sequence continues at coordinate 252,669 of NZ_FNGR01000002.1, forward strand.
CGGGCGTCTGTTGCCCGTCTCTCAGCGTCGTGTCGAAGAGGTAGATGCGTTCCCTGGTCATGGCTCTCGTCCAAATATGCTCGGTTTACTTTTGCTCGGTCTTGCCTGCGAACTGGTCCGTGGCGCGGATCAGCCGGTCGAGGATGCCCGGCTCGGAATATGCATGGCCTGCTCCCTCGACCAGATGCAGCTCTGATCCCGGCCAGGCCTTGTGCAGCTGCCAAGCGTACTTCGCCGGGCACGGCATGTCGTACCGCCCGTGGATGATGACGCCGGGAATGCCGTGCAGCCGGTGGGCGTCGCGCAGCAATTGGCCCTCTTCCATCCAGCCGGCATTGACGAAGAAGTGGTTCTCGATCCGCGCGAAGGCGTCAGCATAATCGTCGTCGGCGAAGGGCTCGCTGGTTGCGAGCTCCGGCAACAGCGTGATCGTCTCACCCTCCCAGATGCTCCAGGCCTTGGCGGCCGCAAGGCGTGTCGCCTTGTCCTCGCTCATCAGGCGGCGATGATAGGCGTGCATCATCTCGTGGCGCTCGTTCTCGGGAATGGGCGCGATGAAACGCTCCCACTTGTCCGGGAACATCTCCGAGACGCCGAACTGGTAGTACCAGTCGAGCTCGGCCTTGGTCAGCGTGTAGATGCCACGCAGCACCAGTTCGGAAACCCGTTCCGGGTGCTTCTCGGCATAGGCAAGCCCCAGCGTCGATCCCCAGGAACCGCCGAAGACCAGCCACTTGTCGGCGCCGGCCATCTCGCGCAGCCGCTCGATATCGGCGACGAGATGCCAGGTGGTGTTGGCTTCGATCCTGGCATTCGGCGTCGACTTACCGCAGCCGCGCTGGTCGAACAGCGTTACGTCGTAGAGCGTCGGATCGAACAGGCGGCGGTGGTTCGGCGAGATCGTGCCGCCTGGCCCGCCATGCAGGAAGACGGCAGGCTTAGCGCCCGGCGTGCCGGCCTTTTCCCAATAGATGGTGTGACCGTCGCCGACCTCGAGGTGGCCCGACGCATAGGGTTCGATTTCCGGATAAAGCGTACGCAGAACAGTCGTCATTTTCAGTCTTTCGTGAGCGGCCAGTGCACGGTGTCGTAGTCGGGATGCTGGCGGTTGGTTTCGAGAACGATCAGATGGCGGGTCGCCGAGACCTCGCTACCGTCATCCGTCTCCCTTGGTGGCAAGCCCGCGAGCCGTGAGAACCATATGACGCGGGATTCGACGCCGGACTGGTAAACGGGCTGTACGTCATCGGGGTCGTCGAGCGAGCCGAGCGCGATGTTGATGAAGTTCTCGTCGGGCATATCGTAGAACAGCGGCGTGCCGCAATCGCTGCAAAAACCGCGGCGCACCAGATGCGACGAGCGGAACCAGGACGGCTGGCCCCGGGTAATGTCGAACGTGTCTCGGGACGCATTGGCGAGCGGCATGAAATAGTTCCCGGTCGCCTTCTGGCACATGCGGCAATGACAGATATGCGGGTCCGCAAGCACGCCCTCGGCGCGGTAGCGCACGGCGCCGCATTGGCATCCGCCCGTATAGATGCGCGCGATGGTCACCGGAATGCTCCCGAGGGATGCCATTGATCGGTCTCGTGGTCGGGATGCTGGAACGAGATGATGCTTTCCTGCCTGGCGTAAAAATCCTGATCCTCAAGCACCGGCTGCTCGAAGATCGTATCGACCCAGGGCAGCCGCGAGGCGTGATTGACCTGGATTTTCGGCGCCAGATCGGTGCGATCGTCAAAGGTGCCGATGGCGATCTCAAGGCCACCCGGATGCCGATAGGTCATCGGCGTTCCGCATTTCGGGCAGAAGCCACGGTCGATGTTGACCGAGGACTGGAAATAGCTCGGTTCGTCCCGCACCCATTCGACGCCATCCTTCGGCGCCGTCACCAGCGCCGAGAAGAACGAGCCGAACTGTTTCTGGCACATGCGGCAATGACAGATCGACGCGCGTCCGAGTTCACCCTTGATCCGGAAGCGGACCGCGCCGCATTGGCATCCACCTGTTCGAACGTTTTCGGTCATCGCTTCTCCTCCGGGGGCCAGGTCTCGGTGTCGTGGTCGGGATGCTGATAGGAAACGAGATTGGTCAGGAACTCGATTGCGTCCGGATCTTCCAGCGTATGAACGCCAGGCAGATCGGCAACGTGATCGACATAGGGCAGCTTACCCTCGACTCCCCATTGGATGGTCGGCACGATGCCTTGCGGCTCGTCGAAGGCAGCGATCGCCAGCGCCATGCCATCCGGTGCCTCGTAGGTCAGCGGCGTGCCGCAATCGGCGCAGAAGCCGCGTCGCGCGGCGTTTGACGACTGGAAGCGCTTGGGCTCTCCGCGGGTCCAGGTCACATGCGCGCCGCGAACCGAAACCAAGGGCATGTAGAAATTGCCGCTCGCCTTCTGGCACATGCGGCAATGACAGACGGATGCGTCACCGAGCTTGCCCTCGACGCGGAACCGGACCGCGCCGCATTGGCAGCCGCCGGCATAATGGGGCCTGTTGTCGAGACTCATCGCAACTCCTCCTTAGCCCGGCGCGTGGCAGACGGCTTCGATATTGTTGCCGTCGGGATCGAATACGAAGGCCCCGTAATAGTCCGGGTGGTAGTGCGGTCTCAGCCCCGGCTTGCCGTTGTCAAGTCCGCCGGCGGCAATCGCCGCTTCATAGAAGGCATCGACCTCGGCGCGGCTGCGCGCCGAAAAGGCGTAGTGGCGGCCCGGGCCTGCCTCGGCCGTTTCATGCAGCCAGAAAACCGGCCGCTCGCGGCCACAACCACCGACCTTCACGCCGCCGGTGTGCTCCAACGGCACCATCATCAGCAAGGAGGCGCCAAGCGGAGCAAAGGCCTTGTCGTAGAACGACTGCGCCCGGTCGAAATCCGCGACGGGAATGCCCGTATGGTCGATCATCGCACGAACTCCTCTTTCATGCATGCGCTCCGCTTTCCGCTGCCCTTTCAGATGCCCTGTCCGAACCGATCAGAGCGATCGGACAGGGCTCTGGGGGCGGCCCACCGTCACCGTTTGATATCCCAGGTCGTCACCCGCTCGCCGGTTGCCGGATCCTTGCCGTCCTTCAGCTGAACACCGCGCGCCAGCAGATCATCGCGGATCTTGTCGGCTTCCGCGAAGTTCTTCGCCTTCAGCAGTTCCAGACGGGCTCGCACGCGGCTGTCGATGTCGCGGACCAGCCCCTCGTCGAGTTCGACCGCCTGCGGCACCACGCCGATCAGCGCAGCACTTGCGGCGAAGGTGCCGAGCAGTTTCGGATCGGTCGCCGCCTTCTGGGCGAGCGCATGGACCGCCTGGACGGCCGCGACCGTGTTGAGGTCGTCGGCAAGTGCGGCGACCACGGCCGGGTCGGCCTCACCCGTGGCGTCACCCGGCACCGGCCACTTGGAGAGCAGATGCTCTGCCTCTTCCAGCCGCTTCACCGAAAAATCGATCGGCTCGCGATAGTGCGTCATCAGCATCGCGAGCCTCAGCACGTCGCCCGGCCACTGGCGGCCGGCGAACTTTTCCGTGTGCAGCAGTTCGTAGATGGTGACGAAGTTGCCTTCGGACTTCGACATCTTGCGGCCTTCGACCTGCAGGAAGCCGTTGTGCATCCAGACATTCGCCATCACCTCGGTGCCATGGGCGCAACGGGATTGGGCAATCTCGTTTTCGTGGTGCGGGAAGATGAGATCCAACCCGCCGCCGTGGATGTCGAAAACCTCGCCGAGATAGCGGCTGCTCATGGCCGAGCACTCGATGTGCCAGCCGGGACGGCCCCTGCCCCACGGGCTTTCCCAACCCGGTTCGTTGTCGCCGGAGAGCTTCCACAGCACGAAATCGCCGGGGCTTTTCTTATGCGCCTCGACGGCGACGCGGGCGCCGGCCTGCTGTTCGTCGAGGTTGCGCTTCGAGAGCTGACCGTAATCGGCCATCGACTTGGTATCGAACAGCACCTCGCCGCCCGCCTGGTAGGCGTGGCCCTTGACGATGAGCTTTTCGATGATGTCGATCATCTGGGCGATGTTGTCGGTCGCCCGCGGCTGGACATCAGGATCGAGGCAGCCGAGCGCCCTGGCATCGTCGAGAAACTGCGTTTCGGTCTTCTCCGTCACCCGGCGGATCGCGTCGTTGAGCGGCAGGGTCGGATAGTCCCGCAGCGCCCGCGCGTTGATCTTGTCGTCGACGTCGGTGATGTTGCGCGCATAGGTGACGTGATCCGCGCCATAGACATGGCGCAGCAGCCGGAACAGGACGTCGAAGACGATGACCGGCCGGGCATTGCCGATATGGGCATAGTCATAGACCGTCGGGCCGCAGACATACATGCGAACGTTGTCGGGATCGATCGGCTTGAACTCGATCTTCTCCCGCGTCAGCGTGTTGTACAGCTTCAGTGTCGGCGTTCCGCCCATTGCCATTCTCCAAGATGCATACGACCGTAAAATACCGCGCCCGGGAGGCCCGCGCGTTTGTCATCTTGGATTTTAGGAGACGAAAACGGCCAGGCCAGCGGAGCGCTAGCGAATAATGTTCCGGCAGATAATGCAGATAACCGTTTTCATGGCCTCACTTATCGCGCGTCACCCGATTTCGGTCAAGAGGTCAGCCGCGTGCAAGCACAGCCGACTATCGAAAGGATTCCGCGGTCATGGATTTGTCATGATTAGGCTTATCTGAGATCGCCATGCGGAAAACAGATTCGCGGTGTAGTTGGTAGCACACCACGAAATCCTGTCTCCGGAGAGCGAGGAGGAGCGTCGCTTTCGTGAAGACGTACGAAAGCGACAGTGTATCCGGTTCGGGAAAGCATCAAGGAGTGAGTGCAAGTGAAAGCCGCAAAGACCAAAGACATCACCAAATCCGCCAACCTCGTCGAACAGTATCGCCCGCTCGGCCTGAAGGCCGTACTTGCCGCAGCGTTGCAGGTGAAGGCGAAGCCGGCTGGCAAGCTGACCAAGCGGCCAGCCTGACGGTTCCGACGCTCTTTTCCTTAAAAGAGAGACATCTGCCCGCCATCGGGCTCGGTCGGCTTGCCCTTGCCTTTTAGCTGGGCATCCGCAACCGACCTGGGCGTGACGGCATCCTGGATTTCGGGACCGGTGTTGACGACCTTGTTGACCTTGTCCGAGACAGGGATCGCCTCGAAGTAGTCCTCCGCGACGGGGCCGAAGAGATCGGCAACCTCGCGCGGCTCCTGCGTCTTGCAATCCAGCCAGCGGCCAAAATCCTCGGGCTGGATGACGACCGGCATACGGTCATGGATCTGCCGGATCGAGGCGTTGGCGGCCGTCGTCAGGATGGCCGCTGTGTCGACCTCGGAGCCGTCGGCCGAGGACCAGGTTTCCATCAGCCCGGCGAAAGCGACGATGCCGCCCTTCCGCGGGCGCACCCAATAGGCCTGCGACGGCTCGCGGCTGCCTTTCGGCGGCCGGCGCCATTCGTAAAAACCGGAGGCCGGCACGAGAACACGCCGGTGGCGCATGGCGGCGCGAAACGAGGCCTTGTCGATTGCAGATTCGGCCCGCGCATTGATCAGCAGCGGAAAGTCACGCGGGTCTTTCACCCAGCCCGGCACAAAGCCCCAGCGCACGAGCACCGCCTTGCGCTCCGGCAGGTTGCTGCCGGGTGCCGCGCGCTCGCCGGCCACGACAACCATGATCGGCTGGGTTGGCGCGATATTGAAGCGCGCCGGAAAGTCGTCGCTTTCCAGCAGGCTGAACAATTCCATCATTTCGTCGGGGGTCGCCGTCAGCGCAAAACGTCCGCACATGACATCGATGTGGCACTTCACGTAGGATGGGTCAACGCTACCGAGACGATTTGATTCCCTGATGCCGACCAAGCCCGAACTTGCTTCCTCCGTCATTCTAGAACGCGACAGCCGCTATCTGCTCGTTCGCCGGGCCAACCCACCGTCGGCCGACATGTACGCCTTTCCGGGCGGCCGTGCCGAGCCCGGCGAGACGCCAGAGGAGACAGCGCTTCGCGAATTGTTCGAAGAAACCGGCATCAAGGCGCGCGATCCGGTGCTGTTTGAAATCTACGATCTGCCGGGCAGGGAGTCCGAAGGGCGACACTTCCTGCTTTCGGTGTTCAGGGCCGAGGCGGATGCCGACGCGGTGGCCGTCGCCAGCGACGACGCGGCAGGGCTCGGCTGGTTCACCCCTGAGGAGATCTTCGCCCTGCCGATCCCCGACAGCGTGCGCGAATGTGTGGAAAGGCTCTCCGGCACCGGCGCGAACGCCGCGACATCAGGCGACGGCCTTGAAACCGCCGACAATTCGGGCTTGATGAAATCATGATCCCTGTCCCGATCCTCGCAAGGCTTACGCTCGCTGCAATCGCCCTGACGGTCGCCACTGGTGCGGCGGCGCAAAAAACACCGACGAAAGAGCCGGCCAAGACCGAGACCGCAGCCCCTGCCCCGGCCGCTGTGGAAGAAAAGCCGACGCCCTATGACCAGCGGCTGATTCGACTCTCCGAGATCCTCGGCTCCGTGCACTACCTCAGGAATCTCTGCGTCAAGGAACCGGAAGACGTCTGGCGCCGCTCGATGCAGGATCTGATCGACAAGGAAACCGCCACCGAAGTCAAACGACGCGAGCGGATGACTGCCGCCTTCAACCGCGGGTACCGCACCTTCGCATCGGTCTATACGAACTGCACAGGCCCTGCGATCGTCGCCGAACAGCGATATCGTGCCGAAGGGGCAACACTTGCGTCAGAAATCGTCGCCCGCTTTGGAAATTAGCAATAAATTAACCTCTTTTCTCACGACCCCGTGTCGTTTCGGGAAAAGGCTGCTAAGTTCGTTAAGAGAGTGGTAAGAAGTGGCGAGTCCGTCACGGTCGTTCAGTCGGAGTTCAGCCGAACGGCCATAATATGAACCGCTTGCACAATGGAAGTCGCATGGAACGAATGATGGAACCAAGCCTGACCGACATCGATGACATGATCGTCCACGAGAAGATGCAGGCTGCGCTGGAACACCAGAGCGAGGCCTGGGCGGACGGAATGGCCGACGGTATCGAGCCGGAAATCATCGCCGATGCGGCCATTGCTCTTGCCATGCGGGAAACCGTTCGGCTTCATGGCGAAGACGGCGCCGAAGCAATGCTCAATTCGCTTCGCGAGCGCGTGCTCGCCGGCGAATTCTCGCCCCAGCGCACGATTCAGTAATATCAGGACTGCCCGATGCATCGGAATCTTGCAAACCGGACCCTTCCGGTTCGCCTCGCCACACTGCTGTTGGCCGGTGTCGCCTTGACCACCCCGGCAGCGGTTTCCCCCGCCTTCGCTCTCAGCGAATTGCAGGGCGCGCCGCAACCCGTTCCGGCCGAGCAACAGCCTGCCGCCGGCGATCAGAAGGCGACGCCGCCTGCCGCCGAACCCGTTGCCGAAGAGCCGGATGAGGAAGAGACGCTTCCGCTCGAAATCCCGATGCCCGACCCGCTGATCAACAAGTCGGCGACAGCCACGAAGGAAGACGCTCCCGAAGCCGAAGAACCGGAGCCGACCGGGCCTGTCGAAGTCCTGACCGACGTTTCCAAGATTCCGGCGCCGGTCGCCCGCATGCGCGAGCTGATCGTCGAGGCGGCGGCTTCCGGCGACATCGAGCGGTTGCGCCCGTTGCTCGGCAAGGGCCCGAACCAGACCCAGGTCACCGGCGTCACCGGCGATGAAGACCCGGTGTCGATCCTGAAGAGCCTTTCGGGCGACCAGGAAGGCGTCGAAATTCTCGCGATCCTGCTCGACGTGCTGTCGACCGGCTTCGTGCTGGTCGACAAGGGCACGCCGCAGGAGGCCTATGTCTGGCCCTATTTTGCAGAAAAGAAGCTTTCGACGCTGACGGCACCGGAAAAGGTCGACCTGTTCCGCCTGGTCACCGCCGGCGACTTTGCCGACATGGAAGAATTCGGCAGTTACAACTTCTATCGCGTCGGCATCATGCCGGACGGCAAGTGGAAATTCTTCATCGCCGGCGACTGAGCGCCGGCGACCTGCTTGCCGATGACAGCCGAACATCCTACCTCTTCGCCAAGAGATCGCCGGTGAGACCGGGGCCTGAGTCGGCCACGGCTACCAGGTGATCGTTTGCTAGGTTAGCGCGGGATTCTCCCCTCCCGTCGAACAGGATTCGAACGATGCCCAGAGTTCGCCTCGACGATCGTGCGATCGTCTCCATTTCCGGCAAGGACGCCGAAGATCTTCTTCAGGGACTGATCACCACCGACCTCGACGCGCTTGCGCCCGACGAGGCGCGTCCTGGCGCGCTTCTGACGCCACAGGGCAAGATCCTGTTCGAGTTCCTGATCTCCCGCGACGGCGATGGCCTACGGCTGGAAACGGCACGCGACCAGGCCGAAGCGCTGCTGAAGCGCATGACAATGTACAAGCTTCGCTCGGCAGTCGAGCTTTCGATCAGGGCTTCCGACGCCGTCACCGTGATATTCGACGAAGCAGCACCGACGGGTGCCTATAGGGACCACCGTTTCGAGAAGGCGGGCGTTGCGCTCTTTCGCGCCTATGGGGAAGCCACCGGCGACACGGCCGGCGCAGAAGACCTCGAACGGCTGCGGATCGCGGCGGGCATTGCGAATGCCGGTGCCGATTATGCGGTGCAGGACGCATTCCCCCATGACGTGCTCCTGGACAAAAACGGCGGCCTCTCCTTCAAGAAGGGCTGCTACGTCGGTCAGGAAGTGGTGTCGCGCATGCAGCACCGCAGCACGCCGCGCCGCCGGGTCGTGATCGTTTCGGCGGACGCCGCCCTTCCTCCCACGGGAACGACGATTACGGCGAACGACAAGGCGATCGGCGCGCTGGGCACGGTGCAGGGCAAGTCGGCGCTCGCGATCGTGCGCATCGACAAGGCCGGTGAAGCCATGGCGAATGGGATCCCGCTGCTCGCCGGCGACGTGCCGGTGACAATGGTTCTGCCCGAATGGACCGGCCTCACCTTCCCGACCAGCACGGACGAGGCAAGCGCGTGACGGCGGCCCGCGCCTGGCAGCGCATGCTTTCCGGCCGAAGGCTGGACCTGCTCGATCCCTCGCCGCTCGATGTCGAGATCGGCGACATCGCCCATGGCCTCGCCCGTGTTGCCCGGTGGAACGGCCAGACCGCCGGCGATCATGCCTTCTCTGTCGCCCAGCACAGCCTGATGGTCGAAGATATTTTTCGCCGCAGCAACAAGTGCAGCACCGACGATTGCCTGCTGGCGCTTTTGCACGACGCGCCGGAATATGTGATCGGCGACATGATCTCGCCGTTCAAGGCGGTGGTCGGCGGCGGCTACAAATCGGTCGAGAAGCGGCTGGAAAGCGCCATCCACCTTCGTTTCGGCCTGCCGCCGCATTGCTCCAAGGAATTGAAGGACCGCATCAAGAAGGCCGATCATGTCGCGGCCTATTTCGAAGCAACGGTGCTTGCCGGCTTCTCCGTCGAAGAGGCGCGCAAGTTCTTCGGCCAGCCGCGCGGCATCACCCGCGAGACGCTGCTGATCGATCCCTTGCCGGCGGTCGAGGCGCAGCGCCTGTTCACCGAACGGTTCCTCACGCTGGAAGCGCAGCGCGTGCCCGCGCGCGCGGAAATCTGACATGCCCGGCATCATCGTTTCTCCGCTTTCCCGCATTGCCGAAATGGCCGTCCGCCATGGCTGCACCGAGATGATCAGCCTCGTCGCCAAGGGCCAGGATTTCCATCGCCCCGGCGTCATCGCCAAGGCGCGACATCTGACGCTCGGCATGAACGACATCACCTTTGCCGGCACCGGCGACCTCATTGCGCCGCAGGAAGACCATGTCCGGCAGATCGTCGCCTTTGCGCGCGAATGGGACCGTGCACGGCCGCTCCTCGTTCATTGCTGGATGGGCGTCTCCCGTTCGCCGGCAGCCGCCCTCATCGCCGCGCTCGCGGCCGAGCCGGACCAGGACGACGCGGAGCTGGTGCAGCGGCTGCGCCGCGCCTCGCCCTATGCGACCCCCAACAGCCGGCTCGTCGAGATTGGCGACGGCGTGCTTGCGCGCAATGGAAGGCTGATCGCCGCCGTTCGCGCGATCGGTCGCGGCGCGGATGCCGACGGCAATGCGCCGTTCCTTCTGCCGCTTGCTTCCGAAGGAGCAGCCGTTGCCGATTGAGACGCAGCCGACAACGGTCGAGATCGGCCTCAATGCGGCGATCGTCGCCGTCGTCAACCGCAGCCCGCGCATCCTCGCCGTCAGCGAAAGTGACGGCGATGCGCGTGACAGCCTGCCCTTCGGCCCCTTCGATCCGGCGCTCCACCGGACCTTTGAGACGAGCCTGCGCGATCGCGTCGAAAAGCGTACGGCGCTGAAGCTCGGCTATATCGAACAGCTTTACACCTTCGGCGATCGCGGCCGTCAGCGGCTGCCGGGCGAAGAAGGCAAGCACATGGTCTCGGTCGGCTATCTGGCCCTGACGAGAACCGATGCCGAAAACACCGAGCGGCTGGCCGAAGCCGGCGCGCATTGGCGCGACTGGTACGGCTACCTGCCCTGGGAGGACTGGCGGCAGGGTCGCCCGGCGGTGCTGGACCAGGCGCTCCTGCCGGCACTTGCCCGCTGGGAAACAGGTGTGTCCGGTGACGACCGAGCCGCCCGGATTGCCGGGCGCCGGGCGCGCATTCGCCTGGCCTTCGGCCTCGGCGATTTTCCCTGGGACGAGGAACGCGTGCTGGAGCGCTATGAGCTCCTTTACGAGGCAGGGCTCGTGCCCGAGGCGGCCATCGACGGCCACGGTAATGGCAACGACGTTCTGACCGCCGGGCTGGCGATGCGCCATGACCATCGCCGCATCGTCGCCACGGCAATGGCGAGGCTGCGCGGCAAGATCAAGTACCGGCCGGTCGTCTTCGAACTGATGCCGCCCGAGTTCACGCTGACCGATCTGCAGGCAACCGTCGAAGCGATCTCCGGGCGCCACCTGCACAAGCAGAACTTCCGCCGCCTGGTCGAAGGGGCCGAACTGGTGGAGCCGACGGGGATGACGCTGTCTTCCACCGGTGGGCGGCCGGCCGCCCTCTTCCGCTTCCGCCGCCAGATCCTCGACGAGCGCCCTGCCCCGGGGCTCAAGGTCGGTGGGCGATGAGGGCAGTACCGCCCACCAAACGGTGGATCGGCACCTAAAAACATCCGACAGAACGCCCTACATGTGCGGGGATGATGCTATAATCGGTGCAGTGGGACGCGACCGAACTTTCGCTGCCCGCAAACCATGCGGCGTTTACGACCGAGGTGACAACCATGCTGCTCGTCCTGACCCTGCTTACGTCGCTGCTCGGCACCTCGCCCCAATCGGGAACCGACGAAAAGCCGAAGATGCCCGACTACTTCAAGAACCAACAGGGCGGCGGCATGCAGCCGCAGACAACCATCTGCAATCTCAACAGCCAGGACCTGAACGGGCAGTTCCGGACCTGCCGCTACGACTGCGGCACGCAGATCACCGTCGGCGAACGTTTCTCCTGCCCGTTCATCATGCAGCGTTGACGTTCAAAACCTCGGTTAGCTTCTGAAAAGACGCAACTCCGGACGGAAAACCGCTTCGCACTTTTCCTGGAGTTGGCCTCTTTTGGGCGCAACTCCGGACGGAAAACCGCTTCGCACTTTTCCTGGAGTTGCTTACCTTTCGATCACCACATCAAGGCCGATGTCGAGCGTCGGGGCGGCCATGGTGATCTTCGAGGTCGAGATGTAGTCGACGCCGCTCTCGGCGATTGCCCGCACCGTATCGATCTTGACGTTGCCTGAAGCCTCCAACCGCGTCCGGCGGGCATCGACCGCATAGGCGTCGGCGGAGAGCTGCCAAAACGCGCGGTTGACCGCAACGGCCTCGCGGAGCAAGTCCGGCCCCATGTTGTCGAGCAGGATGACGTCGGGTTGGGCCGTCAGCGCCTCGCGCATCTGATCGAGGCCATCGACCTCGATCTCGATCTTGACGAGATGGCCGCAATAGGCACGCGCCGCATGGACGGCGCTGGCGACACCACCAGATACGGCAATGTGATTGTCCTTGATCAGCACGGCATCGTCGAGGCCGTAGCGATGATTGGAGCCACCGCCCAGACGCACCGCGTATTTTTCCAGCGCCCGCAGCCCAGGAATGGTCTTGCGGGTGCAACAGACCTTCGCACGCGTGTGGGCGATCTCGTCGGCGAATTTCGCCGTATAGCTTGCGATGCCCGAAAGGTGCATCAGGAAGTTCAGGCCGACACGTTCGGCCGACAGCAGCCCGCGGGCGCGACCGGAGATCCGGGCGATCGCCGTGCCCGGCGCGACCCGGTCACCATCCGCCACCAATGCCTCGAAGTGGATCGACGGATCGACCAGACGGAAGGCGGCACGCGCAAGCTCCAGCCCGGCAACAACACCCGCATCGCGCACGTTCATGCCGGCCTTTGCGGTCAGCTCCGGCCCGATGGTCGAGAGCGTGGTAATGTCGCCGGCGCGGCCGAGATCCTCGTTAAGTGCGGCACGCACCTGGTCCTCGATCATCAGTGCGGGAAGTTCGGGGCGGAGGGCTGCGGTCATCTGCTTTTTCGTCCTTGAGTGTCGGTCCATGCAAGCGGCGCGCGTGAAATCACGCCGCTTCCGTCTCCGCCAGTTCGCTCGCCAGGCGGTTGGCGTCGGCGAGCGTCAGATAGGTGCGGCGGCGCCATTCCGGCTGTTCCTGTGGGCAATCGGCGCGGAAGTGACCGCCGCGGCTTTCCGTGCGCCGCAGCGCGCCGACGGCGATCAACTTGGCCGTGGTAATAATGTTGGTGAAGCGCATGCGGGTGTTGTCGCGCTCGAGCTGTGCGATCTCGCGGATCGCCTTTACCAGGCTCTCGCGGGTTCGGATCACGCCGACGCAATCGCTCATCACCTGGCGCAGGATCTTCAGTTGCGGGCTGTCTTCGACGGTCACCGGATCGTCGTTCTCGCCGGCATTATCGCCCCATTCGGTAAGCTGCGGCGTCGGCAGCGTGCCCTTGATGTTTTCGGCGATGCGGGCGGCAAAGACGACGGCTTCGAGCAGCGAGTTGGAGGCGAGCCGGTTGGCGCCGTGCACGCCGGTGGAGGTCACTTCTCCAGCAGCCCAGAGACCATCGATCGAGGTGCGACCTTCGGCATCGGTGAGCACGCCACCCATGTGATAGTGAACCGCCGGCACGACCGGGATGGCTTGCGTCACCGGATCGATGCCGGCCGCCATGCAAGAGGCATAGACCGTCGGGAACATCTCGGGGAAATGCTTGCCCACAGCCTTGGTGCAATCGAGGAACGCGCCGCGGCCGGCCTGGACCTCGGCAAAGACACCACGCGAAACGATGTCGCGCGGCGCAAGCTCGCCGTCCGGGTGGATATCGAGCATGAAGCGATGGCCGGCGGCGTTCAGAAGCTGGGCGCCATCACCGCGCAGCGCCTCGGTCGCGAGCGGCGCCGGATCCTTGCCGATGTTGATCGCCGTCGGGTGGAACTGCACGAATTCCGGATCGGCGATGATCGCGCCGGCGCGGGCGGCCATGCCGAGCCCCTGCCCGCACGCTTCCCACGGGTTGGTCGTGACAGCATAGAGATGACCGATTCCACCGGAGCAGAGCACGACGGCACGGGCCGGGAAAGCCACACGCTTCTTCGACTGGCCGGCATCGGGCCGGGCGATGACGCCGGAGATGAACCGGCCTTCGCGCACGAGTTCCTCGACTACATAGCCTTCGATCACGCGGATCGAAGGCGTCCGGCGGACGGCGGCAATCAGCGCTTCCATGATCGCCTTGCCGGCCATGTCGCCCTTGACGCGGACGATGCGTCGCTCGGAATGGGCCGCCTCACGCGAGAGCAGCAGCTTGCCTTCGAGATCGCGATCGAAGGGCACGCCGTATTCGAGCAGATCGTGAATGCGCGCCGGGCCTTCGGCCACCATCATGCGCGTCATCTTCTCGTCGACGATGCCGGCACCGGCGGCCAACGTGTCAGCGACATGTTTCTCGAAGGTGTCGCCGGGGCTCATGGCTGCGGCGATGCCGCCTTGAGCCCAGGCCGACGAGGCGCCGTGGCCGATCGGGGCTGCGGCAAGGATCGTCACCGGTCTCGGGCTCAGTTTCAGCGCGCAGAAGAGGCCGGCCAGGCCGCCACCGACGATGACGATATCGTCAATCCCGTTGAAGGATTGCGGGCGGAAATGGTCGGTCAGCATGATTCATTCTCCTCCAATGCGCATGCCTGCATCCGGTATGACCCGGCGGAAATTGTTACTGCTTGAGGTTCACCATGCGCTCGACCGCAAGGCGGGCGCGATCGGCGATATCAGGATCGACGAGAACCTCCTCCGTCATGGTCAGCAGGCTGTCGAGGATCTTCGGCAGCGTGATGCGCTTCATGTGCGGACAGAGGTTGCACGGCTTGACGAACTCGACGCCTTCGATCTCGGCCTGGATGTTCGACGCCATCGAGCACTCGGTAACGAGCAGCACCTTCGACGGGCGATTGTCCTTGACGTAGTTGATCATGCCGGAGGTCGAGCCGGCGAAGTCGCAGACGGCGATTACGTCCGGGTGGCATTCCGGATGACCGATGATCTCGATACCCGGATTGGCTTCCTTGTAGGCGAGCAACTCGGCGGCGGTGAAGCGCTCGTGCACCTCGCAGTGGCCCTTCCAGGTCAGGATCTTCTTGTTGGTCTGGCGCGCGACGTTCATCGCCAGGTATTCGTCGGGAATGCAGAGAACCGTGTCGGATTCCAGGCTCTCGACGACATCGAGCACGTTCGACGAGGTGCAGCAGATGTCGGTCTCGGCTTTCACGTCGGCAGACGTGTTGACGTAGGTGACGACGGGAACGCCGGGGTAGCGCTGCTTCAGCAGGCGGACATCGGCGCCGGTGATCGATTCCGACAGCGAGCAGCCTGCCTTGGCGTCGGGGATCAGCACGGTCTTTTCCGGACTCAGCAACTTCGACGTTTCGGCCATGAAGTGCACGCCGCACTGGATGATGATTTCCGCATCGACTTTGGCAGCATCGCGCGCGAGCTGCAGCGAGTCGCCGACGATGTCGGCGACACAGTGGAAGATGTCCGGCGTCTGATAGTTATGCGCGAGGATGACCGCGTTACGCTCCTTCTTCAGCCGGTTGATGGCGTGCACATAGGGCGCGTAGACCGGCCACTCGATCGCCGGGATGAAATCCTTGACCTTCTCGTAGAGATGCTCGGTTTCGCGCGCGATCGCCGGCGTAAAGGCGAGCTCGGGCCTTTCGATGATGCCGAAGCGCTCAGCGGCGCTGACAAAAACCGGTTTCGCCACGGCCGCGGTGCGGGGTGCAAGGCGCGTCATCGACATCTCCTCTCCGCCCCTCTTCCTGGGCGGGTTTTCAATTATGCTCACTCTGAGCATAATTGAACCAAAACAAAAGCGGCAAAGCCGCATGGGTTGATTTAGAAAGTTTTGTGACAGAATTCAAGAATAGAAGCGCCGCTTTTCGCGGCGCTTCTGATTTTGGTTCGCGATCAGGCCATCGCCGGCCGTGCCACGCCCTTCTCCTCGATCGGCCAGTGGACGATTGCAGCGAAGACGCCGAGGGCTACACCGAGCCACCACACCGGATCGTAGGAACCGAAGTGGTCGTAGAGGTAGCCGCCCATCCACACACCCAGGAATGAGCCGACCTGGTGCGACAGGAAGACGATGCCGCCGAGCAGGCCGAGGTGGCGCGTACCGAACATGATCGCGACCAGCGCATTGGTCGGCGGCACGGTCGAAAGCCAGAGCAGGCCCATAACGATGGCAAAGACGATGACCGAGGTCGGCGTCTGCGGCAGCAGCAGGAAGGCCGTCACCGCCACCGACCGCGCGATATAGATCAGCGCCAGGAAATAGGGTTTCGAGTAGCGCTGGGCGATGAAGCCCGCCGACAGAGAACCGATGATGTTGAAGAAGCCGATGAGTGCCAGCGCGATCACCGCATAGCGCGCGTCGATGCCGATATCGCCTATGTAAGCCGGGAAGTGCGCGGTGATGAAGGCAACCTGGTAGCCGCAAACGAAGAAGCCGGAAACCAGCAGCAGGTAGCTCTTGTGGCCAAGTGCCTCCTTCAGCGCCTCGCCGATCGACTGCTTGAATTGCGCCTCGCTCTGGCGGCCGGA
This sequence comes from Ensifer sp. YR511, assembly GCF_900103045.1. Taxonomy (NCBI): domain Bacteria; kingdom Pseudomonadati; phylum Pseudomonadota; class Alphaproteobacteria; order Hyphomicrobiales; family Rhizobiaceae; genus Ensifer; species Ensifer sp. YR511. Next base: position 268,810 of record NZ_FNGR01000002.1, read on the forward strand.
GGACGCGTTGCCGCGCAGCGGGATCGCGAAGAACGGCACCACCAGCATGAGGACACCGAGATAGACCAGGCTGTCCGACCAGCCATAGGCCGAGATCAGCCCCTGGCTCAGGGGCGCGAACAGGAACATGCCGGCCGAGCCCGCCGCCGTGCAGATGCCGAAGGCGAGCGACCGTTGATGCGGCGTGACGTTGCGGGCAAAGGCGGAGAGCAGGATGCCGAAGGAGCCGGAGCCCACCGCCATGCCGACGAGCACGCCGCCGCCGATGTGCAGCCAGATCGGCGCGTTGGCGAAGGCCATGATGAAGAGCCCTGCAGCGTAGAGAAGGCCCGACATGGCGAGCACGCGCCACGTTCCGAACTTGTCCGCGATCGCGCCGAAGAAGGGCTGGCTCAGGCCCCAGCAGAGGTTCTGCAATGCCATGGCAAGGCCGAAGGTCGTCCTGTCCCAGCCCGTATCGGCGAGCATCGGCAGCTGGAAGAAGCCCATCGCCGAGCGCGGGCCGAAGGTGAGCATCGCAACGACCGAGCCGGCCGCAATGATCAGCCAGGGCATCTCCTGACGGGCACTGGACGGCGCGGATGCTCCGGAAACAGCGGACATGGAATCTCTCCGATTGATGGAGCGCGATCCTAGGCGGCTGCTAAAACAGATAAAAGCCAATTAAATTGACGCCGCAATCACCGGAATTGATGCCTTGATCAAGCGGCGCTGCGGAACCGGTCGCGAAACGCTCTCGGCGTCATGCCCTTGGCCGCCTTGAACTGGCGATTGAAGTTGGCAAGCGAACGATAGCCGACGGCATCGGCGACATGAGCGATCGAACGCGCCGAACCACTGAGCAGCGCGCAGGCCTCGCCGATCCGCAGGCGCATCAGATATTCCGAGACCGGCATGTTGAGGTGGCGCAGGAACAGGCGGTGCAGGCCGGAAAGGCTGAGCGCGGCCAGATCCGCGAGTTCGTCCATCGACGGGTTTTCGGCGTAATGCAGGTGGATATGGTCGAGCACCCGGTCGAGGCGGCCGCGGTCGACCGATCGGCCTGATGGCGTGACGACCCGGCTCGACAGTGGTGTTACCGCCTGCTCGCGCGCCAGGATCGTCAGCATCGACAGGACGTCCGGCAGGCGCTCCTCCGGCGCCAACCGGCGCAACCCTTCGAACAGCGGCCGCACGCGGGTGGCCACTTCCGGCGTGAACTGCAACCCTGGAGCCGAACGCTCGAACATCGCCTTGACGCCGGCGAGTTCGACGAAGCCTTCCTCCACGCGCTCCACCCATTCCGGATGGAACCAGAGCACCAGCGCCACGTGCGGTTCGGCCTCGTCGACCTTGCCGGCGGAGTGCCAGGTGTGCGGCAAGTTGGAGCCGACCAGCACGAGATCGCCGTCCTCATAGGCACCGATATGGTCTCCGATGAAGCGCTGGCCGCGCGAGTTGAGCGTCAGCGTCAGTTCGAACTCGGGATGATGGTGCCATTGGAACGGGATGGCATCGTCGAGCCGGCGGTCTAGCAAGATTGATGAGGCATTGGTCGGCCTCGAGATCTTCTGCAAAACAGCCTTCATGTTGCACCATTCTATCCTCAGAAGCCAGAATAGTATCAATGTAGGCAGGCTGCGTGCAACAGCGGCACCGTTGAAAGGGCTAGGTTTTCTCCATCACCAATCAAACCTGCCAGGCGAGGAGATCCACATGCAGCCACTCAGAGACAGTCACCCGACGGCGGCCCATCTCGATATTCAACTGAAGGACATCCGGAAGCGGCTGCCTCTGCGCGTGCTTTCGGAAGCGGACTGGCAGCACTGGATCACCAAGGGCTACGTCATCGTCCGTCAGGCGGTACCGGCGACCAATGTCGAGCGGCTCGTCGAGTTGCTCTGGCGCTTCGACGAAAAGGATCCGGTCGACCCTTCGACCTGGTATGCGCCGCAGCGACGCGAGCACAAGATGAAGGAACTCAACAACACCGGCATGCTGGAGATCTACAATCACCAGTATCTCTGGGACAACCGCCAGGAGCCGCGCATCTACGGCGCCTTCGTCGACATCTGGGACCGCGAAGACCTGTGGGTGACGATCGACCGCGCCAACCTCAACCCACCGAAGAAGGTCAAGGGCAATCCCAACGGCTTCATACATTGGGACGTCGACACCTCAATCCGGCCGCTGCCGATCGGCGTTCAGGGCGTGCTCAGCCTCAAGAAGCAGGACGGCGACGTCGGCGGCTTCCAATGCGTGCCGGAACTGTTCGAAAACTTCGAAAGCTGGGAGAAGACTCAAAGCGCCGACCGCGACCCGATGCACCCCGACATGACCGGTCTTTCGACCGTCAACATCGAGATGGAGGCCGGCGACCTGATGATCTTCAACAGCCTGCTGGCCCACGGCGTGCGGCCCAATCATTCCGATGGCCGCGTGCGCATGGCGCAGTACATTTCGATGCATCCGGCAGAATGGGGCAATGTCGCCGAGCGCGAGGAACGGGTGCGCCTGTGGCGCGAGCTCGACCATCCGAAGCGCGACGCCTTTCCCGGCGACCCGCGCGAATGGGAAAAGCACAACGCCTCCCCCGCCAGCCTTTCGGATCTGGGCGCCAAGCTTCTCGGTATCACGCCCTGGGCTTGATACCGAGAAACGCGTGAGATCGTTTCCGTCCGGAATTGCTTCTGAACTAAGCCGAAGCACGCACCTTCATCGGCCAGCGCTCGCCGCGTCGGCCGATGATCTTGACCTCATCGCCGAGCTTCACGGTGCCTTCGCTGCGCGGCACCGCATTCCAGCCGAAGAGCACGCCGGTCACGCGGCGGTCGGCCGACATGCGCTTCTCCGCCAACCCCTGGATCGGATTGCCGCCGATGCGCTCGCCGGTGATCTGGTCCTGGGTCGTCATGATGCAGCGCGAGCAGGGTTTGACGAGATCGAAGCGGATGCCGCCGATCTCGACGCTCTCCCAGAAATCCTCCTCCCAGGCTTCATCGCAGTCGACGAGGATGTTGGTGCGGAACCGTTCCATGCCGACCGGTTCCTGGCCCTTTTCGGCGAGCGTCCGGTTGAGATCGGCAAGCGAACCCGTGGTCGTGATCAGGATCGGAAAGCCATCGGCAAAGCCGACGGGTGCGGCCGCTCCTGCCCATTCGGCGCCGACGAGCCGTTCGGCCGAGGCGTCCATATGGGCGAGCCTGACCGGGCGGCCGAACCATGAAGAGAGAACCTCGTCCGTCGTTTCATCCGACACGGCGGCATCGACCTCGCTGCCCCAAACGACGACGTTCAGACGACGGTCCGGATCGAAGCGGACGGAGATCTCCCGCTCACCCATCCTCAGGTGCACGCCGCCATCGATGTGGCTCGCCTCAACCTGCGCCAATGTCTGCAGTTCGCGCTGGGTGATAAAGCGCCCATCCGGCTGGATCAGCATGAAACGCCGGTCACCCTCGACGCCGTCGAGATTGACCGAGACCGTCTCGCGGGCAATCGCGCGACCGCTCTTCAGCGGATGAATATTGAGGCCGGTCACCTTCATGGACAGTTCCTTCCATCTTCAAAAACTGATTCAAGCGCCTGACGATCCGATTCACCGGGCGGCTGCAATCCGTTGAAAGGCCTAGATCATTTCTCGGTTTGATGGAAACGGAGAAATGTTCCGGTGCAATCGGCGCGGCACAATCGCTCGCAGAAAAGCGCCCCACGCCCTTCCCGGCAACTAGATTTCATCCAGCATCATGGCGAGCACGTCGCGTAGCCGCTGCTCACGCTCGTGAGCCAGACGGCGGCCGGCCTCGGTCTTGAACCCGTCAGCGAGCCGGAAGAGCTTGGTCTCGAAATGATCGATGGCGAAGGCCTTGTCATCGAGCGCCCGCGCCTCAGCCAACGGATCGAGCGGGTCGTAAAGGCCGCTGCCCATGCGCCCGGCGATGTAGAAGCAGCGGGCAGCGCCGACCATGCCGATCGCATCCAGCCGATCGGCATCCTGAAGGATCTTCGCCTCCAGGGTTTCCGGCGGGATGTTCGCCGAGAAGCTGTGCGTCAGGATGGCGTGCGCCACCGCGGCAATCTCATCCGTGCCCCAACCGAGATCTTTCAGAATGCCCGTCGCCTTTTCGGCCGCCAGTCGTGATGCCTGCGTGCGCAGGGGCGAGTTCTTCTCGACCGAGACGCAGTCATGCAGCAGCACCGCGGCGGCGAGCAAACGCGCCTCACTGCCCTCCTCCGCCTGGATGCGGGCGGCATTCTTCCAGACACGGATCAGATGTGCGGCATCGTGCGAGCCGTCATCGGCGGCGAAGGCATGCGGCAGCAACGCCGCCGCAAGTTCCTCATGCGGCGCGAAGGCGGCCGCGAGTTTCGAAATCTCTGTCATGATGTCCTATTGCTGTTCGGCAGGCTTTGCCGGCGCCGTCGGTGCAGCGCCGACGCCGGACAAGATCTTCTGGTAGAAGAGCCCTATCCCGATCAATACCCCGCCAAGGCCGATGAAGGACAGAGCCCGCAGGAAACCTTCGAGGTTGGACATGTCGATCAGGAACACCTTCAGCACGGCAACGAAGACCAGAACGGCCGACGCGATGCGGATGCTCTTGGCATGGAAGCGCGAGCCGAGCACCAGCAGCAGCACGCCGAGCAGCAGCCAGACGACCGAATAGGTGTAGGTCTCGCCCTGCAGAAAACCCTTCCAGTCCGCGATGTTTTCCCCCTGCCAGACACGGCGGACCGTGAGGCTCGCCCAGGCGAAAGCAAGCACCGCGCCGCTGACCGCAAGTGCCATGACATAGGGCAAGGGCCGCTTGTCGCGTGCATACCAGGCGAGCCCCGCATAGCCGAGCCCCGGTAACAGATAACCGATCAACAGCAGGTCGAAGAACGGGATACGCCCCAGCAGTTCGCCGCTGAAATAGGGGTTGAGGCCGAGGAGATGCGCCGAAAGCACCGACAGCATCGAGAGCACGCCGAGGCCCATGCCGCCGTAGCGGAAGACCGGGCTCGGTGATTTCATGTCGAGGCTCATGAAGATCGCCGAGGCGCCGATTGCCAGCAGCGTGTAGATCGACTGCTCGCCGAGGGTCGGCACCGCGCTGTCGAGCACGCCGCCGTTCATCGCATGGCGCACCAGGATCGCGAGCGTCAACAGCACGAAAAGGCTGGCAAGCGCCTGCAGCAAGTTGCGCACCCGCGTGCCTGGCCAGGATCTCAGGAAATAGGCGGAGCCCGCAAGCAGCACGGCGGGGATGCCGTAGCCCGGCAGCAGCGCATTGAAGACGGGCGTGGTGCCGAGATTGCCGGCACCGACGATCGTCGGCTCCCAGGCGATGCGCCCGAGTACGACGACGGCCGCTGCACCAGTCATCCACGGCAGAATCGGCCAGGTGCGGATCCGCGTGGCGAGCGCATAGGCCGTTCCAAGCACGGCGATCGCAAGCGTCGTGACCAGCCCGTCCGTCCAGGCGTGGAGGGCAAGCACGAGAAAGGTGAAGGAGCCGGCCACCAGCAAGCCGGCCGCCGTATCGCGCGCCACCGCCTCGCTTTCGCGGCGGTAGAGCCAGTCCGCAAGCGCCAGCAGCGCCGCCGCGGCGACGAGTGAGAACAGGCCGTGCGGCAGGTCGAAGGCATAGTTGCCGGTCATCAGGAACGACATCGCGACGAGCGCGATCGGAACGACCGCGGCGATGCCCGCCCAGAGTGTCGAATATTGCGGATGGGCGACGAGCCGGCGCGACAGCACGAAACCGCCGAGTGCGACGAACAGCGCCGCAAGCAGCATTGCGGTGATCATCGCGGTGCGCCCGGGCAGGACGACTGCCGGAAGAGCGTCGGCCAGCGAGGGATCGAGATAGGCGAGCACGCCGCTCAGCGCCGTCAGGCTCCAGACGCCAGCAACAGCGCCGACCGCTGAAAGCACGGCGGGATAGACTGCCGTTGTCCGCCAGGCGCCCAACGCCGCCAGCGCCGCAACGACAACTGCAAACTCCGCCACCGGAAAGCGGACCGCATAGACTGCTGGGCTGATGAGGAGGAGCGCAAGCATGGTGACGACGATCGCGGCCGAAATGGAGATTGCCGCGTGTGGTGGAACGAACAGGCGTTCCCATGGCCCGACGACGGCCCGGGGTCGGGTTGTCGCTTCGGTCGGCTCCAGCATTTCGGACCCTTCAGTCGCATCACGCACTTCGCGCGCTTCTGCCACTGGCTCCCGTTCGATGGCGGCAGGCCAGATAAGTCCGATGCCGGCGATCATCACAAGTAGGATGAAAGCGACCGGCCGTGCTTCGAAGGGGGATGCCGCAGCGACATAGACAAGGCCCCAGAGCCCTATGCCAACATTGGCAAGCGTCGGCACTACGGTCCATCGGCGCAGCCGCGATGCAAGCAGGGTCGCGAGCCAAACGATCGCGAGGAAGCCGAAAAGAACCCAGGGGCGCGGTTCGTTGCTCGAAACCAGCGCCGGCGTGATCAGCGAGGCAAGCAGGCCGAGGCCAGCGAGCGCCTGCCCATGCAGCAGCGACAGACCAACAGTGGCGAGCGAAATCGCCGCCAGGAGAACGAAGGCCGTGCCCGTGCCGATATATTCGTAGATGCCATAGGCGGCATAGGCGACCCCGAAGAGGGTGACGGCACCGGCCGCCGTCAGGATGCCGGGGATCATGGCGTTCTGGAATTCGTTGGCGATCACGGGCACCGCGCGCCGACGGATGACCTCGCCCGCCGCCATCAGCAGGAGGCCGAACAAGGCAGCAAGCGTCAAGCGAACCGCCGGGCTCAACAGCCCGGCATCGATTGAATACTTGACCATGAAGACGCCGCCGAGCGCCAACGCGATGCCGCCAACCCAGACGGCCCAACGGGCGCCGAGGCGGCTTTCCAGGCTTTCGGTCTGACGGGGTACGGTTGCGACCGGCTGCGGTGCTTCCGTGCCGGCAGCGATCGTCTCCTCGCCCTCGGTTTTGGCCGCTGCTCCTTCCGCATCGCCGAAAATCCGGGCGCCCACGCGCGCACTGGCCGACAAGGCGGCAGCGGCATCGTCCAGCGTCTCTAGCTCCGGCGTCTCCGACATGGCCGGCAACTCATCCGCAGCCGCAAACGCCTCGGTCGCCGTTTCAGCCGGGGCGCCTCCCCCCGGAGCGGCCTTCAGCGCCACGACCTCCGCCTTGAGGGCGGCCAGTTCGGTACCAAGACGCTCGGTCGTCCTGCGGTTGCCGAGATAGGCGGACAGGGCCAGAATAAAGGCAGCTAAAGCAATAAGTTCGAACATACTTTCCCCTGGCAGTCGCAATCGCCGGCGCGCGCAACCATACAGACTTTTATGCAAGCGCCAAATCTATAGACGGCCGAGCGCTGTAATCTCTTCACGGAAATGTCGCAGAACTGTCATGGGGCAGCTGGTACAGGCGGATGAACACCGCTGCCTTGCGCGGTGGTTTCCATCGTTCAACCAGGAGACCCGATCATGGACAAGCATCTCGCCCAGACGGAAGAGACCGAATTCAAGACGCTGACGGAACGCAGGGAAGAGCTGGAAGATGTCGGCCACAACTGTTCCGCCAATCCGACGATGGGCGACATCATCCACCGCCGCTTCTCGCGCCGGTCGTTCATCGGCGGCTCGCTGGCAGTTGCCGCGATCTCGACCACCGTCAGCCCGCTCGCTCTCCTGACCGCCGAAGAGGCACGCGCCGAGGAGGGTTCGCGCTTCGACTTTACCGAGATCGAAGCCGGCGTCGACGAAAAGCACCATGTGGCCGAAGGTTACGATGCCGACGTCCTGCTTCGCTGGGGCGACAAGATCTTCGCCGACAGCCCGGAGTTCGACCCGAAGAACCAGACGGCCGCTGCCCAGGAAAAGCTGTTCGGCTACAACAACGACTATGTTGGCTTCATCCCGCTCGACGGCAGCGCCGACCACGGCCTGCTCGTCGTCAACCACGAATACACCAATGCCGAACTGATGTTCCCGGCCTTCGCCAGCGTCGTGAAGGAAAAGGTGACGAAGGACGGCAAGGAAGTCGAGGAAGAGAAGGTCGTTCTCGGCGAATACAGCAAGGAGCTGGTCGACATCGAGATGGCCGCACATGGCGGCACGATCATCGAGATCCGCAAGGTCGACGGCAAGTGGCAGCCGGTTCTCGACGGCAAGAACAACCGTCGCATCACCGTCAACACCGAGATGCAGATCACCGGCCCGGTCGCCGGTCACGACCGCCTGAAGACGCCGTCCGACCCGACCGGCAAAAAGGTGTTCGGCACGCTCAACAACTGTGCCGGCGGCGTCACCGCCTGGGGCACCTACATGATGGCCGAAGAAAACTTCAACGGCTATTTCGGCGGCGAGATTGCCGAGGACCATCCGGAATACAAGCAGCTGAAGCGGCTGGGCGCACCGGGCGGCCAGTATGAATGGGCGTCCTTCTACGACCGTTTCGACGTCTCCAAGGAGCCGAACGAAGCCAATCGCTTCGGCTGGATCGTCGAGGTCGACGCGCTTGATCCGACGTCGGTGCCGAAGAAGCGCACAGCCCTCGGCCGTTTCAAGCACGAAGGCTGCGAATCGATCATCAACAAGGACGGCCGCGTCGTGCTCTATTCCGGCGACGACGAGCGCTACGACTATGTCTACAAGTTCGTGACCAAGGGCACGTTCAACCCTGACGATCGTGCCGCCAACATGGACCTCTTCGACGAGGGCACGCTCTATGTCGCCAAGTTCGACGAAGACGGCTCCGTCACCTGGATGCCGCTGACGCACGGCGAAGGCCCGCTGACCGAAGCCAACGGCTTTGCCTCGCAGGCGGACGTGTTGATCAACACCCGTCTTGCCTCCGACGCGCTCGGTGCCACCAAGATGGACCGTCCGGAAGACGTTCAGCCGAACCCGCAGACGGGCAAAGTCTACGTGATGCTGACCAACAACACCAAGCGCAAGGCCGAAGAAGTCGACGCGGCCAACCCGCGCGCCAAGAACGCCTTCGGCCACATCGTCGAGATCACCGAGACCGACGGCGACTTCGCGTCGCTGAAGAGCCGCTGGGACGTTCTTTTGAAGTGCGGCGATCCGAGCGTTGCCGAGGTCGGCGCTTCGTTTTCGACCGCCACCACCAAGAACGGCTGGTTCGGCATGCCCGACAATTGCGCCATCGACACCGATGGCCGCCTCTGGGTATCGACTGACGGCAACAACGAGAAGGACACCGGCCGCACCGACGGTATCTGGGCGATCGACACGGACGGCGCCGCCCGCGGCACGTCGAAGCTCTTCTTCCGCGTGCCGGTCGGCGCCGAAATGTGCGGCCCCTGCTTCAACCCGACCTCGGACACATTCTTCCTCGCCGTCCAGCACCCGGGCGACGCCGGCCTTGCAACTTACGAGACGCCGGCCACCCGCTGGCCGGACTTCCAGGACGACATGCCGGTACGCCCGGCTGTCGTCGCCGTAACGAAGCAGGGCGGCGGCCGCATCGGCTGATCAGGACTGCGATTACAAAGAGGAACGCCGCGCCATTCTGCGCGGCGTTTCTTGCTTCCGACATTGCTTGAGCGACGCAATTCCGAGCAGAAAACCGCTTCGCACTTTTCCTGGAATTGCTCAGCTTGAAGTGACGCAATTCCGAGCGGAAGACCGCTTCGCACTTTTCCTGGAATTGCTTTAACGCCTGAGATTGTCGATCGGGAAGATGGCGCAGGTTTCGGTGCCGTGGGCGAGCAACTTGCCGTTACGGTCGCGCAGCCAGGCTTCGGAGGTCGCGATGGTGCGGCCACGATGCACGATGCGCCCCTCGCAGAAGACCTCGCCCATATCGGGCAGTAGCGGCCGCACGAGGTTCACCTTGAACTCGACCGTCGTATAGGCCTCCCCAGGTTTGACGGTGGTGAAGACAGCGCAGCCGAGGGCCGAATCCATGATCGTTGCCGTCCATCCGCCATGCACTGTGCCAAGCGGATTGAGGTGTTCCTCGGTCGGCAGCCCCTTGAAGACCACCCGACCCTCCTCGACTTCGCTCAACCCGAACTTCAGCGTCTTCGACATCGGCGGCGCCGGCAGCTCGCCGCTCAAAAGATCCTGCATTGCCTTGAGACCGCCATCGCGGGCGACGCGGTCGAGCGACAGCACGCCGACGCCGGATACGGACATGCCGGGATAAAGCTCTTGGTACATCGATAACTCCTGGGAATCAGGCGGCTGAGGATTGCGCTTTCAGCGCCTTCAGCGCCGCATGGACGAAACCGTCGCGGGCGGAAGAAACGTCGAGACCGCGCGGCTCATAGACATGGCGGTGGAGGAAGAAGGCGGTCAGGCGGAAGGCGGCGGCGAGGCTGTCGTGATCCGCAGCCCTTCGCGCTTCGGCCGAAAGGAAGTCCGGCAACGCCAACATGCGGTCGGCATAACGCTCTCCGGCCTCCCGGCAGACCGCCCTGCCCGATTTCGGCGAGACATAGACGAGTTCGGTACGAGCGCCGGTTGCAACGCATTCGGTGAGATCGAGCCCGAAGCCGAGGTCGTTGAGGACTGCGAGTTCGAAGCGCACGAACAATTCTCCGGCGTCGGCGGGATCGGCGAGATGGTCGACGATGACGGTCAGCGCCTCGTAGAGATGCGGATGCGGGTCGCGCTCGGGAAGCAGCCTAAGAAGAGCGCCGAGCGCCTGGATACCATAGACCGAGGTTGCCGTTTCCATCAGCCGGGCGGCCCGCAGCTCCACCGGTTCGATCCGGAATTCGCCCATGTGCTCGTCGAGCCGGGCGCGCCAGGTGACCTCCACCGAGTTGCCCGGCTGCAGCACCGGCTGCATCGTGCGCGAACGCCCCGAGCGCACCATGCCGAGATGCCGGCCGTGGGTAGCGCTCATGACCTCGACGATGGCCGAGCTTTCGCCGTGCCGCCGGATCCCGAGAATGATGGCCTGATCGCTCCATTGCATGGCTATGGCATACACCCGCGGTCGAAAGCGGATCAAGCTGTCTTGCGGAAGCAAAATGCCATTGCCGACTGTAGCCTTTCGGCCACACCTAATGGTTGCCTCATTTGCGACATGCTGTCGCCGCCCCGACGCCGTCTTTGACATTAGAACGGAAGGGCGGCAAAAGCCGTGTCTCCCGCCCGAAAATGACAATCAGCAGGATCAGAACTTTATTATGTGTGTGTCCCGGAACAGCGCCGGCCGCCTGGCGCAGCTCTTCGCCCTTCTTCTCGCCACCTCGACGCTCGCAAGCTGCGTCACCACGTCGGGGCCAGCCAAGCCGAAGGGACCGGATCCATACTATGTGGCAATGTACGGCCCGCTGCCGAACGAAAAATTCCCGCTGGATGCCATCGACATCAGCAAGGTCGACAAGCGCTATCTGCGCCAGCAGGTCGCCTATCAGACGCATGAGCCGCCGGGCACGATCGTGATCGATACCCAGAACCGCTTCCTCTACCTCGTGCAGGATGGCGGCATGGCGATGCGCTACGGCATCGGCGTCGGCAAGGCCGGCCTTGAGTTCGAAGGTGAAGCGCGGATCGCGCGCAAGGCCGAATGGCCGCGCTGGACGCCTACGCAAGAGATGGTGGCGCGCGAGCCGGAACGTTACGGCCCGCTTGCCGGCGGCATGGAGCCGGGCGTGCGCAACCCGCTTGGCCCCCGCGCGCTCTATCTATTCCAGGGCAACCGCGACACGCTGTTCCGCATCCACGGCACGACCGAGGCCTGGTCGATCGGCAAGGCCGTGTCCAGCGGCTGCATCCGTCTCTTCAATCCCGATATCATCGACCTCTACAGCCGCGTACCGGTCGATTCGCGCGTCGTCGTGCTGCAGGCCGAACCGCCGATGACGGAGCCGGCCGGCGGCATTCCCATGGCGAGCGCCGCCAATGGCGGCCTTCCTCCGATGTATTGAGACGCCGAATGCTCAGCCGGGCGCGCCTCAGTGACGCCCGGCGCATTCAGGTACATTAACGCCCGTCGCTCAAGTCGGCGCCGCACTGCAGACGACCGGCCGGCTAGGCCTGCGGCTCGAGCGCCGGCTTGCCTGAGAGTTCGCTGAGGTAATAGCCGTCGCGCAGGTTGATGCCGTATTCGAGCCAGGCCTTCATACAGGCGAGCATCTGCGACCAGCCCTCGCAGTTGACGTAGGAGCTCTTCTGCCCCTGCGCGTTCTCGCGCCAGCCGGTTTCGGCGATCGTCACCATCGTGGCGCCATCCTCCAGCGGCTGGAAGCGCATCTCCACACGGGTCTGGTAGGCATCCTCGCCCTCGGCGACCATGGCGCCCCAGCAAAAGACGATACGCTCGTTGGGCTCGACCACCTCCACCTGAATCGGCACCTCGCCCCACCAGGTCACGGTTGCGCCGGCCACCAGCGGCCCGCTGATGCCGCCGAGCGTCACGAAGTAGCGGCTGAGCTGGTCCGGATTGACGACCGCATCAAAAACCTGGGCGACAGGGCGGCCGATCCGTCCGTTCACACGAAATTCAAAGGGCATGGCGTATTCCTCCTGTCGGGGCCAACAAGAGTATGTTATAGAAACATAACATGTCAACCGATTCGAAAGATGACCTGGTATTCAAGGCGCTCGCCAACGGGCTGCGCCGGCAGATGCTCGACGCCATGCGCCAGGAGCCGCAGACCACCGGCATGCTCTGCGAGCGCTTCAGCAATCTCGACCGCTGTACGGTCATGCAGCACCTGAAAGTCCTTGAGCAGGCCGAGCTCGTACTCGTCCGCCGCGAGGGGCGTGAACGCTGGAACCATCTGAACGCATTGCCGATCCAGGCGATCCATGATCGCTGGATCAGCCAGTATGCCGGCCATGCGATGTCGGTGCTGTCCGCCCTGCAACAGGACCTCGACCGGTAACCAGACCGATGGTTTCGGCTTTCAATCGATCGGCTTTCTTCGTATGAACGGCCGATACGTAAATTGGGGACATCGTCGTGCGCTACCTCATCACCGGCACCGCAGGCTTCATCGGCTTTCACCTCGCCAAGCGGCTGATCGACGAAGGGCATTTCGTTGTCGGCTTCGACGGGATGACCCCCTATTACGACGTGACGCTAAAAGAGAATCGGCACGCGATCCTCGCCCGCTCGAACGGCTTCAAGCCCGTCGTCGGCATGCTTGAGGACAGAGACGCGCTGCGCCGGGCGGCCGAGCTCGCCGAACCCGAAGTCATCATCCACCTCGCCGCCCAGGCGGGTGTGCGCTACAGCCTCGAAAACCCGAAGGCCTATGTGGATTCCAACCTGGTCGGCTCCTGGAACATGCTGGAACTGGCGCGGGAGCTTAACCCTAAGCACCTGATGCTGGCCTCGACTTCCTCGATCTACGGCGCCAACGAAAAAATCCCGTTTGCCGAAACCGACCGTGCCGACGAGCCGATGACGCTCTATGCCGCCACCAAGAAGTCGATGGAGCTGATGGCGCACAGCTATGCCCATCTCTACAAGGTGCCGACCACTGCCTTCCGCTTCTTCACGGTCTACGGCCCCTGGGGGCGGCCCGACATGGCGTTGTTCAAGTTCGTCGATGCCATCCACAAGGGACAGCCGATCGATATCTATGGCGAAGGCCGCATGAGCCGCGACTTCACCTATATCGACGACCTGGTCGAGAGCATTCTCCGGCTTTCCCATGTGGCGCCGGCGGAAGAAAACCGCGTGCCGGAGGAAAAGGCCGAGGACACGCTCTCGCGCCAGGGGCCTTTCCGCGTGGTCAATATCGGCGGCGGGCAGCCGGTCGAACTGATGACCTTCGTCGAAACGGTCGAGAAGGCGGTCGGCAAGCCGGCGGTGCGCAACATGCTGCCGATGCAGCAGGGCGATGTGCCCCGCACCTACGCCTCCCCCGACCTTCTCGAAGCGCTGACCAATTTCAAGCCCTCGCTTTCTGTCGAAGAGGGCGTGGCGCGCTTCGCTGCCTGGTACAAGGATTACTACAACGCGAACCGGTGAGCCGCTCACCCGCTACTCCCCACGGATTATTCTGCTGGCGGGACGGCTTGCTTTAAGCGCAATCGAGCATAAATGGGTGTGAACCTGAGCGCATAAGCAATTGCAAAAATACGCAATTGCACGTTCTATGAACTGAGTTCGCTGTGGAACACAACAAGGGAAAGAGCCTATGAAAATCACGATGATCGGCGCCGGCTATGTTGGCCTTGTTTCCGGCGTGTGTTTTGCGGACTTCGGTCACGACGTCGTTTGTCTCGACAAGGATGAGAGCAAGATCGACGCCTTGATGCAGGGGCGCATTCCGATCTTCGAACCCGGCCTCGACCAGTTGGTGGCCAGCAACGTCGCTTCGGGCCGCCTTACCTTCACGACTGATCTCGTTGCCGCCGTCGCCGACAGCGATGTCATCTTCATTGCGGTCGGCACGCCGTCACGGCGCGGTGACGGTCATGCCGACCTTTCCTATGTGCATGCGGCTGCGCGCGAGATTGCCGAGAACCTCAAGGGGTTCACCGTGATCGTGACGAAATCGACCGTTCCGGTCGGCACCGGCGACGAGGTAGAGCGCATCATCCGCGAAACCAATCCGGACGCCGATTTCGCCGTCGTTTCCAACCCGGAATTCCTGCGCGAGGGTGCCGCGATCGAGGACTTCAAGCGGCCCGACCGCATCGTCATCGGCCTTTCGGGCGACGACGCGCGGGCGCGGGACGTGATGACCGAGGTCTATCGTCCGCTCTATCTCAACCAGTCGCCGCTGGTCTTCACCTCGCGCCGTACGTCCGAGCTGATCAAATATGCCGGCAATGCGTTCCTCGCGATGAAGATCACCTTCATCAACGAGATGGCGGATCTCTGCGAGCGGGTCGGTGCCAATGTCCAGGATGTCGCCCGCGGCATCGGCCTCGATGGCCGAATCGGCTCGAAATTCCTGCATGCCGGTCCAGGTTACGGCGGATCGTGCTTCCCGAAGGACACCCTGGCGCTGGTGAAGACCGCGCAGGATTATGACAGCCCGGTGCGGCTGGTCGAGACGACGGTGGCCGTCAACGACAACCGCAAGCGGGCCATGGGCCGCAAGGTCATCGCAGCGGCCGGCGGGGACGTGCGCGGCCGCAAGATCGCGATCCTCGGCCTCACTTTCAAGCCCAACACCGACGACATGCGCGACAGCCCGGCGATCGTGGTCGTCCAGACGCTGCAGGACGCTGGCGCCCATGTCATCGGCTATGATCCGGAGGGCATGGAAAACGCGAAGAAGGTGATCGACGGGATCGACTACGCCAGCGACCCCTACGAGGCCGCCAACGAAGCCGATGCGCTGGTGATCGTTACCGAATGGAACGAGTTCCGGGCGCTTGATTTCCGCCGGCTCAAGACCGTGATGAAGACGCCCATTCTCGTCGACCTCAGGAACATTTACCGCGAGGACGAGGTGGTGAAGCACGGCTTCAGCTATTCGAGCGTCGGCCGGTCGCTCTGACAGGAGCGGCTGCGCCCGCTCAGCCCCAAGAAGCTAGGCTTTCGGTATCGGCAAGGGTGGCAGGGTTTCCCAGCTCTTGCCGGCAAGGATGACGCAGCTTCGCCCATTGACGTCGGTGACGATCAGCGTCCAGCTGCCGTTGTCGGCAGCGTAGATCTCCATGATCGCCTGCTGGTTGATCAGCGCGGTTGCCGCCTGCTTCTCTTGATATTGCCGCGTCAGAAACGCGATCACTTCGGACCGGTCGGCACAATTGACCGGAGCCTGGGAGATCGCGGGAACGGGACGCGCCGCCACGCCCGCCGCCAAGAGGGCGACCAATGCCAGGCCGCGGATCGCACTGCCCACCATCACCGAACTCCTTTCACCGGACGCCCGGCGAAGGAGTTTGCGTTGACCTTTCCGTCGCCGGCCGGCTGCGGCATGGGCACAATATGTCCGCGCCGCCCTGCAGTCAGTATGGTGGAAAGGCCGGATTATTACAATTAGCTAATTTATAGAGCATGCGGCCGGGGACGCCGGATGCGCCCGCGGCGAAGGCCTGCCCTATTTGCGCTTCATCGCTTCCATCAGCGCCGCACCGAAGGCGCCCTGAGCCGGTTGCTGCGGCTTCTGCTGGCGCGGGGCGGGACCACGATTGTTGTTGCCGCCCGGCGCGCCCGACCGCGGCTCGCGGCCCGTCTCGGCGCCACCATCCTTGCGCATGGTGAGGCCGATCCGCTTGCGCGGAACATCGACCTCCGTGACACGAACGGTCACCACATCGCCGGCCTTTACCACCTCATGCGGATCCTTGACGAAGCGGTCCGCGAGCTGGGACACGTGCACGAGGCCGTCCTGGTGCACGCCGATGTCGACGAAGGCGCCGAAGGCGGCGACATTGGTCACGGTGCCCTCGAGCTGCATGCCGACCTTCAGGTCCTTGATGTCGTCGATACCGTCGGCGAAGGTCGCGGTCTTGAAGCTCGGGCGCGGGTCGCGACCGGGCTTTTCCAGTTCCGCAAGGATGTCCTTGACCGTTGGCAAGCCGAAGCGCTCGTCGACGAAAACCTTCGGATCGAGGCTCTTCAGCGCGACGCTGTCGCCCATCAGCGCACGTACGTCGCGACCACAGGCAGCAACGATCTTCTTGGCGACCCCATAGGCCTCCGGGTGGACCGAGGAGGCGTCGAGCGGCTCTTTGCCGTTGGGAATGCGCAGGAAGCCCGCGCACTGCTCGAAGGTGCGCGCGCCGAGCCGTGGCACGTTCAACAGTTCCTTGCGGCTCGCAAACGGGCCGGTCGCATCGCGATGAGCGACGATCGCCTCGGCGGAAGATTTGCCGAGGCCTGAAACGCGCGCCAGCAGCGGCGCAGAAGCCGTGTTGACATCGACACCGACGGCATTCACCGCGTCTTCCACCACCGCATCCAGCGAACGGCTGAGCTTCGACTGGTCGACATCGTGCTGGTACTGGCCGACGCCGATCGACTTCGGCTCGATCTTCACGAGTTCGGCCAACGGATCCTGCAGGCGGCGGGCGATCGAGACCGCACCGCGCAGCGAAACGTCGAGACCCGGGAATTCCAGGGCGGCGGTTTCGGAAGCCGAGTAAACCGAGGCGCCGGCCTCGGAAACGATGACCTTGGTCGGCTTCGGCGCCGGGAGCTGCGAGAGCATGTCGGTCACGAGCTTTTCGGTTTCGCGGCTGCCGGTGCCGTTGCCGATGGCGATCAGCTCCACCTTGTGCTTGCGAATGAGCGAAGCGAGTTCCGCCTGGGTGCCACGGACATCGTTCTTCGGCGGAAACGGGTAGACGGTTGTGGTTTCGAGCAACTTGCCGGTGCCGTCGACGATGGCGACCTTGACGCCGGTGCGGATGCCCGGATCAAGCCCCATGGTCGCCCGCGATCCCGCAGGTGCGGCCAGCAGCAGATCCTTGAGGTTGCGGGCAAAGACGTGGATCGCCTCTTCCTCGGCGCGCTCACGCAGTTCGCGCATGAGATCGAGCGACAGCGACATGGAGAGCTTCACGCGCCAGGTCCAGCCGATCATCTCGGCAAGCCACTTGTCGCCCGGCAGGTGGCCACCGACATTGTAGGCGGCGGCGATCATGCGCTCGACCGGCTTGACCGGCGAGGTATCGTCCTGGTCGACGACGATATCGACGGACAGCACCTCTTCGTTCCAGCCGCGCAGCATGGCCAGGGCGCGATGGCCTGGCGTCGTCGCCCAGCGCTCGGAATGATCGAAGTAGTCGGAGAACTTGGCACCGGCCTCCTGCTTGCCGTCGACGACCTTGGCGCGCAGGAAGGCGGCCCCCTTCATGTGGTTGCGCAGGCGGCCGAGCAGATCGGCATTCTCCGTCATGCCTTCGGCGATGATATCGCGCGCACCATCGAGCGCCGTCTTCACATCGGCCACCTCTGCAGTCAGGAAGGCCGCGGCGCGGTCGGCAGGTGCTATGGAGCGATCAGCAAGGATCGCTTCTGCCAGAGGCCCGAGGCCACGCTCGCGGGCGATTTCCGCCTTGGTGCGGCGCTTTGGCTTATAGGGCAGATAGATGTCCTCGAGTTCGGCCTTGGTTTCGACGGCGGCGATCTTGGCTTCGAGTTCGGCGGTCAGCTTGTCCTGGCCGCGGATCGATTCGAGGATCGATGCACGGCGCGCCTCGAGTTCGCGCAGATAGGTCAGCCGTTCCGAAAGCATACGCAGCTGCGTATCGTCGAGCCCGCCCGTCACTTCCTTGCGGTAACGCGCGATGAACGGCACCGTGGCGCCCTCGTCGAGCAGCTCGACCGCCGCGACGACCTGCGAAGGTGTCGCCTTGATTTCGCTGGCGATGATGGCGGCGATGGGTTTTGCAGGGCTGGCCATATGGGAATTCCGTCTTTGCTGTTTGATCGGCGACCATAAAGGCGCAGACCTTGAAGGCCAAGTGAAGGCCTTCAGCGGAAAACCGGAACTCCACAGAAGATGGATCGGCCGCCCCGCTTTCAGGCGGGACGGCCGATGGTTCAGCACGCCATGGCGGCAGGCTCGACATGCTCCTGCTCGGGCACGACGTCCCAGGTGTTGACTGGCTCGAGCGGCGGCCGGCGCTTTTCGAACTCGATCAATTGCCGCTCCCTCTCCTCGATATAGCCGCGCGAGGCAGGGACGGCACCGAGAGACGGTGAGATCTGCAGCTGGAAGATGAAGTGCTTGTCGTAGAGGAAGGCCGTCTCAGACGCAGCCAGATAGAACTCCCACATGCGGAAGAACCGCTCGTCGTAGAGCTTGATCGCCTCTTCGCGCCGGGCGACGAAGCGCTCGCGCCAGGCTTTCAACGTCCAGGCATAGTGCATCGGCAGGATTTCGACATCCTTCACCAGCAGCCGCGTGCGCTCGACGGAAGGCAGGACCTCCGAAATCGCCGGGATATAGCCGCCGGGGAAGATGTACTTCTCGATCCACGGGTTGGTGGCCCAGGGCTTGTAGATCTGGCCGATCGAATGCAGCAGCATGACGCCGTCGGGCTTCAACAGCGCGTTCATCTTGCCGAAAAAGTTGCCGTAGTTGCCGGTGCCGACATGCTCGAACATGCCGACCGAGACGATGCGGTCGAACTGCCGGCCCTGCAGAGTGCGGTAGTCCTGCAGTTCGAAGCGGACCCGATCGGAGAGCCCACGCCTGGCGGCACGATCCCGCGAGACCTTCAGCTGCTCTTCGCTGAGCGTGATGCCGGTGACCTCAACGCCCGAGGATTCGGCCAGATACATGGCCATGCCGCCCCAGCCGGAGCCGACCTCCAGCACCTTCTGGCCCGGCTCCAGCAGGAGCTTTGCCGCGATATGCCGTTTTTTGGCGAGCTGCGCGGCATCGAGCGATATGCCCTGCGGTTGAAAATAGGCGCAGGAATATTGCCAGTCCTCGTCGAGGAACAGGTCGAAAAGCTTGCGATCAAGGTCGTAGTGATGGGCGACGTTGTGCCGGTTACGATTGACCGGGATTCGGCTCAGCAATTGCTGACGCAACACATGCCACAGGCCGGTCATCGTGTTGGTGGCATTGGCCGCGTTCTCGATGCCGTTTTCCTTGACGATCGAGAGCACATCAAAGATGTCGCCCTTCTCGATGACGACACGCCCGTCCATATACATTTCACCGAAACGAAGACCGGGATCACGAACGATCGCCGCCTCCGCCTCCGCATCGATGATGCGGATTGATGCCGGCTTTCCGCTGCCGTCACCCAGGATCACTTTTTCACCGGAAGAAAATACAACCGTCAGGTTACCGTTGCGCACCAGACGGCGAAGCAATGTCAACAATGCTGCATTCATATCCCACCCCTACCAGAGCTACCGAACGTGTCCTGGTGCATGAGAGATGCGAAGGGTCGGCTCTTTCGGGGCTTCAGGAGTGGTTGCGCGGGGCGCATCGGGAACAGGCGCCAGCGCGTCCGGAAGCGGCGAGAACCGGCACGGGCGTAGCCTCACGGGTATCCGGCGGGCACATCGCCGCGAATTCGTCAGGCAGCCGCCATCGGGCTCCTATCCATCAGAACTCAAAATAAGGTAGGAAGCTTCGATCGATTGACAATGGGTTCTTTATGGCCCCTCATAAATTTGTTTCCTTAGCAAATGCTGAGAAACAAACCTAGATTTCAGCGACGCCTAGACCGGGTAGACGCGCGCGGTCATGGGGCCGGTCAAAATCGAGCAGCGGGCCTGCCGGAACGATGCGCGTCGGGTTGATGTGGACGATGCCATAGTAGCCGCGCTTGATATGGTCGATGCGTACGCTCTCGCGGATGCCTGGCCACTGGTAGATCTCGCGGAGGTAATTCGACAGCGCCGGATAATCCTCGATCCGGCGGATGTTGCATTTGAACGCCCCGTGATAGCCCGCGTCGAAGCGAACGAGGGTGAC
Organism: Ensifer sp. YR511; assembly: GCF_900103045.1. Lineage (NCBI taxonomy): Bacteria > Pseudomonadati > Pseudomonadota > Alphaproteobacteria > Hyphomicrobiales > Rhizobiaceae > Ensifer > Ensifer sp. YR511. The sequence continues at coordinate 289,108 of NZ_FNGR01000002.1, forward strand.
GAAGAGGCGGATGTCGGCCTCGGTCAGGTGCTCGCCGGCGAGGTAACGATTGTCCGCAAGGTGGGCCTCCAGTTCGTCGAGCATGCCAAAGAGGCTTGCCACCGCCTCGTCATAGGCGCCCTGGGTCTTGGCGAAGCCGGATCGATAGACGCCGTTGTTGACACGCTCGTAAATCGGGCCGTTCCAGCGGTCGATCTCGGCACGCAGCGCCTCGGGGTAGAAGTCGAGCCGGTTGCCGGTGAGCCCATCGAAGGCCGAGTTCAAGATGCGGATGATATCGGCGGACTCGTTGTTGACGATCCGCCCTTCGCGCATGTCCCAGAGCACGGGAACAGAGACCTTACCGGTGTAGGTCGGATCGCTCGCCACATAGAGCTCGTGATGGAAGCGGATCTTGCCGACGCGCGCGCCGGCATCGACAGGCTCGTCATAGACCCAGCCATCTTCGCCCAGTTCCGGATTGGAAACGGTCAAGCCGACAATGTCCTGCAAGCCCTTGAGATTGCGGAAGGCGATCGTACGCGAGGCCCAAGGGCAGAGATAGGAAACGAACAGGCGGAAGCGCCCGGCCTCGGCTGGCAAGGCCTCCTGCCCTTCCGGGCCCGGCCTGCCATCGGGCGTGATCCAGCGATGAAACCGCGTCGGCTCGCGATGGAACGCGCCGCCCTTCATCTCGCTCGCCGCAACGTCGCCCTTGATCCATTTTCCCTCGACGAGCTGCGGCATCTCTTTCTCCTGGATCGCAAGTCTGTGACGGCTACCTCTCACGGGGCCCGGACCACGGTCAACCGCGCGCGCGGGTGACACATTGTTCGCAATCCGCGACACGCACGCACGCGATACGTGCAAAACAACATCGTCGCGCCACAATGTCGGGCAATCCCGATTCCCAGAGGAGAATCAGGATGAAGAAAGCGCTTGCCATTTTCGTGCTGTTTGTCGCGGTCGTGTGGTTGATGAACACATCATTGTTCGTCGCGCCGCCGGCGGGCACCGCAAAACTGCTTGCCCACCGGGGCATGCATCAAACCTATCCGACGGACAACGTCGGCAGGGACACGTGTACGGCAACGATCATCAGGACGCCGGAGCATCCCTATCTCGAAAACACGATCGCCTCGATGCAGGCCGCCTTCGACGCCGGCGCAGATGTCGTCGAACTCGACGTGCATCTGACGCCCGACAGACAGTTCGCCGTCTTCCACGACTGGACGCTCGATTGCCGGACCGAGGCCAAGGGCGTCACCGAGGAAACGCCGATGACGGCGCTGAAGTCTCTCGACATCGGCTATGGCTACACGGCAGACGGCGGCAAGACCTTCCCGTTCCGCGGCAAGGGCGTCGGCCAGATGCCGACGCTCGAGGAGGTGCTGGCCGCCCTGCCCGACCGCAGGTTCCTGATCAACTTCAAGAGCCGGCGCGCCGAGGAAGGCGCTGAACTCGCAACGCGTGTCGACGCGCAACCGCAATGGCGGGAGGCCGTGTTCGGCGTCTATGGCGGCGAGGAGCCGACCCGCGAGACGCTGAAACGCCTGCAAGGGATGCGAGGCTACGACCGGACGTCGACGATGGCGTGCCTGACCCGTTATCTCGGCTACGGCTGGAGCGGCCTGATGCCGGACGCGTGCAAGAACACGTTTGTGATCGTGCCCGGCAATTATGCGCCGCTTCTCTGGGGCTGGCCCGACCGTTTCGCTGCACGGATGAAGGCGGCCGGAAGCGAGATCATCCTGCTCGGTCCCTATGGCGGCGGCGATTTCACCACCGGCATCGACACGATGCAGGATCTGGAAATGGTACCGCCAGGGTTCTCCGGCTACATCTGGACCAACCGGATCGAGATGATCGGCCCGGCGCTCGCAAAGCGGCAGGTCGCTGACGCCGGTACGAACTGACACGGGCGGCCGACTTGCCTGCGGCAAGCTTCGACCCTATGGCTTTGAGCAACCGTCGAAGCTGGCCGCAGCGGCGGTCTCAACACCGCGGAAGGCAAGCGCATGAACGTCACGATCTACCACAACCCCGCCTGCGGCACCTCGCGCAACGCGCTGGCGATGATCCGCAACGCCGGTATCGAGCCGACGGTGATCGAGTATCTGCAGGCGCCGCCGTCGCGGCAGGCGCTGGAAAAAATGATTGCCGATGCCGGCCTGACGGTGCGGGACGCACTCCGCGAGAAAGGCACGCCCTATGCGGAACTCGGGCTTGGCGAGCCCACGGTCAGCGACGAACGGCTGATCGACGCAATGATGGCCCACCCGATCCTCATCAACCGCCCCTTCGTGGTGACGCCGATCGGAACGCGGCTCTGCCGTCCATCCGAACGGGTGCTCGACATCCTGCCGGACACGCACAAGGGCCCGTTCTCGAAGGAGGACGGCGAACCGGTTCTCGATGCAAAAGGAAAGCTGATAGCGGGCGCCTGAGGCCGCCTGCGTTTGATACGGCACCCGTTTCAACGGGTGCCGTAGAACATCACACCAAACGGTGTGCGTGCGGCCTTATCGCGGAAATTCCAGGCCCATTTCGCGGAAGCGCTCGGGGTCGTCGCCCCAGTTTTCGCGTACCTTGACGAACAGGAACAGGTGCACCGGCTGCTCAAGGATCTCGGAGATCTCCTTGCGCGATGCGGTCGAGATCGCCTTGATCGCATCGCCGCCCTTGCCAAGCGCGATCTTCTTCTGGCTCTCGCGCTCGACGTAGATTACCTGCTCGATGCGCACCGAGCCGTCCTTGCGCTCTTCCCACTTCTCGGTTTCGACATGCGAGGCATAGGGAAGTTCCTGGTGCAGCCGCAGGAAGAGCTTTTCGCGGGTGATTTCAGCGGCAAGCTGGCGCATCGGCAGATCGGAGATCTGGTCTTCCGGATAGTACCAGGGGCCTTCTGGCAGCGTCTCAGCCAAGTAATCCATCAGATCCGTGCAGCCCGAGCCGTTCAGCGCCGAGATCATGAAGGTGCGCTCGAACTTGATCGTCTCGTTGGCGGCAGCCGCCAGCTTCAAGAGGTCTTCGGGACGCACCTGGTCGATCTTGTTCAGCACCAGGATCTTCGGCTGGTGCACTTCCTTCAGCCCCTCGAGGATCGCTTCCGCATCGCCCTTCAGGCCGCGTTCGCTGTCGATCAGGAACATGATCACGTCCGCATCCTTGGCGCCGCCCCAGGCGGTCGTGACCATGGCGCGGTCGAGCCGGCGGCGCGGCTTGAAGATGCCGGGCGTGTCCATGAAAACGATCTGGGCGTTGTCATGAATGGCAATGCCACGCACGATCGCGCGCGTCGTCTGCACCTTGTGGCTGACGATCGAAACCTTGGCACCGACGAGGCGGTTGACCAGGGTCGACTTGCCTGCGTTGGTCGCTCCGATCATCGCCACGAAGCCCGAGTGGGTCGGCGCGCCTTCGGCGGCCGTATCTTTTTCCATGTCCGTCATGTTTTCCGTCAATTTCCGGCGGAACTCTTCCGCCACACGCCTTCGCGTTCCAACAATTTCGTCGCGGCCACCTGCTCGGCTCCGCGCTTGGATCTGTCTGTTCCGGTCTCCGGCGCGACACCCGTAACTTCGACGGTTACCGTGAAGCGGGGGTCGTGGTCGGGGCCGGAGCGCTCATCCGTCCGGTAGGCCGGCGCGATGCCGAACTTGGCATGCGCCCATTCCTGCAATTCGGTCTTTGCATCGCGGCGCGCCCCATCGGCACGCACCGCGCGATCTTTCCAATGGCGCAGCACGAAGCCGCGGGCAGCTTCGAGACCGCCGTCGAGATAGATGGCGGCGATCAGCGACTCTACCACATCCGCCCGCACATTCATCATCGCCTTGCCGGTTATCTTCTTGACGTCCGAGCCTGTGCGGATGAATTGGTGCAGCTCCAGGTCGTCGGCGACCTTGGCGCAGCTTTCGGCGCTGACGAGCTGGTTCAGCCGGACCGAAAGCTCGCCCTCATTGGCATCGCGAAAGGTCTGGAACAGAAGCTCCGCCACGCAAAGCCCGAGCACCCGGTCACCCAGGAATTCGAGGCGCTGATAGTTGGAACCCTTGGCGCTTCGCGCGCTGGAATGGGTGAGCGCCCGATCAAGGCGCTCCTTCTCCGTGAACTGATAACCGATCACGGCCTCAAGCTTTACCCGATCCTCCGCGCCCAGCGACCGCGACTTCATCATTCGACCGCCTTGAACAGACGGTCGTAGCGCAGGTTCGTCGGCCACTTCCACACTTCGCGGAACGACGTGTCGTGACCGAGTGAGAAGAAGATCATGCTGGCGCGGCCGACGAGGTTTTCGGCAGGCACGAAGCCGACGTCGAAGCGGCTGTCAGCCGAGTTGTCGCGGTTGTCGCCCATCATGAAGTAATGGCCGGCGGGCACGATGAATTCGCGGGTATTGTCGCCGCGCGCATCCGGGAACTGGTCAAGCGTGTCATAGGAGACGCCATTGTCCATCGTTTCGCGGAAAACCGGAACGTCGCCGCCGGTGTCGTACTGGTCGTCGGCGCGGAAGCCGCCATCCGGCGTGCGCTCGACCGGCTTGTCGTTGATGTAGAGGATGCTGTTGCGCACCTGGATGCGGTCGCCCGGCAGGCCGACGAGGCGCTTGATGTAGTCGATATCCGGGTTCGGCGGGAAACGGAAGACGACGATATCGCCGCGCTTCGGCTCACTTGCGAAGATGCGGCCGGAGAACAGATCGGGCGAAAGCGGCAGCGAGTACTTGGAGAAGCCGTAGGCGAACTTGTTGACGAAGATGTAGTCGCCAACCAGCAGCGTCGGCATCATCGAGCCGGACGGAATGGTGAAGGGCTGAAAGAGAACCGTACGGATGACCAAGGCCAGGAGCAATGCCTGGATGACGACCTTCACGTTCTCCCAGAGGCCGCTCTGCTTCGCTTCTGTCTTTTCTGCCACGCTACTGTGTTCCTTTATCATCGCAACGCCCGCGCGGGGCCTGCTCTCAACTTTTGTCCGTACTCTCGGTCCGGCTTTGGACTGCGCGCAATCCCGGTCTCATATGCTGCAAACCGCCGCCCCTTCAATCGGTCAGGGCCGGTTTTTCCAGCGGAATGCTCTAAACCGTTCCCTCAATCGGGGCAACGGGCAGCGCCTCGATAATCACGAAGGCCTGGGCCAGTGGAAAATCATCGGTGATCGTCAGATGAATGGCGGCGCGATGATGCGGCGGCAACATCTGCTCCAGACGCGCGGCGGCACCGCCGGTCAGGTTCATTGTCGGCTTGCCGCCCGGCAAATTGATGACGCCCATGTCCTTCCAGAAGACGCCCTGCGCGAGGCCTGTGCCGAGCGCCTTGGAACAGGCTTCCTTGGCGGCGAAGCGCTTGGCGTAGGATGCCGCGCGGTTCTTCCGCCCTTCGGACTTGGCGATCTCGATTTCGGTGAAACAGCGCTGAACGAAGCGCTCGCCGAAGCGGGAAAGCGAGTTTTCGATCCGCCTGATATCGATCAGATCGCTGCCTATGCCTATGATCATGAAGAGGATCCGAGCTCTTTGGTGCGTGCCCGGCGGCGCTTTTGGAAGAGCCGGGCCGCCTGGTAGGCCGCAATATAGGAAAGGACGGCGCCGCCTGCCGCGAGCGGCAATGAGCCGACCAGCATCGGCTTGAACACCGGACCCCAAAGGGCCGGAAGGTCGAGGTGCTCGACCATGCGCATGACGTCGGCCGAGCTCGCAGCGTGTGCGCTCTCGACGCCGAGGATTGCCGTCCCGAGTTCGTAGGACGCCGTCAGGATCATCGGGATCGTGACGGGATTGGCGAGCGCGGTCGTGATCGCCGCCGCCACGAGATTGCCCGAGAACAGGAAAGCGAGCGCAACCGCAATAAGGATATGCAGACCGAAAAACGGCGTGAAAGACGAAGCGGCACCCGCCGCCACGCCGACGGCAATCGAATGCGGTGTCGATGAAAGGCGCAACACACGCAGCGTCACATAACGCAGGCCGCGTGCAAAACCCTTGCGCGGCCAAACGATGGACCGCAGCCTTTCGGAAATCGTAACCGGTTTTCTGCGCCTGAATAACATTATGCCGTCATGACCGCGTCTTGAAGCCGTCAGCCGGCACAAGACCGCGCGTCCGCCTGTTTTCTGGCCGCAAGATAGGCGTCCTGCCTGTCGCTTGCAACCCGCACAGGCGCCGCGCGCATGTCGCAGGCGAGCCATCCACCGAACGCATGGCTCAGCATCCCGCCAGAAGACGGGACGCAGCGGGCTTAGTAGTTACGGAACAGGCCGCGATCGATCTGGCGCTGGCGGTACTCGAGGTCGATACGGTCGACCGAGTTATTGAGATAGGCGAGCTCGCGCTCTTCCTGAGTGGGGACGCGCAGAGCGCGGGTGATCTTCTTCAACTGACTAAACATGGCAAACCTCTTTGTTTACCTCCCGACCGAGAAGATAGTTTAGAGGTCCCTGTTCCACCAGACACAGGAAATAGCGGCAGCCATGCGCTGATGGCATGGCTTGCCATTTCGCCCCGCGCAGGCTGCCTGTTTTGCAGGCATTTGCGCAAGGCGCGGCCAGTCGGCTCATTCGAACAGGCGCTTCACCATGGACACGCTCGGCAATTCCTTGAGCTGCGTGATCAGGTGGTTGAGCTGGCGCAGGTCCCAGACTTCGAGGTCGAACTGCAGTTCGCTGAAGTCCGCAGCCACGCGCCCCATCGACAAAGTCCGGATGTTGACGTCGCTGGTGGCGATCGCCTGAGCCACCTCGGCCAGCGTCCCCGGCTCGTTCAGGGCGCTGATCGCGATGCGGGCGATGAAGCGGCTGCTGTTGGCCTCGTCCAGATCCCAGCGCACGTCGATCCAGCGCTCCGGCTCGTCATCGAACTTCTGCAGGATCGGCGACTGGATCGGGTAGATGGTGATCCCCTTGTCCTTCTCCATGATGCCGACGATGCGGTCGCCCGGGATGGCCCCGGCCGGGCTGAAATGAACCTCGGCATTGCCCGAGAGACCGCGGATCGGCAGGGCCTCCGGCCCCTCGACGTGGGCGACACCGTTGGCATCCTTGCCGCGGCCCGGCAACTTGAACACCATGCCGGCGGCACTGCGCATGTTGAACCAGCCGTCGTCGGCACTGGGCTTCACCGTGACCCGCTCGTCCTGATGATCCGGGAAGACCGCACGCAGCACGTCGAGCGAGGAAAGCTCGCCACGGCCGACGGAGGCGATGGCGTCCTCGACTTCCTTCTGACCGAGCCGATGCAGCGCCGGCTTCAGCGCCTCGCGCGAAAAGCTCTTGCCGGCGCGCTCGAAGGTGCGCTCAAGAATGCGATAGCCGAGGCCGGCATATTGCTTGCGGATGGCCGCACGCGTCGCGCGGCGGATCGCCGAGCGGGCCTTGCCGGTAACGACGATTTCTTCCCAGGCCGGCGGCGGCACCTGGATGCCCGAGCGGATGATCTCCACTTCGTCGCCATTATTGAGGCGGGTGACCAGCGGCATGATACGGCCGTTGATCTTGGCGCCGACGCAGGTGTCACCAATATTTGTGTGAACGGCATAGGCAAAGTCGATTGGCGTCGCGCCGCGCGGCAGTGCGATCAACTGGCCCTTGGGCGTGAAGCAGAATACCTGATCCTGGAAAAGTTCGAGCTTGGTGTGCTCCAGGAACTCTTCCGGGTTGTCGCCTTCCGCGAGCGATTCGATCGTGCGCCGGAGCCAGGAATAGGCGTTCGACGTCGGCGACAGGGCCGCATCTGCCGACGCACCCTCTTTGCCCTCCCTGTCCTTGTAGAGCGAGTGCGCCGCGATACCGTATTCGGCGATGTCGTTCATGCGTCGGGTGCGGATCTGTAGCTCGATGCGCTGGCGGGACGGGCCGACGATGGTGGTGTGGATCGACTGGTAGTCGTTCTGCTTCGGTGTCGAGATGTAATCCTTGAAGCGGCCCGGGACGACGCGCCAGCGCGTATGGACGATGCCGAGCGCCCGGTAGCAGGACGGGATATCGTCGACGATGATGCGGAAGCCCCAGACGTCGGACAGCTGCTCGAAGGACAGCGACTTCGACTGCATCTTGCGGAAGACCGAATAGGGCTTCTTCTGCCGACCCTTCACCTGCGCCGCCTTCAGGCCCTCGGCCTGAAGCAGCTCGCGAAGCTCGTCCTCGATCTTCTTGATCAGGCCCTCGTTGCGCTCGGACAATTCCTCCAGCCGCCGGGTGACCGTTTCGAAGGCCTCGGGATTGATATGGCGGAACGAGAGGTTTTCAAGCTCCTCACGCATGTCTTGCATACCCATGCGGCCGGCGAGCGGCGCGTAGATATCCATGGTCTCTTCGGAGATGCGGGCGCGCTTTTCCGCCGACATGTGGTCGAGCGTGCGCATGTTGTGCAGCCGGTCGGCGAGCTTCACGAGCAAAACCCGCACATCGTCCGAAATGGCGAGCAGCAGCTTGCGCAGGTTCTCCGCCTGCTTGGCCTTCTTGGTGACGAGATCGAGCTTCTTGATCTTCGTCAGTCCTTCGACGAGCGCGCCGATATCCTCGCCGAAGAGATCGTCGATTTCCTGCCGTGTGGCCGTCGTGTCCTCGATCGTGTCGTGCAGAAGAGCAACGGCGATGGTCGACTCGTCGAGACGCATCTCGGTCAGGATCGCCGCCACCTCCAGAGGATGGGATATGTAGGGATCGCCGCTTGCCCGCTTCTGCTGGCCATGCTTCTGCATCGCATAGACGTAAGCCTTGTTGAGCAAGGCTTCATTGACGTCGGGCTTGTACTTCTGCACGCGCTCAACGAGCTCGTATTGGCGCATCATTCGCTGGCGATCCTCTAGATCATGATGATTTCAGGTCCCATCGACCTAAAATCATAAACGTGATCGTTCTCCTAATTTAGAGCGGGATGCGGGCGGAAAACCGCAAACACTTTCCTTTTCCCGCTCTAGAAGAAATCAATAAAAAAGTGCGCCAATCATACGAGTGGCGCACTGCTTTGAAAACACGTGGGAACGGGCGTTCCGCGACGGATCTCAGTAGTCGTCGCTCTTTTCCGGCGGCACCAGACCTTCGATACCGGCAAGCAGTTCTTCTTCCGACATGCGGTCGAAGGTGATGGCTTCCGGCTGATCTTCGTCTTCGGCGACTTCGGTAAACGTCGTCTCGGCATCGGTCTGTAGCAGCGAAGCCGGATCGGGCTCGGGCTCGTCCACTTCGACATGCTTCTGCAGCGAGTGGATCAGGTCTTCCTTGAGGTCGCCGGGAGACAGGGTCTCGTCTGCAATCTCGCGGAGCGCGACGACGGGGTTTTTGTCGTTGTCGCGATCGATGGTGATGGCGGCGCCCTGAGAAATCAGGCGCGCGCGGTGGCTGGCAAGCAGAACGAGTTCGAAACGGTTATCGACCTTGTCGATGCAATCTTCGACGGTGACGCGGGCCATTGCCTGTCCTTTTGGGCTCGAAGCGCGGCGGCATCGCCGCTGCACGGATTGACAACACGAAACCGGAGCAGTCGCCTGACGGCGCCTCATCGGGTCCGATTTCTGGAATTAAGCGCCCGGATACAATCAAAACAAGGCAAGTTCAAGTTTTTCCTTCAAGGGACGCTCACGTAACGTCACACTTCGTGATAAAATGCGATGCGAATGAGCTGGAGACGTCGCTCACACATTACGGTTGCATTTTCTGGCCATAAATAAAGCCCCTGATGGAAAAAGCGACCCAGAGATGTGGACGATCTATAGCAACTGCTAAAACTAGCTATATTCGCGAGCGCGCGGCTGGAATAATGCAATACATAAGCTACATTATTTGCCATATCAGCAATTATTAATGTAATCGACTTACTTTTGCGCACCCGCCGGCAGGCGGCCTTTGATGCGCCGCGATTGAAAAAGGAAAGACGATGTTCGACCCCCGCGAAAAAATCGCACTCTTTATCGACGGCGCGAATCTTTATGCGGCATCGAAAAGCCTCGGCTTCGACATCGACTATCGTAAGCTCCTGAAAGCATTCCAGAAGCGCGGCTATCTGCTGCGCGCCTACTACTACACGGCCCTCATCGAGGATCAGGAATACTCTTCAATCCGCCCGCTCATCGATTGGCTAGACTATAACGGTTACAAGGTCGTGACGAAGCCGGCCAAGGAATTCACCGACTCGCTCGGCCGCCGCAAGATCAAGGGCAATATGGATATCGAACTGGCGATCGATGCCATGGAACAGTCCGAAACCGTCGATCACCTCGTCATCTTCTCCGGCGATGGCGATTTCACCACGCTGGTGGAAGCCCTGCAGCGCAGGGGGCGCAAGGTTTCTGTCGTTTCGACCATGTCGACGCAGCCGCCCATGATTGCCGACGACCTGCGCCGCCAGGCCGACCACTTTATCGATCTTGCGACGCTGCGTGCCGAAATCGGCCGCGAACCGTCCGAACGTACCCCGCGACACAACACCGAGCCGGTGGCCGATCCGGTCGAGATCTGAGGCGTTCATTCGAACGCAAGGCGCGTGATCGCGATTGCGCGAGCGCCGCTTGAACCAGTCCGCGTCAACGACGTCGATCGTTGAGTTCTCTCAATAAATATCAAAAATTGCAGGCAGGGCTTTCAGCGCGCCGTGGCCGACAGCTGCGTTGCATCGGCCGTCTTTGGCGGACGCAACGCAAAGCGATTTCTCTTAGCCACGGTCCTTCAGCAGGCGGCTTTTCTGCCGGTTCCAGTCGCGTTCTTTCGAGCTCTCCCGCTTGTCGTGCAGCTTCTTGCCCTTGCCGAGCGCCAGCTCCAACTTGGCGCGGCCGCGATCGTTGAAGTAGATCTTCAGCGGGATCAGCGACATGCCTTCGCGGTTGACGGCGCCCTGCAACCGATTGACCTCGCGCTTCGACAGGAGCAGTTTCCGCCGCCGCCGCGTTTCATGATTGAAACGGTTCGCCTGCAGATATTCCGGCAGATAGGAGTTGATCAGCCAGATCTCGCCGCCCTCGTCCGTCGCATAGGATTCGGCAATGTTGGCCTTGCCTTCGCGCAACGACTTGACCTCGGTGCCGGTCAAAACCAGACCGGCCTCGTAGGTGTCGACGATCTCGTAGTTGAAGCGGGCCTTACGGTTTTCCGCCACAACCTTATTGACCGTGCGCTGGCTTCCTTTGGGTGCCATCAGTTCATCAATCCTGCATGTCTGAGTGCTGCATCGATCGCGGCCTCGGTTGCCGGCTCGAGCGTCGGCAACAGCGGCGAGCGCACGGTGCGGCTCATACGACCGAGGCGGTTCAGCGCATACTTGGCGCCGCAGAGACCCGGCTCCATGAAGATCGCCTTGTGCAACGGCATCAACTTGTCCTGATAGGCAAGCGCCGTGGCATAATCGCCGGCAAGCGTCGCTTGCTGGAACTCGGCGCAAAGGCGTGGCGCAACGTTTGCCGTGACCGAAATGCAGCCAACGCCGCCATGGGCGTTGAAGCCGAGCGCGGTTGCGTCTTCGCCCGAAAGCTGGACGAACTCCGGACCACAGGCCATGCGCTGCTCGGAGACGCGCTCGATCTTGCCGGTGGCATCCTTGACGCCGATGATGTTGGCGTAAGCCTTGCTGAGCGCCGCCATGGTCTCGACACTCATATCCACGACCGAGCGGCCGGGGATGTTGTAGATGACGATCGGCAGCTTCACGCTCTCGGCGATCGCGGCATAGTGCGCGAAGAGGCCCTTCTGCGTCGGCTTGTTGTAGTAGGGCGTAACCACGAGGATCGCATCGGCGCCAGCCTTTTCGGCGTGCTGTGCAAGCTCGATCGCTTCCGTCGTGTTGTTGGAGCCGGCGCCGGCGATAACAGGCACGCGCTTGGCAGCCGCTTCGATGCAGAGCTCGACCACCTTCTTGTGCTCATCATGTGAAAGGGTCGGAGACTCGCCGGTGGTGCCAACGGGCACCAGGCCATGGCTGCCTTCTTTTATCTGCCATTCCACATGCGCGACGAAACCATCCGCATCCACCGCGCCGGTGGCGGTGAACGGTGTTACGAGAGCGGGAATGGAACCCTTGAACATGCACAACTCCTGACGGCGTAAAAGCGAAGTCTGCACTCATGCTTTGGCCGTAATCGACGGTTAAAAAACTGCCGCACCATAATCATGTGAGGTGGCTGCGGCAAGCGTTGTAACACGGCATTTCACGCCGGTTTTCATGCAAAAGCTTGATGTTTGGCCTGCATAATCACGACCGCCCAACCAGGGCGAGAGCGGGTTTGGCGCAATTGTTACGATCGATACTGGCCGCCCGTCTTGTCATCGGGCAATCTGGCGGCGGATGAATGTTGGACACGGGGAACACGGGGTTCTTGATGCGCGGGTCAATATATCTGCCTGTCGCCGCCATCATCGGCGCGGTGCTTCTGGCAGCGCCAACGGGCAACGCAGAAACCCTTGACCGCATACCAGTTCCGACACGCAAGCCCGCGCTCTTGGACAAGGCAGCTCCCATTGCCGCGAACGAAACCACGAATGCCATCGCGACGGCTGCCGGACCCGTCAGCAGCGATCTCAAGGCGGGGCTCGATGCTCTGTCCAACAAGCAGCCGGCCGCAGCGATTGCCGTACGCGACGCGATGACCGAAGGCACGCTCGACCGGCACATATTGACCTGGGCGATCGCCGTTTCCGGCCAGCGGGGCGTACCTTCCTTTGAAATCGCCGATGCCCAACGGGAATTGCAGGGATGGCCGGGGCTAAAATCGCTGCGCGCCAACTCCGAACGAGCGCTCTATCGAGAGAACCCGCCGGCGGCCGATGTGCTCGCCGCTTTCGGCAACACGCAGCCGGAAACGACGGAAGGCTCCCTCATTCTTGCGCGTGCTCTCGTCGCCACCGGAAAAGCCGACATAGCCGCCAAGAACCTGCGTACAATCTGGCAACGTGACACGCTCGACAAGGACATCGAGACCAAGATCCTTGACGAGTTTTCCGGCCTCTTGACCACAGACAATCATCAGCACCGCATGGTGCTGCTTCTCTATCGCAACCGCGTCGAGCAGGCCGAACGGTTCGGCGACCTAGGAAACGCTCAATCGCTTTATCGCGCCTGGGCGGCGGTCAGCCGTGGCAGCGACAAGGCGCCGGCCCTCATCGCAGCGGTCGATCCTGCCTGGCGCAAGGACGCAGCCTATCTCTTCATTCAGATCGAGCACCTGCGCAAACAAAAGAAATACGAGGAAGCAGCAAAGCTCCTTGCGCGCATGCCCAAGGACAAGAGCGCCCTGGTCAACCCTGGCGAATGGTGGGTCGAGCAAAGGGTCGTCAGCCGCGGGCTGCTCGACAGTGGCGACTTTCGAGGCGCCTATCGGATCGCCGCCGGCCATCTCGCGACTGACGCGACCGATATTATCGACGCCGAGTTTCATGCCGGGTGGTATGCCCTGCGCGGCATGGAGGACCCGGCGACCGCAGCGCGTCACTTCCGCCGCATTCTGGATGTGTCGAGCCGTCCCCTCTCCGCTTCGCGCGCTTGGTACTGGCTCGGCCGCTCGGCCGAGGCCGGCGGACCGGGTGACGCCAACGGGTATTTCGCAAACGCAGCCCGCTATCCCGGAACGTTCTACGGGCAACTCGCAGCCGCCCGGCTGGGTCGCAAGACGCTGAACGTCGCCTATCCGGCCCCGACGGCAGACGACCGATCGCGGTTCGAAAGCCGCGAGGCGGTGCGCGCCATCACGCGGCTTGAAGGCACAGGCCACACCTGGCGCGCCGACAGCATCTACCGGGCGCTTGCCGACGAACTGACGAGCCCCGGCGAACTGGCGCTACTTTCCGCCCGAGCGGAAAGAACCGGCAACCACCAGCTTTCCCTACAGGTCGGCAAGATTGCCTTTGGGCGCGGAATCGATGTTGCAGCGCTCGCGTTTCCCGTGGGCGTGATCCCGTCAAGCGCCAATATCGACGGCTCCGGCAAGGCACTCGCCTATGCGATCGCGCGCCAGGAAAGCGCCTTCAACCCGGGCGCCATCTCCACCGCCAACGCCCGCGGTCTGTTGCAGTTGATGCCGGGAACGGCCAAGGGCGTTGCCAGCCGCTACGGCCTTGCCTACTCGCAGGACCGGCTGACGAGCGACGCCGGCTACAACGCCACGCTCGGCGCGCATTATCTCGGCGAACAGATCAGCAGTTTCGGCGGCTCCTACATCCTCACCTTTATCGCCTACAATGCCGGCCCGCGCCGCGTTCCGGAATGGCTCGACCGCTACGGCGACCCGCGCGGCAAGCCGATCGACGAGGTCGTCGATTGGATCGAACGCATTCCGTTTCAGGAAACGCGCACCTATGTCCAACGGGTGATGGAGAACTATCAGGTCTACAAATCGAGGCTCGGGCAAAAAGCCGATATCGTCGAAGACCTGAGAATGGGACGGCAATAGCCGGCCTCAGCCGCGATCAAATAATTGTGATCAGCGTCAACGGCACAAACCACGCCTTCAACCATTTCCCTTCTAAAGCCAGACTTTTCCGAAGGAAATGGTGAACGTTATGAAGACCTTGACAATCGTCGCCCTTTCGCTGGCGACCGCCTTGAGCAGCGTGCCGCCCGCCGGCGCGTTCCCGAGCGCTCCGCCGATCGTCTCCGGGACGACCAATGTCCAACAGGTTCAATTCTCCTACGAGCGCGGCGAAGAACGCAAGAGCCGATCCAGTTGCGCCGTTCCCTATTGCGAACTTCGCGGGCGACATGGCTATTATCGGGATCGCGACTACCGCGACTACCGCGACTATAATCGCAGCGGGTACTACCGCGACAGATACTACCGGGATCGATATCGCCGCCACTATGACCACGACGACAACGACGTCGGGGCGGTGATCGGCGGACTGGCCGCAGGCGCGATCATCGGCGGTTTGTTGAGCCAACCGAGATACTACAACGGACCAAGAGCCGTCAGCGGCAATGCACACCAGCGCTGGTGTTATGCGCGCTATCGTTCCTATAGGGCCTGGGACAACAGCTACCAGCCCTATGGCGGCCCGCGACGCCAATGTAGCTCGCCCTATTGAGCTAAAAAGTTGTTGAGCAGACCGCTGCCAACGCAAGGGGAAAAGTCACATCCGTTGGCTATCGCCAGCCACGCTCGGGCCGCCGAACAGCTATGTCGGCCCGAACAACTTGCTCCTCACCTTCAAACGGATAGATTTTAGCTGTCCGAGAGGGAGCAGCATGGGCCAAGACGTATTCCAAGAGCATAACTTCCGTAGTTCCGATGGGCTGCTTCTCTACGCCCGAAGCTACGGCCCTCCCCCTTCGCCATCCGCGGCGACACCAATCATCTGCCTCCCGGGCCTCACCCGCAACAGCCGGGACTTTCACGAACTCGCAAGCTTTCTTTCGACGTCACGGGGCATTCCCGTCATCGCACTGGATTATCGGGGGCGCGGCAACTCGGAACGCGACGCTGATAAGAGCCACTACACGGTGGTCGTCGAAACGACCGATGTGATAACGGCCTGTGCTCACTTTGCGGTCGAAAAGGCAATCTTTATCGGCACATCGCGAGGTGGCCTGATCCTCCACAACCTCGTCGATCGCGCCCCTTCGTTGATTGCAGCCGCAGTGCTCAACGATATCGGGCCTGTGATCGAAATTGAAGGTCTGCTTGCGATCCGGGATTACCTCAACTCCAGCGCCGCTCCGCCAAGCTGGGCGAAGGCACCCGGCTACCTGAGGACACTGCACGGCGGCGACTTTCCAGTCTTAAGCGACGGCGACTGGTCGGACATGGCCAAAGCGATTTTTCGCGACGAGGACGGCATCCCGGTTCCCGATTTCGATCCAGCAATCGCGCAGTCCCTGCGCGGATTGACACGCGAAACACCATTGCCCGATCTGTGGACACCCTTTGACGCCATGAACCAGGTCTCCCTGATGGTCGTCAGGGGCGAGCATTCGCGGCTTCTTTCAGAGACGACAGTGCGCGAAATGCGCCGACGACATAATGCGATGACCGCCTTCATCGCGCCTGGCCAGGGCCATGCGCCGCTGCTTCATCTGGACGGTCCACGCGACGCCATCACCGCATTTCTAAACGACCTCGCGCGCTCGCGCTGACCCAAGGAAGCCGCGCCGACGCGGTCTTTACTCCCTGATCTCCTCAAGCACGATGATGCAAGTGCAGGACCAAAATTCATGGTGCCATACCAAAACGAAAAAACCCGGCTCGAAAGCCGGGTTTCTCTCTTCTGACCGAGGTCAGACGATCTTAGAAGTCGCGCTGCAGGCGGACGAAGCCGAATACCTGATCCTGTTCGCCGTCAGCATCTTCGTACTGAACCGACACGCGGGTCGCGAGACCTTCGGTGATCTTGTAGTCGAGCGTGACGCCAGCGCGCCATGCGTCGTCACCGCTGAAGTCGGTGAGCGAGCCGTGGCTCAGGTTGTCGAAGTACTGAACGCCGGGGGTGATGGCCAGCTTGTCGGTCGCGTTGAAGCGGTACGACGCAGCAACGGTCCACTCAGACTTTTCCCAGTAAGCGTTCGGGTTCGAAGCCCAGATACCAGCAACCTGGAAGACGCCCGGGCCGAGGTCAGCCGAGAGCAGAGCGCGGATTGCGCCTTCTTCGAGTTCAGAGTCGTAACCGCCGAGCAGGTCGAAGGAAACGCCGCCGAGCGAAGCCGAAACGATACCGGAAACGCCAACACCGTTCGACTTGGTCGAGGTGCCTTCGAGTTCGTCAACCGAGAGACCGGCCTGGAACGAACCGCCGTCGTAGAGGTAGGCGATCGAGTTGAATTCGGTGAAGTTGCCGAGCGAGTCGGTTTCGCCGTTCAGGCCCTTATCCCACCAGTTGTAGAAGAAGCCGGCCTTGAGGCCACCGAGCTGGATGTAGGCTTCGTCAACGTCGATGAAGCTGTCGCCGATGTCGGTGTCGTTGTCAGCGTTGAACTCAGCAGCGAAGAAGCCAGTGAGCGTGCCGTATTCGGTGTCGCTCTTGGCGTCGAACGAGATGTAAGCGCGGGAGAAAACGTCCCAGTCCGACGTGGACTGACCGCCCAGGTTGCCCTGGTTGTAACGGCTGTCAGCAGCGTCTTCACCGAACGAACCCTGAACACGGATGAAGCCGCCGATCTTGAGGCAGGTTTCGGTGCCCGGGATGTAGAAGTAGCCAGTGCCGAAAGCGTCGCAAACGCGAACGTATTCCATGGGCTCCGGCTCTGCTGCGACGATAGCGTCGGCTGCCTGAGCGCCGGAAACTGCTGCGAGAGCTGCAGCGGAGCCGAGAAGAAGGCTCTTGATGTTCATTTCTGACCTCCAGTCAAAAGTTTCAAACGGGTCTGGGTATTTTGCTGAAGGACAGCTTTCCCTGCCCCATCCCCAACGTTCAAGAAGTCGGACGATCAACCGCCCTTGCTTCCGGAGTTGAAAATACAAGACCGGATCACCGGCGCAACGTCCAACTAGCGAGTTCACGTCCTTTGCATCGCCCTTCGCCGAGGCCTGTTGCTGAAACGACACAAAATCGCCGCAGACCCCCGCAGAAAATTAACAAAGCATTAAGAAAACCCTTTAGCGACGGGGGGTTAGCATAAGGAAGGTGGGGGTCGCCTGTTTCAGAAAGAGGCAGAAACCCGCCCAAAACAGGGGAAAAGCTGGACGCGAACCCCGTTTCAGATGTCCAGTGAATGCCTAAAACAGCATTCGCTCCAAGAAAGCGCTTGGTGGAGAAAGGATGGCGGCCTGAGGAATCAGCAGAATCAACGCAGAGATTCGGCAAACGCCCCGACCAGGTGATTCTGGACGATGCAAAGATCAGCACCAGCACCAAGAATGCACGGGCGCCCCTGGCGACGACTGCCGCCACGGCCAACGAACCACAACAAATGAAATTCAGTCGCGAGATAGCCGAGACCAGATGCTCGCTCGAAGGGCGGGGTGCAAAGGACATGGGGCTATTTGGGATAATGGCGGAGAAGAAGGGATTCGAACCCTCGATACCGTTTCCGGTATACTCCCTTAGCAGGGGAGCGCCTTCGACCACTCGGCCACCTCTCCGTTAGCGCCTGACTAGTGTCACTCAGCGGCCAATGCAAGATTTTTTTGTCGGTTTCCGGGAAATCCTCGCATTTTCATGTGGGCCGCGATCGGCAACCCGTCGTGCCGCGTCGTGTTCGCCCTCATCTCCGCAGGCAAGACCAGCGTACGCAGCGATGTGATTCCGCATCGGCGCACGCGTGCTGCCTACGATTTGCGCGCGAGGCGCTCGATTGCCTGTTGGGTCGCCGCGCCGAACTCGCCGTCGACCGGACCACCATAATACCCGCGGTCCTTCAGCAGGTTCTGCATTTCCTTGCGGAATGCGGGCGTGAAATTGTTGGGCTGGCTCTTCAGTTCATCGAGTTTCGCCGGATCGCCGCCCTCGACGCTGGCTGCAGCCCAGCGAACCGCCTCCTTCGCGTCCGCCTTGGTGCCGAGGCCGTAATCATAGAGGCGACTGAGGTTGCCCATCGCATAGGCGCTGCCGGCGTTGGCCGCCATCTCATACCAGGTGCGCGCCTGCACATAGTCCTGCGCGACACCATTGCCGATATCGTAGAACCAGCCGAGCAGTGCCATGGAATAGGAATCACCCACGTTGGCCGCCTTCTCGTACCAGACCTTGGCTTCCGGGTAGCTCTGCTCAGTCCCCAGCCCGTTCTGATAGGCCCAACCGAGCGACGACATGGCGTTGGCGTCGCCGCTTTCGGCTGCCTTCTTATACCAGGCGAGCGATTGTTGGAGGTCTTTCGGCAGGCCAAGACCTTCGCGATAGAACCAGCCCATCGTCGCCATGGCATTGGCATAGCCCTGATTGGCCGCCAGTTCATACCACCGGGCGGCTTCCGCATAGTCCTGCGCGATGCCGTCATAGCCCTCGCGATAGAGCCAGCCGAGCGAGGCCTGCCCATAGGCATTGCCGGCGCGGGCCGCCTGGTCGAACATGCGCTTGCCCTCGTCGACGTCCACCGGCCCATCGGTCCCGTATACCGAGAACCACGCGAGATTGGTCAACGCATACATGTTGCCGCCGTCGGCCGCCTTCCGGTAGTTGCGCCGCGCCTCGACATAATTCCGCCCGGCGTCCTGCGCGCGCCCCAACATATTGACGAGCATCATATCGTCAGGGTTTTCGTTGACGGCTTGGGCACAGGCGGTGAGCGCCCTTTCGGCGTCGAGCTTCAGGAAATTGACCCCGAGGAAACCGGGCATCGACTGCGGCTCGCCGGCAAGCAGATAGCAATCGCGCGAAGCCTGGGTGTCCTTGCCGGTCGGCGAGACGTTGAGGCCCTTCTGTGGCTCGAGGGCCGCAATTTGCTGCTCGGCCTCCGCCTTGTGCTTGCTGTCAGGGTAGCGCTCGATGAAGCGCGTCAGCGCCGCCGCATCGGTCGACTGCTTCAAGGCGTCCCAGGCAATCTCGTCCGGCGTCACGCTCGATGTCTGCTCGGCTTCGCTCAAGAGCTTCAACTTCTTTTCGGCGAGCATCTTGTAGACCGGGTCCGAACCATGCTTGGCCAGGAAGGCGGTCAACAGGTCCTTGTCCGCGAGATCGCGGATGTTCTGCCAGTCGGCAGCCGCCTCGGATTGGCTGTTGGGCGACAGCTGTCCGCCATTGTTGGTGACGGTGATGTTCACCTCTTTGATGTTGAGAAAGATCTGGGCGCCGCCGAGCGAGCCGTAGACGAAAGGCTCCTGGCCGCGATTGGTCACCGACACCACCTCGTCGCGAACCTTTCCAAGCGCGATGCGGACATCGACGCCCGGTTCCGTCAGATACTTGGCGAGTGCCGTGGCGAAGGGGCTGTTATTGCCCTCCCCGTCGAGCGCGACCGTGCCGGCCTTCGAGGCGAAGGCGACGAGCAGATCGGCCGATTCGGGCTCGACGCGCGCCAGTCCGCGCGAAACGGCCCTGGTCGAGATCGAACGCGTCATGCTCTGCTCGAAAGGATTGTTGCGACAGGCGTCGAGAATCACCAGCTTGAGCTTGGTCGCGCCTTCGAGCGAACGCTGAACTCGATCGAGGCCGATCGCCTCGTCCTCGATATCCTTGTCAGTCTTCAGTTGCGCGTCGACGGGAAGCAGGAAGTTCTCGCCATTCATCTCCATGCCATGGCCTGAGTAATAGACGATCGCAACTTCGGCACCGGTCGCGAGATCCTCGAAGTCGCGCAGGGCCTTGACCATGTCCTGGCGACCGACGTCGTGCACCGTCGTCACCGAGTCGAACCCGGCATCCTCAAAAGAAGCCTTCATCAGTTCGACGTCGTTGGCGGGGTTGTTGAGCGGCGACGTCGCTTCATATTTCTCATTGCCGATCAGCAGCGCGACGCGTTTTGCCGCCCATGCCCCTGATGGCATCGACACAAGCAGCGCCACACAGACGATCGAAAGCGGCAGCCACCGCCGCGCAAGCCCCAAGGCCATGTTATTCCCTCCAGCACCGATCATCGTCTTCCGCCTTGCCCAGCGTGAACGACAGGCGATGCCTCGCCCGATTACCCTCGGAGGCGGCCATCGGCGCCCCGCTCATGTCTAATGAAAGTATTACGTATGAGGTTGGGGCTTTCAATGTGCGCACCTGCCATAATTTAGCGACAACGCTTGCCGATGGCACAAGGTCGAAGCAAGGCGGCGTGCTTAGCTCGATCACGGGGGCAGCGAGTCCGCCAAGAACACCACAGATCCGCCGAGGGCTGCGCTGATACGGAGCTTGCCATGTCGATGAAAATGCATGTCGCCGAGGGAAAGCCAGGCCAGCTCGCCACGACCCACCAGCATTATTTCATCGAGCGGCCGTGCAGGATCCTCGTCATTGGCCAGCACCTGAGAGCCAAGACAAAGTATCGGTGCCTGCTGCGCCATATCTCTATTGCCGGCGCGATGCTCGACTTCAATGCGACGATCCCGCTGCCGAAGCACTTCTTCCTCGAGATCGAGGGCTTCAAGGAAGAGATCGGTTGCTCCGAGGTTTACCGTGAGAGAGCGGAACTCGGGGTGCGTTTCAACATGCTGCTTTCGGCAGATTTCCTGAGACGCCTGATCCGCATGCAGTTTTCCAGCGGCGGACTTTGATCTCCTCAAATCAAGCGAGCCCCGACATTAGATTTTTAGTGATCGATTTCAGGGGATTGCAAGTTTCTTCTGCAAGACTGATTCTAGCATCGGTGGAAATCGTCCACCGATATGATGTGGGACAAATGAATTGTCCGGGGTCCACGAATGCGGTCAAAGGTTGATCGTGCCGTGCGACCCGGCACTGGCGGAGAAAGACGCATGCAGAACCAGACCATGTATTCCTGCGTCCCCTCGCCATTTTACGAGCGGCGCTACGAGCGTTTCAACATCGGCCATGCGGGCACGCTGACCGCCGTGCAGCCGGGGCTCGGAAGCGTCTCGGTCCGGTCCTGCCGGATGATCGACATATCGCGCGGCGGCGCGAGCTTTGCCGTCGACACCAATATCGGTCTGCCGCAACATTATTATCTGCACATCGTCGGCACTTCGCTTCGGATCGGCTGTGCAGAGGTCTATCGCAACGGCGAGCGCATCGGCGTCCAGTTCATCAAGCCGATCGAGCAGACCTTGCTGCGCGAAATCATCCGGCAGGAGTTCTTCACCGGGCAGGTCAAGAACGCAAAGCCGCGGCGATAGGCAACCCGCAAGACGAAAGGCGGCGGATTCCCGCAGCTTTTCTTTCGGGAACGATTCCGAATTGCCAAAGCATGCGATAAGTTCCCCCGTACGTCATCCGAACGGGGCCTTATCTTCAGCATGTCCGCATTCTCTCGCTTCACGCCGCTCATCCAATCCCTACCATCCACCATCCCCTTTGTCGGGCCGGAGGCGATCGAACGCCAGCGCGGGCGCGCGATCGCGGCGCGCATCGGCGCCAATGAAAGCGGCTTCGGTCCGGCGGAGAGCGTGCTTTCAGCGATGAGAGAGGCATCCAGCGGAACCTGGAAATATGCTGACCCGGAAAATCACGATCTGAAACAGGCGCTTGCAGCCCGTCTCGGAACCAGCCCGGCCAATCTCGCGATCGGCGAAGGCATCGACGGCTTGCTCGGCCAGATCGTCCGCATGGTGATCGAGCCGGGCATGCCGGTCGTCACCTCGCTCGGGGCTTACCCCACCTTCAACTACCACGTCGTCGGCCATGGCGGCCGGCTCGTCACAGTGCCCTATGCGGGGGACCGGGAAGACCTCGACGGGTTACTGGCAGCCGTGAAGCAGGAAAATGCGCCGCTCGTCTATTTCGCCAATCCCGACAATCCGATGGGAAGCTGGTGGTCGGCCGAACGCATTGTCGAGTTCGCGAGGGGCCTGCCCGAAACGACGCTGTTCATTCTGGATGAAGCCTACTGTGAAACCGCACCGGCCGAAGCGCTACCACCGATCGACGCCCTGATCGACATGCCGAACGTGGTGCGCACGCGCACGTTCTCGAAGGCCTACGGGCTTGCGGGTTCGCGTGTCGGCTATGTGGTCACCACGCCGGGCACGGCCCAGGCTTTCGACAAGATCCGCAACCATTTCGGCATGAATCGGATCGGCGTCGCCGCGGCAATCGCAGCGCTTGCGGACGAGGTGTATCTGAAGGAAGTGACGGCCAAGATTGCGGCGTCGCGGCAGCGAATTGCTGCTATCGCCACGCAAAATGGCCTTGCCCCGCTCGTCTCAGCCACCAACTTCGTGGCCGTCGATTGTGGCCGGGACGCGGTCTATGCCCGCGCGATCGTCGATACCTTGATGAGCGACCACGGCATCTTCATAAGAATGCCGGGGGTGGCGCCGCTCAATCGCTGCATCCGGATCAGCACCGGACCGGAGACGGAGATGGTCCTGCTCGAAGCGGCTATGCCCGCGGTCCTGAAGAAACTCGCCTGACCCCTTTTCTCAAGGCCCAGCTTGCGGCGCCGTCGGGCGCCGCCCGTCCGATCAGTGAACCGTCATCCATTCGCGAGCTGCGCGCAGCGCCGCTGCGAGGTCCGGCTTGCTCATCGTCATCGCCAGGTCGGCGCGCAGATCGACGGCGCGGTCGCAACCCTTGATCGCCGCGATGTTCAGCCACTTGTGGGCGGCGACGAGATCGACCGGGCGACCGTGGCCGGTCGCATAGGCCAGACCCATGTCGCAAAAGACTTCCGCCTGGTTGTCACCACCCATCGCGGCATCCGAAGCAATCTGCATATCAAAACGTGCCATTGTCGTGTCCCTGTCTTGCCTGGTTGGTTTTTCCGAAGCGGCCCGCCCGTTTGGGGCGGACCATGCTCCAGATCAGCACTTGTTTTGGTCCCTGTTCGACCTTGCCTCTTTGCGGGCCTTTCCGAAGCGCGCCGTCTTTTTTGCGGTGTCGTCTTCGGTGGTTTTTCGGAGCGTTTCGTTCCGCTCGTCTTATGGCTTCACTATGCCTGACGGGCTTCAATGGGCGCTTAAAATGCATGCTTAATTTGCGACAAACAAAGTTCAAACGCTTGGTAAACTTGAGTTTTTGTTAAACATCGGAAGGCCTGAAATCGCGCGCATTCGCCTCAAAATTTACGAAAAATTCAATCGACGATTTCAACCAAACGCTAACCACGAAAAGATCGGCGCCAGAAAAGTCCGCGCAATTCCTTGCGCAAGAAGCGCTCAAAACCGCCCAGGAAAAAGCGGCAAAGGCCGCGATTCGGCTGGTTTACCTTTACGTGCGCGTAAGCTATCTTGCCCGCGGCGGTGAGGAGACTGCCTTTTCATACGAGGACATCTTGAGCTGCCGGCGGAGCGGACCACGCCGGCAGCCTCAATCTGGAGGACACGAATGCTACGTACATTGCTCATCACCGCGACGCTGGCTCTCGGCATTGCCGGAACCGCCGCGGCGGCGGAACCGATCTTAGGCAACTGGAAGACGGCGAGCGGCGCCACGGCGGAAATCGCCCCCTGCGGCGGCGCCTTTTGCATCACGCTGAAGACCGGCAAGCATGCCGGCAAGCGCATCGGCAACCTTTCGGGCACCGATGGCAGCTACTCGGGCGAGATTACCGATCCGGACACCGACAAGACCTATAGCGGCTCGGGCGCTGTCAACGGCAATTCGCTGAAGATGAAGGGCTGCGTGCTGAAGGTGCTGTGCAAGTCGCAGACATGGACCCGTCTCTAACAGAGCCGGCGCGGCAGAAATCGCCGCTACGATTACGACGATGAAAGGGCAGCCGATGGCTGCCCTTTTTTATGGGCGCGAAGGATCTGCCGAGCGGCCTTTCGCCGGCGCCCTCAACCGGCCTTTTGAAATGGCCCGAGCATACGCCTTCCGTTTCGACGGACAGTGCCACCGGGGTCGGCCGGCTCTCGGCTCCGTGGGCGTACAACCGAAGATGAACGCCAGATGAACGGACATCTCAGCATCAATTCAGTTTGGGTATGCGAAAACACACTCAATCGATTTGAACCTGCCTCCAAACAACGGACAGAACCATGGATATCCTCGCTCGGCGCCTCACCATCATCAGCCTTCTGATGGTCGTTTTCGCTGTCACTCTTGCAGCTGCAGTCAGCGCTGACACCGAACGTCGCCGCAGCAACACCTATCTCGGTTCGCTGACCGATTGCACCGCCCACACGGCACAGTACTGCCAGGCCAAGCTCTAACGCAGCCAGGCAGGCTAAGTTCCAGAGCCTCAACTGAAACCGATCACTTCGTGGTCTGATGGAGAGACGAACATGCTGGCAGCACTTTCGACTTCGGCCTTTCTGTCGCTGCGCGTCCTGGCGCTTGCCAGCCTGCTGATGGCGCCGGTCGGGGCGCTCGCCTATTCCAAGGCCAGCGGCACGGGCGTCGGCAAGCAGGGCGCGGGCCTTGTCCTCTTCGTCACCCTGCAGCGCCAGGCCATGACCTGACGGATCGTTGCGGATCGGAACTACGAGCTGAAAGGGGCGCACATTGCGCCCTTTTGTTTTAACCGGCTTGCGCATCGGCGAGCCGCTTTCCTATCCTTGGTTTTCCAGAGGATTCGTCTCAGCCAAGGCCACCAGACCCGAACCGATGCCCGCCTATCTCATCTATGCCCTCGCCGCCCTTGCAGAAATTGCCGGCTGCTTTGCCTTCTGGGCCTGGCTGAAGCTCGACAAGTCTGCGCTCTGGCTTGTTCCCGGAATCGTCTCGCTGGCGCTCTTTGCCTGGCTTCTGACCTTGATCGACAGCCCCGCGGCCGGCCGCGCCTATGCGGCCTATGGCGGCGTCTATATCGCCGCATCGCTCATCTGGCTCTGGCTGGCGGAAGGCGTCAGACCGGACCGCTGGGATCTTGCCGGCATGACGGTTGCGCTGATCGGCAGTGCGATCATCCTCGCCGGCCCGCGTTGAGCGACGGGCCTCAAATCGCCCCGCGGTTGTGCGTGCCGCCATCTTGTCGTTTGCTTGTCAGAAGCCGCAGCCTATAATGCGACATGAACAAGCGAATCTCTTCACACTCCGTCCTTTCCACAGCAACGCCCGAGCCTTTCGAGCCGCAGCATTTCGATGATCCTGCGGCCGCAGTCGATTGCCTCGAGGCGCTTTACGAGCGCAATACCCGGTTCCTCTGCGAGGCGTTCGAGGGGCTGGGCAAGGGCGGCAAGCCGTTGACCCGTTATCGCGCCTGCTACCCGCAGGTCAGCATCGAGACGAGCAGCTTCGGCCATGTCGATTCCCGTCTTTCCTATGGTTATGTCAGCGCGCCCGGCGTCTATACGACGACGATCACGCGGCCAAAACTCTTCCGGCACTATCTGAAGGAACAGCTCGGGTTGTTGACGCGCAACCACGGTCTCGGCATCACGGTCTCGGAATCGGCCACCCCGATCCCGTTGCATTTCGCCTTCGGCGAAAGCGCCTATGTCGAGGCATCGGCCGCCAATGCCATCGACATCCCCTTGCGCGACCTGTTCGACGCGCCTGATCTGACGACCACGGACGATGAGATCGCCAACGGTTCCTACGAACCAGGTCCGGGCGAACCGTCGCCGCTTGCCCCGTTCACGGCGCAGCGCATCGACTATTCGCTGGCGCGCCTCAGCCACTACACGGCGACGAGCGCCAATCATTTCCAGAACTTCGTGCTCTTCACCAACTACCAGTTCTATATAGACGAATTCTGCGCTTGGGCCCGCCAGCAGATGGCGGAAGGCGGCAACGGCTACACGGCCTTCGTTGAGCCCGGAAACATCATTACGCCCGCCGGGGCCGACAAGCCGGAGACGGACTTTACCCTTCCGCGGTTGCCGCAGATGCCGGCCTATCACCTGAAGAAGAAGGGCCACGGCGGCATCACCATGGTCAACATCGGTGTCGGCCCGTCCAACGCCAAGACGATCACCGACCATATCGCCGTGTTGCGCCCGCACGTCTGGCTGATGCTGGGCCACTGCGCCGGCTTGCGCAACAGCCAGCGGCTCGGCGACTACGTGCTTGCCCATGCCTATATGCGCGAGGATCACGTGCTCGACGACGACCTGCCGGTCTGGATCCCGCTGCCGGCGCTCGCCGAAGTGCAGGTGGCGCTGCAGGATGCCGTAGCCGAAGTGACCGGTTATCGGGACTACGATCTCAAGCAGATCATGCGCACCGGGACCGTCGCCACCATCGACAACCGCAACTGGGAGCTTCGCGACCAGCGTGGCCCGGTCAAGCGCCTGTCGCAGGCGCGCGCCATCGCGCTCGACATGGAATCGGCAACGATCGCCGCCAACGGCTTCCGTTTCCGCGTGCCCTATGGAACGCTGTTGTGCGTCTCCGACAAGCCGCTGCATGGCGAACTGAAGCTGCCGGGCATGGCAACGGCCTTCTACAAGACGCAGGTCAGCCAGCATCTGAAGATCGGCATCCTGGCGCTGCAGAAGCTCGCGGCGATGCCGCCGGAAAAGCTGCATTCGCGCAAGCTCAGAAGCTTCTACGAGACCTCGTTCCAGTAGAGGTCAAAACCTCGCTAGGACATTGCCCCACGGCACGGCGTCTAGCGACGTTTCCCCAAAACCATCGACAACAGCGTGCCCGCGACTGCGGACACGATGATCAGGAGATGCGCGTTGACGCCGGCGGTCGCCAGCAGTTCGAGGCCCGCCCGGCCGGCGGGGGCGCCGAAGGAAACGGCACCGGCCGCAATCGCTGCCGGATAGGTGCCGACGCCAGCCGGCGCATGCATCGGCAGCACCGAAGAAAGCTCGCCTCCGAGCGCGCCGCCAAAACAGGCCGCAAGCGGCGCAACTCCCATGAACGCCAGCACCCAGGCGAGCACGATTACCTTGACGGCCCAGTTGAGGATGGTCATGCCCCAGGCGCGCAGGAACGCAGCCACGGTGCCCGGCAGGCCCGCCTCCAATTCCTCGACGACCGGCTCGAACTTTGCCGGCAGGAGCCTGCGCGCCAGCGCGATTGCGTGGTCCTTCAAGAGAAAGAAGAGAAGCGGCGAGGCAAGCGCCGCAAACCAGACGAGCCAGAGCCCGATCGACCCTCTGCCGAAGACCAATCCGACGACGGCCACGACGAGGAGCGCATGCAGGTCGAGCAGGCGCATGACCAGAAGAGCGGCCGTCCCCCTGGCGAGCGGGACAGAAAACTCCGAACGCATCAGGAGAGGAAAGCTGGTCTCGCCGGCCCGAAACGGCAGCATGATGTTCAGGAGATTGTGGACCTGGGTGACCCGAAAGAGCGGCAGGAAACGCCCCGACGTTTCGCTCGGGAAGTAATCGTAGATGCGATAGCAGCGAATGAAGTAGGTCGCGATGAGCAGCAAGAGGGCCGCAGATGCGGCACCAACGCCGATTTCGGACCACTGGCGCAAGAGCGCTGACCAGCCCCAGAACCACTCAACGAAGGCCGCGTAGGCCGCAATGGCGCCCGCCGACAGCAATGTCATCCGGTTGCGGACGAGCCAGGATCGCCGGTCAGGCTCGCAATCCGATGTCATCAGGCCTCGATTTCCCGTGTTGAAGGGCAAGATTGAACGTTGGTTATCACCGATAACTGTGCAAGAAAACGATTATGTAAGCAGTCCAATTCTTGCGGCAGCGTGAGCGCCGTATGTATGAGCGGTTCCCATGCATCCCATAGAGCTATCCGTCGTCATTCCCGTATTCAACGAAGAAGACAGCATTCAGCCGCTGATTACGCGGGTCCGCGATGCGCTGGCGAATTTTCCGTCCCCCTGGGAACTGATCCTCGTCGACGACGGCAGCACCGATCGAACGCTTGTGAATGCAAGAAAGGCCCTTTCCGATCCCGGCATCGACCTCAAGATCGTTGAACTGCAAAAGAACTTCGGACAGACGGCCGCGATGCAGGCGGGCATCGATGCCGCCACCGGCCGCCTGATCGCCACGCTCGACGGCGACCTGCAGAACGACCCGGCCGATATTCCCGAGATGGTCACAGCGATCGAGGAGC
Organism: Ensifer sp. YR511; assembly: GCF_900103045.1. Classification (NCBI taxonomy): domain Bacteria; kingdom Pseudomonadati; phylum Pseudomonadota; class Alphaproteobacteria; order Hyphomicrobiales; family Rhizobiaceae; genus Ensifer; species Ensifer sp. YR511. The sequence continues at coordinate 317,464 of NZ_FNGR01000002.1, forward strand.
GTCAGCTCGACCTGCTCGTCGGCTGGCGAAAGAACCGGCAGGATGGCCTGCTCCTTCGGAAAATCCCGTCCTGGTGCGCCAATCGCCTGATCGGCAAGATCACCGGCGTCCGGCTTCACGACTATGGCTGCAGCCTGAAGGTCTATCGCGCGTCCGTCATCAAGCAGGTGAAGCTGATGGGCGAAATGCATCGCTTCATCCCCGCCTGGGTCGCAGGCGTCGTGCCGAGCAGCCGCATCGGCGAAATGCCGGTCACCCACCACGCACGGCAGCATGGCCAATCCAAGTACGGGATCTCCAGAACCTTCCGGGTGATTCTCGATCTTTTGTCGGTGCTGTTCTTCATGCGTTACAAGGCGCGCCCGGGACACTTCTTCGGTTCGATCGGCCTTGCGACGGGGGCGCTCAGCGCCCTGATCCTGCTCTATCTCGGCTTCGACAAGTTCGTGCTCGGCAACGATATCGGAACCCGCCCGATGCTGATCGTCGGTGTGATGTTGTTCCTGTCGTCGGTTCAGCTCATCACCACGGGCATCCTCGCGGAAATGATGGCGCGCACCTATTTCAGCGACGACGGCACGACGAACTATATCGTCCGGCAGGTCTTCGTGCGGGACCAGACAGATGCTTGAGGCCGTCAACCGCCGGCCAAACCTGATCCTTGCGCTGATTGCGGGCTACTTCCTGCTTTGCATCGCACTGAGGCTTTCCGCTTCGACTTCGCTCGAGATCGACGAATCCGAGCAGGCCTATGTCTCGCAGTTCCTGATGCTCGGCTACGGCTCGCAACCGCCTTTCTACAATTGGCTGCAATACGGGCTGACCTCGCTGCTCGGCCCGTCAGTGGCGACGATGACCGTACTCAAGAACGGCCTATTGTTCCTCTGTTGTCTCTTCTTCGGCCTTGCATCCCGCGAGGTTCTCGGCGACCGGCGCCTTGCAGCCATCACGACAATGGGCGTCCTCGCTCTGCCGCCGATCTTCCTGCTTGCCCAGCGCGACCTCTCGCACACGGTCGCCGCGCTATTTGCCGTTTCGCTCTTCCTGTACGCATTCCTGCGGACGATGAGCCGGCCGACCTTCTTTGCCTACACTCTTACAGGCGTCGCCGTCGGGATCGGCGTCATCTCAAAGTACAACTTCGTGATCGTTCCGGTCGCGGCGATCGTCGCGATCCTGCCCGAACCGAAACTTCGCGCCCGGCTCTTCGACTGGCGCATCCTTGTCGCAATCGCAGTCTGCGCGCTGATTGCCCTGCCGCACGGCACCTGGGTCCTGCAAAATATCGGCGCCGCGTCGAGCAATACCTTCAAGGAAATGGGAACGGGGCAGGAAGCCGGTTTCGTGTCGAAGGCGTTGAAGGCGATCGTCGCGCTCTTTGCCTCGACGCTTCGCGGCTCAGCGATCATCCTCGCCGTCTTCGCCCTCGTGTTTCGCAAGGACCTGCCGGCGATCTGGCGCGCCGACAGCCTCTGGGCTCGGGTCGTCGGGCGCATGCTGGTCCTCTGTCTCGGCGCCGTTCTCGTCATCATGCTGGTCACCGGCGCCACCCATATGCGGGAAAAGTGGCTGGTTCTCTTCCTCGTCCTGCTGCCGCTCTATCTGGCCCTCAAGGTCAAGGCGTCCGGCGTTGACACCACACGTAGCGTCCGGCCCGTCGCCCTCTTTATCGGCTTCGTCATCGTGACCACGCTGGTCGTGGTGTCTACCCGCGCAGTCGTGCGGCCTTGGTTCGGCAAGGTTTCGAGACTAAGCATCCCCTACAGCAGCCTCGTCGACACCATCGTTCAGCAGCAGGGACGCGAACCGGCGATGGTTCTGGCCACCAACAAGCAGGTGGCCGGCAATCTGCGAACGCGCCTGCACGGGGCCAAGGTCTACGTGCCCGGCAACAACAGCAGCCCGGCGATCGGTCAGCTGGCCGGGCCGCTTCTCGTTGTCTGGACCAACGACGGCAAGGCCGATGCAGCGCCACCGGCGCCACTCGTCGATGTCCTCAAATCCTTCGGCGTGCCGGAAACGCACTTGCAGCCGCAGCAACTCGCCCTGCCCTATCTCCACGGCACGCTCGAGGATCGCTACAGTTTCGGCTACTTCTGGATCGACGATCCGTCGCGATCCGCGCCGACGAGCAGCTTGAGTTCGCCAGGGTGAATGCGCAGCGCGACGTCGCGGCCCATGGGCAGAAGTTCGCCGTCGATGACGCAGTTGATCTTTCGTTCGACCTTCGGAAAATGCAGATCGAGGGCATGACCGCTCATGGCGGTAATCAGCGGACTGTCGCGAAACTTGCCGCGCATTACATCGAGCGCGAGCTTGGCGACACCCGGCGGGCTCAGCGGCGGCGCCGTGTAAAAGCCGAGATGGCCGGCGGTCACGTCGTCCGCATACATCAGCGTGTCGCGGCCGAACGGATTGTTGGAAACCGAGACCGCCGAGACATGACGGCTCTCCTTGTGACCATCGACATCGAACTCGATCTCGAAATCCGGAGGATTGAGAATCACTCCGACTGCGGCGCGGGTGCTGGCGGCGATCTTTCCCGCTCTTGAGCGAAAGCTGTAGGATTCGCGGTAGCGCACCATGCGCGCATGCAGCCCCATGGAGAATTGATGCACGAACGCACGGCCATCGGCGCTGCCGATGTCACCGTCGATGATCACGCCATTCGCCAGCACTTCCGGCACTTTCCAGATATCGAGCGGCAGCTTCAGCGTGCGGGCAAAAAGATTCATCGTTCCGGCGGGAACGACGCCGAGCGGCATGCGGTTCTTCCAGGCGACGCCGGCGGCGGCCGAAATCGTGCCGTCACCTCCGCCGGCAAGAATGGCGTCGAGGTCGTCGCGACGGCAGGTCCGCTCCAACGCCTCTTGCATCTCGTTTCCGGAAACCGCTGCAATCTCGATCTGGTGGCCTGCGGCCTGGAAGACCTCTTCGACCTTCTGGCCATAGGCGGCTATGTCCGTCGTGCGGAACGTTCCGCCGTCGCGATTGAAGATTGCCTTGATTTTCATGAACGGCTCGTCGGCTCCATTGCCGCGGCAATGCGGCTCACCGCGATCAGATAAGCGCGATTGCGGCCAATTCCAGAACCTTACCGAAACTTAACGGGAGCGCCGGTCGTTCGTCCGCTCCATCACGACCAGCACAACAGAAGCCGAGTGTCACAGCAATGCAGCGATCAGCGCGGTTCGGGCAACTTCAGCGGTCCGCCTGTCTTGATCGAGCGGATGGCGAAATTGGACCGGATGTCGGTGACGCCGGGCAAGGCCAACAGCGTCTCGGTCAAGAGTTTCTCATAGGCAGGCAGATCCTCGACGACGACCTCGGCGAGGAAATCGGCATTGCCGGAGATCAGGAAGCAGGAGACCACCTCGGGGATGGCGAGCAGCGCCTCCTGCTGCTGCTGTGCGTTCTCGCGGCTATGGCGCCCAACCTTGATTTCGACGAAGACCGTCAGCCCGAGACCGGCTTCCTTACGATCGATGTCGGCCCTGTAGCCGCGCAGGATGCCGGATTTTTCCAGGTTGCGGATGCGCCGCAGGCAGGGCGACGGCGAAAGATTGACCTTTTCGGCAATCTCGACGTTCGTTGCGCGCGCGTCCTCCTGAAGGATTCTAAGGATGGCGAGATCGAATTTATCGAGGCTTGGCATTTTTATGAACTTCGATTGTTGTTATTGGCACATTGTTGCTGACGATAGTCTATTTCGGGCATAAATCGCAAGGACATGCCCCGCTATCAGGGCGTAATCTTCCTTCCAGACCCAAAAGCCTCTCAGGTATCCAATTCGGGAAGGAAATTCAAATGGTTGCGCTCGCTCTCGATCGCGGCAATACGACGCCTGTCGCCGCCGGCTATGCCGGCGCCTTCGTAACCGTCCTCATCTGGGCGGGCTGGATACTGGCGACCCGCCACTCGGCCGGCACCGCGCTTGGCACGATCGACCTCGGGCTGATCCGCTACGGCGTGCCGGCGGTCCTTCTTGCCCCGGTCTGGCTGAAGACCGGGCTTCTGCCGCGCAAGCTGCCGCTGCTGTTGCTCGTCCTGATGGTCGCCGGTTCGGGCGCCCTGTTCTTCCAGGTCTCCGCCTTTGCGATCCACTCCGTTCCAGCTTCCTCGGTCGGCGTTCTCCTCGGTGGCTCGATGCCGCTTGCCACCGCGCTCATCGGCATCACGGTCTTCGGCGAGCGGCCGGACCGGATGCGCGTGCTCGGCTTTGCCGCAATCCTTGCCGGCGTCGCCATCCTCCTGGCGCGCAGCCTCGGAAGTGCGGCCTCGACCGGCTGGAGCGGCTATGCGCTGCTGCCGACTGCGGCGACCCTCTGGGCGATCTATACCCATGCCTTCCGCCGCTCCGGCCTCAGCCCGCTGCAGGGAAGCGCCCTGATCGCCATCTGGTCGTTCCTGATCCATCTCGGACTTGCCGCCTGCTTTGGAACCACCCTTGCCAGCGTTCCGGCCCAGGAGATCGCCTTGCAGGTCACCAGCCAGGGCCTCCTGTCCGGCCTCGTCGCCATGGTAGCCTACGGCTTTGCCGTGAAGAGCCTTGGCGGTACCCAGGCGGCCGCCTTCACGGCGCTGACACCGGTTCTCGCGATGATCGGCGGCGCCGTCCTGCTCGGCGAGCAGATCGGCCCCTTCGAGATCCTCGCCGCGGTCGTCACCGCTACAGGCGTCGCGCTTTCGACCGGCATTCTTTCGTCCAGGCCCTGAACGCAAAGCTCGTTAGAATGCGAAGGCCCCGGAGGTGTTCGCTCCGGGGCCTTTTTCTGTCTCGACGACAAGCTCAACCGTGAATGATTTCACGGTGTTTTTGCAGCCGGTGACCGTAGGCCTGGCTGACGCGATCGAAGATGATGGCAATGCCGACGATCGCAAGGCCGTTGAAGATGCCGAGCGTGAAGTACTGGTTGGCAATCGCCTTCAGCACCGGCTGGCCGAGGCCCTGAACACCGATCATCGAGGCGATGACCACCATGGCGAGCGCCATCATGATCGTCTGGTTGATGCCGGCCATGATCGTCGGCAAGGCGAGCGGCATCTGAACGTTCTTGAGCTTCTGCCACGCCGACGAACCGAAGGCATCGGCCGCCTCCAGCACGTCCTTGTCGACGAGGCGAATGCCAAGGTTCGTCAGGCGAATCATCGGCGGGATGGCGTAGATGACGACGGCGATCAGCCCCGGCACCTTGCCGATGCCGAGCAGCATGACGACCGGGATCAAGTAGACGAAGCTCGGCATGGTCTGCATCACGTCGAGGATCGGATTGACGATGTTCTGAAACCGATCCGAACGGGACATGACGATGCCGATCGGAATGCCGATGGCGATCGACAGCACGGTGCAGACGAAGATCATCGAGACCGTCTTCATCGTGTCGTCCCACATGTCGAAGTAGCCGATCAGAAGCAGCGTGCCGATGCAGCCGGCGACGATCTTCCAGTTGCGGCTTGCCACCCAGGCGATGAAAGCGATCAAGATCAGGATGATTGGCCAGGGCGTCTTCGTCATGAAGCGCTCCGACTGGATGAGAAAGAATTGCAAGGGCTCGAAGAAGCCTTCGATCGCGTCGCCATAGGCGCGCGTGAAGCCGCGAAATCCCTCGTCGATCGCCTTTTTCAAGGCTCTCAGGCTCTCGTCATCCATGTGTGGAAACTGGGTTAACCAGTCCATTCCATTTCCCCTTCAGATTTCGCCGGCCGCGATTGTTGTTTTGCCTTTGCCGGACCTCGAACGAAGAGGCGGCGCACATGACTGCGCCGCCCGCTGGTTATGACCATCGCGATCAGAGCGCGGCCTTCACCTTTTCGGCGACCTCGGGCGAAACCCACGGGGTCCAGATATCGGGGTTTTCCTGCAGGAAGTGCTTGGCGCCCTCCTCCCCGCTCGCCTGATTGTCGGTCATCCAGGCCATCAGCTTGTTGACCGTGTCGTTGGTCCAGGCGCGCTTGTTGAGGTAATCCATAGCCGGGCCGGCGCGATCGGCGAAGGCCTTGGTCACCAGCGTCTGGACCTTGTCCTTCGGCCAGTCGTTCTTCTTCGGATCCGGGCAATCGGCAACCGTGTTGCAGCGCTTCCATTCGGCCGGATCGGCGGCCACACCATGCTCGAGCTTCACCATCTCGTACTTGCCGAGAAGGGCCGTCGGCGCCCAGTAGTAGCCGACCCAGCCCTGCTTGCGCTCATAGGCCTTGGCGATCGAGCCATCGAGGCCGGCGGCCGAACCGGTATCGACCAGCGTGAAGCCAGCCGTTTCGCCGCCATAGGCTTTATAAAGCTGCGTCGTCACGACCGTGCCGCCCCAGCCCTGCGGGCCGTTGAAGACGGCGCCCTTGCTTGCGTCTTCCGGATCCGGGAACAGTTCCTTGTGCTTCAAGGCGTCATCGATCGTCTTGATGTCGGGATTGGCATCGACGATGTATTTCGGCACCCACCAGCCCTGGACGGCGCCATCGGAGAGCGCCACGGCGGCGCCGACGAGCTTGCCCTCCTCGAGGCCGCGATTGACGACATCCGGAAGCAGGTCGACCCAGCCTTCGGGTGCGACATCCGGCTGGCCCTTTTCGATCATCGAGGTGATCGTTGGCACGGTGTCTCCGACCACCAATTCGGCATTGCAGCCGTAGCCTTCCGTCAGGATGATCTTGTCGACACTCGCCAGCACCTCGGCGCTCTGCCAGTTCATGTTGGCGATCGTCACGTCGCCGCATTCGGCGGCCGAAGCTGCGCCGGCGAGGCCAAAGAGGCCCGCGGCCAGGCAAGTCGTTGCAAGAAGCTTCTTCATTTCCGTTCCCTTGTTTTGGCGGTGCATCCCGTCGCACTGCCGATCTCACCGCGGGGATCGACAGCGTCACAGGGCTCGGTCCAACTCAAGACAACAGGGACCGAACGGCCTGCAGATCCGTCGGCTTCAAGCCGATGACATCATGAAAGCTAACGGGCTTTTCCGGCAAGGACTTTCCCATTTGCGTCAACGGGTGCCTTTCCTAATATTTGCGCATCGCTGAAGTGGTCGTCAGAACGTTTTGCTGCGCTGGTAATAGCGCGACACGCGCACCCGGTTTCCGCAACGCGCCGCCGAGCACCAGCGCCGCCGGGCATTGCTGCCAACGAACAGCATGACACAATCCTCCGCCTCGCATTTGCGGATCAGCCTGGCGTCGCCGCCGGCAAGCAACGCCGCAGCGTCCTCGGCGAGGAAACCGGCTAGCTGGACCATGGGCTCCGCCGTTCTTTCGCTGACGAGCCGCGGCGGATCGGTCCAATCGAGACGGCGGACGACCGGTGCTGCCTCCATTGCCGCGTTAAGGCCCTCGATATCCGCGGCCGGAACAGGTTGCCTGTCCATCACATGTGCGATGGCCGACGCCACATGCGAGCGGACGGCAAGGACTGGCGCGAGATCGTCGGCGTCGGCCGCACCGATGCTGGCAAACGCGACATCCGACATGCGAGGCCCCTCCAATGCCAGCCAATGCGCGAGCCCGCCATCGGCCGCGAAGAGATCGACACGGCCGCTCGCGGTCAAAGGGCGAGTGTTGACGAGATCAAGAGCAAGGGACTCTCCGACGAAAGGAACCAGATCCATACAGGCCTCACATAATGCATAATTTCGATATTGACGCATTAGTTTTTCCGGCGCAATTCTAATGCATAAATATTGCCAATAGGAGTGTTAAATGAGCAGGCATAGCATTCCATCGATCCGGCACCGGTTCATCGAGGCCGGAGGCGTCCGGGTCTTCTACCGCGAGAGCGTGCCGACCGGAGCGCCGGCCGATTTCCCGACAATCCTGCTTCTGCACGGCTTCCCCTCGTCTTCCCACCAGTACCGGCGGCTAATGGACGCGCTTGGCAGCGACTACCGTCTGATCGCGCCTGACTATCCGGGCTTCGGGCATAGCGACGCGCCGACCTCGACGAACGAAGGCGGCAGTTTCGTCTACAGTTTCGACAAGCTGGCGGATGTCATGGAAGCTTTCGTGGATGCGCTCGCGCTGAAACGCTTCGTCCTCTACGCCTTCGATTTCGGCGCGCCCGTCGGGTTTCGTCTTGCAAGCAGAAAGCCCGAGCGCATTGCCGGGCTGATCGTCCAGAACGGCAATGCCTATCTGGAGGGGCTTTCCGACATTGCCCGCGACTTCATTGCGCTCAAATCCGAGGACGAAGGCGCTGAAGAGCAGGTGCGGCAGCTACTGACCTTGGAGATGACCCGTGCGCAATATGTCGGCGGGACGAAGGATCCGGACCTAGTCGCACCTGACGGCTGGACCATGGATCAGCACTTCCTCGATCGCCAGGACCGCCGCCAGCCGCAGATCGATCTTGCCTTCGACTACAAGAGCAACCTTGCCCGCTATGGCGAATGGCAAGAGTGGCTGCGCCGCGAACGGCCGCCGACCCTGATCACCTGGGGCCGTAACGATCCCTTCTTCACAGAGAAGGGCGCCCGCGCCTTCCTCACCGACCTTCCTGAGGCCGAGTTCCACCTGTTCGATACCGGCCACTTCGCGCTGGAAGAAAACCTGCCGGAGATCGCACCGCTGATTGCCGATTTCGTTGATCGCATCTGGGCGAAGGCATGAAACGACAAAGGCGCCGCGGCCAATGGCCGCCGGCGCCCTTGTAATCCTTTACGGGTCGAGATTCTGAGACCCGACTTCGAACATTACATATTCGGATAGACCGGGCCTTCACCGCCTTGGGGCGGCACCCAGTTGATGTTCTGGTTCGGGTCCTTGATGTCGCAGGTCTTGCAGTGCACGCAGTTCTGCGCGTTGATGACGAAGACTTGCCTGCCGTCCTTCTCCACCCATTCGTAGACCCCGGCCGGACAGTAGCGCGCCGACGGACCGGCATAGATGTCATGCTCGGAGCGCTTCTGCAGATCCATATCCTTCACCTGGAGATGAACCGGCTGGTCCTCCTCATGGTTGGTGTTCGACAGGAACACCGAGGACAGCCGGTCGAAGGTCAGAACCCCATCCGGCTTCGGATAGTCGATCTTCTGGTGCTGCGCTGCGGGCTCAAGCCACTGCGCATCGGTCTTTCCGTGCTTCAGCGTGCCGAAGAAGGAGAAGCCGAACAGCTGGTTGGTCCACATGTCGAGACCGCCGAGCCCAACGCCGATCGCCGTGCCGAACTTCGACCACAGCGGCTTGACGTTCCTCACCCGCTTCAGGTCCTGGCCGATGGCGCTGTCACGCCAGCCGCGTTCGACCTCGATCGGCTCGTCATTGGCGCGGCCACAGGCGATCGCCGCCGCCAGCTTCTCCGCCGCGAGAATGCCTGAAAGTACCGCATTGTGGCTGCCCTTGATGCGCGGCACGTTGACGAGACCGGCCGAACAGCCGATCAGCGCGCCACCGGGGAAGGAGAGCTTCGGCACCGACTGGTAGCCGCCCTCGGTGATCGCACGCGCCCCATAGGAAAGACGCTTGCCGCCCTCGAACGTGCCGCGGATCGCCGGATGCGTCTTGAAGCGCTGGAACTCCTCGAACGGGAAGAGATAGGGGTTCTTGTAATTCAGGTGCACGACGAAGCCGACGGCGACCATGTTGTCTTCGAGGTGATAGAGGAAGGAACCGCCACCGGTCTTCATGCCGAGCGGCCAGCCGAAGGAGTGCTGCACCAGACCCGGGCGATGGTTCTCGGGCTTGACCTGCCAGAGCTCCTTCAGACCAATGCCGAACTTCTGGACGTCGCTGTCCCTGGAGAGATCGAACTTGGCGATCAGCTGCTTGGCGAGCGAACCGCGCACGCCCTCGCCGATCAGCGTGTATTTGCCGAGCAGCGCCATGCCGCGGGCGAAGTTCGGGCCCGGTTCGCCGTTCCGCTCGATGCCCATGTCGCCGGTGGCAACCCCGATGACCGCACCCTCGTCGTTGTAGAGCACTTCGGTGGCGGCAAAGCCCGGATAGATCTCGACGCCGAGTTCCTCCGCCTTTGTCGCCAGCCAGCGACAGACGAGCCCAAGCGATACGATGTAGTTGCCGTGATTGTTCATCAGCGGCGGCATCAGGAAGTTCGGCAGGCGGATCGAGCCGGCGGGCCCTAAGAACAGGAAATGATCGTCCGTCACCTCGGTCTTGAACGGATGGTCGGCGTCGGCGCGCCAGTCCGGCAGCAAGCGGTCGATGCCGATGGGATCGACGACGGCGCCCGACAGGATATGCGCACCGACTTCAGCGCCCTTTTCGAGCACGACGACCGAAAGCTCCGGATTGACCTGCTTCAGCCGGATCGCCGCCGCAAGACCCGCCGGCCCCGCACCCACGATCACAACGTCGAACTCCATGCTCTCGCGTTCGGGCAGGTCTTGTTCGGTCATACCGTCTCTCCAGTCTCACCGGTCTTCTGCCGGCTCCGTTCCCAGGGCATATCATTCCGTCATGGCAAATGCAGTTTGGCTTGTCGAGCCGGGATGCGACAGACGATGCCCGCTTTTGCGCATGAGGTCATGAGTATAGGCAAATATCTATATGACGTGTACGTAAACGTAAATACATCAATTTGTCGCGCAGCGAAGCTATGACCCATGCGGCCTTGCTTTTGCCGAAGAGCCGTGCGACGAGGCCGCCGCACCCTTCCAGCGGTACGCGCTGGCACACCCCATTCGCAATCGGCACGCGGCAAGGCGCCTCTCGGCGTCCGGACGGCGTGTCTTTCGGCTTTGAAGCCGGCCGCCCATCGATCCCCGAAAGCGGCCCACGGAATTCATGTTGCGTCGCGCGCCACCGGCCCCACTCCGGGCGGCGAAGCGACGCCAGATGCAAGGAGACACTCATGGTCAAGGCACTCGGCTTTGATTTCGGCACCACCAATTCCGTTCTGGCGGTTGCCGCGGGCGACACGACCCATTCGATGCGCTTCGACAGCCTCGCCGGCTCGACCGATGCCATGCGCACTGCCCTCTCCTTCATGAAGGATGCCAAGCTTGGCGCCCAGGCGCTGAAGGTCGAGGCGGGCCAGGCCGCCATCCGCGCCTTCATCGACAATCCCGGTGACTGTCGTTTCCTGCAGTCGATCAAGACCTTTGCCGCAAGCCCCCTCTTCCAGGGCACGCAGGTCTTTGCCAAGCGCCACAGCTTCGAAGACCTGATGCGCGTGTTCCTGACCAAGCTGCGCGACTATGCCGGTGACGGCTGGGCGGACCAGTACAGCCGCATCGTCGTCGGCCGTCCGGTGCACTTTGCCGGCTCCAGCCCCGACCCTGCGCTGGCGCTCGAGCGCTATGGCGCAGCCCTCTCCGAATTCGGCTTTCCGGAGGTGCACTACGTCTACGAACCGGTGGCAGCGGCCTTCTACTTCGCCCAGAACCTGAAGCAGGACGCAACTGTGCTCGTCGCCGACTTCGGCGGCGGCACCACCGACTATTCGCTGATCCGCTTCGAGACCAATGCCGGGCGCCTGACGGCAACCCCGATCGGCCATTCGGGCGTGGGCATCGCCGGCGACCATTTCGACTTCCGCATCATCGACAACGTCGTCTCGCCACTGATCGGAAAGGGGAGTCTGTTCAAGAGCTTCGACAAGCTGCTTGAAGTGCCGTCGAACTACTACGCGAATTTCGGCCGCTGGAATCAGCTTTCGATCTTCAAGACACTGAAAGATTTCACCGATCTGAAGAAGCTCGTGCGCCAGAGCCTGGAGCCGGAAAAGCTCGAGGCCTTCGTTGACCTGATCGAGCATGACGAGGGCTATCCGCTCTACAACGCAATCTCGGCCACGAAGATGCAACTGTCGAAGGAGGACGAGACCGAGTTCTATTTCGCCCCGCTCGGCGAAATGTCGCGCCGCACCGTTCGCCGCAGCGATTTCGAAGGCTGGATCGCGCCGGAGCTCGCCCGCATCGAGGGCGCGCTGGATGATGTGCTGCAGTCGACGGCAACGGCACCCGAGACGATCGACAAGGTGTTCTTGACCGGCGGCACCTCCTTCGTTCCGGCCGTACGCGGCATCTTCGAGCGGCGTTTCGATGCCGACCGGATCGAGAGCGGCGGCGAACTGCTGTCGATCGCCCATGGCCTGGCGCTGATCGGCGAGCACGAGGACATCGCCCACTGGACCGCGAATGCGGTCTGAGCCGACGCGCGAACCGGATGTGCATGACCTTGGATAGGAGGGTCGAGCGCCGGAAAAGCGGTTCCGGTCCGGCCGCTTATGGGCTAGGTTGGCGGCCATGATTTCCGCCAACGACCTTTCTCCGGCGCAGCTTGCCGCCCTTCTCGCCTTCCACGGCGATGCGGGCGTCGAATGGCTGCTGGAAGAGGAACCGGTCGACCGTTTCGCCGAGTTCGAGGCGATGAAGGCAGCACGCGGCAACGCCCGCGTGGCGGCAACCAGCAACCGGGCGGAGGCACCCGCTTCGCAACCGACGGCGCGCCAGACAGCGGCGGCCGCTGCTCCCACCCCTTCCCGCGCACCTGCCCCAGTCGCGAACGCCCCTGCGGTCGCCATCCCCGATGCGCAGGCGATCGAAGAGGCGCGCTTTGCCGCCGAAACGGCCCGGTCGCTCGCCGAGCTCCGCGTTGCGATGGAAGGTTTTGCCGGCTGCAATCTCAGGAACAGCGCCCGCAATCTGGTCTTTGCCGAGGGTGATCCGGCAAGCGGCATCATGATCGTCGGCCCGATGCCCTATGCCGACGACGATCGCGACGGCCAGCCTTTTGCGGGCCGCCTCGGCGAGATGCTGACCCGGATGATGGCGGGCATCGGTCTTACGCGCGAGAGCGTGCTCTTGAGCAATGTCGTGCCCTGGCGCCCGCCGGGTAACCGCGTGCCGACGGCGCGCGAGGCCGATATCTGCCGACCCTTCATCGAACGCCAGATCGCGCTGGCAGAGCCTAAGCATCTGCTGCTGCTCGGCAATTTCACCGCCCGTTTCTTCTTCGGCGGCAACGACACGATCCACCAGCTTCGCGGCGAATGGCGCGAGCTTGCGATCGGCGGCATTAATGTGCCGACCCTTGCCACCCTGCATCCGCAGGACCTGGTGACGGCGCCGATCAACAAGCGCTTCGCCTGGCAGGACCTGCTTGCCTTCAAGGCCCGCATTCACGGCTGATCCTAAGGAAAGCGCCCTGCCCGGATCGTGCTCCCGGCCGCTTGCCCGTTTCATGAACAAAGAATGAAGAAAGCCATGCGGTTTGCGCATATCAGCGGCGCATTTTGACGCATTGCAAAACGTTATGTTGCAGCGCAATATACTGGCACGGGAGGAATGGAATTTAAGGAATTGAACCATGACTGCCCGCTTTCGTCCGATCCACAGCAGCTTTGAGACGCTCCGCCACACTGGCGCTGCTTACCGGACGCCGTTCAACCGCTTTGGCACGGCAGCCAACGAGCAGATGACCGCGATCGGCCTCGCCCGGACCACCCGTCCGGCGCAGATTTTCGCCGACTTCATCCAGCGCTGATCCCCACGCGATACGCGGCTTTTGCGTATCGCGTGACGCATCGATTGACCCGACACGAAGAAAGGAACGAACCCATGACCAAGCCGATTGCCAGCCTCAAGGTCCTGCTCGATTCGATCTCCGACATCGGTACGGCCGTGCGCGCCTCGCGCGAATATACCGTTCTCAGCACCAAGAAGGATGCACGCCGCGCCCATCGCACGGCCGTGAGCCCGTTGCTGCCGAACTGACTGCTGCCCGCAGGTATAAGCACCGCCTTTTTGCCATCGCCTGTCGCAATCGACAGGGCGTAAAAAACTGGATAGAGCCACACTCGTCCCGACTAAGGAGTGTCAGGCTCATCCGGCCCTGCCAGACCGTTCCTCGCTCCATCTGCGTTTGCTTGTCATCGGACAAATGACGAAGCGCCACGTTTCCAGGAGCGCCGATGCTGGCCAGCCTCGCTTCCGTCTTCAGCCTGATGGTGTCGACCCTGCTCATGATGGTCGGCTTCGGCCTGCAGAGCTATGTGATCCCCGTGCGTTCCGTCGCCGAGAACTGGTCGACGCTGACGGTCTCGGTGATCGCCACCGGCTATACGGTCGGCTTCACCCTTTCCTGCGTCGTCACGCCGAAATTCGTGCTGCGTGTCGGCCATGTGCGCGTCTTCACCGCGCTGATCACGCTGCTCTCCATCGCTATCCTGCTCTGCGGCCTCATCGTCGACTGGCGCCTCTGGATTGTGTTCCGTGCCATTGCCGGCTTTGCCATCTCCGGCAGCTATCTCGTCATCGAGAGCTGGCTCAACGAGCGCGTTACCAACGAGAACCGCGGCCTGCTCTTTTCGCTCTACCTGATCACGACGATGGTCGGCACGATCGGCGGGCAGTACATGGTGCCGCTCGGCGACCCGACAAACACGTCGCTGTTCATGCTCTGCAGCGTGCTGTTCTCGCTGGCGCTATTGCCGACGGCGCTCTCCTCCTCCCCCATGCCGGCGCCACCGGCACAGGCGAAGTTCGATATCCCCGCCCTCTTCCGCCGCTCGCCGGTCGCCGTCGTCGGCGGTTTTCTCGCCGGCGCGCTCTCGGGCGCCTGGCTGAACCTCGGCGGTGTCTTCACCCAGAAGATCGGACTTTCGACGGCGGAAGGCGCGACACTGCTCGCCTCGCTATTGACCGGCAGCGCCCTCTCGCAAATCCCGATCGGACGTCTCTCCGACAAGATCGACCGGCGCATCGTCATGGTTGGCTGCGGCATCGTCGGCGTCATCTCGTGCCTGGTGATGTCGGCATCGATCGGCAGCCAGCCCGCCGTTCTCTACATCATCGCCGCTTTCGTCGGATCGGTGCTCTTCCCGATCTACGCACTGAACGTCGCCCATGCCAATGATCTCGCCAAACCCAACGAGTATGTCGAAACATCCTCGGGCCTGATGATCACCTACGGGCTCGGCACGATTTCCGGCCCGCTGATGGTCGGTCCGGTCATGGATCGTTTCGGCCCGGCGGCGCTGTTTCTCGTCCTTGCCGTCTACTTCGCGCTCTATGGCGGCTATGCAGCCTGGCGCATTCTGCGGCGCGAGCAGCACAAGGGGCTCGTCGTCAAGACCGACTTCCAGGCAACGAGCGTCATGCCGACGCCCGGCCCTGATGTGACGAGCCCGGCTGCCCAGCAGGCGGCGCAGGAACCGCTGATCGACGACGATACGGTTCCGGCCTGGGAAAACCCGCGGCCGTAGGCCGTGGCTCAGCCCTGCGGCGTCACATGCTTGCGAGCGCCCCGGCGCTCGAGGCCAAGCCGATGTTCGCGGAAAATGATGAAGATGCCTGCGCCAACGACGATGGCCGTGCCGACGAGCATGGCGGCCGTCGGGATATCGTCGAACAGGAAGTAGCCGATGATCAGGCCGAGCACGATCGAAGTGTATTCGAACGGTGCGATGGTCGACATGTCGGCATGGCGATAGCTCTCGGTCAAAAGGATCTGGGCGACACCGCCACAGAAACCGGCGACCATCAGCAACAGGAAGGCCTCGCGCGAGATCGACGGCCAGCCGAAGGGCAAGGTCGCGAGAGAGAAGACCGAGGCCGACAGCGAGAAATAGAGCACGATCGTGTGGGTGCGCTCATTCTTGACGAGTTTTCGTACCAGCACCATGGCAACTGCGCCCAGGGCCGCCGAAACCAGCACAGCAGCAGCGCCCAGCGCCTCCAGCGAACCGAAGCCGCCTTCGCGAAAAAGGGTCAGCCGTGGCCAGGTGATGATCATCACGCCGACCAGCCCGACGACAACGGCCGACCAACGGTAGAGCCGCACCGACTCGCCTAGAAAAATCGCGGCGAAGGCGACGGCGATCAGCGGCATGGCATAGCCGATGGCGATGGCTTCAGGCAGCGGCAGGTGTACGAGGCCGTAAAAACCGAAGCTCATTGCGAGAATGCCGACGAAGCCGCGAGCGATATGGCCGGTAAAATCTTCGGTCTTGAAGGCGTCGCGCAGCTGTCCGCGGAAGGCGAGATAGCCGAGGATCGGCACCATGGCGAAGGCCGAGCGGTAGAAGGTGATCTGGCCGGTGGCGATCTCGTTTCCGGCCGCCTTGATCAGCGTCGACATGCAAACGAAAATAACGACTGAAAGGACCTTGAGCAGGATCCCCTTCATCGGGCTTTCGACTTCCGCATCCATTGAGGGCACTTTTCGAACAGCCTTGACCGGCGATCAGCTGGCACGCGGGCTGGTTTGGAGATTTTTCAGCGGAGAGCACCGCTGCAGGACCGGGCCACCTTAGCGACGCTTTTCTCGAAAGTCGGATCAAACTTCGTGATGAATGACGTTTTTTCTTGATCGATTAACCTTCGACAGTAGGGCGGCCGGCTTTTCTTTAGCTGCCCCGAAAAAAACCTTTCCAATTCATGTCTTGTTAGTCCCACTTCGATACACATCGGTCCGATAAGGGAGCGGGAAGAATAACGGGCGCCATGTCTTTTCTGTCGGAAGTGCGGTCGCCGGCATCACAATCGTGTGGCACAGCCCAGCTTTTCGCCCCTTGGCCTTTTCACCATCACAGGCACCCTCTACAAATTCTCCAGTAGAACGGTGCAAGCGGGACTGACCATGCGGACAAATACTGGCCAGATCATTCATCTGGAAGACTACCGGCCGACCGACTTCGTTCTGGAGAGAGTGGATCTGACCTTCGAGCTCGATCCGAAGGAGACCAAGGTCGAGGCCCGGCTGATCTTCCATCGCCGCGAAGGTGTCGACAGTGCCGCGCCGCTCGTGCTTGATGGCGACGAGTTGACCATGACCGGCCTTTTGTTGGACCAGGAAGAACTCGCCGCAACGCTCTACGATGTCGCCGACGATACGCTGACGATCCGCGGCCTGCCCGAAACCGCCCCGTTCGAAATCACCATCACCACCCTGCTTTCGCCCGAGACCAATACGCAGCTGATGGGGCTCTACCGCACCAACGGCGTCTACAGCACCCAGTGCGAGGCCGAAGGCTTCCGCCGCATCACCTATTTCCCCGATCGTCCCGATGTACTTGCCGTCTACACGGTCAACATCGTCGCCGACAAGGAGTCGTCTCCCCTCCTGCTTTCGAACGGCAACTATCTCGGCGGCGCCGACATGGGCGACGGCCGTCACTTCGCCGCCTGGTTCGATCCGCATCCGAAGCCGAGCTATCTCTTTGCGCTGGTCGCCGGCGACCTCGGCGTGGTCGAGGATACGTTCACAACGATGTCCGGCCGCGACGTTGCCTTGAAGATCTATGTCGAACACGGCAAGGAGCCTCGCGCCTCCTATGCCATGGATGCGCTCAAGCGCTCGATGAAGTGGGACGAAGAGGCCTTTGGTCGCGAATACGACCTCGACATCTTCATGATCGTCGCCGTCTCCGACTTCAACATGGGCGCCATGGAGAACAAGGGCCTCAACATCTTCAACGACAAATACGTGCTTGCGGACCCGGAAACGGCGACCGATGCGGACTACGCCAACATCGAGGCGATCATCGCGCACGAATACTTCCACAACTGGACCGGCAACCGCATCACCTGCCGCGACTGGTTCCAGCTCTGCCTGAAGGAAGGCCTGACGGTCTACCGCGACCACGAGTTCTCCGCCGACATGCGCTCACGCGCGGTCAAGCGCATCGCCGAAGTGCGGCATCTGAAGTCGGAACAGTTCCCGGAGGATGCAGGTCCCCTCGCCCATCCGGTGCGCCCGACGAAATACCGCGAAATCAACAACTTCTACACGACGACCGTCTACGAAAAGGGATCGGAAGTCACCCGCATGATCGCGACCATCCTCGGCCGCGATCTGTTCAAGAAGGGTATGGATCTCTATTTCGACCGGCACGACGGCCAGGCGGTGACGATCGAGGATTTCGTCGCCTGCTTCGAGGCGGCAAGCGGTCGGGATCTGCGCCAGTTCGCGCTCTGGTATCACCAGGCCGGAACGCCGCTGGTCACCGCTTCGGGCGCCTATGACGCCGCCAAGCAGACCTTCACCCTGTCGCTCGAACAGACCGTGCCGCCCACGCCCGGACAGAGCGCCAAGGAAGCGATGCACATTCCGCTGAAGATGGGTCTGCTGCTCGAAGACGGCAGCGAAGCCGCCCTTGCCGCTGTTTCCGGCGCCGACATGACCGACGATGTCCTGCATCTGACGGAGCGCAATCAGACGGTGGTCTTCTCGGGCATCCCGTCGCGCCCGGTTCCGTCGTTCAACCGCAGCTTCTCCGCGCCGGTCAACCTGCATATCGAGCAGAATGCCGACGATCTGGCGCTGATCGCGCATCACGAAAGCGACCTCTTCGCCCGCTGGCAGGCGCTCAACGCCATCGCGCTTGGCAATCTCGTCGAGGCGACGGCGAATGTCCGCGCCGGCAAGCCGGTCACCTCGGACAAGGCGCTGATCGACGGCCTGATACGGGCCGCCGCCGACAACAGCCTGGAGCCGGCCTTCCGTTCGCAGGCGCTGGCCTTGCCGAGCGAATCCGATATCGCCCGCGAGATCGGCACCAACAACGATCCGGACGCGATCCACGCGGCCCGCCAGCAGATCCTGACAGCGGTTGCGACCGCCGGGCGCGACACCTTCCTCAAACTCTCCGACGAACTCGTCTCCAGCGGCGGGTTCAGCCCGGAAGCGGCAAGCGCCGGCAGGCGAGCACTGCGCAACAGCGCGCTCACCTACCTCGTTCAGGCCGATGAAGGCCCTGAACGTGCCGCGAAGGCCTTTGCGGCCGCCAACAACATGACCGATCTCAGCCATGCGCTGGCGCTGCTGGCGCACCGCTTCCCGGATTCGGCCGAGGCGACAGACGCGCTTGCAACATTCCGCAAGCGTTTCGCCGACAACGCGCTCGTCATCGACAAATGGTTCGCCGTGCAGGCGACGATCCCGGGCGCTGGAACGCTCGATCGTATCAAGGCGCTGATGAACGAGCCGCTGTTCAACGGCAACAATCCGAACCGCGTGCGCTCGCTGGTGGGCACCTATGCCTTCGCCAACCCGACCGCGTTCAACCGCGCTGACGGCGAAGGCTACCGCTTCCTCGCGCGCCAGATCCTCGATATCGACCCGCGTAATCCGCAACTTGCGGCTCGCATCCTGACCTCCATGCGCTCCTGGCGTTCGCTGGAGGACAAACGTGCCGGGCATGCCCGCAAGGCGCTGAAAGAGATCGCCGGCGCGTCGAAACTTTCGGCCGATGTCGGTGACATCGTCGAGCGCATGCTCAAGGCCTGAGCATCGCCAAAGCCTGATTTTCCTGGGGCCGGGTCGCTAACGCGACCCGGCCTATTATTTTCCAACGATAAGAAATGGTTAACAAATCTTTACCAGTGCCTCTGGACAAGGCGAATCGCCCTGTGATTCATTGAGTCAGATTCGGGCGAGCGGCGCGCCGAATCATCAGAGGGTTTAGACAATTGGGAAAGATGGCGGACGCGCGACCAGCGAGCGCAGCCGACGGGCGGTTGCGACTCAAGCTTCCAGGCGTTACCGGCCTGGAGCAGGAGTTTATCTCGCAGGCGAAGATCTTTGCCGGGCCGGCTTCACGCCGCCTGGCAAACGCGGAGCCTGTTCTCAAGCGCTCCATCCCGATCCTGATCATTGCATTCCTGATCATCGTTGCGGTTTCGCGCATGTCCAGCATCATGGACGAGCACGCCCGCATGGAGGAAAGTTCGCGCCAGACCGTCGGTCTTGCGGCGGCGATCGCCGTCGCCGCCTTCCAGACGGACGGAGTCGCGCTGTTCGATGAGGGCCGTCGTGCCGAGGCGGAGCAACGCTTCAGCCAGTTTCTGCCGACCGGTATGCTCGATCCCGGAACGTTCATCCTCGCGGTGCGCAAGGACGGGCGGATCTTTGCAAGCACGGAAGGCGGTGGACCGCTCATCGGCCGCACGCTCGCTGCGGCCGCGCCCGACATCGCGACGCTGCAATATTTCGGCGAACATTCGAGCGTCATGAAGACGGCGATCGCAGGCGCCGACCACATCGTGGCGCTGGCGCAGCTGCCCGATGCGGCTGGCGTCGTGCTGGCCGCAACGCCGGTCACCCAGCTCGAAACGACCTGGCGAGACGAGGTTTCGCTGAACGTCACCCTGTTTGCAGGTATCTCGGCGATCCTGTTGATGGTGCTCTACGCCTATTACATCCAGGCCAAGCGTGCCCGCGACGCCGATTCGGTCTTTGCCGAATCGAACCTGCGGGTCGAGACGGCGCTCTCGCGCGGCCGTTGCGGCCTCTGGGATTTCGATCTTGCCAACCGTCGGCTGTTCTGGTCGCGCTCGATGTACGAAATGCTCGGCATGCCGGGCGAAAGCAGCGTGCTCTCCTTCGGTGACGCCGCAAGGCTGATGCATCCGGATGATCACGGCATCTACAGCGTGGCGCGCACGATCGCGCGTGGCGACGCGCGCCAGATCGACCAGGTGTTCCGCATGCGGCATGCGGACGGTCACTATGTGTGGCTACGGGCCCGCGCCGAGATCATCCGCACGGCCTCGGGCCGGGCGCATCTGATCGGCATCGCCATGGACGTGACGGAACAGCATCGTCTTGCGCAGCGCTATGCGGAGGCCGACCAGCGGCTCGCCGACGCCATCGAATGTACCTCCGAGGCCTTCGTGCTCTGGGACAAGCACGACCGCCTCGTCATGTGCAACACCCACTTCCAGGAGGCCTACAAGCTTCCGGACCACGTCCTGGTGCCCGGCACCGAACGCATAGCCGTGCATACGGCGGCAGCACGGCCGGTGGTCGAGCGGCGGATCGCCGACCCGGATCACAGCAACCAGTCGCAGACGAGCGAAGTCCAGCTTGCGGACGAGCGCTGGCTGCAGATCAACGAGCGGCGCACACGCGACGGCGGCCTTGTCTCCGTCGGCACCGACATCACGCTTCTGAAGCGGCACCAGGTGCGCCTGCGCGAATCCGAGCGGCGTCTGATGGCGACGATCGGCGACCTCTCGGCCTCGCGCATGACGCTGGAGCGGCAGAAGACCGAGCTTTCGGTCGCGAATTCGAACTACCAGGCGGAGAAGGACCGTGCGGAGGCGGCCAACCGCGCCAAGTCCGAGTTCCTCGCGAACATGTCACATGAGCTGCGCACGCCGCTCAACGCCATCCTCGGCTTCTCGGAAATCCTGCAGAACCAGATGTTCGGGCCGCTCGGCTCGGAGAAGTACAACGAGTATTCACGCGACATCCACGAAAGCGGCAAACATCTGCTCAACGTCATCAACGACATCCTGGACATGTCGAAGATCGAGGCCGGGCACATGCGCATCAGCCGCGAGACGATCGACCTTGCGCCATTGATCGAGGAGACGCTGCGCTTCACCACCATACCGGCGGAGCAGAAGAACATTCACGTCGTGCAGCAGATCTCGTCGGGCCTCACCATGGTCGCCGATCGCCGCGCCATGAAGCAGGTGCTGCTCAACCTGCTTTCGAACGCGGTCAAGTTCACCAATGAGGGCGGGCGGATTTCGCTTCGGGCACGCAAGGTGACGGGCGCGGTGACGCTCACGATCGCCGATTCCGGCATCGGCATTCCGCGCGACGCATTGCAGAAGATCGGTCAGCCCTTCGAACAGGTGCAGAGCCAGTACGCCAAGAGCAAGGGCGGATCCGGCCTCGGGCTCGCGATCTCGCGCTCACTCACCCGCCTGCACGGCGGCAGCATGAGAATACACTCGACCGAGAATGTCGGGACCATCATCTCGGTCAGGATTCCGGACCGCGGTTAAAGCGGGTCTGGAGCAGCGCGCGGTCTTCCACGCGCCGTCCGTTTACCCGCTGCCCTCCCTCACACTGAAACGACCGATTGGAAGACACGGCGCACGGCTTTGGAGAGCCTGCGAACGTCCCCCTCCAAGGTTTTCAGGTCCGGGTAGTCCCCTGCCCGGCAGACGAGATCGATCAGGCCCGCCGGCGCTTCCTTCGGCTCGAACTCGCCCTCTATGCAGAGCCTCACGATCTGGGACAATTCGGTGAAAAGATGCAGCGCTTCCAGCGCAACATCGAGATCGTTCGGGTTCATCAGCGCATCACCAAGCAGCTTCAACGCGTCGGCGGTGTTGGTGCCTGATGTCAGCGGCTGAACGCCCTTGGCCGGCGCTACGAGCGCCAGATACTGGGTGATGAACTCGATATCGACGAGACCGCCCGGGATCAGCTTGAAGTCCCAGATGTCGCTCGGCGGTTTCTCGCTATCGATCATCTCGCGCATGGAGATCACGTCGGCGCTGACTTTGGAAACATCGCGCTTGCGCTCGAGGATCTCGGCGAAGATCCCGTTGGCCTCGGCCATCAGCCGGTCATCGCCGCAGATGCAGCGCGCCCGGGTCAGAGCCAGATGCTCCCACGTCCAGGCCTCTTCGCGCTGATACTTAGCAAAGGCGTTGATCCTGGTTGCGACCGGCCCCTTGTTGCCGGAGGGACGAAGCCGCATATCGACTTCGTAAAGGATGCCTTCCGCCGTCGGCGCGGAAAGTGCGGCGATCAGGCGCTGCGTCACCCGTGTAAAGTATCGCGTCGGATCAAGCGGCTTGGCGCCGTCGGACTCGGTTGCCGTCTCGTCGTAATCGTAGAGCAGGATCAGATCGACGTCGGATCCCGCCGTCAGCTCGTGGCTGCCGAGCTTGCCCATGCCGACAACGGCGATACGGCCTCCAGGGAAATCGCCGTGAACGGAGCGAACTTCATCCTCAACCGCCTTTACCGCCGCGGCGATGATGAGGTCGGCAAGATCGGTAAAGGCGCGGCCGGCTTGCGCGCCCGAGATCGCGCCGGTCAGGAGCCGAATGCCGATCAGGAAACGCTGCTCGGCGGCTATGATCCTCAGGCGATCGAGCACCTCCTCATAATGGCGAGCACCGCCGACGAAGTTGGCGATGCGTGGCGCCAGATACTCCCGCGTCGGCAATTCGGCGAGCAGGCCCGGATCGAGCATGCCGTCGAAGACATGCGGGCGCGCGGCAATGATTTCGGCAAGCCTCGGGGCCGACGACATGACATTGACGATCAGCGACAGGAGGCCCGGATTGTTGCCGAGCAGAGAGAACAGCTGAATGCCGGCAGGCAGGCCGGAGATGAAATTGTCGAAACGCAGCAGCGCTTCGTCGGCGCGGCGGCTTTCGCCAAAAACCCGCAGCAGCTCCGGCGTCAGCTCTGTCAGCCGCTCGCGCGCCTCCACCGACTGTGTCGCGCGGTAGCGGCCATAGTGCCAGGTGCGGATCGTGTGGGAGATGTCCGACGGCCGCTGGAAGCCGAGTTTCTTCAGCGTCTCCAGCGTGTCCGGGTCGTCGCGCTGGCCAGTGAAGACGAGGTTGCCGGTCTCGGTCGAGAGCTTGGCTTCCTGTTCGAAAAGCTGAGCGTAGCGACGCTCGACGGTCTTCAGCACGCGCGAGAGGGCCTTGGAAAAGGCGGCTGTATCCTCGAAGCCGAGCATATAGGCGATGCGCTTCAGTTCCGCTTCGGTCTCGGGCAGGACATGCGTCTGCTCGTCGCGCACCATCTGGATCCGGTGCTCGACATCGCGCAGGAACCAATAGGCTTCGACGAGTTCGTCAGCCGTCTCTTCGTCGATCCAGCCGGCCTTGACGAGCGCCCGCAGCATAGGCTCCGTCGCGCGCTGGCGCAGGTCCGGCATGCGGCCACCAGCAATCAGCTGCTGGGTCTGGACGAAGAACTCGATCTCGCGGATGCCGCCGCGGCCGAGCTTGATGTTGTGGCCCTTGACCGCGATCTCGCCGTGCCCCTTGTGGGCATGGATCTGGCGCTTGATCGAATGAATGTCGGCGATCGCCGCATAGTCGAGATACTTGCGGAAGACGAAGGGGACCAGATCCTTGAGGAAGTGCTCGCCAGCCTCGATGTCGCCGGCGACCGGCCGCGCCTTGATGAAGGCGGCGCGCTCCCAGTTCTGCCCCCTGCCCTCGTAATAGAGCATCGCCGCTTCTACCGGGATCGCGAGCGGCGTCGAGCCCGGATCCGGGCGCAGGCGCAGGTCGGTTCGGAAGACGTATCCGTCGCCGCTGCGCTCCTGCAGGATGCGGATCAGGCGGCGCAACAGCCGGCCGAAAGTTTCCGAGGCATCGTCGCGATCGACGATGATGCCGGATTGCGGATCGTAGAAGACAACGAGGTCGATATCGGAGGAATAGTTGAGCTCGAAGGCGCCGAGCTTGCCCATGCCGAGCACGACGACGCCGGAACCGGCGCTCGGGTTTGCGACATCCTTGACCTTAAGCTTGCCGCTCTCATGCGCGCTCAGGAGCAGATGGTCGATCGTCGCCGACACGGCCGCACCGGCGAATTCGCTGAGCCAACGGGTGGTCTCGCGCCCGTCGAAATGGCGGGAGAGATCGGCGAGAGCGACGGCGAAGGCAAGTTCGCGCTTGGCCCTTCTGAGCCGCGCCATGATCTCGGTATCCGGCAATGCCGCGCCGCCTTCATTCGGCTTCCAGGCATCGCGGGCTCCGCGCACGCGCTCGCTCAGGAAAGTCGTGAGATCGGTCGAGAGAAGCTCTTCGAGAATGGCGGGGCGACTGTCGCCGGTGTCGCGAAGAAAAGGCGAAAGGGCAAAGGCCGAGACGATGAAGGTCTTGAACTGCGTTTCGGACGCAAGCAGGCTTGCGACCTTTTCATGACCCTTGGCCATATCCTTCAAGACCGAAAGCGCTGTCTTGGCATCGGCTTGTGTCGCCGGACGGATCGGCGTCGTCTCGATCGCCCAGCACTGCTGCACCTGTTCCTGCATGCCGTCTCCCTCTGGCCGGAGCGGACGGCGCGGAACAACTGCGCGCTGCCTCACTCCACCTCGTTCTCCCAAAACCGGTCTATCAGGTTGCAGTCATCGGGAAAACCATCTGAACCGTCAGCCCCTTGGCGCCATCTTCGGCGGAAGGAACGGTGTCGGCGAGATGCAGCGCGCCGTGATGCATTTCCATGACGGCCTCGACCAGCGACAGGCCAAGGCCGGTGCCAGGCTTGGACCGGCTCTCATCCAGGCGAACGAAACGCTTGATCACCTCGTCGCGCATCGCTGCGGGGATGCCCGCTCCATGATCGGCAACCGACAGCAACACATTCCCCTCGCGCTTTTCGAGCGAGACTTTGATCAGAGGGTTCCCGGCGCCATCGGCATACTTGACCGCGTTGTCGATGAGGTTGCCGAGGGCCTGGCCGACCAGTTCGCGGTTGCCTGAAATCACGAGATCCTGGGCGATTTCGGCTTCAAGTTTCAGACCGCCATCTTCGGCCACCGGTTCGTAGAGCTCGACGCAATCGGCGACGATCTGCGAAAGGTCGATGTCGCTCATCTCGGCGACGGACGAGCCGGCCTCGACGCGCGAAATCATCAGAAGCGCGTTGAAGGTGCGGATCAACTGATCGGATTCGCCGATGATCTCCTCGAGCGCACCGCGCTGGCTCGTGCCCTTGCGGGAAAGTGCGGCTTCCGCCTTGTTGCGCAGCCGCGTCAGCGGCGTCTTCAGATCGTGAGCGATGTTGTCGGAGACCTGCCGCAGCCCTTCGTTCAGCTTCTCGATGCGGCTGAGCATGGCGTTCAGTGATTCCGACAGCCGGTCGAACTCGTCGCCGGAGCCGCTCATCGGCAGACGCTGCGACAGATCGCCGGCCATGATCTTGGTGCTCGCCTCCGACATGCGGTCGATGCGCTTCAAGGCGTTGCGGCCGATGCCGAACCAGATGACGAGGGCGCCAAGCCCCATGACGCCGAGCGCCACCATCAGGGCCTGGCGCACAAGGGCGCGGAACTTCTGCGGCTCCTGCAGGTCGCGGCCAACAAGAATGCGCAGACCATTGTCGAGCACCAGCACATGGGCAAGAGCCACGTGGGTGTCCTTCTTGCTCTCGTCCGTATAGCGCTGATAGGCGAAGGGACGTTCGGTCCAGCCTTCGCTGTCGAGCAGGCCCGGCTCCAGGCTCGCGACGTTGCCGGCGAGGATTTCGCCGCTCGGTCCCGCAATCACGTAGAGATTGGCTCCCGGCTGGCGTGCCCGCCGCTCGAGCGAGCGCAACAGGCCGTTCATGCCGGCGCGGCTATAGACCTGCTCGATCTGCGCCACCTCGGCGGTGACCGCGTCACGGGTCTGCTGCTGCAGCAGCCGCTCCGACATGCCGGTGACGTAGAAGACGAGAAAGGCAGCACAGAGAGAAAAAAGAATGAGGTAGAGGGCGGAAAGCCGGACTGCGGTCGTTCTGAAGAGAACGCGAAGCTTGCTCATGCGGACGCCCGGTCATCCTTGATCATGTAGCCGGCACCGCGCACCGTGCGCAGCAGCGGCACATCGAAATCCTTCTCGATCTTCGAGCGCAACCGCGAGACATGCACGTCGATGACGTTGGTCTGCGGGTCGAAGTGGTAGTCCCAGACGTTTTCCAGCAGCATGGTGCGGGTGACGACCTGGCCGGCGTTCTTCATGAGATATTCGAGCAGGCGGAATTCGCGCGGCTGCAGGGGAATTTCCTTTCCCTGCCGGCGCACGGAATGCGAAAGGCGGTCGAGTTCCAGATCGCCAACGCGGTAAACCATGTCCTGATCGGGCGTGCCCTTGCGGCGCCCAAGCACCTCGACACGGGCGAGCAATTCATTGAAGGCGTAGGGTTTCGGCAGATAATCGTCGCCGCCGGCGCGTAAACCCGTGACCCGGTCATCCACCTGGCCGAGCGCCGACAGGATCAGCACCGGCGTGTGGATGTCCTTGCGACGAAGCTCGGTGATGACAGAGAGACCGTCTCGACGCGGCAGCATGCGGTCCACCACGAGAACGTCGTAATTGTTCTCGCTGGCCATAAACAGGCCGCTCTCGCCATCGCTTGCGTGATCGGACACGATGCCCGCCTCGCGGAAGGCTTTCGCCAGATAGGCTGCCGCCTCGAGATCGTCTTCAATGATGAGAATCTTCATACGCGCGACCATAGTCCCGGACCCCTGTCTGTCTCAACCGGTTTCGACTTTCGACAACCGGGTTGGCGAGTGCTCTCGTGAGGGAAAAGCGGGATGCGGGCGGAGAACCGCACACACCTTTTCACATCCCGCTCCAAACGGCGAGCGCCGCGACATCACTTGGAAATCGCGGCGCTCCGGTCAATCATTTGACTGCCGCGATCAGCCCTTGTCGATCGGAAGGGCCACGAAGCGGCTGCCGTTGTCGGCCTCGATCTGGAAGAGCGCCTTGCTACGGCCGTCCTTCTTGGCAGTGTTGATGACCTTCAGGATGTCGTCGGCGGACTTCACCTCCTGATTGTTCACCGAGACGATCTTTTCGCCCTGCTTCAGGCCGCGATCGCTGGCATCAGACTCTTCGTCGACCGAGGCGATGGTGACGCCCTTGCCATCATCAGACGGCACGACAGAGACGCCAAGGTCGGCCAGTGCCTGCTCGCTCGACGGCTGGGCTTCTTCGGACTGGTCGTCCTGGCTCTTGGCAGCGTCCTTGTCGTCCTTGGGCAGCGTGCCGATTTCGAGCTTGACGGTCTCCGCCTTGCCGTCGCGCCACAGGGCCAGATCAACCGTGGTGCCCGGGCGGATTGCCGCAACCTTGCGGGCAAGGTCACGCGGATCCTTGACCGTGTCGCCGTTCAGCGCGGTTACGACGTCACCCTTCTTGATGCCGGCCTTTTCACCCGGCGAGCCGGTCTGCGGTTCGACGACGAGCGCACCGCTTGCTTCCGAAAGGCCGAGCGATTCGGCGATGTCCTTGGTAACGGGCTGGATCTGCACGCCGAGCCAGCCGCGGGAAACCGAGCCGTCCTTGATCAGGTCGGCGACGACATCCTTGGCAACGGTCGACGGGATGGCAAAGGCGATACCGACGTTGCCGCCGCCCCTCGGCGAGAAGATCGCGGTATTGATGCCGACGACTTCACCGGAGAGGTTGAAGGTCGGACCGCCCGAGTTGCCGCGGTTCACCGCCGCATCAACCTGCAGGTAATCGTCATAGGGGCCGGAGCCGATATCGCGGCCACGCGCCGAAACGATGCCGGAGGTCACCGTGCCGCCGAGACCGAACGGGTTGCCGACGGCAACGACCCAGTCACCGACGCGGACCTTGCTGTCATCGGCCCAGCCGACATAGGTGAACTTGCGCTTGTCATCGACCTTGAGCACGGCGAGATCCGTGCGGCTATCCTTGCCGACCAGCTTGGCATCGAGTTCGGTGCCGTCGTTGAGGATGACCGTGAAGGCCGAACCGTCGGAAACGACGTGGTTGTTGGTGACGAGGTAGCCGTCTTCGGAGATGAAGAAGCCGGAGCCCTGAGCGGTCGGACGCAGGCGGCCTTCGCCATGCGGGCCACGGCGGTTGGGGCCGCGGTCGGCACGGTCATCGCCGCGCGGACCGAATTCCTTGAAGAAGCGCTTCAGGGGGTGATCGTCGGGCAGATCGTCGAAACCGCGACCGTTGAAATCGAAGCTGAAGTCGCCGCCATCTTCGGCCACCGGGTTGACGCGCGACTGGACGCGCACCGAAACGACGGCCGGCGAAACGGCATCAACGACATTGGCAAAGCTCGGCACCGACGGCGCTTCCACCTTCACCGGATCGGCAAAGGATTGCGAGATGCTTGCCGGCAGACCCGAGGTCAGCATGACGGCGGCAAGGCCGGCGATGGTCGAGGTCTTCAGAACGGTCTTGAGGGAGGGACGCAGGGATTTGGTCGTAAACATCCGTTTTGCCTTTTCTCTTCCTAGATGCCATCGGAGACGGCACCGAAACCTGGTTGCGAAGCCGCCTCAGGGAAGGCGGAATTCGTTTTGGCTGACTGGAGGAACAGCCGATGACGAAAGATGTAACGGATGGGACCTTACTGAGTTCTGTCCGGAAAATGAATTTTTGGTAATGTTGTGAAGAGCTGGCCCGGGCTCGGCCAAAGGCCTGCCGGGGACTGCGCGTTGGCGCGAACGGAATTGCCCGCCACCGGCAGGGATCTCAAGCGATATCAAGAGATTAGTGCTGAAGCCGATCCAACGAATGCGCGTTCGGCGAGCGCTGCATTAAGGCTGAAGCAGCTTCTTCAGCTTTTCCTTCTCGTCCTCGGAAAGCGGCGTCCCCTTTGGCTGGGCGCCGCGACGGCGAGAGGCGATGACGAGGGTAATCGCCCCGACGAGAAGCAGGGTCGCCGGCATGCCCCAGAGGATCAGGGTCTTCGTCTCGAAGCGCGGCTTCAGCAGTACGAATTCGCCATAGCGGGACACGACGTAATCGATGACGGCCTTGTCGCTGTCGCCGTTCGCCAGCCGCTCGCGTACAAGCACGCGCAGGTCCTTGGCAAGCTCGGCGTTGGAATCGTCGATCGACTGGTTCTGGCAGACCATGCAGCGCAGCTCCGCCGAGATCGCCCGCGCCCGCGCTTCGAGCGCGGGATCGGCAAGCACTTCATCCGGGTTGACGGCAAAGGCCGAGCCGACAGGCGCGAGCAACAGCAGGAGTGCCAGGAGCAGACGGTTCATTCCGCAGCCCCCACAGGCACCGCCTTCGGTCGCTTGGCCTTGGCCGGCGCGCCGACGCGCAGGCGGCGGTCGCTCAAGGAGACGAAACCACCCGCCATCATGAACAGGGTACCGCCCCAGATGCACAGGATCATCGGCTTCCACCAGATGCGCACGACGATGCCGCCTTCGCTGATCTGATCGCCGAGCGAGACGTAGAGTTGGCTCAAGCCGAAGGTGCGAATGCCCGCCTCGGTCGTCGGCATGCGGCGCGCCTGGTAGAGACGCTTCGAAGACCAGACGTCGTCAATCGCAGCGCCACCGCGGCTGATGGTGAAGTGGCCGGACTCCTCGGAATAGTTCGGGCCGCTGCCATTGCGCATGCCGTCGAAGCGCAGGGTGTAGCCACCGGCATCCACCGTCATGCCGGGCTTCATCTCGACCACGGTTTCGGTCTCGAAGGCCGTGACGGCGACGATGCCGATCAGGGTGACGCCGAGGCCGATATGCGCAAGCGCCGTGCCGAAAGCCGAACGCGGCAGGCCGGAGAAGCGTCGCCAGACGACGTTGCCTGCGACCTTGCCGAGGCCGGAGCGCAGCGCCAGGTCCGTCAACGAACCGACAATCACGTAGACGCCAAGGGCAATGCCGAAGAGCGCCAGAACCGGGCCGCCATTCATGAAGTAATAATAGGTGACGCCGAAGAGCAGGCCGATGGCAACCGCTGCGAAGAGCCGCTGCGAAACGCCAGCAAGGTCGCCGCGCTTCCAGGCAAGCAGCGGGCCGAAAGGCACCGCAAAGAGCAGCGGCAGCATCAACAGGCCGAAGGTCATGTTGAAGAAGGGCGGCCCGACGGAGATCTTGTCGCCGGTCAGCGCTTCGAGCACCAGCGGATAGAGCGTGCCGGTCAGGACCGTCGCGGTCGCCGTCGTCAGGATGAGGTTGTTGAAGACCAGCGCACCCTCACGCGAGATCGGCGCGAAGATGCCGCCGGCTTTCAGGTGCGAGGCGCGCAGGGCGAAGAGCGTGAACGCACCGCCGATGAAGAAGACGAGAATGGCGAGGATGAAGATGCCGCGCGTCGGGTCGGTGGCGAAGGCGTGGACCGAAGTCAGGACACCCGAACGCACGAGGAAGGTGCCGAGCAGCGACAGCGAGAAGGTCATGATCGCAAGCAGCACGGTCCAGATCTTCAGCGCCTCGCGCTTTTCCATGACCAGCGCCGAGTGCAAAAGCGCCGTCCCCGCGAGCCACGGCATGAAGGAGGCGTTTTCGACCGGGTCCCAGAACCACCAACCACCCCAGCCGAGCTCGTAATAGGCCCAGTACGAACCCATGGAGATCCCGGCGGTGAGGAAGGTCCAGGCGGCAAGCGTCCAGGGACGGACCCAGCGAGCCCAGGCGGCGTCGATGCGGCCCTCGATCAAGGCCGCGATGGCAAAGGAGAAGCAGACCGAAAAACCGACATAGCCGAGGTAGAGCAACGGCGGATGAATGGCGAGGCCGACGTCCTGCAGGATCGGGTTCAGGTCCTTGCCCTCGCCCGGCGCGGGCATCAGCCGAGCGAACGGATTGGACGTCAGCAGGATGAAGAGCGCGAAGGCCATCGCGATCCAAGCCTGCACGGCGAGTACGTTTGCCTTCAACGTCTCCGGCAGGTTGCGCCCAAAGGCGGCAACCAGCGCCGAAAAGAACGTCAGGATCAACAGCCACAGCAGCATCGAGCCTTCATGGTTCCCCCAGACGCCCGAGATCTTGTAGATCAGCGGCTTCAGCGAGTGGGAGTTTTCCCAGACGTTGCGGACCGAGAAATCCGAGGTCACATAGGCGAAGGTGAGGACGGCAAAAGCGAAAGCGACGAGCAGAAAGCAGGCGACGGCGGCGCTGGATGCGAGTTCCATCAGGCCGCGATCGTTCAATCGTGCGCCAAGGATCGGTAAGGCGGCCTGAATGACCGCCGTCGCCAACGCCAGAACCAGAGCGTAGTGTCCGAGCTCGATGATCACTTGATGGTTTCCTTCCCGCTGAGCTCGACGCCCTGCGCCTTCAAACGGTCGGCGACATCCTTGGGCATATAGGTCTCGTCATGCTTGGCAAGAACGGAATCGGCCACGAAGACCGAGCTTCCGGCAACGAAGGTTCCCTCCGTCACCACGCCCTGCCCTTCGCGGAACAGGTCAGGCAGGATGCCGGTATAGGTGACCGGCACGCCGCTCAGCGTATCGGTGACGGTGAAGGTCACCGTCTTGCCGTCGCCGCGCTTGACGGAGCCGGTTTCGACGACACCGCCGAGGCGGATGCGGGTTCCCGGCGGTACGTTGGCCTTTTCGAGGTCGCTCGGCACATAGAAATAGGCGATCGCCTGGCTGAAGGCGAACATTACGAGGAAGGCTGCAAGCACCAGGAAGCCGACACCGCCGCCGATGATCGCCAGTCTTTTTTGTTTGCGCGTCATTGCGTTACTCCGTCGGTGGCAATCCCGAGCTCACGCGCCAGCGCCAGCAGCTGCTTGCCGCCGTCACCATCGGCCGGGAAGGTTTTCAGGCCCTCCCTTAGCGCGGCCAGTGCCTTGTCTCGTTGATCAAGGACAACATGGGAGCGGATCAGACGCGCCCAGCCTTCGAGATTATCCGGATTTTCCTTCAGCCGGCTTTCGAGGCTGCCGACCATGCCCCGGATCATTTCCTGGCGATCGCCGGCGCTCATGCTTTCGGCGGCGGCCACGTCATCGGCACTTGGATTGCCGGGCGCTGCAGCGCTGGTGGCGCCGGCGCCCCCCAGTTCTGCCACGTGCTGCTTGACGAGCGGCAGCCAGGGCGCGTCGGCGGGTGATGTCGCGACTAGTCGGTTGAAGGCAGTCAGCGCTTCCGCTTTCTTGCCTTCCTGCTTGAGGCCGAGGGCAAGATAGAATTCCGAGCGCGGGTCATTGGGATCGAGCGTCAGCGCCTGCTTCAGCGCGTCCTGCGCCTTGCTCGTCACGACGCCGTCGGACTGCACGACCATCGCCTCGGCATAGCCGCCGAGACGTGCCGGCGTCGGGCCAAGCAGGCGGATCGCCCGGTCATAGGCATCGACCGCATCTTCGACACGGCCGTTGCGCATGTAGATCGGCGCAAGCAGGTCCCAGCCGGCGCCATCATTCGGGTTTACCGCCAGATGATTCTCAGCCTTGGCAATCAGGATGTTGATGTCGCCATTGGGATCGGCCAGGCGGGCGGCCAGCGGCTGCGCCGGCATGCCCGGGCTGCCCGTCAGCAAGTAAAGACAGAGGCCGACGGCCGGAAGACAGAGAAGCACGAAGGCCTGGGCCAGACGGCTGACACCGCGGCGCGGCGCGGCAGCCGCAATCGCCTCACTGTCGCTCTCGCCAGCGGCCAGCAGCCGGCGCGCAACTTCGGCGCGCGCAAGCTCGGCGTCGTCGCCGCCGATCAGGCCGCTATCCTGGTCCCGCTTCAACTCTTCGAGCTGGTCGCGATAGACCTCGACATCATGGCTGTGGGGAGACGACGGGGCTTCCCCCGCCCGCAGCAGCGGAAGGATGAGCACGACAGCAACAGCCGCCGTCAGAGTGGCGACGAGGATCCAGAACAACATGGAAGCTCAATACTATGGCCCCCATGCCATTCCAACTCGAAAACCCCTTATGACGGAGATTTGAGGCGTTTCGCCGCAACGGCGGCTCGATCCGCCTGAGCACATCCGGGAGAGCGCGACCGGCTACGCCTTAGGTCAGCGGTGTCCAGCTGCCGTCCGGGTTGCGGCAGGCAGCACCCCGCGCCGTCTTCGGCTGTCCCTTGACGGTAACCGTGTGGCTATACTGGCGGCAGTTCTGCGACCCGACCTGATAGGGAGCGGCTGCAACGACCGAACCGTTGACGCCGCGCCCGTCCCAGGTCACCGGCTGCCCACCGGGGGCCGCTTCAAGTGCGCGGTACTCCGCTTCCAGAGCACGCTGACGGTCGGATGTCCCGATGTCGAGATCGGTGAGACGCGCGATCACCCCACCCTGGAGTGCCGCGATGTAATTGGTCGAGGTCGCACCACGCGTTGCCGTCGAGCCGAGGCCGGCGGCCGCGCCCTTGCTGCCCGTCGTGCCGCATCCGGCAAGCGCGACGGCCGAGGCGATCACAACGATCCTGCCGCCGACGACAATAGCCCGTGTCATTTCTGCCTGGTTCCTCATGATCCGCGACACTCAATCATCCTATCCGAAGCCGCATTCTTAAGCTCGTTCCATTCGAGCACGATGACGACTAGTCCTTGATTTTCTTTTGGCATTCCCCGCGTGCCGAGGCAACGGCGAGCCCTGCGGGTGTGACATTTTCAAGCACGGGTGTGACCCCTAAATCACGATGGATTCGCAAGCGAGCGACGCCGGACCCGCGCATTTCCTCATCACCCTCTAAACGGCCGCCGGCAAAACCAGTTCCGCACGCAACCCTCCCTCGTCCCGTCGCGACAGGGTGATGGTGCCCTGATACTCCCGGACGATCTCGCTGACGATCGAAAGACCGAGCCCGGTTCCGGGCTTGCTTTCGTCGAGCCGCTTGCCGCGCTTCATCGCCACTGCGATCTGGTCGGGATTGAGCCCCGGCCCGTCGTCGTCGATGTCGAGAACGATCCACTGCCGGCCGGGCTCCTTGGCATGAACCTCGCTCGGTGCCGGCCTGACATTCAGCCACACCTCGCCACGGGCGTGGCGGGCGGCATTTTCGAGCAGGTTGCCAACGGTCTCCTCGACGTCCTGCAGCTCCATGGCAAGAACCAGTCCCGGCGGGTTGATCGACAGATGGACCTGCTTTTCCGGATTGAGCTTGCGCATGACGCGCACGAGGCGTTCGAGCGCCGGCTGTGCTTCGGTCCGCGCCAGCACGGACTCGCGCTGCGCCGCAATCCGGGCGCGGCTCAGATAGGATTGAACCTGGGTCTGCATTGCATCGACCTGAGTGCGCACCAACTCGCCATGCGATGCCTCGAGCACCCGGGCCTCGTTGAGCAGGACCGCGATCGGTGTCTTCAGCGAATGGGCAAGATTGCCGACCTGCATGCGGGCGCGCTCGACGATGCGGCGGTTGCTGTCGATCAGGGCATTGACCTCGTTGGCGAGCGGCTGGATCTCACGCGGGAAAGCGCCGTCCAACCGTTCGCTTTCGCCGGCGCGGATCTTTTCCATCGAGCGCCGGACCTCATCGAGCGGCCTCAGGCCGAAGAGAATGGTGAGCGCGTTGACCCCGAGCCCTCCCAGACCGAAGATGGAGAGCGCGATCGTCAGGTTGCGGGTGAAGCGGTTGATATCGGCTTCGAGCACGTCGCGGTTGCCCGCCACGCGAAAGCGCGCCGTATGGCCCTGGATGTCGAGAACGACCTCGGTCTCGGAGACCTCGACCTCGTTCCCGAAGGGATCCTTGGTGGTGTAGAAGCGGACATAGCCGGTATCGAACGGCACCTCGTCGACGCTGGCGATCGGTAGCTTGCCGTTGCCGAGCGAGGTCGAGATCAGGGGCGGCGTATCGAACTCACCGATCGGATCGACGATCCAGTACCAGCCGGTCTGCGGCTGCGAAAACCGGAGGTCGCCAAGCTGCGGACTGCCCGACAGCACCGTCCTCTCGTTGACGGAGATCGAGTTGACGACGTTGAAGAGCTGGGCGCGCAGCAGGTCTTTGAAACCGCGCTCGGAGCCCTGGCGATAAAGCTCGGAAATCACCACGCCGATCACGACGAGAGCCACCACCGCCCAGACGGTGGAAACCACCAGAACGCGTGCGGTGAGCGATCTAATTGCCATTGCCCGGCGCTTGCATTCGGTATCCGAGACCGCGCACCGTTTCGATCAGATCGTTGCCGATCTTCTTGCGCAGCCGGCCGATGAACACTTCGATCGTATTGGAATCGCGATCGAAATCCTGATCGTACATATGCTCGACCAATTCTGTGCGCGAAACGACCTGGCCCATGTGGTGCATGAGATAGGAGAGCAGCCGGAACTCGTGCGACGTCAGCTTCAATGCGACGCCATCGACCGTTGCCTTGGAACCCTTGGTGTCGAGGCGCACTGGGCCGCAGACGATCTCCGAGCTCGCATGGCCGGCGGCGCGCCGGATCAGGGCGCGGATGCGGGCAAGAACTTCTTCGACGTGGAAGGGCTTGGCAACATAGTCGTCGGCGCCGGCATCGATGCCAGCCACCTTGTCGCTCCAGCGATCACGCGCAGTCAGGATCAGAACCGGCATGGTCTTGCCGTCGCCGCGCCATTTCTCAAGCACGGTGATGCCGTCCATTTCCGGCAAGCCGATATCGAGGATCACGGCATCATAGGGCTCGGCGTCGCCGAGATAGTGCCCCTCCTCGCCATCATAGGCCTGGTCAACGACGTAGCCGGCCTCCTTCAGCACCTCGGCGAGCTGCCGGTTCAGGTTGGCGTCGTCCTCGACAATCAGAATGCGCATCCGTCTTTACTTCCTCTCGCGGCCATCCTGCTGCATGCTTCGCCAAATCTGGCTGATTTAAGGATAAGAACACGCAGCCATTCAAAGTGCTACAGCGACCTTCGTACGCCTGATACGGCACGCGGCGCTGCAGGGATAGCCTACATCGGCACCTTGACGGTGACCTTCTTCGGCCTACCGCCATTGCCAGGAACAAGCACGGTGATCACGCACTGGCCATCGGACGTCGGCTGTGCCGACAGCAACTCGCCACCAGTGTCGGCAACGACCTGCGCTGCAGCCGCGCTGCAATCGCCGGACACACGAACGACAATATCCGACGGCACGCTGATCGCAGGCGGGCTGAAGCCGGCGAGGCCTGCAGCAAGCGCGGCTATGATCACTGGTGAAGACATGAACGCACTTTCGACTTGGGAAGCATCATGGCAGAAGCAATAACCGAACGAGGCTGAATGGCAAATGAATGTCGGCCATTTGGACCGGCAGGCACTACCGGGAAACGCATTACCTTCCCCGAAATCCGACCTTAGATTGCGGCGATTCTTCCCTGGTGGAAACCCGCATTGCTCATTCCCTTGCCAAGCCATAGCCGCTTCCTGCGACAGTTTTAGCGACGCAATCACGCGAGGAACACGGCCCGGAACCCAAGGCCACCAGACGACGCCAGCCAACGGTCAGCTTTCGTTAAGCATGTTTCGCTAGCATCTCTTCGCCGGCATGCGCTAACGCGAAAGAACCCGTTCCCGATCAAGCGCGGCATGGCTGCGCACGCATTTTCTCGATTCTTTTGAATCCTTTGGCGGCTGTCGCTCGCAGCGTGAATCAAACATCTCAGAAACTGATTCAGGTCCGTCGGCGCCGCTCCCGAACAAGGCTCAGCCATCGTGTCCTTCGAACCAGTCGACGCAATCCGTCATGACGGCACCGATCACGCCGCAGCACCGTTTCTCTCTTAATAGAGAGCCGCGAAACGGTTGGCCCTTTGCCGCAATCTATGCGCGTAAATTACTTCAAAAATACCTGCAACTTAAACCTGTTGACGTCCGGGCGCGATGCGTGCTGTGTATAAACGAAAAATTAATCGATTTAAAGATTTTTCAATCGTTTAAATGATTTAAGCCACTGATTTACAAAGCCTTTGCGATGTGAAATTGTCCGCCACACCTTACATCATGAAACCGTCACAGAACCCGGGAGGATCGCATGCAGACGCTCGCAAACAACCAGCCCGCATCTCAGCAGTCCAAAGTACCGCAATCGTTGCTCGACCGTTTCGAGAGCGAATGGCGTGAGATGCGCGCCGCGAGCGAGGCAACGCCGAAGCCGGTCGCACCGGCCGAATGAGGCCCGCCTGAGTGGCGCGCCTAGGCGTCACGGCCCTTCACCTCCATATCCATAGATTGTCGTCGGACAGCGCCTGTTTAAGGCGTTCTTCGACATTCCGTAGCGAACCGGCGGTGAGCCTACCACCGCCGGTCGCGGCGTTTCCGGCCCTATGCCGTGGGTGATCGACCACTGACCGCAAAGGCCATAAACGCAGCCCGATCAGGCTCCGCCAGCGCCCTTCTCGAGCCCGCGCTTCAAGGACACTCCTTGCAATTTTTGTAGTGATTTTCAGCCTTTTTGCCATTCGGCAAAAGCATGTTAATCTTTCTTCATGCTGACGGAAGAGATCGAAAGACTCGCGCTAAGCCTGCCTGGAACGGAGGAGAATGCGCATTTCGGAACGCGAGATTTCCGCGTTGGGAAGCGTATTTTCATGAGCCTGCCGGAAGCCGGGCGCGCCGTTTTCAAGTTCACACCGGATCAGCAGCGCATGCTTCTGGAGATGGAACCCGGCGTCTGCGCCGCGGTGCCCGGCGGCTGGGGCGACCGTGGCTGGACCTCGCTCTATTTCGTCCAGGCCGACGAGGATCTCGTGCGGCAGTCGATGGAGACGGCGTGGCGCAACGTTGCGCCGAAGAGCCTCGTCAAGAAGAACGGCGGCAGCCATTAGAGGCGTCGCGGCCGACACACTGCCAAAACGATTCCGCCGCCTCGACTAACCCCTTGTCACTCCACGTTTTCCTGCCCCACTTCCAGCGGCCAGGTGACGAGATAATCCTCATAGTCGTCGACGTCGATGCCGTCTTCCGCAACGGTGCGGCCGCGGACGGAAATGCCCGCGGCGTGAACCGTTTCCGGATCGGCCGAAATCAACGGATGCCACCAGTAGAGATCGCGCCCTTCAGCCACCAGCCGGTAGCCGCAGGTCGGCGGCAGCCAGGTGATCTCGCGCACGGCCTTCGGCGTCAGCTGGATGCAGTCGGGCACGGTCGCCTGGCGGTTGGGATAGTCCTTGCAGCGACAGCTTTCGCCGTCGAGAAGCGTGCAGCGGATCGAGGTCCAGGCGATCTCGCCGGTGTCCCAATCCTCGAGCTTGTTGAGACAACAGAGGCCGCAGCCGTCACAGAGG
Source organism: Ensifer sp. YR511 (assembly GCF_900103045.1). Classification (NCBI taxonomy): domain Bacteria; kingdom Pseudomonadati; phylum Pseudomonadota; class Alphaproteobacteria; order Hyphomicrobiales; family Rhizobiaceae; genus Ensifer; species Ensifer sp. YR511. The sequence continues at coordinate 355,757 of NZ_FNGR01000002.1, forward strand.
CTTTCCCACTCGGTATCGGTCATGTCTTCAAGGCTTTTCGCCTTCCAGAAAGGCATTTCGCCCATCGTCATCACACTTTCGTCAAATCGCTCGCGATACAGAAATTTCGCAGAAAATTGCCGGTTTTTTAAGGCCGGCGGCGCGATATGCAAGTAGATTGGAATTTGACGCCGTGCAAATATTACATGGCGCCGGCATGATGCCGTAGAGCCTTCAGGTGGTTGAGACCGTGCGGGAACCGAGGAAAGACGATAATCGGCCGAAGAAACGGCACATCTTTCTCAGGATCGACTCCTGGATCGATTCCTCAGTCTGGAATGCCGGTTTCAAGCTGGGGCAATGGTGGGAAGACACCACCATCTTCTTCCGCCGCTTCCGCGTGACGGGCTGGAAAAAAGCCGTCTTCGAGGTGCTCGGCGAAGGCATGAACTGGGGCACTGTCGGTTCGGTGCTGATGCTGGCGCTCGCCCTTCCGGCCTTCGAGGAAACCAAGGGCAACTGGCGTGCCCAGAGCGATTTCGCCGTCACCTTCCTCGATCGTTACGGCAACGAGATCGGCCATCGTGGCATCATCCACGAAGATTCCGTACCGATCGACGAGCTGCCCGATCATCTGATCAAGGCGGTGCTGGCGACCGAAGACCGGCGCTTCTTCGACCATTGGGGCATCGACTTCCTCGGCCTTGCCCGCGCCATGACCGAAAATGCACGCGCCGGTGGAGTCGTCCAGGGCGGTTCGACACTGACGCAGCAGCTCGCCAAGAACCTCTTTCTGTCGAACGAGCGGACGATCGAGCGCAAGATCAAGGAAGCTTTCCTCGCCGTCTGGCTCGAATGCAACCTGTCGAAGAAGGAAATCCTCCGGCTCTATCTCGACCGCGCCTATATGGGCGGCGGCACCTTCGGTGCGGCAGCCGCGGCGCAGTTCTATTTCGGCAAGTCGATCACCGACGTGAGCCTTGCCGAGTCCGCGATGCTTGCCGGCCTCTTCAAGGCGCCAGCCCGCTACGCCCCGCACGTCAACCTGCCGGCCGCACGCGGACGCGCCAACGAGGTTCTGACCAACCTCGTCCAGGGCGGCCTGATGACCGAAGGCCAGGTGATCGCCGCACGCCTCAACCCGGCGACGGTCATCGACCGCGCCCAGGTGAAGGCGCCCGACTTCTTCCTCGACTGGGCTTTCGACGAAGTCCAGCGCATCGCCCGCCCCTTCGCACAGCATTCGCTGATCGTGCGCACCACGATCGACATGGGCCTGCAGAATGCCGCTGAAGATTCGGTGGAATCGAGCCTGCGCCAATATGGCGAGAGCTTCCGCGTGAAGCAGGGTGCGCTGGTGATGGTCGAAAACGGCGGCGCCGTGCGGGCCATGGTCGGCGGCCGCGACTATGGCGAGAGCCAGTTCAACCGTGCGACACGGGCCCTGCGTCAGCCGGGCTCTTCCTTCAAGGTCTATACCTACGCGGCAGCGATGGAAAAGGGCATGACGCCGGAAACGGTTGTCGTCGACGCGCCGATCACCTGGCGCGGATGGTCGCCGCAGAATTATGGCCGCAGCTATGCCGGCCGCATCACCATCCTGACGGCCATCGCCAAGTCGATCAACACCATTCCCGTGCGCCTCGCCAAGGACAAGCTCGGCACTGACCTGATCGCCCAGACGGCCAAGGACATGGGCATCGAGACGCCGATCCGCACGGACAAGACCATGCCGCTCGGCACCTCGGAAGTAACCGTGCTCGACCAGGCGACGGCGTACGCGGTCTTCCCAGCCGGTGGCATGCAGTCACGCCGGCACGGGATCAGCCAGGTCCTCAACTATGACGGCGACATTCTCTACGATTTCGGACGTGACGAGCCGCCGGCCCGGCGCATCCTCTCCGAAACCGCCAATACGTCGATGAACTCCATGCTGACGCAGATCCCGGTCATCGGTACGGCGCGCAAGGCCGCGCTCGACAACGGCATCGTCGTCGGCGGCAAAACCGGCACAACACAGGCCTATCGCGACGCCTGGTTCGTGGGCTTCACCGGCGACTATACGACCGCGGTCTGGTTCGGCAACGACGACTACACCTCGACCAACAACATGACCGGCGGCTCGTTGCCGGCGATGACCTTCAAGCGGCTGATGGACTACGCCGAACAGGGCATCGAACACCGGACGATCCCGGGGATCACCGCGCCGACGGCGCCGGCGAAGCAGCCGCCGCAGGTGGCAACCGCGAAGCCGGACGAAAACGCATTGCCGCCGCTGGTGCGGCCACGCTCGCTTTCGACCGATGTCACCCGGCTGCTGCGCAGCATCGGCGAGACCTTCGAAAAGGCCCCCGCACTGAAGGCGCCCGAGAAGGCCGGCGGCAAGCTTGCCTCTCTCGGCGCGGATGATGAACCACGGTCCGCACAGGCGAAGCCCGATGCCGCCAGCAACTGACGTTTCGGGCATGTCCACTCTTCTTCCGCTTCGCGATTGCGGTGTCGGGTTCGGGACCGGCGACGCGGTCGCCGTTGCGCCGGGCGCGGATTTCGGCGACATAGGGTGTCAACGCGGCGGTGCTACGCCGCAGGACCATATCCGGTAGAGTCGCCCTTGTTTCGAATCCCCTTCCTCGTCGCGCTTACCCTTGCCATCGCCTTCGGCGGCGGCATCGCCTCGGCGGTATGGGCGTTGAAAGCGACCGTCGGCTTCGGCTCGATCGCGATCGGCCCCTGGGTCGCCTTTCCCGAGGCGCAGACGGCCAATGCCGACCCCTATGCCAAGGCACATCGGGCGCGCGCCGGCGAGTTGCTCTATGGCGGCGCCGAAGGGCTGATGTTCAGTGCCCAGGTCGATAGCAAGGGCGAGAAGCTTCAGGCGGCCTGCTCCTATGATGTTGCGGGGCTGACGCCGCAGGCCCGGTTCTGGACGCTTTACGCCGCAAATGCCGAAGGCCTGCCACTGAGGCCCGGTTCCGACCTCCCCTCGGCGCTCAATTCCTGGAGCGTTCTGCGCGGCGAAAACAGCAACTTCAGCATCCATGTGTCGCCGAATGCGAAGCCCGACAACTGGCTGGCCGTGCGCCACTCGGGCACGTTCCGGCTGGTGCTGACGCTGCTCGATACGCCGACGGCCGGCTCGTCCGGCCTGATCGATCTCGCCATGCCGGTTATCACCAAGACGGGTTGCGGCGATGCGTAGCGTGCTCTTCGCCACAATTCTCGGTCTGGTCGGCGCCGCCCTGCTGCACATCATCATCGTGCTGGCGCTGCCGCAGTTCACCGGCCGCGATGCCTATACCCGCATCCTCGGGCTTTTGGAGATGGACAGCTTCTTTGCGCTGACCAGCACACCAGGGCCGACTGGCCTTGCCAATGACGATCCTTATCTGAGAACCGCGGTCTGCAGCTTCTCGATCTCGGATGGACCGGCGCGTTTCCTCGCAAGCGGCAACGTGCCGTTCTGGTCGCTCGCCGTCTTCGACGGCAATTCGAACGAGGTCTTCAGCATGAACGACCACACGGCGGTCAACGGCAAACTGGACCTTGTCGTCGCAACGCCAATCCAGTTGGTCGAGTTGCGAAAATCTCCGCCACAGGCGCTTGCACAATCGATCATGGTCGAGATGAAGGAACAGGATGGCTTTGCCGTGCTGAGAGCGATGGCGCCGGTCGACAGCTTTGAAGAGCAGGTCCGGAACTTCCTTGCGGAATCGACCTGCGAACCGTTCCGTCGCTAGACCATCCGCTATGGTCGTCGAGCAACAGCGGCAAGCTAAGAAAATCCACGCCGAGATGCGCGGCGATGATTCGATGCCCCGTCGGGCGCAGCAGTGCATGGGGGATGAGCCCGCAGAACCGGGCAAGGACAGTGTCTTGAACGCGACCGTTTGTGTGGCCTAATACGCAGGAGTGCCGCGGCTCACTGCTTCTTGATGCGGCGTCCGTCCGGCGCTGTCGGCTGCGGGTCGCGATCGAGGCGCTCGTAGCGGATGCCGGTGAACAGCAGCACTTTCGCTCCACCCGAAATGGCCGGAGGCCGGTGCGGCGGTATACGAACCTTGCGGTCCTGAATTCTGATAACGTCTGCCATGCTCGTCTCCACAAATCTTGAGACGGATGAACTACCGTACAGATTTCACCCTGCCCTTCTCGGGCCAGCGCATTTTCCCAGATCTTTCCTGGACAGGCGCGCCTTTCTCGTTTGCTCCTTCTTCCGGTCGCCCGGATGTTGCTGTTCTGGTTCACGACGCGACCCGATGATACCGGGTCCGCTTCGATTGAGCCACAGGTTGGTTAACAGATTACTAATAAACGATCTGCAACCCCAACCTGCGTTCAGTATGTCTGTCGAACGGTCCCGGCGATGTATCCAAGGTAACAACGGCAATCCGGGCGAAGACCCGCCTCACCCGCTAGCGCCGGGACATCAAACCGAACAGGAAGGACACGCCCGCAACGGCAACCAGGGTCGACAGAGGCTCTTCGCGCACACGCTCGCGCACGCGCTCAGCCAGAAGATCCGCCTCGCCCTGCACAACCGCTTTCGTGCTCGTTCCGATCGCCGTGACCGCTTCCGTCAGGCGGGCGATTTCCGCGCGCAGCTCGGCGATCTGTGCGTCAACCTCGGCGCGGGCGTCCGATTCGGCTTCACTCACGGCAACTTTTTCCACCGCTTGCAGTTTCTTTTCGACCATTACAACGCTCCCTTGTCTGCGCGGGCTCAACGCGCCGGCTGGCGTTTGGTTCCGCCAAAAACCGTTGAAAGCAGGTTCGCGAAACGCAAAACGGGCGACCAGGGCCGCCCGTTTTTTCCCATCAGACAAGGCGCGCCGACGCGCCGTGTGCGGATCAGTTCTCGCAGTAGGGATCGTCGATCTGGCAGCGAACCATCGGAGCCGGACGGGCGCGCTCATAGACGGTGCCGTCGTCCTGTCGCACGCGCACGCCGTCGTCGCGGCGTTCCCAATCACGCCGATCCTCGCGTTCCGTGCGCTGACGGCGCCATTCGTCGTCGCGCCACTTGTCCTCGTCGCGCTGCCGGCGCTCCCAGTCGCGCTGATTGCTGCGCCGCTCACGCTCCCAGTCACGGCGCTCGCGCTCGCGCTGCCGCTCCCAATCGCGGCGATCACGCCGGTCATCGACCCAATCCGGTCCGCGGCGCCAGCGATCGCGTTCACGATAGAAATCGCGGCCGCGGTAGTTGCGGTCCCAATAGCTGTCGAACTGGAAGACAACCGTCGGAATGCCGAGCGGGCGATAATAACGCGGTTCGACATAGACGCGGTTGCGTCGATAGTCGGCCTGGACATAACGGCCGGCAACCCAGCCACGGCCGCCGTAGAACGACACGTCGCACCACGGCAGATCCGCAAGGCAGCCATGGATTTCGACTGATTCGCCAACCGGGATCATCGACACCGCCGGGTAGCGCGTGCTCGGACCGGAGCGCATGTTGACGTTGGCGGTAGCAAAACCCTCGGCAGCCTGCGCAATCGCCGGAGCCACAAGGAGCGCGCAGACCGCCGCTGCGCGCAGAATAAATTTCTTCACAGTTCCATATCTCCCATGGAGAGGCCCCTCTTCACACGGCCCCCAACGTCGGCGGGCGTCCGGGCCCTTCACCGTCGCCGCGATAACTCATGACAGCATGTGGATTTTTTATGGCTACGGCCGCGGATGTCCCCGAGATTTGCGGTGCCGGCGCGGCGATCCGTAGGCGCTCCGCCCGCCCTCGGTGTGCCGCAAGCCTGAATAAAGCTCCAACATCCATAGTTAACAGTACGCTAACGCTTTTCTTCTAATTTTTGCGACGTGTGCCGTTCCGGATCGCCGGCAATGGCGATCATGTTTTGCGTGCAGGGAATTATCGTGACGGATCGCTTTCGTGAGTTGGAAAGGCCACAGACTGGCCGCTTGAAGGACGTCGTCCTGATGGCGACCGTCACCGGTTTCGAAAGCCTGCGTTTTCCCCGCAAGTCCGACATGAAGCAATTTGCCGAGCTGTTCGAGCCGCTCTTCCTTGGTTCCAGCAACGAAGCCCGCCGGCAGGCTGCAGCCGCCCTTTCGCAATGCCAGCAAATTCCAGAGACAGTCGCAGCGCTGATCGGCGGTATGCCGATCGCCATCGCGGCAATTTTCCTGACCCGTTCGAAGGCGATCGCGGACCGTACGCTGATAACGATCATCCGTGAGCGCGGGCCGGAACATGCCGCCGCCATTGGCCGCCGCCCGAACCTCTCTCCGCTCGTCGTCGATGCGCTCGTCGAACATCACAACCCGCCGGGACTGGCAGCGCGCAGCAGCGCCGTGAAAGCGGCAGCAGCAGAGCAAGCGAGCCAGGAAGACGAAGCCGCTTCATTGCGTACAGCGCGCGAAGAGGCGCTTCGCCGCGAGATCAAGGCGCTCGCTGGCGCCCGTCCGCAAAATATTCCACAGACGCCGTCGTCCGCGACGATGACAGACGTACATGCCGCTCTGCTCGTGCGTTTTGCGAGGAGCGGCGAGATTATCCTGTTCTCGCGTGTCCTCGGTCAGGCGCTCGGCACCAGGGATGCGCAGGTCGAGCGCATCCTGCTCGATATTTCCGGACAGATGCTGGCAACGAGCCTGGTCGCACTCGACGTCGATGTGGCCGATGCCGGCTTCGTGCTTCAGGCCCTCTATCCACATCTTCGCGAGCCCTTTGGCGAAACCAGCCATGCCGCCGCCTTGATTGGCGCCATAGACCGCACCGCCTGTCGCGCGCAGCTCGATGCCTGGCTCGAGGCGGAAGCCGAAAACGCGGCGCCCGCGGCAAGGCACGAAGCCTATTTTGCCGAAAATACTGCAAACGACACGCGCCACGTTGGCCCGCGCAAAGTTGCAGCAACGTCCGTCAACGGCCAGCCGCAGCGACTATTTGGCCGCCGCCGCGGCTGACACATGCTGCCGTTCATGCGGGCATGTCTTGCAACTTCGGCGATGGAGCCGACCTTCCCGCCCTAGAAAAGCTGCTTCATCGCGTCGATGATCCAGCTCCACTCACGACCGGTCGGAGCCTGCGGCGCCTGCCCCTGCAACACCGCCATCAATTCCTGGTAACGCGCCGAACGGGCGTGGTGCTTGCGATACTGTTCGAGCTGCCAATCCAGGAAAACCTGATCCGGAGCCCGCTTCATCGCCCTTGCCGACTGCGCCAGCCACTCGGCAGCGATCTCTCTGCCGAGGGCCGACTGGGGCCCCAGGCCATTGTCGATCGCCGCTCTCACCCGCGCAAAGGTGGCATCGGCGGCTTGAGCGTAGGCGGCGGGATCGAACTCCTGCGTCCACAGGTCCGACATGTGGGCGCGCATCTCAGCGGCATAGGCCTTGTCCGACAGCATCTCCATCAGTTCCGCCCAGGCGTCGACCTGTTCGGCTGTCGGGTCGTCCGGCAGGCCGGCGTACCGGCATCCATCATTTTCGTCTTCCACGCCGCATCCATCGGCGCGCCGCCGGCGACGTCATCATAGAAACGCTCGAGCGCGGCACGAAATTCCGTCTTTGAAATTTTGGTCACGATCCACAATCTCCTGAGATCCGTTGGGGAGGGTTCATGGATCCTCAAAGCCATTCTCAAGGCCGTGGCGATCCGGCGCTTTGACCGGATTTCCGTTTCGAGCGTTCGAAGCCGCAAAGCCAGAACGTCGGTAAACGAGGTTCGGCTGGCCAGGATCTTGCTGATGTCCGCGAGGCTCACGCCCGCTTCACGCAGGGCAAGGACGAGGTCCAGCCGCGCCAGGTCGGCCCCGGAATACATGCGGTAACCGCTCTCCGTCCGTGTGGACGGTGGCAGCAACCCCTTGTCCGAGTAAAACCGAAGCCGCCTGACCGGTACGCCGCTCAGCTTCGAAACTTCGCCTATCGAAAAGATCTGATCGTCCATAAACGCGTCCTACCGCCTCCACCAAGTGGAGAGTCAAGCAGGTCGGCGCATTCGGCAAGACGGCGTCAGGGCCGGCCTTTTCCATCTTCGGCAACGACCTCGAACAGATCGCCGCGGTCGTCCAGCTCGATCTCCACGATCCAGCAATCCGGATCGAAGCGGATCTCGCTTGCAAGCGCCGCGTCGACCTGCTCGGCGTCGCTGTCGCTGAGCCGCACTTCGAACTTGCGGCCGAGATCAATCTCGTCGGCGAAGAAATTCTGCGGCGCCGGGGCAAAGAGCGTCTCGGTGCCCAAACGCGTCCGCTGGCGAATGAAGATCGCGCCGGCGTCCTCTGCTCCCTTGCGCAGCACCGCGGCATAGCCGCCAAGCGAAAACGCACGACGCAGCAGGGACGAGACGAAGATGTAGGACTTCAGGCGCATGGGAGGCTGATACACGCGCGGAGCGAAGGAGGCAAACCGCAGCTGAGCGACGACAGGCGCGAGCGTGCACTAAATGCGTCAGAGCGCGCCGATTTCCTTGAGCTTCTTCAGCACCTGGGGATTGGGTTCGCCGGTCTGTGGCAGGCGGTAGTGCTTTTCGAAGTGGCGAATGGCTGCCCGCGTCTGTTCTCCGGCAACACCGTCGACCGCCACGTCCGCATAGGCAAGGTTGCTGAGACCCTTCTGGATGTTCAGCACCAGTTCGCTCGATACCGGAATTTCCGCACGCGGAACGAAGGTGCTTTCCTTCTCGGCCGAGCGGATGGCCGCAGCGACCGGATCGATTTCCACGCCCCCGCCCTTCGTTTCGGAAAGCGGCCGTCCAGCCGGAACCGCGGCGGCCTTTTCAGCCGGTGCAGACTTCAAGGCCTGCAGCAGCTCGACGCTCGCCGCGCCGGTTCCCGTGCGACCCGCTCGCTCCTCGAACCGCAGGATCGCTGCTGCCGTGCGCGGACCGCTCCGTCCGTCCGGCGCGCCGTCATAAAGGCCGATCCGGCCCAATTCCTTCTGGATCTCGGAGACAAGCTTCGACTGCGCCGGATCCGGCACGCTCGCGACCCGTTCGGGCGACGGCTTTTCCGACGCCACGTCCGCGGAGGCAGACGCGATCACATCCTCGACGTTTTCAGCCTTTGCCTCACCCTCGCGCTCGATAACGAAGGTGGTCACCTTTCGCGGCTCGATCTCCTCGCCCTTGGCGATGGCGATTCGCTGCGCCGTTTCGGCGCTGACGAGCGGGACGCGGGTGCGCAACAGCGGCGACGGGTGCGTGCCGTGCTGATACCACATGGCATTGGCCGCAACGAAGGAGAACACGACGAGGAAGGCGGCCGAGCCACCGGACACCAACGGATGGCGCGCCATCAGACGACCGGCAAGCCCAGCACCCCGTCCGGCAAGGACCAGCCCGCGCACGGCCAGGCCGGGCGTTTGCCGCGCAGCCTTTTTCCGGTCAGGCTGTTTTCGCTTGCGCGGTGCCATATCCCCGTTCCTCGTTCAAGCTTTTCCCCTCGAACCGCCCCCCTTCGGCGGCCGGGGCGACATCACAATCCTTCAGGCGCGGCGGAAATTCCACCGTCACCGGCGTACGCGCTTCTTCCTGCTCCGCGCAGGCGATACCGGAGCCATCACGCGGCAGCGTGACGACGATGACGGTACCCTCGCCTTCGCGGCTACGGATGGAAAGCTCTCCGCCGTGCAACGCAACCAGACCCTTGACCAGCGAGAGGCCAAGGCCGGTGCCTTCGTAGCGGCGAGTATAATCGTTCTGGATCTGGACAAAAGGTTGACCAAGCAGCGCCAGCTTGTCGGCCGCAATCCCGATGCCGGTATCGCTGACGGAAAGCTTCAGCATCGCGCCGTCGGCCTCCGCATCGATCGTGACGACGCCGCCCTGATCGGTGAACTTGATGGCATTGCCGACCAGATTGATGAGGATCTGCTGGAAGGCGCGCTGGTCTGCGTTGATCTCGCCGATGCCGCGGGTGATGCGGCTTGCAAGCTTCACGCCCTTTTCCGTGGCCTGGTGCGACAACATCGCCTCGCAGGCGGAAACGGCTTCGGCCACACCGAAGGGCTCGGGCATCAGCTCGTAGCGACCGGCTTCGATCTTGCTCATGTCGAGCATGGTGTTGACGACGGAAAGCAGGTGCTCGCCGGACTTATGGATCAGGCCCACATATTCGCGCTGGCGATCGTTCTCGAGCTTGCCGAAATACTCGCCGGCAAGCACGTCGGAAAAGCCGAGAATGGCATTGAGCGGCGTGCGCAGTTCATGGCTGACGGCGGCAAGGAAGCGCGTCTTGGCATCGTTTGCCGATACCGCCTCGGCTGTTCTGGCCGCAGCTTCGGCGCGCAGGCCCGCTTCTTGCGAGACATCACGCGACTGAGCGAGGATCGCGACCAGCCGGCCATTGTCGTCGCGCAGCGGCGCCAGCTCACAGGACATATAGACAAACTGTTCGCCTTCGATCGGCAGCGTGCGCCGCTCGATGCGGATGTCGACCGTCGCCCGGTCGCCGCCCTGGCGAAGAATGTCGATCGCGCTCAGGAAGGTGATGCGATCGGATATGTGGATCTGCTCGATGAAACCCCGGCCCGCTGGATCGCGCATCAGGGTCAGATGCTCGGCCGCGTCGCGGCCGTGCACGGAAAGCACGTTGCCGCGCAGATCATGCACAGTCACCAGACCCGCAAAGAGGTCATAGGCGGCAGACAGATCCGGAACGACCGGCTCCAATGGCGGTGCCACATCTTCCGGCGCGCGGCCGCGAACAATCGCGCCGGCAGCCGCAAGCAGCGAGGCCGAGGCCCAAAGAGCGGTGCCCAAAGGAAGAGCCGAAGACACGGGCATGGCGAGCGACAGGGCAAGCGGCACCACCGGCAGGGCCGTCAGGGAAACCGCTGCCAGCGTGCGCAAACGCTTCGCATGGCGGAGATCGGCCGGCGAAGACGCCTCACGACGGGGAAGCCACAGGGCCGCGACCTCGTCCACACGGGACGTCCATCTGCCAGCCATGTTACGCAATACGCTCACGCTTTACCCTGCTACATTTGTTGTTCTTGCGAGGCCGACGCTCTCTGTTTTCACGACCCTTTGGATCGAGACTCAAGCCGCCTCGTGACATGTCGGAATCTCGCACCCCCGGCTTAATGAAAGAATAAACGCGGCCGTGCCGGAACCGTGCGAAACGGTCGAAAAATCCCGTTTTGAGCCAAATCGGGCGACCTTCATTTCTTGTGGTTAATGGGGCGTAAGCAACGGATTTCTGTGCATTTTCTGCACTGTGTTAACGATTGTGGCGCGGCTTTTGGCGTGCGATTGCCGCTGCGTTCGGGGTTGCCGCGCCCGGCTCTGCCACGAACCTTAACGGCGAACGCTAAAATGCGACACAAATGCCCTGCAAATCGCCGGACACCGGCATTTCATTAAAATTTGAAGCAAATGCCGCTCGATTTCGAAAAGCCGTCTTGTGATTCCCGCCGTAATGTCGATCTCAACAAGGGGCCGGGCACCAAGAGAACGCCGGCAGGCTCCAAGGATTAGAAGGTGGCGTGAACGGGTATCAGGGGATACCACGGCGCTGCGGGATGTCGAAGGTGCAAAAGCCGGCTACAAGACTGGCGGGCCGCGGCAGCCGAACGAAGGATGGGCAGAACATGTGGTTTCTCATCAAGGCGACATTCTGGTTTTCGCTGGTACTGGTGTTGCTGCCGTTCCTCGACCCTTCGAGCGCGCAGAAACTCGAACACGCCCCGAAAGTAGAACTCGGCGACACCTTCTCTGCTGCCAATGAGGCGTTCCAATACATCAGCGCCATCTGCATCCAGAAGCCGGATGTCTGCCAGAAGGGTGCCGAAACCTTCGTTGCCCTCGGCCACCGAGCCCGCGAAGGCGCCCGCATCGCCTACGAATTCCTCGACACACAGTTTGCCGAAACCGATGCCACGACGCCGGATGCCAAGGTGACGACCGGTACGGTCACGCCGGCTGCCGACGTGGCAGCTCCGGCGACCGAGGTCAGCACCCTCGACGCCGAACCGGTCTTCAAGCGCACCCCGGTTCCGGAAAAGCGCCTCGACCCCAAGGCTGCCGTTATCCAGTGACCGCGCCGCATCCTGCACATTCCTGACTTACTGCCTGACTTGCCGTCCCGTTGCGGCCGCCGCGAGGATCCCATCCCCTCGCGGCGTTTTCTTTTTTGCACCCGCAACCGCTGATTTTCTCGCCGCACAGCCACACGCAAGCCCTGCCTGCTTAGGTCCGCCGCACCGACGGCTGGAGGCAGACAATGCAGATTTATGGGCTTTTCTCGAACGCCAGCGTGACACGCCCGGCGGCGTCCGGCGCCGCCCCCGGCGCAGTTGGCGAAAGCAAGAGCCCTGCCTCGACCGCCCTGCTTCTTGGCCGCGATGACGAAAGTGCTGCGAACCGCGCCGCTGCCGCTAAAAAGAAGCTCGACGAAGTCAAGGAGCAGCTCCGCATGCTCCGGTTCTTCGCATCGGACCCGGAAACGCTTGCAAGGCTCGCCAAGCAGCTTGCACAACAGCTCGGCACGGCCGCCCAACAGCTGGCCGGCGCCGGCGGCGGGGGAGCGGCAAGCGGCGTCGCATCCGCCTCGGCCGCAGCCGTGCTTGCCGATGCCGGCACCGTGCAAGCAGATGCGTCCAGCGCGCAAACCGATGCCCCCGTGACCGGCGGTGAGGCTGAGCCCTCTTCGGAACGGACAAGCTTTGCCGAGCGTGCCTATCGCGAATTCGGCGGGGATGACGGCGGCTCCGATCCCCTGGCGAAGGTGGCAGCCGAACTCAAATCCGTTGCCGAACAAGTGAAGCAACTGCTGCGCAAGGCGGAGCAGGAATTACGCGCCAAGGGATCCGGCCGCGATGCGGATGAGGCCCGGACCGCCGGCCAGTCGCTTTCGGCCGCCACCGGCAATATCGAGGGCGCTGGCGGCAACGTGACCTTTTCAATCAGTATCCCGACAAGCATCTCGGTCTGACCAAGAGATAGGTGCTCCGCATCCGTCGTATATTTGCCGGTTCTCAATGGCTCTGCCATCGCCTATATGAAGGCTGAAAGCTCGAGCGCGTGAAAGCGGCGGGCAAGAACAGGAATGAAAGTGTTCGCGGCAAGGACCGGCGAGCCTATAATCTCCCGACGAATGGACCGGACCATGACGACGCTCGACCAGATCATCGACGATTTCGCCTTTCTTGAAGAATGGGAGGATCGCTATCGCTATGTGATCGAGCTCGGCAAAGCGCTGCCGGAAATGCCCGAGGCCAAGCGCACGCAGGAAAACAAGGTTCAGGGTTGTGCCAGCCAAGTCTGGCTCGTCACCAATGCGGCCGGCAATCCCGAGGATCCCGTCCTTAATTTCGAGGGCGAGTCCGACGCCCATATCGTGCGCGGGCTCGTCGCCATCGTGCTTGCCATCTACTCCGGCAAACATGCCTCCGACATCGCCCGTATCGATGCGATCGACACCTTCGGCAAGATCGGCCTGATCGAGCATCTGTCGACCCAGCGCGCCAACGGTCTGCGCTCGATGATCCGCCGCATCAAGAACGAGGCGGAGCTTCGCCTGGCGGCTTGAACAGCGCGGGGCCGGACGCACGACCTTCTCCATTGCCATCGAAACACAAAGGCCGGACACTCTGGTCCGGCCTTTGTGAACATGCCCATATCCGTCATGCGCGGGGCAATTGGGCCCGCGGGACGACCAGTCTTACTTGCCGCGACGCTTGCGGCGCTGGCCGAGACCCATTTCCTTGGCGAGGCGCGAACGTGCTTCCGCATAGGCGGGCGCGACCATCGGGTAATCGGTCGGCAGGTCCCACTTCTCGCGGTATTCTTCCGGCGACAGATTGTGGTGGGTCATCAGGTGGCGCTTCAGCGACTTGAAGGTGCCGCCGCATTCGAGGCAGGTGATCTGGTCGTCCTGAACGGACTTGCGGACCGATACGGCCGGCTTCGGCTTTTCGACGGGGATGACGACCGGCGCGGGAGCCGCCGTGTTGTTCAGCGCCGAATGCACATCTGCGATCAGCGTGGAAAGCTCGGCGACCGGAACCACATGATTGCTGACGTAAGCGGCAACGATTTCCGCCGTCAGCTCAACCAGAAGTTCATGGCTCGCGCCAAGCGCTGTTTCAGTCATTTCTTTCTCCTATCGGACTTAAGCACAACCCGAAACGGCGTTTCGGGGGAGGAACGCTTGCAAGAGCCGTCAGGAAGCCTTGGCTGCCTTGGGATGGACCATCAACGCGGCAAGGAGAAACACCGGCCGCGATATCAAGAGCTGGAATTTGATTACAAAACCTGCTGCCGAGTCACCGGTGACGACCGAACTCTCAAAGCAACAATCAGCATTCACAACTCAAGCTGGAATTTCAGATCAAAGTATTTTCCACGACGACACTTTACATTTACTCGATTAACATCGATGCGCGAAAAATCCAAACATAAATTTAGCGACACTTAGCAAGTTTATCTCCAAATTGCTAAAATGGCCACACTCGATCGTAATGTTCTGAAATACAGTTTCAGAACTGTCGTCGATCAGTCGCGACGCGGCTCTTCCTTTTGCGGAAGCTGATCTATGACAGACAGCTTTGTCAGTCTGTAACCTACCTGATGTGCGGCTTTTGCCAGGAGATGAGCCGAGATCGGCGCAGTCAGAACGAAGAAAAAGAAGCCTGCGAGCGCGCGAATCAAGATGGCTGGATCGAGAGAATGCACGCCTGCGCCCAGAAGCAACAGGCCCGATCCGATCGTGCCGGCCTTGGAGGCCGCATGCATGCGCGTATAGAGATCGGGGAAACGGATGATGCCGATCGCCGCCAGCAGCGAAAAGATCGCGCCGACAACCAACAGAACGGCGACCAGCAGGGTGACGGCAATCTCGAGGACCGGGCTCATCGGCGCGCCCCCTTGCGCTTGCGCTGCGTCGATTTGCCTCTCGTCGCCGACGCGCGTTTGACCTGCACTCCGCCCCCTTCGACAGCCGCCCTCTCCGGCGAGAGGCCGCGCGCGAGGACGAAGCGGGCGAAGGCGACCGTTGCCAGGAAACCGACAAGGCCGAGCGCGATGGCAATGTCGATGTAAAGGTTGAAGCCGGTGCGTATGGCGACGACGGCGATGAGGCCGATGGCGATCGCCACCAGCATATCGAGGCCGAGCACCCGATCCGGCAATGTCGGGCCGCGGATGATGCGCCAGACCGTTATCAGAAGCGCTGCGGACAGGACGACAAAGGCAAAGCCGGTGGGAAGGGCGAGGATCTGCGCCGACAGGGTCATTCGAAGGCCTCCTTGATCCGGCGCTCGAAGCCATTGGCGATATCGCGCCTGAGGCCGCCCGGATCGGCGCAGTCGAGCGCATGAACATAGAGCGTGCGGCGGTCGTCGGAGACGTCGACCGACAGCGTTCCCGGCGTCAGCGTGATGAGATTGGCCAGCAGCGCGATTTCGAAGTCGCTCTTGACCGTCAGCGGATAGGCGAAGATGCCGGGCTTCAACACCATCTTCGGCTGAATGACCAGCAAGGCGACCTTGGTCGCCGAAATTGCCAGTTCCTTGAAGAACAGCGCCGTCAGCAGGAAAAGCTTGATCGGGCGCACAGGGTAGGCAACCGGCTGAAGCTCGCGCCGGATGAGAAAGAGCGAGAGTGCTCCGACGGCAAAACCGAGGATCAGGTTGGCCGGCGAGAAGCTGGCGCTGATGGCGCCCCAGATCGCCGTGAACACGAGATTGATGGTCAGGAACTTGGTCACGGGGCACCTCCCGGGAAGACCGAGTCCAGGTAGGCCGACGGCTCGGAAAGGCCCGCCGCTGCACTCTGAACCATGGCAAGCAACGGCTCCGGATAAAGACCGATCGCGAGCGCCAGCACAGTCAAGGCTGCAAGCGGCAGAAGTGCCGCCGGCGCGATCGTCGCAGACGCAGCGCCGCCCTCACCAGAGGCCGCATCACGCCAATAGGCGAGCAGGAAGAAGCGGCCGGTGACGATGGTCGTCAGGAAGCCGGTCAGAAGCAGGACGGCCGCCAGCCACCAGGCGCCGATATCGAGCGCCGCCTTGACCAGCATCACCTTGGGCCAGAAGCCGGAGAACGGCGGCAGGCCGGAGACGGCGAAGGCAAGCATGAGCGTCAGCGCCGCGAAACCGGCATGGCGGCGATAGAGGCCCGCCAGAGAGACAAGCGAGAAGCTGCCGCCGAGCCTCGCCGCGACACCGGACGCGAGATAAAGCGCGGTCATGACGAGCATCGAATGCAGCGCGTAGAAGATCGCGCCGCCGATGCCGCCCGGGCCGCCGACGGCGACACCCGCAAGGATCGAGCCGATGCCGGAGACGACGAGATAGCCGAGCATGCGGCGGAAATCCGTCTGCGCCAACGCGCCCAGAACGCCGACGAGCATCGTCAGCGCGCCGGCAATGGCGATGACGAAGCTCAGTTCTTCGCGCTCGACCGGCAGCAGCATGACGGTAACGCGGATCAAGGCGTAGATCCCGACCTTGGTAAGCAGACCGGCAAAGAGCGCCGACACGACCACGCGCGGCGTATGATAGGACGCCGGCAGCCAGAAGTTCACCGGAAAGGCAGCAGCCTTCATGCCGAAGGCAAGCACGAACAGCGCCGTCAGCGTCATCAGCGGCGCCGTACCCGCGAGCCCCTCGGCCTTGCGGGCAATATCGGCCATGTTGAGCGTGCCGAAGCTCGCATAGAGATAGCCGGTCGTGATCAGGAACAGGGTCGTCGCGACCAGGTTGAGGAAGCCGTATTTCACCGCTCCGTCGATCTGTTCGCGTTCAGAGCCGAGCACGATCAGGCCGAAGGACGAGATCAGCAACACCTCGAACCAGACATAGAGATTGAAGATATCGCCGGTCAGAAAGGCGCCGGAGACGCCGGCCATCAGCAGCATCAGGAACGGATAGAAGCCGTAGCGCCGACCGCTGTCGTTGATGTCGGCGAGCGAATAGACGCCGCCGGCAAGCGCCACGACGGAGGCCGTCAAAGCAAAGAGCGCGCCGGTCAGGTCGACGGTGAAGGCGATGCCGAAAGGCGGCAGCCAGCGCCCCATGACCATCGTTACCGGTCCGCTTGCAAGGACATGGCGAAGTAGGAGCGCGTCGATGATGACGAGCCCGGCCAGGCCGGCAACCGCGATGTAGGGATGCCAATCAATTTTCCGGCGCAGCATCACGAGCAGGGCGCCGATTGCGAGGCACCAGGCAACTGGCAGGATCACCAGCCAGTCGGCAGACGCGACGGGCTCGAGCACGAGCGCGGCGGAGAGATCTGCGGGGGGAGAGGTTGTAGCGGCCATGGGTCGGTCAGTATCCAAGCGGCGCAGCCGGCTCGTCCTTCGGCTCGGCAACGCGCATCTCGTCGGTATTGTCGGTTTGCAGCTGCTCGTATGCCCGCCACGCAAGAACCAGCAGGAACGCGAAAAAGGAGAAGGAGATGACGATCGCCGTCAGGATCAGCGCCTGCGGCAGGGCGTTGGCGGCGGGGCCGACGAGCGCATCCTTGTGGCTGGGAACGACCGGCGGGATGCCACGCGTGAGCCTGCCACCGGTAAAGATCAGGAGGTTGACGGCATTTCCGAGGATGGCAACGCCAAGCAGCACCCGGATGACATACTTCGACAGGAGCAGATAGACGGCGACCGTGAAGAAGATGCCGACGAGCAGAGCGAACCAGGCTTCCATCATTCGCCTCCCCGCTCTTCGAGCGAAAGCGCAATCGAACTGATCGCGCCGACGACCACGAGATAAACGCCGCAATCAAACAGCATCACCGTCGAGAGCGGTACTTCCAGGCCGAGCACCGAGGGATAGACCCACAGGCCGGTCATGAAGGGAACGCGGGCGGCGATCGAGATCAGGCCGGCGACCGTCGCGGCCAGGAGGCCTGCCCCGGCAATCGCCATCGGGTGGAAATAGATCGCACGGCGCACCGTCTCGACACCGCAGGCGATGCCGTAGATCGCCAGCGCCGACACCGCGATCAAGCCGCCGATGAAACCGCCGCCCGGCTCGTTGTGGCCGCGCAACAGGACGAAGATCGAAAACAGCACCATGAGGCTCGTCAGGAACGGCGCGACGGCGCGGAAAATCACCGACTTCATGCGCGTTCCTCCGCATCCGGATCGTTATCGGCGACGCGCCGCAGCGAACCCGCCCTCAAGCGAACCAAGGACAGGATCGCAAGACCCGTGACCATCACCACTGCGATCTCGCCCAGCGTGTCCGTGCCGCGGAAATCGACGATGATGACGTTCACCACATTGGCGCCGTGGGCGATCGACTTCGAGTAGAGATTGAAGAAGTCGGTGAGCGTCGCATCGAAGGGTACACCCGTCACCTTCAACAGCATCAGCCCGAAGCCGAGACCGCAGGCAAGGGCGATCGCGACATCCGGGATTTTTTGCGCAAGCGGACGATGGTCCGACGGCGACAACCGGAGCCGCGTCATCACAAGCGCAAGGACGACGACCGAAAGCGTCTCGATCATGAACTGGGTGAAGGCCAGATCCGGCGCGCCATAGAGCAGGAAGATGACCGCGACGGCAAAGCCCTGGATGCCGAGCGAAACGATGGCGGTCAACCGGTCGGCAGCAAGCACCACCGCGATGAGGCCGATGACCGCGATCGCCATGATCGCCAATTCATGCAGCGGCACGTCGGCGGCAAAGAGCGGCGGGCGCGGGAACTCGCCATAGGCGATCGGCACGACCAAAAGCACGAAGGCAATGAGGATGAAGGTCGCGGTCATGTAGACTTCGAGGCGCCCGGATTGCAGCCGGCGGGTCAGTGCGACGGAGAAACGAACGAGCTCGCGGATGAACTGGTCGAAGCCACGATCCGGACCCCAGCCGATATCGGCAAGGATCGTCGCCATGAAGGCACGCACACGGTCTAGCTTCAGATAAAAGCCGATGCCGATGACTGCGGTCACGATCGACATGATCAAGGGCAAGCCGACGTGAGGAACGACCGAAATCGTGACCGCACGGGGTTCGCCCGCGATCGCCGACGCCATCGGCGTCGATACCAGTTCATGCGTCAGTCCGGAAAGCAGCGCCGCGGAGAGCCCCTTGGCGGCAAGCAGCGCCGGCCCGAGCCAGAGCAAGATCGGAGCCTCGTGGGCCGCCTTCGGCGTCTCGATCTTTGCACCGACGAACGGCTTGAGCGCGACGGCAAAGGCCACCGCGAACATCAGTGCATTGCCGAGGATCGCAATCGCGGCAAAGACCAGGGAACGGCGATCGAAGCCTGAGAGTGCGTAGTAGATCTCCTCCTTGGCGATGAAGCCGAAGAAGGGAAACAGCCCGCCCATCGAGAATGCCGCGGCAAGCGCTATGACGAAGGTGAGCGGCATGGCGGAGCGAAGCCCCCCGAGCCTCGTCACGTCGCGCGTGCCGGTCTCGTGGTCGATGATGCCGGCGACCATGAACAGGGCGCCTTTGAACAGCGAATGGGCGACAAGATAGAGCACCGCCGCTTCGATCGCGTGGGGTGCGCCAAGCCCTGTCAGCATGACCAGCAGGCCGAGGGACGCCATCGTCGTGTAGGCGAGCATCAGCTTCAGGTCAGTCTGGCGGCAAGCGAGCGCCGCGCCGATGACGAGTGTGGCGCCGCCGAAGAGCGGCAAAAGGATCTGCCATTCGGGTGTGCCGCCGAGCACCGGGTTCAGCCGCATCAGCAGATAGACACCGGCCTTCACCATGGTCGCCGAATGCAGATAGGCCGAGACGGGCGTCGGGGCTTCCATCGCGTTCGGCAGCCAGAAATGGAAGGGGAACTGGGCCGACTTGGTAAAGGCGCCGCCAAGTACCAGGAGCAGCGCCGCCAGATAGAACGGGCTTTCGCGCATCTCCGACCCGAAGGCAGACAGCAGCGAGAGCTGGGTGACGCCGCTGACATTCCAGATGATCAGCAGTCCGGCAAGCAGGAACAGGCCCCCGCCTCCGGTTACGACCAGCGCCTGCAGGGCTGCGCGCCTTGCCGCCTCGCGCGAATGATCGAAGCCGATCAGCAGGAACGAGGTGATCGAGGTCAGTTCCCAGAACACAAAGAGCATCAGGAAGCTGTCGGAGACGACGACCCCGAGCATCGAGCCCATGAACATCAGGATGAAGGAAAAGAACCGCCCCTGCTGCGGGTGGCCTTTCAGATAGCCGCCGGAATAGAGCACGATCAGCGCGCCGATGCCGGCAATCAGCAGGACGAATGTGAGCGACAGGCCGTCGATCAGCCAGGAAAAGCTGACGTTGAACGAGGGTATCCAGGCATAGCCGCCCGTAACCACCTCGCCCTTGGCGACTTCCGGCCAAAAACGGATAAAGTGCAGCACGATCGCCAAGGGAAACAGCGCAAGCACCCAGGCGGCGTTGTGCCCGAGAAGACGTGTCAGAAGCGGCGCGAGCAATGCCGCGACGAAAGGCAGTGCGAGGGCCAGAAATGTCAGGGCCGCAACATCCATCGTCCTGGCCTGCTCCTTTTATTTCATCGTATGATCGATCGGACTCCCGACATAAAAGAAGGGTGTTGGGGTCTCAAGCCTTATCCGGATAAAATCGGCGTTATATATCCGTCAGTTCGGCCGGACGAACCGAAGCGGAGGCCTTGCATTACCAGATTCGCGCGATTTACGCGGTGTCCGCCAACAACAATTAAAATGCTGTTAGCAAAATATTCATCGGGCGGCGGGGGATAGATCGAACGTTCTGGAAACGGAACTGCAAGACGTGATAGTTGTATTTGCAGACTTTCTCAATTCAGAGCGAACCGACCACAAGCCTCCGCCGGCAGACCTTGCAACGGCTCAGAAGCGGTTGCCCGCTTCAGTATCGATAACGACAGGCACGGAACAGAACATCACTATCTCGAATAGGGCGGGACCCGCTTGGAACGATCTCGCATAGTCGTCATCGCCAGTATCCTGGCCGCCCTCGGCGCGATCCTGCCGATGCTTGCGGCCTACTATCTTTCCTGGTCGATCGCCGTGCGCGGCGAACAGGCCCGGCTCGCCCGCCTGGCCGACTATGCCATCATGCGCGCAGACGCCGCGCTCGGAGAAGCGTCCCGGGCGCTGAAGACGGCCGACCGGTTCGACATGCCGCCATGCATGGCCACGCATATCGCAGCCTTGCGCTCCCTCGTCGTCAACACGACCGCCATCGAGGATATCGGCTACTTCGAGAACGGGTTGCTCAGATGCACCTCGTGGGGTTACCCGCCGCGTCGGCTCACCCGCTCGCCGCCTGCCGATTTCTTTGCGAGCAACGGCGTCGAAGTCATCCCGCGGATGTATCCGACAATCAGCACCGGCGCGCCCATGACGGCGTTCCGGTATCGCTCCTACACGGTGCTGACCAACCCGGTCCGGTTCGTCGACGTGATCGCCGAGCCCGGCACCCGGCTTGCTGTCGCCACCAAAAACGGCGTGCTGGTCAGCACCCTCAACGATCCTGACCCGTCGCTGACGGAACGGCTCGCCGATCTTCCGAAGACCGGCAGCAATGCCGAGGACCTGTTTGCAACATCACGGGACGCCGACTGGATCGCCGTTGCCACTGCGCCCAGCATCGCCATTCTCAGCGACATGGATCGGGAACGCCTGCTGCTCCTGCCAGTCGGGGCGCTGGTCGCGGCGCTGATGGTCGGGCTTGTCGTCTGGCTATCCCGGCGTCGTCTGTCGCCGCTTGGCGAGCTTTCGATTGCCGTGCAGCGGCGCGAGTTCATTGTGCACTACCAGCCGCTGATCGAGCTCAAGAGCGGCATCTGCGTCGGCGCGGAGGCGTTGGTGCGATGGCGGCGCCCCGATGGGCAGATGGTCCGGCCAGATCTCTTCATCCCTCTTGCGGAAGAAAACGGACTGATCGAGGAAATCACCGATCAGGTCCTCATTGCGATGATCGCCGAATTGAAGAGCGTGCTCGTCGCCGACCGCTCGCTGCACATCGCGATCAACCTCGCCGCCGACGACCTGAAATCCGGACGCATCCTGCCGGTAATGGAGGCGGCGCTTCGAAACACCGGCGTGCTTACAGAACAGATCTGGCTGGAGGCAACCGAACGCGGCTTCATGGACGTCAAATCCGCCCGGGCGACGATCGAGGAGGCGCGCCGGCGTGGCCACTCCGTGGCTATCGACGACTTCGGCACCGGCTATTCGAGCCTGCAATACCTGCAGGAGCTACCGCTCGATGCGCTGAAGATCGACAAGTCGTTCATCGATACGGTCGGCACCGATTCGGCCACCAGCTCGATCACGCCGCATATCATCGACATCGCCAATTCGCTCGATCTCTACATCGTTGCCGAGGGGATCGAGCGGCAGGAACAGGCCGACTATCTCATTGGGCGCGGCGTGCAATACGGCCAGGGCTGGCTGTTCTCCAAGGCGCTGCCGGCGGCCGAGTTCATTGCCTTCTACAATGACAGCAAACGCAGGCTCGGGGCCGGGCCGGCGGTGATCCGCCGCGAAATCGCTTGAGGCCCTTCACGCGGACGCGGCCTGGTGATGTTTGCGCGCGCGGTCCTGCATTCCTATATAGTCGCGGCAACGACAGGAGACGTTCATGACGACCGTAAAGACGCCGAAAGTGGTGAAAACCGATGCGGAATGGCGGGCACAGCTCTCGCCGGAGCAGTATCGCATCACGCGACAGCAGGGCACCGAGCGTCCGTTCACTGGTCCGTTCCTCAACAACAAACAGACGGGCACCTACGAATGCGTCTGTTGCGGCCGGGCGTTGTTCCGCTCCGACACCAAGTTCGATTCCGGGTGCGGTTGGCCGAGCTACTTCGCCGCGGTCGACGATCAGGCGATCCGCGAGATCGAGGACCGCTCCCACTTCATGGTGCGCACGGAAATCCGCTGCGCCGATTGCGATGCGCATCTCGGCCACGTCTTTCCCGACGGCCCGCCGCCGACGGGGCTGCGCTACTGCCTGAACGGCCATGCGATGACGTTTACCGAGGATTGACACCGGGGCGCGGAAGGAGTGGCATGGGATGCTGTTCCGCCGGGAACGGTCCCATGGCGCCAGCCGCGCTAGAAGCTATAGATCGAGCAAGCGAGAGGAGGTCCGCATGCTACGCATCCTGACAGCACTCGCATTGCTGCTTCCCTCCGCCCTCACAGCGGCGGCGGCCGAAGACTGGGTTCCCTACGCCAACGCCCGCTTTGGCTACGTGCTCGACATTCCTCCCGGTTTCGAGCTGCAGAGCCAGGGCGACAATGGCGATGGCGCGAGTTTTCACGCCAACGACAACGGCGCGACCCTTTCGGTCTTTGGCAGCACGCTCATGGACGGTGACTTCGAGACCGACGTCAACGACCGCATGGGCTACGAGCGGGAGGGTGACTGGCGGATTTCCTATTCGCGTGTGACGGCCGCCTGGGCGAGTTTCTCGGGCGCGCGCGGTGACGAAGTGTTCTATACCCGGGCGATCGCGCTCTGTGACGGCAGCGCCGCCTATTTCCGCCTGCAGTACCGCAAGACCCGGCTCACCAGCTTCGATGGCGTGATTTCGCGCATGGCAGAGGCGCTGAGACCTTCAGAAGGTTGCCAGCATCCACCGGTCGCCGCGGCCGCCGGCGAAGCGCCAAACTGATCGCCGCTCAGGACGCGGCGCTGAAACAGGTCAGCACGGCCGAATAGTGTACCGCCGCTCCGGTTACGACGAAGCCATGCCAGATGGCGTTCTGGAAGCGCAGCTTTTCCCACACATGGAAGATCACGCCGGCAGAATAGATGATGCCGCCGATCAGGATCAGCACGAGCGTCGTTGCCGTCAGCGCCGACAGCAGCGGGCCGACCGCGAGCACGCCGCTCCATCCCATGGCGAGATAGAGCAGGATCGCCAGCCGGTCGAAGCGGCCCGGGAAGAAGCACTTGATGGCGACGCCCAGGCCGGCGATCGCCCAGATGCCGATCAGCATCACGAACAGGAAGGGATCATCGAGGCCGCGCTGCAGGAAGGGCGTATAGGTCGCGGCGATCAGTACGAAGATCGAGGAGTGGTCGAAGCGGCGCAGGAACCACTTGGTGCGCGAAACCGGATAGAGGTTGTAAAGAAACGAGATCGAGAGCGTCGCGAGCAGTCCCGCGCCATAGACGGCGGCGGCGGCAAGCTGGCCGGTCGTGCTCCACAGCGTTGCGTAGAAGATCAGCGCGGTCACGCCAACCAAGGCAGCCGCCAGGCCGATGCCGTGAACGATGCCGTCGGCAATCAGTTCCGAACGGTCATAGTTCCATTTGACGCCTGCGAATTCCACGTCTTCCCTCTCCCCGAGCCTTTTCTTCTCCGGCGGCGCGCATGCCCCATCGCACCGCAACGTTTCCACCATCCTGCCACAAGGCCGCGCCGCGGCAAAGAAGCAGGGACGTGGCAAAAGCATCAACTTTTGCAACGCATTACAACAATCGCATGACCGGTCTGAGAAGTTTGACGGGAGACTTGCCGAAGGCCACGGCGATGACCACATGAACGGCCGAAGGATGCGATCGGGAGGATCATCATGTCAGTCTTGCGTAGCCCTCAGCCGGATCAGGCGGCCGCGCTCAGCGACCTCTGCGTGCGATCAAAGGCCGTTTGGGGTTATGACGCCGCCTTCCTTGAGGCATGCCGGGCGGCTTTGACGCTCACAGCCGACGACTGGATGGATTCGGAGCTTCAGGTCGCCATGGAGGGCGAGCGCATCCTCGGTCTGGCGCAGGTCCGCGGGAGCGGACAGGTGGTTGAACTGGACAAGCTGTTCATCGAGCCGGAAGCACGGGCGGCAGGCATTGGCCGGCAGCTTTTCGACTGGTGCGTCGCAGCCGCCCGCAAGCGCGGCGCAATGGTCATGACGATCGATGCGGATCCCGGCGCTGCCGACTTTTACCGCCGCATGGGGGCAATCGATGACGGGGTCGTCGCGTCGAGCGTGATCCCCGGGCGGTTCCTTCCCCGACTGAAAGTGGATTTGGGGAGCGGTCCGACCGCCTGACGTCAACGCCCGCCGCGGGCGACCTCGGCCGCGCACTCCTGACATAGTGGCGCATGAGGCACAGCCTGCAGGCGCGCCGCCGAAATCGGCAGGCCGCAGCGCACGCAGGTTCCGAAGGTGCCGGCGGCGATCCGATCGAGCGCGGCATCGATCGCACGGATCTCCTCCTGGCCCGCAAGACCAAGGCCTTCGAGAACCTCGTCCCCTTCCCGCTCGGTCACCCGGTCCGGGACATCAGCGTTCATCGGCTCATCGAGATCGTGCTCGATCCTGACCAGACGCCCCTGCAGCTCCGCCTTGCGGCGTGTCAGGCGGTCGTGAAAGTCGTCAAGCCCATGTTTGTCCATCTGAAGACTCCTTGGCGGTGGCGGCGCGAAGGTCTCGCGCCGCATGCGCTCTTGTTGTTCGTGGCTTACCGGTCGACGAGAACGGCGCAGGGGCAATGGCTGACGACCCGGCTTGCCGTCGATCCGATGAAGTAGTCGATGAGGCCCGGCCGATGGGACGCGATGATGACGAGATCGGCGTTTTCTTCGCTGGCAAGGGCGTTAATGGTGCCGGCGGCCCCGCCGGTGCGGATTTCGATGCGGCCCTTGATCCCATGCTTGGTTTTGAGCGCCTCGAGCGTCTTTAACGCCTGCTTTCGGGATTCCTCGACCATTTCCAGCGGGAAATCCACGATCATGTAGCCTTGCGCATAGGCGTTCAGATCCTCGACGACGTTCAGCAGGATAATCTCGCCCCCCTCATCGATCAGCTTTTCGGCAATGCCGAGCACGGACTCGCCGTGTTCGAGCTGATCCATGGCAATCGGGACGATGATCTTCTTGTACATGCTGTACTCCTTCTGTTGCCCACGCGGATCGCCAGGCTGTTGCCACAGGCCAATCCCTCGTCTCAAGATTGCGCCTCGACGGCATCTTCGGCTTTGATTGAAATCAAATCGAAAGCGCTGCGCGCGCATGGCCCCACTCGAAATGAGGTAGGGCGACGACAACCACTGTCAACGCGCGTCGAACACAACATCAAGTGACTGACAGGCTTCCGTGAACGAACGAGGCGGCCCATATTCCCAACAGTTTCGATGAAACTGAAACGGCGAACCGGCCGTAGCTTCGATGCCAAGGAGACAGACATGACCTCGCAGGAGACTTTCGACATGCCAACCGACCATGCGCTTGCCATGCCCGCGCATGTCGAGCATGCGCATCTGGTCGTCCAGGATCTGCCGGCCGTGTCCGCCTGGTATCAGAAGATCATGGGCCTGAGCCCGATCGAAGCGAGCAAGAGCGGCGAGACGCTGGGCGTCAATGGCCACCCGCTGCTGACCCTGACGACCGAAGGCAACGCCGCGCGGGCGCCACGCAACACGCCTGGCCTCTTCCACAACGCCTTTCTTGTTCCGAGCCGCGAAGAACTCGGCCGCTGGCTCGCCCATATCGCGCACAACAATATCAGGCTGCAGGGCGCGTCCGACCACCTGGTCAGCGAGGCGATTTACCTCGCCGATCCGGAAGGCAACGGCATCGAAGTCTATCGCGACCGGCCGCGGAGCGAATGGACGTTTAAGCCGGATGGGACCGTCGGCATGGATACGCTGCCGCTCGATCTGCAGGCGCTCTACGACGAAGCACCCAAGGACAATTGGGGCGGCATGGCGGACGGGACGGCCATCGGCCATATCCATCTGCAGGTGTCCGATATTCCTCAGGCCGATGCTTTCTTCCGCGACGTGCTGGGCCTGGGGCTGATGGCACGCTATCCCGGCGCGAGCTTCTTCGGCGCGGGCAAGTACCACCATCACGTCGCCGCCAATATCTGGAACTCGCGGGGTGCGCCGAAGCGCGAAGGCCACATGACCGGACTTTCGGATTATACGATCCAGTACAAGGAGCCGGGCGAGCTCACAGCGGCGCTCGCGAAGCTCGATACGCTGGAAATCGCTGTCAGCCGCAACGGCAATGGCCAAAGCCTCGTCGACCCCTGGGGCATCGGCCTCAAGCTCGTCGCCTGATCCTCTCTCCCAGGCCACAGGCGCCTTTGCGCCAGTGGCAAACTTGCCGGCCGCAGCCGCCTCAGGTGCTGCGGTCGTATTTTTGCTGGGCTTGCAGCACAGCCTCGATGTTCTCCTCCGCCCAGCGCGTCAGCGCCGCGACCGTCGAGGTCAGCGTGCGACCGAGCGGCGTGATCGCATGTTCCACGGTCACCGGCACCGTCGCAAAGACGCTGCGGCTGACGAGCCCGTCCCGCTCCAGCTTCTTCAGGGTCTGCGACAGCACCTTCTGCGAGATGCCGTCGATCTCGCGCTTCAACTGGTTGAAGCGCACCGGCTGTTCATCGAGCTTTCCAAGCACCAGCACGGCCCATTTGTCGGCAAGCCTGTCCAGCACCAGGCGGGTCGGACAGGTCTGGATATAGACGTCGTACTCCATCGGGCACCCCATCGCGGTTTCCGAGCGGAAACCATGTCACCAAAAACTGCCTCCTTTACAGCATTTTCCCGGACCAATATCCAGTGTCCATCCGCAACATGGTTTCATTTGGATACTTAGGAGAACGGTGATGGCAGGCAAGATTCTGGTTCTTGGATCGAACGGGACGATCGGCAGCAAGGTGGTACGGGCGCTGGTCGCGCGTGGCGAAACGGTCAGGGCTGTGTCCCGAAAGGCGACAGCCGTTGATGGCGCGGAAGCCGTCGCCTTCGACTACGAGGATGCCACGACCTTTGGCCCGGCGCTCGACGGCGTCGACCGCCTGTTCGTTCTGACACCGGCGGGATATCTCGACCCGGTCGGGCTGGTCGGACCGATCATGGCCGCCGCTGCCGCGCGCGGCATCAAGGTCGTGCTGATGACCGTCATCGGCGTCGATGCGGACGACAACATCCCCTATCGCCAACTTGAGCTGCAGCTCGAGAAAACCGGAACACCCTTCGTCATCCTCCGGCCAAACTGGTTCTCCGACAATTTCCAGAGCTACTGGATCGAGGGTATCCGCCACGGCGCGATCGCGGTTCCGGCGGCCGAAGGCAAGACGAGCTTCATCGATACACGCGACATTGCCGAAAGCATCGTGGCAGCGTTGACCAGCGAAGCCTTCAACGGCCGCGCCTTCAACCTCACCGGGCCGGAAGCGCTGAGCTACGGCGAGGCGGCAGCGATCCTGTCACGCGTGACCGTTAAGCCCATCGCCTACACGCCTGTCGATGACGAGACCTTCGTCGGCGTGCTGGTCGGCGCCGGGGTGCCCGAGGACTACGCCCGCTTCCTCGCGTCGATCTTCCATCCCGTGCGCGAAGGCTGGGTGGCAAACCCTACCGGCGACGTAAAGATATTGACAGGCCACGAGCCGCGTAGCCTGGAAACCTACGCCAAGGACAATGCCGAGGCTCTCAGGGCCTGACCGAACCCGGACGATGGCCGCTCGTTCCCGCGCGGGCGGCCTGCGTCAACACGCCGCTGGATAGTTCCCAGACAACCGATCAATAAACTTGAGTATTATACTCACATATTTTAACCGCATGCCCAATCGGCCTCGCCCAAGGTCGCATTCATGCGGAGTTAATAATATGAAAAATAAGAATTTTCTTGCGGCTGCCCTGGCGAGCAGCACCCTTCTTTCGAGCCCCGCGCTGGCGGTGGATTTTCGTCCGCAGGCGGAAATCGAAGGCGGCTTCTTCAGCGGCGGGTCAGCTGCCGGCGGCGGCTTTTTCCTCCCCTTCGTGCTCGATTCGGGCGATGCGATTTTCATCGATACACGCGGGGCCATTGCCAACGATTCCGTCCGCCAGGGCTCCGTCGGCGTGGGCTATCGGTTCCGTGCCAACGACCAATGGGTCATCGGCGGCTACGGCTACTACGACTATCTGAAGAGCGACCACGGCAACGCCTTCAGCCAGCTGTCCTTCGGCTTCGAGGCGCTCAGCGGTGACCTCGAAATGCGCAGCAACTTCTATCTGCCTTTGACCGGCGCCAAGACGCTGAGCGCCTTCAATGCCGCCTATGTGCGCGACCACGTGCTCGTCCTCCAGGAAGGCAAGGAACGGGCGCGACGCGGCATCGACGCCGAAATCGGCGGGCGCCTGCCTGTCTTTGCGGAAGACTCCAACGTTCAGCTGAAGGTTTTCGGCGGCAGCTACTGGTATGGCGGCCGCAACCTCGGCGACATGTTCGGCGCCAAGCTGCGTGCGGAACTGACCTTTGCCGACTTGCCGGGCCTTTCCGAGGGATCGACCGTCTCGCTCGGCGTGACCGGCACCTATGACAACGAGGACAAGCTGAAGGGCGCCGTCATGGCACGGCTGCGCATCCCGTTCGGCGCGACCGGCTCGACCGCCGACGCCTTCGATCCGATGACCCAGCGTGTCGAGCGCGCCACCCGCATCCGCACCCATGCGGGCGCCACCGGCGATGTCGAGGCCGCGCAGCTTGCCGGCACCGGCCGTAACGCCGGCCGGGTGGTGACCGTTTCCTCGGCTTCCGGCAATGCCTCCGACATCAACGCCCTGATCGGGGCTGCCGGCGCCGACGCGCTGATCCTCGCGGACGGCAACCTCGGTCTCGACCGCACACTCGCGCTCGGCAACGGCCAGACACTCCTTGGCGGCGGCGGCGCAATTGCCGTTAGCGGCGCGCGCAGCGGCGCGACCGCAACCTTCGTCAATCAGGGTGCGGCCACCACGATCACCGGCTACAACCCGGCCCAGGACGTGATTGCCATGGCGTCGGGCAGCACCATCTCGTCGCTTTCGGTCCGCGGCGGCCTAGCCGGCATTTCGGCCACGAACGCCGCAGATGTCACCGTCGACAAGGTCGACATTGCCGCCACCAACCACGACGGCATTCGCTTCACGCGCGTTAATGGCGCACTGGTTCAGGACAGCCGCATCCACGACCTCTACATTTGCGAGAACAACACGACCTGCGAATTCTCGATCTACAACCCCAACAAGGCGCCCTATGCCGCCGTCAGCTCCGTCGGCAGCCGAAACGTGACGGTGCGCGACACTGTCATCGACAAGGTCACCTATGGGGTCTTTGCCGGCGGCGAGTTCAGGAAGGTCGGACGGACAGACTACGAACTGGTCACCGGCACGCAGAACGTCACGCTCGACAACGTGACGATCAGCAACTCCCGCCGCGAAGGCGTGCTGCTCGTCGCCGGCAAGGATGTCAGGCTCAACCGTGTAACGGTCGACAATGCCAAGCAGGACCGGGACATGGATCTCGTTGTGCTGCAGGGCACCTCCAACGTCGCGATCAACAACATGCGGCTCTTTGGCGGCATCAACGGTCTGATGCTGGTCTCGAGCCCGAACCTCGATGCGACGACCACCAACGTCAACGTCAAGGGACTGACCGTCGACGGTACCCGCAACGCCGGCATCTTCTTCAATCCCGTCTCCGGGATTTCGCTCGAGGACGTCAAGGTAACGAATGCCGGCACCTATGGCGCCTTCATCTACGGCAACGAGTTCGAGTTCCTTGGAGGACCGGTGCGCGACGTCGTGCTGAAGAACATGACCGTCGACAAAGCCGGCAAGGCGGGCCTCTACTTCTCGGGCCCGACCGAAGACATCGTCGGCAATGTCAGCGTGAGCAACACGCCGAAGGATTGCCTGCTCGACAACGGCTGGTCGGCCGGGACGATTACCCAGTCGCCGGGTTCGGTGCTGACCGTCAACGGCGTGAAGCTCGATCAGGGCAACGCCGCGGCCCGTTGCCGCTGATAACCGAAGCCACGCCCGGGCGACCGGGCGTGGCTCTTTTGTCCGGTTTGCTTCGCCGCGCGATCTATACCGGGCGTCGGCATTCGAAGGTGACCACGTGGTCACCATCTCGTGGAACTCTACCGAAGGCATAATCGCCGGAAACGACGATATCGGCGAAACCGGCTGCCTGCAGCGTCAGTGCCATTTCCTGAACGCCCCACCAGCGCATGGTGAAGAATTCGAGCTCGCTCGACGCCAGCCGTCCCTCTTGCCAGAGGTCGTAGCGCAGGTGCGAAACGGTCGTCTGGCCGAGGATGTCGGTCTTCACCCGCTGGCTGGTCAGGGTCAAAACGTCGCCCGCCTCCGTTTGCCAGCTGCGGATATTCGGCTGCAGGTCGGCGACCATGTCGCCCGGGTAAAGATCGAAGATCAATCGACCACCCGGCGCCAGGTGATCGTAAAAGCGCTTCAGCACGGCTGATGCCGCTGCATGGTCGGCGATCAGCTGCAACGAACCGGCGGGCACGACAATCGCATCGAAGCGCTTTGCATAGGTGAAGGTCTCGAAGGTCTGGCGAGACAGGGCCGGCGCCAAGTCGCGGCCGGCGCATTGGGCGAGACAATAGTCGAGCATGTCCTGCGAGGCATCAAACCCGCAGACATCGAAACCGGCCTCCAGCAACGGGATCAGCGCTCGGCCGTTGCCGACGGCTGGTTCGAGGATCGGCCCACGATAGCCCTCGAGCCTCTGCCGATAATACTCGATGTCGCCGAAAGACTTACCAATATATTTGTCTAAATTATAAACATGAGAGGCAAGTCTGCCATAGGTATTGTTCACGATACCTCTGCTCCCGATAAAACAAAGCAACGCTGTGCTTTATACGGGAGTATGCGACCAGGGCTGTTGTTTGCCAGCCACGCCGACGCTTTATCGTCACCGCCCAAACGTGTCAGAAGCGCGCCGGCCGGATGAACTTGCCGTAAACCCAGCCCTCCTGCCAGTTTCCACTGCGCTGCGGATCGTGCCAAATCTGGCACCAGGTGGCCCGCACGGCCTGGCGCTGGGCCGAAGCCGACCAGCGGGCGATGCGCTTGAGATCGACACCGTTCATGCAGCGGCCGGTCATCTGCAGTTTCGTGCCGTTGGGATAGCCGGCGCGGATCGCCGAGGAGGAGGATGGCCAGGCGCGCGCGTTGAGTACGTCGTTCCAGTCGACCCCGGACACTTCCCAGGCGGCGAACGTGCTTGCGGTAGCGGGAAGTGCGGTGGAGAGCGACCCGGCCAGAATGGCCGCCTGCACCAGCTTGTTCAACATGCCCATCTCCATTGCCCCTTGATCAGACCGCCAGTCGTTGCGGCAGAAAACAGAATGCGACCCCTCGGCTGAATTGCAACTGAATGGATTCACGACGAGAGCGCCCCTTATCCCATGACGACGTGGGCATGCCGCCCGCCCCGGTTTTCCGGGACGGGGTCTTGTCAGCCCGGCAGGCGGCAGACGACGCCGACCAGCCGCGCGACCACGGGGCGGACCATGAGCACGCAGACGAAGGCGACGGGCATGGCGAGCGCGTAGGAACCGAGCACGCGGGCCGGGTAGCCGGCGTCGATGCCGGTGTTGACGCCGACGATGACGCAGCACATCAGGAACGCCATGATCGCCGACATGAAGAAGGCGAAGGCAACGGGGGCCGCACGCGGCGGTAGCTTGCGGCTGCGCGCGAGCCGCGGCGCCGATAGGGTGTCTTCCATCAGAAGTCTCCTGGTTTGATCGAGGGGACCACCCCCTCGTTTCTGGCCGCACTATACGGATCGCGTCGCAGCCAGGTAGGCCATTGCAGCCTTGTTCAGAAACAGGCAAAACCATCGAATGGATGTTTCTATTCGATGGTTTGGATTATGGACACTTTGCGCGGCGTCGAGAGTTTCGTCAGGAGCGTCGAGGAAGGCAGCATCGCCGCGGCGGCACGAAAGCTCGGGATTACACCCGCTTCCGCGAGCCAGAACATCGCCCGCCTGGAGCGAACGCTCGGCAGCCGGCTGCTCAGCCGCACCACGCGCCAGTTGGGCCTGACCGAGAGCGGGCGGATTTACTACGAGAGGGTGCGCGGCGTCGTACACGAGCTGGAGCTTGCAGCCGCCGCCGTTTCGGCACTCAGCACCGAGCCGCGCGGGCCGCTCAAGATCGCCTCATCCGTCGCCTTTGGCCGCCATGTGGTGGCGCCGCTCGTTCCCTCCTTCGCCGCCCGGTATCCGGATGTCTCGATCGAGCTCGTCGTCACCGACCGCGAGATCGATCATATCGGCGAAGGCATCGACATCAGCGTGCGCTTCGGTCTGCAGCTCGAACAGGGGCTGATTGCCCGCAAGCTTGCCTCCGTGCCGATGATCATCTGTGCAGCCCCCTCCTATCTGGAGCGACGCGGCCGCCCGCAGCAACCGGAAGATCTCGTGCACCACGATTGCCTGGTCTACCGCTATGCGGGGCATGGCCGGATCTTTCGCTGGGCGTTTACCCGCGACGGCCTGCGCTTCGAGCCGGAACTGAAGGCGACGATCGTCAGCAACGATATCGACACGCTCGCCGAGATGGCGATCGCCGGCGCCGGCATCACCCGGCTCGGCGCCTTCATCGCAGCGCCGCTGATCGAACGCGGGCTGGTGGTGCCGCTGTTCGGCGAACTGCCGCAGGAGGGATTGGCCAGCACCGACCACGAGCCCTTCGATTTCTATGCCTGCTTTGCCGACCGCCAGGCGCAAACGCCGAAGGTGCGCGCGTTCATCGAGCATGCGGTGCAGAGCCTGAAGGGGCGCTGGTAGTGACCGGGACCGGAGCGGCAGCCGTTTCCTTGCGCACGACCTCGACGCCTCGCCGCTGCTTCAGCCGATAGCCGACCTCGACGATGGCATGGATGGCCGGGATGAACTCCGCGCCGAGCTCACTGAGGCTGTATTCCACGGAAGGCGGCGACGTCGGCATGATCCGCCGCTCGACAGCACCCTTCTCCTCAAGTTCCTTCAACCGAGTGCTCAGCACCTTTGCCGAAATACCGGGCACGTCGATCCTCAGTTCGCTGAAGCGGCGCGGCCCGGCGCTCAAGGACCAGAGGATGTTCGGCGTCCATGCGCCGCCGAGTAGCACCATGCACTCGCCGACCGGGCAGTTCGGCGGCAAGGCCGCGGCCCGATTTTTCCGAATTTTCAAGCTCATGGGCAAAACTTTCCAGTTACCGCGGGGAAACCGGAAAGGGAGGTAACATAAGGTTATCTGATATACAAAGGTTACCGCTTCCGCTTAGGTTCCGCCGTCCTCGACAAACGGACAATCATTTCAGAAGGAACCAGATGATGAAGCTCTATTACGCCCCCGGCGCCTGTTCGCTTTCCCCCCATATCAGCCTGCACGAGGCCGGTGCCGATTTCGAGATCGTCCGGGTCGATACCAAGACTCATCGCACCGAGACCGGTGCGGATTACAAGGCGGTCAACCCCAAGGGCTACGTACCGGCGCTGGTGCTGGAAAGCGGCGAGGTCGTTACCGAAGGTGCTGCTGTGGTGCAGTACATCGCCGATCGCTTTCCGGCGGCGAAACTTGCGCCTGAAAACGGCACGCTGGCGCGCACCCGCCTTCAGGAACAGTTGAACTTCATCTCATCGGAACTGCACAAGGCCTTCTCGCCGCTGTTCGACCCGACCGCATCCCCCGATGCAAAGGAGGCAGCCACGCTGCAGGTGGCGAAACGCTTGACCCATGTCGAAAGCCTGCTCGCGGACGGGCGCCCTTACCTGCTCGGGGAGGTCTTCTCCGTCGCCGACGCCTATCTCTTCACGGTCGTCAACTGGAGCAGCGGCACCGGGATCGCGCTCACGCAATGGCCGCATCTCGCAGCCTACATGCAACGGATCGGCACACGTCCTGCCGTGCGCAGCGCAATGCAGGCGGAAGGCCTGGTCGCGGCATGAGCGCGTCACCGAAGGATCCGCAGTTCGCAGCCATCGTCCACGTCCTGCAACGCTACTTCGACGGGCTCTATCGCAGCGACACCGACATTCTCAGGCAAGTCTTCCACCCGAAGGCGCTCTATGCCACCGCAACGGACGGAACCCTGCTCGAACTCGACATGAACAGGTACTTTCCGATCGTCGAAAAACGTCCCTCGCCCGAAAGCCGAGACGAAGCGCGCATCGACCGTATTCTTTCCATTGAGTTCGCAGGCCCCGTAACCGCATTTGCCAAGGTGCAATGCGCCATCGGCGAGAAGGCCTTCACCGACTTTTTGTCCCTGGTCTTTCTTGACGGCCGCTGGCAGATCATCGCCAAGGTCTTCCATTACGACATCGCATCCGCGCAATAGGAGAAGCTTGTGCCCTACGTAAACATCAAGATAACCCGCGAGGGTGCAACCCCCGAGCAGAAAGCAACCCTGATCAAGGGCGTCACCGATCTGCTTCACACCGTGCTCAACAAGGATCCGGCCACCACCTTCGTTGTCATCGACGAAGTGGCGCTCGAAGACTGGGGCGTCGGTGGATTGCCGGTTGATGCGTACCGGCGAAAGGTCGGCGAAAAATCGTAGCAACACGCTGCCCCTACCCACCACGATGGAAGGGGCAGCAGCCCACCCGATGCCGCGGTGATCCGCGCGTAGCTCGATTGCGCTTGATCGCTTTCGACAGGGTCTCTATCTCATTGTCTCCCGCCGCATTGATCCCGGAGACGTATCTTGTCCGTATTCAGCAACCTCCCCAAAGCTCCCGTCGCCGCAAAGAAGCCGGTCAGCGACACGCGCCACGGCATTACCCGCACCGACGACTATGCCTGGCTGCGCGCGGACAATTGGCAGGCGATGTTCAAGGATCCCTCGATCCTCGATCCTGATATCCGCAAGCATCTGGAGGCCGAAAACGCCTACATGAACGCGGCGATGGATGACACCAAGGCTCTTCAGAAGACGCTGTTTGCCGAGATGCGCGGCCGGATCAAGGAGGACGACAGCTCGATCCCGGTCAAGGACGGTCCCTTCGCCTACGGCCATGCCTATGTCACCGGCGGCGAGCAGCCGCGTTACTTCCGCATTCCCCGTGACGGCGACCACAAGGACGAGGCGATCCGGCAATTGCTGCTCGACGGCGACAAGGAAGCCGAAGGCAAGGCCTATTTCCGCCTTGGCGGGCTCGACCATTCGACCGACCATAGCCTCGGCATCTGGGGCTATGACGACAAGGGTTCGGAGTATTTCACGCTTCGGGTGCGCGACCTCGCAACGGGCGAAGACCTGGCAGACGTGATCGAGAACACCGGCGGCGGCGGCGCCTGGGCGCCCGATGGCAAGAGCTTCTTCTACACAGTGCTCGACGACAACCACCGCCCGTCGAAGATCTTCCACCATATCCTCGGCACCGCCCAGACCGACGACCGGCTGGTCTTCGAGGAGACGGATCCCGGCTTCTTCATGTCGGTCGGCGGCTCGCTGCTCGACGATTTCATCTACATCGACATCCACGATCACGAGACGAGCGAATACCGACTGCTCTCGACAAAGGATCTGACGGCTGAGCCGAAGCTCGTCGCCGAGCGCGTCACCGGGCTCGAATACGCGATGACCGAAGGCGGCGACGTCTTCTACATCCTCACCAATGCCGACGGCGCCAAGGACTTCAAGATCGTCGAAGCGCCGGTCACGGCACCGGGCAAGGAGAATTGGCGCGAGGTGGTGCCGCATAAGCCCGGCACACTGATCCTCAGCCACATGGCCTATGCCCGCCACCTCGTCTGGCTGCAGCGCCGCGAAGGCCTGCCGGAGATCGTCATCCGCGACCGCAAGACCGGCGAAGAGCACGCGATCGCCTTTGCCGAAGAGGCCTATTCGCTCGGCCTTTCCGGTGCTGCCGAATACGACACCGACGTCATCCGCTTCTCCTACTCGTCGATGACCACGCCGTCGCAGCTCTTCGACTACGACATGGCGACGCGCGCGCGCACGCTCTTGAAAACCCAGGAAGTGCCTTCGGGCCACAACCCGGACGACTATGTCACCCGCCGCGTCTTCGCGCCGTCCTGGGATGGCACCGAAGTGCCGGTGACGCTGCTTTACCGCAAGGACACGCCGCTCGACGGTTCGGCGCCCTGCCTGCTCTATGGCTATGGCGCCTATGGCATCACCATTCCGGCCGGCTTCAACACCAATTGCCTGTCGCTGGCCGATCGCGGCTTCGTCTATGCCATCGCCCATATCCGCGGCGGCAAGGATCGCGGCTTTGCCTGGTACGAAGACGGCAAGATGGCCAAGAAGACCAATACCTTCAAGGATTTCATAGCGGCCGCTGACTATCTGAATCAACAGAAGTTCACGTCCTACGCGAAGATCGTCGCAGAAGGCGGCTCCGCCGGCGGCATGCTCATGGGCGCGATCGCCAATATGGCGCCGGAGAAGTTCACCGGCGTTATCGCGGCCGTACCCTTCGTCGACGTGCTCAACACCATGCTCGACGACACCCTGCCCCTGACCCCGCCGGAATGGCCGGAATGGGGCAACCCGATCGAGAGCCGCGAGTTCTACGACATCATCGCCGGCTACTCGCCCTACGACAATGTCGAGGCGAAGTCCTATCCCGCGATCCTGGCACTCGGCGGTCTCACCGATCCGCGCGTCACCTATTGGGAGCCGGCGAAGTGGGTCGCGCGGCTGCGCGAGAAGACGACGGGCAGCGCGCCGATCCTGTTGAAGACGAACATGGACGCCGGCCATGGCGGCGCTTCGGGTCGCTTCCAGCGGCTCGAGGAGATCGCCTTCGAATACGCCTTTGCCATCAAGGTCGCCGGCAAGATGTAAACGGATCGGGATGAGGAAACCTGTTTGCGTTTTTCTCATCCCATTGCCACCTGATGTGAAAGGTCCCGCCATGCCCGTCCACGTCGCCCTGCTGCGAGCCGTCAATGTCGGTGGTACGGGATCGCTTCCAATGGCCGACCTCAAGGCGATCTGCGAGGGGCTCGGCTTTGCCGACGTCAAGACCTACATCCAGAGCGGCAACGTGCTGTTCCGCTCCGATCTGCCGGCGGCAGACGCGGCGGCAATGCTGGACAGCGCACTTCAGGAAAAGCTCGGTAAGGCGCCAGGCGTGATGATCAGGACCGGCGCGCAATTGCAGGCGATCTCCGATCAGGCCCCCTTCCCGGACGCCAAGCCCAATCTGCTGCTTGTCGTTTTCCTGCGCGAGCCGGCACCATCAGACGCGCTCGACAAACTCGTGGCACCCGATGGCGAAGAAGCCCAGGTTGCCGGAGCTGAGATCTATATCCACTTCCCGAACGGCTCCGGCCGTTCGAAGTTCAAGCTGCCGGCCGCCAAGCCAGGCACCGCGCGCAACCTCAACACGGTGCGCAAGCTTGCTGCCTTGGCGCTTGAGATGGAAGGTTGACGCACCGCAAGGCGCCATTCCGGACGGAAAACCGCGCCACACTTTTCCTGGAATTGCTCAGGCTGCCGGCTGGAACAGCAGCCGGACGAAGGATCGGAGCACGAGCAGCTGCTGCGGCAGGCTTTCAGGCTGCTTCAGCGCCTTCGACAGGATGATGCCGCCTTCAAGCACGGTCGAAACCATATCGGCCAGCTGGTCGACGTCGAGCGGCTCGCGTGGCCGGTAGACTTGCATGATCGCCTCGAACATCGTGCCGAAACGCCGACGCCACATCAGCGCCGCCTGCCGGTTGATCTCCTGGATCTCGCGATCGAAAGCACGCTCCTGCGTGCACATGACCGCGACCAGGCAGCCGGGATGGCCGTTCGGCAGGTCAGCGAGAATTTCCGACAGCATCTTCAGTCCCAGAAGAAAAGCCTGCAGCGGGTCGTCTGACAATTGATGGGCGCGGCCGAAGATCTCGTCGTAGATGCGCTCGTCGTTCTCGATGTAGCGCTCGAGCAGAGCCCGCGCGAGTTCGTTCTTGTCGCGGAAATGGTAGAAGAATCCGCTCTTGGTGATGCCGGTCTCGGCGATCAGCTCGTCGATCGAAGTCGCGCCGAAACCCTTGGCAAGCACCGCCGCCTCGGCGACGTCGAGGATTCTGGCGCGCGTTTCCTCACCCTTTCGCATTAGCTGCTCCCTACCATTGGTACGGTTTCCAGCAATTACTCGGCGGCCAGCTCCTAGCGCAGCGGCGGCTGCAAGCCAGTAAGTCACTGATTTTTCGACACTAATTTAGTATATTAGCAATAGTATACCGCAAGTCGTCTAGTTTAGAAGATGATCATAAGGCAGAAATTTACTTGGTTCTGCGGTGTTGGAGGCATCCGCGGGCCCTTCAGCCAAGACTGAACCGGTGGAGACCGATATGGCCAAATACAGACGCAGCCTGCCGCTCTTGAAGGGTGGACTGTTCCTGAGTGACGGTGGCATCGAAACGACGCTGATCTTTCATGAGGGCATCTCCCTCCCGCATTTTGCCGCCTTCGTGCTCATTTCGACGGCGGACGGGCGCCGGCGCTTGCTCGACTACTACAAGCGATATCTCGCAATTGCACAGCAGCACGGCACCGGCTTCGTGCTCGACACACCCACCTGGCGCGCCAGCGCCGATTGGGGCGTGAAGCTCGGCTATGACGCCGCGGCCCTGGCCGAGGTCAACCAGAACGCCATCTACATGCTGGCGGAACTGCGCGCCGAGTACGAACGTCCGCAAGCGCCGATCGTGCTTAGCGGCGCCATCGGGCCGCGCGGCGACGGCTATCGCCTGGGCCGCATGAGCGCGGATGAGGCCGAGGATTATCACGGACCACAGATCTCCGCCTTTGCCGCCAGTGACGCCGATATCGTCGGCGCCTATACGCTGACCAGCATCGACGAGGCGACCGGCATTGCCCGGGCCGCCCAGAGCCATGGCATGCCCTGCTCGATTGCCTTCACGGTGGAAACCGACGGCCGGCTCCCAGACGGCCGAACCCTTCAGGCCGCGATCGAGACCGTTGATGCGGCGACCGGCGGCTATCCGCACTACTACATGATCAACTGTGCCCACCCCGATCATTTCGAGACCAGCCTCGATACAGGGAGCGCCTGGGCGCAGCGCATTGCCGGTATCCGAGCCAACGCTTCCAGGATGAGCCATGCCGAGCTCGACAACAGCGAAATCCTGGATGCCTGGGATCCCCTCGACCTCGGCCAGCGTTATCGAACACTGACGACGCATTTGCCACGATTGCGCATTCTTGGCGGTTGCTGCGGCACCGACCATCGCCACATCGCGGCAATCTGCGAGGCCTGCCTTCCACCGACGGCGCTTAGCGCCTGAGGCGCGGGGCCTCGCCCTCCCGGCCCTCTCGCAAGCAATTGCGGGAGGGCGCCTTCTCGTCGACACCCTCGCGAAAGCCACAGTGTTTGTGTAGACTTGAACGGAAAGGACGGCAGCCGGACATCCCGGCAAAGGCCGTTGACCGCCCTGTCATGAATTACGTTCCCCCCTCGCCGACCGGAAATGCCGAAGCCTTTGCCTTCGACAACAGCTACGCGCGCCTGCCGCAGCAGTTCTTCGCGCGCGTCGCGCCCACTCCGGTGGCGGAGCCCTGGCTGATCAAGCTCAACAAGCCATTGGCCGAGGAGCTCGGTCTCGACGTGGCGACGCTCGAACGCGAGGGCGCCGAGATCTTTTCGGGCAACCGCCTTCCCGCCGGTGCCGATCCGCTTGCCATGGCTTATGCCGGCCACCAGTTCGGCACCTTCGTGCCGCAACTCGGCGATGGCCGGGCGATCCTCCTTGGCGAGGTGATCGACCGCAACGGGAAGCGGCGCGACATCCAGCTCAAAGGACCGGGCCAGACCCCCTTCTCACGGCGCGGCGACGGGCGCGCGGCACTCGGTCCAGTCTTGCGCGAGTACATCGTCAGCGAGGCGATGTACGCGCTCGGCATTCCGACGACACGGGCGCTTGCCGCCGTCGTCACCGGGCAACCGGTCTATCGCGAACAGATCCTGCCGGGTGCCATCGTCACGCGGGTCGCGGCAAGCCATATGCGCGTCGGCACGTTCCAATTTTTCGCGGCGCGCGGCGATATGGAGTCGGTGAAGGTGCTTGCCGACTACGCGATCGATCGCCACTACCCTGAGGTCAGGGACGCTGAACGGCCCTATCTTGCCTTCTACAAGGCGGTAACCGCGCGCCAGGCGGAGCTGATTGCGCGCTGGCTGCATGTCGGCTTCATCCATGGTGTGATGAACACCGACAACATGACGATCTCGGGCGAGACGATCGACTTCGGCCCTTGCGCCTTCCTCGATGCCTATGATCCCAAGAAGGTGTTTTCCTCGATCGATCAGATCGGTCGTTATGCCTATGCGAGCCAGCCGGCGATCGGGCAATGGAACCTGGCGCGCCTGGCAGAAACCCTGGTGCCGCTCTTCGACGACAACCAGGATACTGCGGTGGAACTGGCCAATGATGCGCTCGGCGAGTACGGCGCGATCTTCCAGCGCCACTGGCTGGATGGCATGCGGCGCAAGATCGGATTGGCCATGAGCGAAAAGGGAGATCTCGACCTGTTGCAGGCGCTGCTGACGGCCATGCATCAGGGGGAAGCGGATTTCACCCTCACCTTCCGGCGGCTGTGCGACAGCGCCCGCGACCCGGCCGCCGATGCGGCACTCGCCTCGACCTTTGCCTCTACCGGGGCAATCGGGCCGTGGCTGCAAGAGTGGCGTCAGCGTCTCAGCCGCGAGAAGGCGACGGCGGATGAACGCGCGACCGCCATGATGGCGGTCAACCCGGCCTTTATTCCGCGTAACCACCGGATCGAAGAGGCGATCGCGGCCGCGACCGAGGATGCGGACTTCTCGCTCTTTGAGGCCCTGATCGAAGTTACCGCCAACCCCTATACCGACCAGCCGCAGTTTGCCCGCTACCAGGCTCCGCCGAGCCCGGGAGAGGAAGTCCAGCGCACCTTCTGCGGCACATAGCCGTCTCGGGAATGCGGCATTCCGGTGAGCCGTATTTCCGCGGCCTTGCGCTTCTGCTGCCAGGCCGATTCATCAAATCGTTCTATGCCGCTGTTTTTACGCGGGGACGGGCACCTGGCTGCCCTCAGCCAACGCGCCGCCAGCGGCGCTTAAACGCACCGGTCGTCCACGTTCGGTCGCCTTGACCGCAACTTTATTGCGGGCCTGCGAATATTTCCGCGTTGCGGAATGTGGCTATTGAAAGGCAGAGACGGCGCGTTAGGTGCTAACAGGACAGGCGCTCTGCGCCTTCCCTGACCGGGCGGCCGCGACAGGCTTGCGACCGCCGCTTCGAAGCCACCTGTCT
Source organism: Ensifer sp. YR511 (assembly GCF_900103045.1). NCBI lineage: Bacteria > Pseudomonadati > Pseudomonadota > Alphaproteobacteria > Hyphomicrobiales > Rhizobiaceae > Ensifer > Ensifer sp. YR511. The sequence continues at coordinate 397,646 of NZ_FNGR01000002.1, forward strand.
CACGCGGTCCCGGCGACGGACCGCCGCAATGGAAAGAACCGTGCCACTGCACCGTTCTTCGATGCGGGAGTTCCCATCATGCTCGTTCTGACGGCCATCGTCTTTGCAATCATCGGCCTCGCGCTTGGCGGCGGCGGCGCCAAGCTGCTGATGCTTGGCGGCAGCCCCTATTACCTCGCAATCGGCATCGGCTTCCTGCTGACGGCGGTGCTGCTGTTCATGCGGAAATCGGCGGCGATCTGGCTCTATGCGTTCATGATCCTGGGCTCGCTCGGCTGGGCGGTGTCTGAGGTCGGGTTCGAGTGGTGGCAGCTTGGCCCGCGTGGCGGCGTCATCGTCCTTCTGGGGCTGTGGCTGCTGTTGCCGGCCGTGCGCCGACCGCTCGGCTTCGAAAGCCCGACGGGCGAGCGTTATGCCGTGAGTGGCTGGCCGCTGGCATTTGCGGTGCTGGTATCGGTCGGTGTCGCGGGCTACGCGATCATGCAGGACCCGCACGACATACGCGGCGATCTGCCGAGCGATGTCGTCGCTGAAAATCCACCGCTCGGCGGCTCGGTACCGCCGGGCGAATGGCACCAGTACGGGCGCACCGCCTTCGGCCAGCGCTATTCGCCGCTCGATCAGATCACGCCTGAGAATGTCGGGGGGCTGAGGGTTGCCTGGCAATATCAGACCGGCGACATCAAGAGACCCGACGACGTGGGCGAGACGACCTATCAGGTGACGCCGCTCAAGATCAAAGACACGCTCTATGCCTGCACACCGCACAACTGGGCGATCGCGCTCGATGCGGCAACCGGCGAAGAGAAATGGAAATATGACAGCAACTCGGGCATGAACCCGGACCGCCAGCACCAGACCTGCCGCGGCGTTACCTATTGGGCCGACCCGGCTGCAGCCCCGGGCAGCCCCTGCACCGAACGGGTGTACCTTCCGACCTCCGACGCGCGGTTGATCGCGCTCGATGCGGCGACGGGGTCCGTCTGCACCAGCTTTGCCGACAATGGCGTCCTGCATCTCGAAACGGGCATGAAATACAACCCGGCCGGTTACTATTATTCGACGTCGCCGCCGGTTGCCGTCGCCGGCAAGCTGATCATCGGCGGTGCGGTCAACGACAACTATTCCACCCAGGAACAGTCCGGCGTCATCCGCGCGTTCGACATCAACACCGGTGCTCTGATCTGGAACTGGGACAGCGGCAACCCTGATGTGACGGCACCGCTCCCCGAAGGCCAGACCTACACCACCAACTCGCCGAACAGCTGGTCGGTCTTCAGCTATGACGAGGGTCTCGGCCTCGTCTACATCCCCATGGGCAACCAGGTGCCCGACCAGCTCGGCATGGGCCGCAGCGAACACGTCGAGAAATATTCCTCCTCGATCGTCGCGCTCGACATCAATTCAGGCGCGGTGCGCTGGGTTCGCCAGAGCGTACATCACGACCTCTGGGACATGGACGTGCCGGCGCAGCCGGCGCTGCTTGACATCACCAAGGAGGACGGCACCGTCGTGCCAGCTTTGGTCGGACCGACGAAACAGGGCGACATCTACGTGCTCGACCGCAGGAGCGGCGAACCGATCATCCCGGTCGAGGAGGTGCAGGCGCCGGGTGGCGCGATCCCCGAGGACTTCACCGCCCCGACCCAGCCGGTCTCCGGCCTCACCTTCATGCCTGCACCGCTGCAGGAAAAAGACATGTGGGGCGTCACGCTGTTCGACCAGCTTGCCTGCCGCATCGCGTTCCGCTCGCTGAAATATGAGGGACGCTACACGCCGCCGTCGATCGAGGGCACGCTCGTCTATCCCGGCAACTTCGGCACCTTCAACTGGGGTTCCGTCGCGATCGATCCGGAGCGGCAGGTGATGTTCGGCATGCCGACCTATCTCGCCTTCACCTCGCGTCTCGTGCCCCGCGACCAGGTGCCGCCGAAGGGCCAGGACGAGAAGGGGTCGGAGCAAGGGCTCAATCGCAACGATGGAGCGCCCTATGGCGTCTTCATGGGCCCCTTCCTTGGACCGCTCGGCATTCCCTGCCAGGCGCCGCCGTGGGGTTACGTCGCTGGAGCCGATCTCAGGACCGGCAAGATCGCCTACAAGCACAAGAACGGCACAGTCGAGGACATGACGCCGTTGCCGCTGCCGTTCAAGGTCGGCGTACCGGGCATCGGCGGGCCGATGATCACCAAGGGGGGCGTCGCCTTCCTGGGTGCCGCTGTCGACGATTATCTGCGCGCCTATGACCTCACGACCGGACGCCAGCTCTGGGAGGCGCGCCTTCCCGCCGGCGGCCAGTCGACGCCGATGAGCTATGCGGTCGGCGACAAGCAATACGTGCTGATCGTTGCCGGCGGCCACGGCTCGGTCGGCACCAGGCCCGGTGACTACATCATCGCCTACACTCTGCCTTGACGCGCGCGAAGCATCCCTAATTCTCGCTAGAAGGTTGCAAAAGTAAGCTCCGCGCAAGCCCGCGACAGCAGCTTCCCCCGGACGACAGATTCCGGGGGATTCCCATGAAGATCGACAACAGCATTTCGAACTACTACTTCTCCCAGCGCCGCCAGCAGGCGGGCACTATCGCGCCGATCGAGGAGAGCGGCGGTGATGCGCGCCCGCGCCAGGCCCCGACGATCGCGCCGCCTTCGACCTCGAACGCCCTTTCCAACGCGCTGTGGATGACGGCGGCGCGCGACGGCGAGAGCACGGCTTCGATTTCCGCCAAAGAAGGCCCTGCGGCCTCGGACGGTTCGGTCAGCGACGAGTTTCTGAAGGAAGCGAAGAAGAGCCTGGTTGAGAAAATCCGCGAACAGGTCCTCAAGGCGATGGGCCTGACCGAAGCGGATCTCAAGGAGATGCCCCCCGAGCAGCGGCAGGCCGCCGAGGAAGAGATCCGCAAGGCTGTCGAGCGCGCGATGGGTGTCGAGCAGCAGCGCGACGTGGCGACCGCCGATCTCGCCAACGGCGGCGACGACATCCCCTGAGAGGGCGGTTTGCGCCGATCGGCTTGTCTCGGTCGGACAATCGATGATATCCAGCGATCCTCCAAAGAGGACCAAGATCCATGCGCCTGATCCGTTAGCGACGTTCGCCGGCAGAAAACGACCGACGCCACAGCCGCCCTTCGGCGGTTTTTGGCATGGCTGTTTTTCGGCCGCCTGAACGTCCTGACACGGACATGACCGTTCACCGGCCATCGCTAGGATCATCCTCATGACCACCAAAGACGGATTTGTTTCCGAAGCCGGCAGCCTTGGCGCCGGCCCCTTCGACCTCGGCTATAGGATCGAAGGCAGTGGCACGCCGCTGCTCGTCATCGGCAGCGCCGCCTACTACCCCCGCACCTTCTCCCAAGCGCTTCGCGAGAAGTTGCGGCTGATCTTCATCGACCACCGCGGCTTCGCACCGGCGCGGACCAACTATGCCGTTGGCGACATCGGCTTCGAGACGGTGCTCGATGATATCGAGCGAATGCGGGCGCATCTGGGGCTCGAACGCTTCGCCATTCTCGGACACTCCGGCCATGGCTATATGGCCCTCGAATATGCCAAGCGGCACCCGGAGCGCGTCAGCCACGCGATCATGGTCGGCACCGGTCCGAGCCATTCGGCTCGTCATATGGCGCTCGCCGACCGGATCTGGGAAGAAACAGTGTCGCCGGCCCGAAAAGCGATCTTCGCACGGGAGATGGCCAAGCTTGGCGACGACATCACGGCGCGGCCTGAGGAACGTTTCAAAGCCCTGCTGATCCGGCTCGGCGCGAAGAGCTGGCATCAGCCGGACTTCGACGCAACGCCTCTTTGGCGAGATGTCACTGTCAACAACGCGGTATTCGACCATCTCTGGGGCGAGGTCTTTCGCGATATCGATATCCGCAAGGGTTTGAACAGGCTGGCAGCGCCGGTCCTGCTTGCGCTCGGCCGCTCGGACTATCTCGTCGCCCCGGCCTTCAGCTGGGACGAGTACCGGGCGGACTTCACGGACCTGACGGTGCGGCTCTTCGAACAGAGCGGGCATACGCCGCAGCTGGAAGAAAGCGATCTCTTCGACGAAGCCCTGCTCTCGTTCCTCGAAAACGACCGCGGCTAGGACAAGCCGCCCTCGCAGCGTCCAGCATTCAGAGGGGCCGAGACCGGCCCCTCCCCTTCCCAACCATTGACACTTGGTCGCGCCCAACTATCTATTGCTCCAGAAGCTATAGGTTTGAGGCGAGCATGTATTCCATCGGCGATCTCTCCCGGCGCACCGGCGTCAAAATCCCGACGATCCGCTACTACGAGCAGATGGGACTGATCGCAGCGCCCGAGCGCTCCGAAGGCAATCAGCGGCGGTACGAGAAAGGCGAACTTGAGCGACTGGCCTTTATCCGCCATGCACGCGACCTCGGCTTGTCGATCGATTCGATCAAGGACCTGCTCGCCCTCAGCCAGCATCCGGAGCGACCTTGCGGCGAAGCCGACCGCATCGCCAGCGAGCACCTGGCAACGGTGCGCGAGAAGATCGCGCGATTGAGGAAGCTGGAGCAGGAACTGGAACGCATCGTCGCCTGCGACGGCAATCACACCGTCGGCGACTGCTATGTGATCCGGGCGCTCGCCGACCATTCCATGTGCGAGAGCGAGCACTGAGGCGGCAGCTTAATTAGTCGCCTTGAAAAATCCCCGTTGACAAAATCACGAAAACAAACAATCTAGCGCCCATGATCAAGAACGCACCCATTTGCCGCGTGTATTTTTGGCTGTTCCGATAGGAGCGGCCTGCTGATCATATTCAACAAGGCCGCCATCAGGCGGCTTTTGTTTTTCCGGCTCCTGATGGCGAGAAAACCCGAGGAGCCCAGACATGCTACAGACCGCCATCCCCACCCTTCATGCGACACCGGCGACGCGCCCGCCGATGGTGACGATCCGTTGCGCCAAGCAGCGCGACCTGCCGGAACTGCGCGACATGATCACCGAACTTTCGGCCCATCACGGCGACGCCGCCCCGATCACGCCCGAACAGCTGGAGCGTGACCTTTTCGGCCGTACGCCGTGGATTACGGCGCTCGTCGCCGAGGCCGGCAACCGGCTGATCGGCTACGCGATCCTCGTGCCGATCTACCGGGCCGCCGAAGGCGCACGCGGCATGGAGCTGCATCACCTCTTCGTTCGCCCGGAAAGCCGCGGCACCGGCATTGGCCGCCACCTGGTCGCCAAGGCGCGTGAGCAGGCGAAGATGGCCGGCTGCGACTTCCTTTCGGTCAGCGCCGCCACGGGCAACTTCCAGGCACACCATTTCTACGAATCCGAACGCTTCGTCCCTCGCCCGGTGACCGGCATGCGCTATATGCAGAAGCTGGGCTAAGGAGCTGCCGATGCGTCTTGCAATCGTCCTGTGCGAAGGCTTCGCCGATTGGGAATGTGCGCTGTTGATGGCGGCGGCGCGCACCCATCTCGGCGTCGATATCGAGGTTGCCACCGTCGACGGCGCGCGTGTCACCTCGATGGGCGGCCTCGACGTCTCGGCGCATCTCTCCGTCGATGCCCTCGACCCGGCCGGCTTCGACGGGCTGGTGATCTGCGGCGGCGCAATCTGGGACACGAACGAGGCGCCCGATCTCTCCTCGACGATCCGTGCCTTCGATCGCAACAAGCGGGTGGTCGCAGCCATTTGCGGCGGCGTCCATGCCCTTGCGACATGCGGCCTTCTCGACCGCGTCGACCACACCGGCAACAGCGCCGAAAGCCTTGCGGCGCTGACCGGCTATCATGGTGCTTCGCACTATCGCGATCAGCCGCAGGCGATGCGCAGCGGCCACGTGGTCACCGCCGCCGGCACCGCGCCGATCAGCTTTTCCGGCGAGATCCTGCATGGCCTCGGTCTCGGCTCACCGGAGCTCGACGGATTTCTTGCACTCTACGGGCGGGAGCATCGGCCCGACGACAGCGGCAGCATCGGGTAAGCGCCTTCCATTTCGGTGCAGAAAGCGGCCTCTCCACTTTTGGCAACAGGCCTAGAGCCAGTTCGAGATCTGATCGAGCGGCTTCTTCACCTTGCCGGCCACCGGCACGGTCGCATCCGGGGCTGGATAGCCGGCCACCAGAATCAGGAACGGCTTTTCACTGTCCGGCCGACCACAAATCTCGTTGAGGAAGTTCATCGGCGCCGGCGTATGGGTCAGTGTCGCAACGCCCGCATGATGCAGCGCCGTGATCAGGATGCCGGTAGCAATGCCGACGCTTTCGTTGATGTAGTAGTTCTTTTTCAGATCGCCCGGATTGGGACCACCGCGCTTCTGCGAGAAGACGACGATCAGGTAGGGAGCAGTCTCAAGGAAGGGCTTGTCTTCGTCGGTGCCGAGCGGCGCCAGCGCGTCGAGCCACTCCTGCGGCGCCTTGTCCCGATAGAAGATACGCTCCTCCTCTTCCGCCGCGTGGCGCACCTCGGCCTTGATCCGGGGGCTCTCGATCACGGTGAAATGCCAGGGCTGATGGTTGGCGCCGCTCGGCGCCGTGCCCGCCGCCTTCAGACAGGTTTCGATGACCTCACGCGGCACCGGACGATCGCTGAAGTAACGCGTGGTGCGGCGGCGGTTGACCTCTTCATAGAAGTCCGCAGCGCGGGCCACCATCTCCTCGGGGCTGCGTTCGATCCACTGGTCGTAGGGCGCGGTTTCGTGTGGGCGCATCCAGTCTCCTCCTCGTTATGAAGCCGAGTTGAGCGCGCCTTGCTACGAAGATCAAGCGTTAGAGCGCCGGTACCGCCTTCAGGTAGGCGGCGATCGCCTCACGGTCGGCCGGCGTCAGTTTTGCCATGTTCTTCTGCACTTCCACCATGGAACCGCCGACGGAATCGAACTCCGGCGTGAAGCCGGTTTCCAGATAGGAGGCGATATCAGAGGCGCTCCAGCTGCCGATGCTCTTGGAGCCGGGCGTGATATCGGGAATACGGCCCTCGCCTTCCGGGTTCGGCGCGCCTGCGAGCCACTGATCCGGCTCGAAGCCTCCGAGCGCGTTTCTCGGCGTGTGGCATTCGCCGCAGTGGCCAAGCCCCTCGACGAGATATTGCCCGCGGGCGAGCTTCGGGTCGTTGGCGTCCACCGCGGTGCGTGGCTTGTCGGTCAGGAACAGCAGCTTCCAGCCACCCAAGGCTATCCGCATGTTGTAAGGGAATGGCAATTCGTGCGGCGGCGCTACCTCGGTGCTCTTCGGCAGCGTCTTCATGAAGCCCCAGAGGTCGTTGACGTCCTTGGCCGCCATGCGCGCATAGGAGCCGTAGGGGAACGACGGATAGAGATGCTCGCCGTTGCGCCCGACGCCGCGGGTCATGGCGTTGCCGAACTCGGCGAGCGTCCAGGCGCCGATTCCGGCCGTTTCGTCCGGAGAGATGTTCGGCGCGTGGAAGGTGCCGAAGGGGCTCTTCAGCGGCGCGCCACCCGAAAGCACCAGACGCGCGTCACCTTCGGCGCCCTTGTTGGCATGACAGCTGACGCAGCCGCCGGCCCAGAAGACCTGTTCGCCCTTGGCAAGATCCGGTTCTCCGAGGCCCTCCCAATGGGAGGCGCTCCAGGGTGCCGGCTTCGTCAGCCACCAGAAGGCGGCACCGCCGACGACGCCCAGCACCACAAGACCCGATATCAGCTTTCTCGCCCGACGACCCATAGTCTCCCCTCATGCCCTGCCGCAAACAGTGTGCTCAATACGAGTGAAGGCACGCGGCGGGACGTCGCGTGCCTCCTCTTTCAGCCGGATAGGACGTTGCCGCCGGTCAATTCTTCTTCAGGCGGTAGCTCTCATGACAGCTGCCGCAGTCCTTGCCGATGCCCCCGAGGGCCGCGCCAACGGCCGCCTGGTCAGCCGGCAGCTGCGCCAGAACCGCCTCGGCATCGGTGCCGAGCTTGGCGGCCTTGGCCTTGAAGTCATCCAGGTTTTCCCAGATCTTCGGGCTCGCCTCGGTCTCGTGGCCCGCTTCCGAGCCGGCCGGGAAATGGTCCGGGAAGGTCTTCATCGTCTCGCTGATCGTCGTCAGCGATGCCTTCACGACCTCCGCGTCATAGGGCTTCTCGCCCTTGGCGATGCCGGCAAGCGCGCCAGTCGCAGCGCCCACCTTCTTCATCGCCTGCTGGCGAACCACCTGCGGCTCGTCGGCTGCAGTCACGGCAGTAACACCCAGGCCCGCAAGAGCGGCAGCCAACATGAGTGCGCGTATTTTCATCAGGATCTCCCGGTCAATGAAATCTATTCGGCGAATCTGCCTGCCTGGCCTTCATGCCCAATGCGGCCGCATGATGTCATCTTGAGTATTCGACGGAAGTAACATTTTTTTGATGTGCTTGTTAGGACAAGGGAATTTCCGTCGGCCGGCGTAATTCCGGGATTTCAACAGGCCCGCCAATAACATGACTTTAAAATTCATGTTTATACTTTAGAGAAACCGGGACAGCTTCACTGTGCCGACCAGCCCTGCCACACCGTGAAAGCCGCGACCAGAACGAGCACCGCCCCGGCGGCCCGGCCGATCCACACGGTCGTCTCGGGGCTGCCGACCAGAAAATCCCGGCCGCGGCCGGCGGCAAGGGCAAGGCCGCCATAGACAGCGAGCTGCGTCGCCGCAATCATCGCGGCCATGACCAGGGCCTGCGACCAGATCGGCCCGAACTGCGGCTTGAGGAACTGGGGATAGACCGCCAGCATGAAGAGATAGGCCTTCGGGTTCATCAGGCTCGTCAGCGCGCCCTGGCGAAAACTCGCCCAGCGCGACAGCCGGTCCGCGCCGTCGATGCCGCCGATGGTGATCGAGCTTTTGACCAGGGAAAAGCCGATCCAGGCGATATAGGCAGCACCCGCGACGAGCAGCACGTTGAAGAGGCCGGGCACCAGATGCAGGATGACGCTGACGCCGAGTGCCGCATAGAGCGTGTGCAGCACGCCGCCCGCCATGATGCCGGCCGTCGCCGACAGACCGGAGGCCCGCCCTCCCGTCAGCGAGTTCGCCAGGACGAAGACCATGTCCATACCCGGCACGATGATGATGCCGAACAGAAGGGTGAAGAAGAGCCAGAGGTTTTCCGTGTAGGTCATGTCAGTTGTCCGTCGTCCGGGTTTTCACTTCTCAAACGAATTGCTGTTTTTTCAATCCGTTGGCTGATGGTATAAATCCGGTCAACTGACAAGGTAGTGTCAGGAGCGTTGACGACGGGGGAGGTTTTCGATGCGCAAGGCGGCACGGCTTTTCGAGATCATCCAGATCCTCCGGCTTGCGAGAAAGCCCGTGACCGGCGCGCAAATGGCCGAGACGCTGGAGGTGACGGTGCGCTCGATCTACCGCGATATCGCGGCACTCCAGGCGATGCGCGTGCCGATCGAAGGCGGCCGCGGCATCGGCTATATTCTTAGGCCCGGCTTCGACCTGCCGCCGCTGATGTTTTCGATCGAGGAAACGGAAGCGATCGCCTTGGCTCTGGCGCTGCTGGCACGAACCGGCGACGAGGAACTGAAGGCAGCCGCCGGCCGCGTCAACCAGAAAATCACTGCAGCCGTGCCCGAGCCGCTGAGACTGGCCTTTCGTTCGCGGGCGCTGCACGCCTGGGGAACGATCGCCCCCTCGCCCGCCGGCATCGATCTCGCTCTGGTACGCCGGGCGATCCGCGACGAGCAGAAGCTCGAACTCGACTATCGCGACGAACTCGGCCGCGCCACAGAACGCACGATCCGGCCGGTGGCGCTGATCTACTATTCGGAAACTGCCAACATCGTCGGCTGGTGCGAGTTGCGCCAGGCGATCCGCAATTTTCGCGCCGACCGTGTCGAGCACTGCGAGGCGGTCGGCGCCTATTTTCCAGGCGAGGGAAACCGCCTCAGGGAACTCTGGATCAGCGGCTGGAAGACCACCTGAGCCTGGCCTCATCGGTACCCAGCACAAACGAAAAGACCCGGCGCAAGCGCCGGGTCCAAACGTCATGCATCGAAGACGGGCAGCTTACTTGGAAGCCGCTTCGTACATTTCGAGCACGTAATCCCAGTTGATCAGGCTGTCGACGAAGGCTTCGAGGTACTTCGGACGGGCGTTGCGGTAGTCGATATAGTAGGAGTGTTCCCAGACATCGACACCGAGGATCGGCGAGGCGCCGTGAACGAGCGGATTTTCGCCGTTCGGGGTCTTGGAGATTTCGAGCTTGCCGTTCTTGACCGAGAGCCAGGCCCAGCCCGAGCCGAACTGGCCGGTGCCGGCGGCGATGAAATCGGCGCGGAACTTGTCGTAGCCGCCGAGGTCGGACTTGATGGCCGCGTCGAGCTTGGCCGGCAGGCTGGTGCCGCCGCCGCCCTTCTTCATCCACTTCCAGAAATGGATGTGGTTGTAGTGCTGGCCGGCATTGTTGAACAGCGGCTGGTTGGTGCCGTAGGACTTCTTGACGACTTCCTCCAGCGACAGGTCGGAGAGGCCGGCCTCTTCAGCAAGCTTGTTGCCGTTGGTCACGTAAGCCAGGTGGTGCTTGTCGTGGTGGTACTCGAGCGTCTCGCGCGACATGTAGGGCGCCAGCGCATCGTAGTCATAGGGAAGGTTCGGCAATTCGAAAGCCATGTGGGCATCTCCTCTTGGCATGGAATTTCGTCGGGAAATCCGTGAACGGGAACATAGGCACCGACCCTCATGGAGGCAACCGATGCAATGCCAATTTTTCCTCAACCCACGGAATATACTTTCAACATCATTTTGAAAGCATGACACTTTCAAGCACATTCATGCCACGGTTTGGCTGCAGCTTCGCGACCGTTGCAACCATGCATAAAGGACAGTCCATGCCGCAGCGTCTCATCCCTGCCCTCGCCCTTTCCGCCATCGCCGCTTTTGCTGCGTCCAGTGCAGCAGCCTCTTCCGGCGACGCGTGGGAGACATTCCGGGCAGAGGTTTCGAAGAAGTGCCTCGCCGCCGCCACCTCGCTGCAAAAACCCAGCGTCGTCGTCGACCCCTTCGGCTCGCAGAGCTTCGGGCTGGCGCTGGTGATCGGCACGCCCAAGGGCTCCAAGGTCGCCGTCACGCAGATCTGCGTCTTCGACAAGCAGAAGAAGACGGTCGAGCTCGGTGGTGAGCTTGCACCCGACGCGGTCAAGGTGGGCGTGCCGGCAAAGAAGAAATAGCGCGCGCGACCCGGCGCAAGCCGTCCAGTTGCCGTCCACGTCGGCCCCGGTCACTGCATATGTGGACTGCTCCTCACTTGAGCTTCGACCGACCGGTTGATAGATCTTGCTCATGGTGAGCGATACTTCCGAACGAATCCTGGACGCAACCGAACGCCTGATGGTGTCGCGGGGCTACAGCGCGTTCAGCTACGCGGACATCTCGGCCGTGGTCGGCATCGGCAAGGCGACGATCCACCATCACTTCCCGACCAAGGCGGACCTGGCCGCAGCCGTGCTTGCCCGCTACCGCAAGAACAATCGCCGCAGCGTTGAAGGACTGCTAGCAGCTGTCGGCGATCCGGCGGCCCGGCTCGAGGCCTATGTCGGCTTCTGGGAAGAATGTATCGCCAAACGGGACATGCCCTTCTGTATCGGCGCCCTTCTGGCCTCGGAAATACCTTCGCTTCCCGATATTGTCGTCGCGCAAGTGCGCGGTCATTTTGCCGACCTTTCCGGCTGGCTCGGAGCCGTGATCGAGGATGGCGTAGCGAAGGGATCCCTGAGGACCGCTCACGGCCCCAAGGCGGCCGCCGAGGCGCTCATGGCGACGGTCCACGGCGCAATGCTCGCGGCCCGCGTCGCCGGCTCGGATCAAGCCACGTTTTCGGCGATCGCACGGCCCGCCTTGGCACAACTTCAGGCGCCAAGCGATGCCTGACCCCGAAGCTCCGACCCTTCGAAGCGACACCGGTCGAAAAAGACAGTTGTTCCCGTGGGAACGGCGGGCCACATTTGCGAGCACTAGAAATCAAACCGAACGGACGCGATGGCAGGTGAAATCATCGCGTTTCTTTTTCGAACACATCCCGACCAACTAGTCGGTTGAATGAAGGAGGAAAATCATGGCAAATCCGCTTTCCACACTCGGCATCATCCATACCGTCATCAGCCTCGCCCCCGTCGTGGCGGGCCTCTATGGCTTTGCCCGGTATGGTGCGATTGTTCCCGGCACGCGCTCCGGCAAGCTTTACCTCGCCGCGATCATCCTGGCGGTGCTGACGTCCGCGGGGCTTTCGAGCACCGGCGGCTTCAACGCGGGCCATGCGCTCGGGATCGTCACGCTGCTCGTCATCGGTGGGAGCCTTGCAGCACAAAGGCTCGAATTTTTCGGCCGCCTGCGCCCCTACCTGGCAACGCTTGGCCTTTCGTTCAGCTATTTCCTGCTGATCGTGCCGGCGATCGCCGAGACGTTGAAGCGCCTGCCCGCCTCGCAGCCACTTGCCAGCGGCCCGGAATCGCCGATCGTGCAGACGACGCTGCTTGCCTGGCTGGTGATCTTCCTCGCAGGCCTCTCCGTCCAGGCCTACCTGATCCACAGGCGCGCCGTGGTCGGTGCGCGCGCGCGCCGCTCGCGCTGAGTGCCTGAACCGAGGGCCATCTTGCCCCGGCGCAGCGGGTACGACCGTGCGCCGGGGTTTTGCGCGCGGTTCAGACGTCGCGGGCCGCGTGCGCCCAGTCCATATAAAGATCGCGCGCCTTGGCGGCGACCGGGCCGGCCTGCAGGTCGCGGCTTTCGAGACGCGTCACAGGCAGCACCTTGGAGTAGTTGCCGGACGTGAAGATCTCGTCGGCCGCTTCGAAGTCCGCCATCGTCAGCGTCGCCTCGACCACTTCGAAACCGGCTTCGCGCAGCAGCGTCATGACGCGGAAGCGGGTGATGCCGGCAAGGAAGGTGCGGTTGGCGGCCGGCGTAAAGACGACACCGTCCTTGACCAGGAAGACGTTGGAAGAACCGGTCTCGGCGATGTTGCCGAGCATGTCGCGCACCAGCGCATTGTCGAAGCCGCGCGAACGGGCCTCGGTCAGGATGCGCGCGTTGTTGGGATAGAGGCAGCCGGCCTTGGCGTCGGTCGGCATCGATTCCAGTGTCGGACGGCGGAAGGGCGACAGCGTCAGCGACGAGCCGCCGTGGCCGTTGCCCATCGGCGCCTCGAACAGGCAGAGCGCAAAACGGGTCGATTCCGGGTCGATGGCGACGACACCGGCCGCGCCGTGCTCGGCCCAGTACATCGGCTTCACATAAAGCGCCGTCTTGCCGTCGAACTTCTTGGCGCCTTCCCAGGTCAGCGCCTCGATCTCTTCCGCCGCCATCGTCGGCTTCAGGCCAAGCGCGGCGGCCGAGCGGTTGACGCGCTGGCAATGCAGGTCGAGGTCGGGAGCGACGCCGTCGAAAACGCGGGCGCCGTCGAACACCGTCGAGCCCAGCCACATCGCATGCGAGGTCGGGCCGATCAGCGGCGGATTGCCCGAGAGCCATTCACCATCGACATAGGTCCAGGTCACTGAGCGGGGGGATGTATCGACGGCCATCTGCGTCTCCTTGAGGTTTTTATTCTAGTCTTTCCGCATACCCCGAAAAAACAGCATCGGGGTGAATGGGTCTATCAAAAAATGTCATGTCGGCCGTTCTGGTACCGCGAAGGCCTCTCGCTTAGTCTCTTCGCCAAAGAAAAGGGAAAGCCGTGCGCATCAAGCATCTCGACGCTGACGACGTGGACATCTTCCGCCGCATCAGGCTGGAAGCGCTCAACCGCGAGCCGCAGGCCTTCGCCTCGACAGCGGCCGACTGGGAGCGCCTTTCGGCTGAGGAATGGCGCGCGCGGCTGACCGCCAACGCCGTATTCGTGGCCTTCGACAGCGATGAGCCGGTCGGCATCATGGGCCTGATGCGCGAGCGTGCGAGCCGGCTGGCGCATCGGGGCACGATCATCATGGTCTATGTGTGCGACGAGGCCCGCGGGTCCGGCGTGGCGCGACAGCTGCTTGCGCAACTGACCGATCATGCGCGCTCGGCCGGCATCCGACTGCTCGAACTCGTGGTGCGTGCCGACAATCCGACGGCGATCCGCTTTTATGAACGTGCGGGTTTCTACAAGATCGGGCACGTTCCCGGCGGCATGCTCGACGGCGACCGGGAGGTCGACGAATTTCTGATGGCGCGCCACATCGACGGCCGCGCCCCACCCATTGAGACATTGCAAGGAGCGACCCGATGAAAGCCATGTATTACGACGCCTTCGAGAAGATGCCGGAAATCCGTACCCTTCCCGATCCGACACCGACGGAGAACGGCGTGGTCATCAAGGTCGAGGCGACAGGGCTTTGCCGGTCCGACTGGCACGGCTGGATGGGCCATGACGCCGATATCCGCCTGCCGCATGTGCCCGGCCACGAGCTGGCGGGCGTGGTGACCGCCACCGGCCGCGGCGTCATGCGCTACAAGGTCGGCGATCGGGTGACCGTGCCCTTCGTTTCCGGATGCGGCCGTTGCGGCGAGTGCCGCTCGGGAAACCAGCAGGTCTGCGAGGCGCAGTTCCAGCCGGGCTTTACCCATTGGGGCTCGTTTGCCGAATATGTCGCGCTCGACTTTGCCGACCAGAACCTCGTGCATCTGCCTGAAAGCATGGACTTCACCACGGCTGCGAGCCTCGGCTGCCGCTTCGCAACGTCGTTCCGCGCCATCGCCGACCAGGCCAAGGTCAAGGGCGGCGAGTGGGTGGCGGTGCATGGCTGCGGCGGCGTCGGCCTCTCGGCAATCATGATCGCGGCGGCCCTCGGCGCCCAGCCGATTGCGATCGACATCGCCGAAGACAAGCTCGCCTTCGCCAAAAAACTCGGCGCGGTCGCTGTCATCAATGGCCGTGACGTGCAGGACGTGGCAGCGGCGGTGAAGGATATCACCGGCGGTGGCGCCCATGTCTCGATCGACGCGCTCGGCAATCCCGTGACCTGCTTCAACTCGATCAAGAACTTGCGCCGGCGCGGCCGGCACGTCCAGGTTGGCCTGATGCTCGGCGACCAGGCGACGCCACAGATCCCGATGGCGCAGGTGATCGGCCACGAACTCGAAATTTATGGCAGCCACGGCATGCAGGCCTGGCGCTACGACGCCATGCTGGCGATGATCGCCGACGGCAAGCTGAAGCCGCAGCAACTGATCGGCCGGGAAATTTCTCTTGAAGAGGCGATCCCTGCCCTCGTCGCCATGGACCGCGCCACCGATCTCGGTATCAGCGTCATCACCCGCTTCTGACGGCTACGGCAAGCCGTGAACGCCGCAGCCGGCAGGCAATATGATGACCGCCCATTCCGACTCACCATCCGCATGCGCTAGCCTTGTCCCCAATCGGGGGCAAGGCAGATGACCATTGCGAGACGACGAAGACTGATCAAGCGGCAGCGCACCGGCACGGCGCTGGCCGTCGCCGCGACGATCTCGTTTCTCGCCGGGATGACCGACGCGATCGGGCTCTTGAGCATCGGTGACTTCGTCTCCTTCATGAGCGGCAACACGACGCGGGCGGCGATCGCGCTCGGCGACGGCGACTTCACCGGCGCCCTGCTGCTCGTCGGCGCGCTTGGAGCGTTCATCATCGGCAACGCGCTCGGCGTGATTGCGGCCGCACGCCTCGGCGTCGTCGGCGTCCTCTCGATGGTCAGTTTGGTGCTAATGCTCTGCGCCGGCTTCGGAACCTCGATGCCAAAGCCCTTCTATTTCTACGGCATCGTGCTTGCCATGGGCCTGGTCAATGCCGCCGTCGAGCACATCGAGGGCCTGCCGATCGGGCTCACCTACGTGACGGGTGCCCTTTCCCGTTTCGGGCGCGGCCTCGGCCGCTGGCTGCTCGGCAACACCAACCGCCAATGGCTCATGCAGATCGTGCCCTGGCTTGGCATGTTCTCTGGCGCTGTCGCCGGCGCCGTCCTGCAGCGCCATTTCGGCCCGGCGTCTCTTTGGGCTTCCTTCGCGCTTAGCGCCGGGCTCACGCTGGCCACCATTCTGGTGCCGTCGCGCTGGTCGAAGCGCTACATCCATCCGGGCTGATCCCGCTCCGGCCACAGCTTTTCGCCTCCCCCCAAGATTTTGCCCTTAAGCCCGGACGGGTTTCAGGGCAAAATCCGCGCTGAAGAATCACGAGCGAGGTCCTGCCATGGCGCTTGCGGCAGCCGTTACTGCGGATGAACTTTACCATCCCATCCTCAACGCCAATCCGGCGCATCCGGCCGGCTGGCCGATCCGTGTCATCGTCAGCTCGCAGACCGAGGCGCGGCACAATCGTGCGCTTTGGGCGCCGACGCATCTCATCTCCGTGCGCGCACCCGGCAGCCGGCTTTTGTCGATGATCGAGCTGCCGCCGGAAAATCACCTGGAACTCTTTTTCGGCGACACCACCGATCCGGACGAACCGGATGCGGCGCGTCCGCAGGCGATCGACGCCGCCTTCGCTTTCATCGACCGCTTGCCCGAGGACGCGCATCTGCTCGTCCATTGCCTGCGGGGCATTGGCCGCGCGACGGCGCTGACGCTGGGCATTCTGGCACGCTACATGCCGCCGGAAGAGGCAGCCGCGGCCCTGCATGCGCTTCGCCCGGAAGCCAAGCCGAACCGGCATGTGGTCAACCTGTGCGACACGGCGCTCGGGTTCAAGGGCAAGCTCGCCAAGCAGGCGCTACGCTTCCCGGCAAAAGTCTGGAAACCGGCCAAGGGCTAAGGCAGGATACCTGCCTTTGAGCGGCCAGCCGTTGTGCGACGCACAAATATTTGACATGATCCGCGTAAAGAACGGTGACAGCGGGCTGTCCGATCGGGCGTGATGCTGTAAGCCTTTGTTTTCGGATAGGCTTTGACGTGGCATGTTCGCCATGTCAGCCAGCACCGAAGACAACTGACGGGAGGAAACGATGTCCCACGCGGCCTATGTGTTTGACGCCTACGGCACGCTCTTCGACGTGCATGCGGCGGTCAGGCGCCACGCTGAGGAGATCGGTCCGGACGGACAGGCTTTTTCCGAACTCTGGCGCGCCAAGCAGCTCGAATATTCCTGGGTGCGCTCGCTGATGGGCAGCTACCAGGATTTCTGGAAGCTGACCGAACAGGCGCTCGACTTTGCCTTCGCGCGCTTTCCCTCCGCCGACCCGAAGCTGCGCAAGCGGTTGCTGGACGCCTACTGGACGCTCGACTGCTATCCGGAAGTGCCGGCCGTTCTGAAAGGTCTCAAGGAGCGCGGGGCGCGGATCGCCATCCTCTCCAACGGTTCGCCGGCCATGCTCGCGTCGGCCGTGCGCAACGCCGCACTCGATATCGTCATCGACGACGTCTTTTCGGTCGACGCGGTGAAGGCGTTCAAGACGGCGCCCGCCGTCTACGATCTCGTTACCACCAGCTACCGGCTCTACCCGCACGCAGTCTCGTTCCAGTCGTCGAACCGCTGGGACATTGCCGGGGCGACGAAATTCGGCTTCCGCACCGTGTGGATCAATCGGGCAGACATGCCGGACGAATACCGCGATCATGGGCCTGCCTTGATCCTGCCCTCTCTCGAAAGCCTGCAATTCGGTATCTGAAGGAGTTCTTTGATGGTCTGGTCGCCCGCGCAGTATCTCAAGTTCGAAGACGAACGCACCCGACCAGCCAGAGACCTTCTCGCCCAAGTGCCTGACCTGCCAGAAGGCCTCGCCTTCGACCTCGGCTGCGGCCCGGGGAACTCGACCGAGCTCATCCGCGACCGGTTTCCCTGGACCACGCTTTCCGGCCTCGACAGCGACGAGAACATGCTCCTTGCCGCCGCCAAACGGCTGCCCGGGGTATCCTTCGAAAAGGCGGATCTTGCGGCCTGGGTTCCTCCCGCCGGCGCCTCGCTGTTTTACGGCAACGCCGTCTTCCAGTGGCTTCCGAACCATCTCACTATCTTCGAAAGGCTGATGAAGGCGCTTGCCTCCGGCGGTACGCTCGCGGTGCAGATGCCGGACAACCTCGGAGAGCCGAGCCACCTCCTGATGGAAGAGACCGCGCGCAGCCCGGCTTTCGCTGAAGCCTTTGCCGGCAAGACCATCCGCCGCAACCCGATGCCGCCGCCGGCAACCTATGTCGAATGCCTGGTTCCGTGGGCAGCGCGCATCGAGGTCTGGCATACGATCTACTATCATCGCCTCGCCAATGCCGAAGCGATCGTCGAGTGGGTGAAGGGGACCGGCCTCAGACCTTATCTCGATGCCTTGACCGAGTACCGGCGGAGCGCCTTTCTCGCCGATTACACGGACAGGATACGCACGGCCTATCCGGCAACGAGCGACGGCAAGGTACTCTTGCGTTTTCCGAGGTTCTTCATCGTGGCGGTCAAGGCGGGCTGAGTTCGTCTGCCCGCCGGGCGCTTACATGCGCTCTGCCAGAAAATCGATAAAGGCGCGGATACGGGCAGCGAGATGCTCGTGGCCGGCATAGACGGCGTAGACCGTCTCGATCTCGCCCGACTGATAGTCCTCGAGCAGCGGCACCAGCGTTCCAGCCTCGAAATCCGGCTCGACATGGAAACGACCGATGCGCCCGATGCCGACGCTGGCAAGGCAAAGCTGGCGGACGATCGAACCGCTCGATACCTGCATATTGCCGGAGACGGTTCGGTGCGCGATCTGAGACTGGCCCGGCCCGCGAAACGCCCACTCGTCGACGCTGCGGCGGAAGTTGAAGCGAACGCAGTTGTGGCCGTCGAGATCGTCAGGGGTTTGCGGGATCCCATACTTTTCAAGATAGGCGGGCGAGGCGATCACCACCGGCCGGGTTTCCATCAGCTTGCGCGCCTTCAGGGATGAATCACGCAGCGGTCCGGTGCGGATCGCCACGTCCGTGCGTTCGCCGACGACATCGATCATGCTGTCGGTCAGCGTCAGGTCGAGCTGGACCTCCGGGTATCGCGCCAGGAACTCCGGCGCGAGTGGCATGATGTAGCGCTCGCCGAAGCCGACGGCGGCGTTCACCCGCAAGAGCCCACGCGGCGCCATGCGTCCGCCGGCGGCAACGACATGCTCGGTCTCGGCGATATCTCCGAGGATCCGTTGCGCCCGCTGGAAATAGACTTCGCCTTCCGGGGTCAGCTGCAAGGTCCGGGTCGAGCGCACGAGCAGGCGCGTGCCAAGCCGGTCCTCGATGCGGGTCACCAGCTTGCTGACGGCCGACGGCGACAGTTTCAGGCGCCGCGCCGCAGCGGAGAAGCTGCGGGTCTCCGACACGGCGACAAAAACCTCCATCTCACCGGCTCGGTTGTCCATGCGCTTCCCTTTGAACTCAATTCACAAACGTTTGTCTGATTATGCGTATTATCGTGATGAGTGCAAAGGCTCATATTCCACCCGACTTCAACAACAACCATACGCCCGGTGCTCCCAGCCGGGTGGGAAAGGTCTCGTCGTGCCTATTGCCATACTTGCGCTGACGATCGCGGCCTATGCGATCGGAACAACGGAATTCGTGATCGTCGGCCTCCTGCCGACGGTAGCCACCGACCTCAATGTCACCCTGCCGCTCGCCGGCCTGATCGTCAGCGTCTACGCGCTCGGCGTCACCTTCGGCGCGCCAGTTCTCACCGCGCTCACCGGCCGGATCGAGCGCAAACCGCTGCTGATCGGCCTGATGGCGCTGTTCATCGTCGGCAATGCCGCCGCAGCATTGTCGCCGAGCTATGAACCGCTGCTCTTCGCCCGCGTCATTTCTGCCTTTGCCCATGGCGTGTTCTTCTCGGTCGGCTCGACCATTGCCGCCGACCTCGTACCGGAAGACCGCCGCGCCTCGGCCATTGCCATGATGTTCATGGGCCTGACCGTCGCGATCGTCACCGGTGTGCCGCTCGGCACCTGGATCGGCCAGACCTTCGGCTGGCGCGCCACCTTCTGGGCCGTCACCGGTCTCGGCGTCGTCGCTCTTGTCGCGATCGCAGCCCTGTTGCCGAACACGCTGTCCAAGGCGCCGCCGGCAAAGCTCATCGACCAGGTGCGCGTGCTCGGCTCCGGCCGCCTGCTGATCGTCTTTGCCATGACCGCGCTCGGCTACGGCGGCACCTTCGTCGCCTTCACCTTCCTGGCGCCGATCCTGCAGGACATCACCGGCTTTTCGGAAAGCGCCGTCAGCCTGATCCTGGTGCTCTACGGCATCGCGATTGCCATCGGCAACATTGCCGGCGGCAAGATCGCCAACCGCGACCCGGTCAAGGCGCTGATCGGCCTGTTCCTGGCGCAGGCGGCGGTGCTCGTGCTCTTCACCTTCACGGCCCCCTCGCCGGTGCTGACGCTGGTCACGCTTGCGGCCCTCGGCTTCCTGTCCTTCGCCAATGTGCCGGGCTTGCAGCTCTATGTCGTGCAGCTTGCCAAGCAACATCGTCCGGGCGCCGTTGATGTCGCCTCGGCGCTCAACATCGCGGCCTTCAACCTCGGCATCGCCGTCGGCGCCTGGCTCGGTGGCGTCATCGTCGCCTCGCCGCTCGGCCTTGGCATGACGCCCGTGATCGGTGCCCTGCTCGTCGCCGCAGCCCTGCTGCTCACGCTCCTGAGCGGCGCCCTTGATCGTCGCACCGGGGCGGCCTACCAAACGGCTTGAACCGCCGTCTGCGAGGACCACCTATAGCCTCATTCCTTTTTCGCCCGGCCAGGTGGCCGGGCGCTTATCAAGCATAACATGCCCAGTACAAGGAGTTACCCACGATGCATTCCGTCAATTCCAACGGCGCCAACATTCCGGCGCTCGGCTTCGGCACTTTCCGCATGCCCGGTGCCGATGTGCTGCGCGTTCTGCCGGAAGCCCTGAAGCTCGGATTCCATCACGTCGATACGGCGCAGATCTACGGCAACGAGGCCGAAGTCGGCGAGGCCATCCATAATTCCGGCGTGTCACGCGCCGATATCTTCCTCACCACCAAGGTCTGGGTCGACAAATATGCCCATCGCGACTTCCTCGCCTCGGTCGACGAAAGCCTGAAGAAGCTGCGGACCGACCATGTCGACCTGCTTCTCCTGCACTGGCCGGGCGGCAGCGACGTGCCGATGGCCGAGCGCATCGGCGCTCTCAACGAAGTGCACAAGGCCGGCAAGGTTCGCCACATCGGGGTCAGCAACTTCAACACGGCGCAGATGGAAGAGGCCGTGAAGCTGAGCGACGCGCCGATCGCCACCAACCAGGTCGAGTACCACCCGTATCTTGATCAGACCAAGGTGCTTCAGACCGCCCGCAAGCACGGCATGTCGATCACCGCCTACTATGCGATGGCGAACGGCAAGGTGCCGAGCGATCCACTCTTGAAGGAGATCGGTGCCCGCCACGGCAAGACGGCCGCGCAAGTAGCGCTGCGCTGGCTCGTGCAGCAGAAGGACGTGATCACCCTTTCAAAGACCGCGACGATCGATCGCCTGAAGGAAAATTTCGCGATCTTCGACTTTGCGCTCGGCGACGGCGAAATGGCCGAAATCCACGCCCTTGCGCGTGCCGACGGCCGCATCGTCAACCCGGAAGGCCTTGCCCCCGTCTGGGACAAGGCTGCTTAACGAACGCAATCATTTCGCCGCCGGCCAATTCCCTGCCGGCGGTGGATACGATATGGACATCGCCTCAAGGACACGGATCGTAGGGAGGGGGCGATGTCGTTGCACGAGGCACAGGCGAGCGATTTTGCTCCCGACTGGCCGGCGATTATCGCCGTCGTTCTCGGTGTCACCGCTTTCTCGGTGGCGCAGGGGCTCACCTATCCGCTGATCTCGCTTTCGCTTGAGAGCCGCGGCGTTTCGGCCGGCATGATCGGCCTCAATGCCATGGGCTTTGCCGCCGGTCTCGGTGTTGCGACACTTATTCTCGGCCGGCTGACGCGGCTCGCCTCGGCCGACAAGCTGATCATCGCCAGCCTCATCGGCTGTTCCATCTGTCTCGCGACACTTGCCTCGACGTCGGAACTCGTCATCTGGTTTATCGCCCGCTTTGCCCTCGGTTTCTTCGTCAGCATGGTCTTCATGCTTGGTGAAGCGTGGCTGAACACCGCCTGCCCGGACCGACTGCGCGGCCGCGTCTCCGGCCTCTATGGGGCCGGCATGTGCGGCGGCTTTGCGGCCGGTCCGCTGGCGATCCCGCTGCTCGGCACCAGCGGCGGTCTCGGCTTTGCCCTCTTGGCGATCTATATCGCACTCGTCGCCTTCCTCACTGGGCTGCTGACCATGGGCGCCCGCACCCGGCCCGAGCCGTCCTCGACGCGGGACCTCTTCGCCTTTTTCGGGAAGGCGCCGATGCTGATCCTCATGGTGCTGATGTTCGGATTTGCCGATATCGCCGCGATCTCGGCGATGCCGGTCTATTTCGTCAAGACCGGCCACAGCCAGGCCTTTGCCGCGCTGAGCGTAACGGCGCTGGCGATACCGACAGCTGTGGCACAGCCTTTCATCGGCGTGCTTCTCGACCGCCTGCCGCGCCGCTGGGTGGCGATCTCGGCGGCCGCGATCGCTGCCAGCGGCTATCTGCTCGTGCCGTTGCTGTCGTCCGATATCGCTCTGCTTCTGACCTTCGCCTTCATCGGCGCGGCGAGCTTCGCGCTCTATACGGCGGCGCTCACCATGCTCGGGGAAGAGTATCGCGGCAGCATGCTGGTTGCCGGCAGTGCCGCCTTTTCGCTCGCCTATGCCGCCGGCAGCGCGGCTGGATCCGGCGCGACCGGCGCGCTGATGAACTTTATCAACCCGATCGCTGGCCCGATCGGCGTGGGCGTCGTGCTGGTGGTCTTCACGCTTGCCTTCGCGCTCAACGGCCGACGCTAGCCCTCCGCGCAGATCCGGGCGAGAGCCTCGTTGAAGACGCGGGCGGCCGGCCCGAGCGGCTCGTCGATCCGGTGAACGAGATAGGCTTCGGCCCCCACCTGGCTGTTGCGGCCAAGGGCGGCCGTCGGCATGCGCACGAGCCGGCCTTCCGCAAGGTCGCGCTCCACCTGCCAGAACGGCAATCGACCCCAGCCGAGGCCCGAGCGGATCATCGCATGTTTTGTGTCCTGGCTGCTGACACGGCAGGTTTGCGGCGAGAGCACGCCGTAGTCGCGCCCGACCGTGCGCTGCGACTGATCCGACAGGACGATCTGCAGATGGTCCGCAAGCTCGGCATTGTCGAGCACGTCTCCCCCTGCGCGCAGCCCCAAGGGATGATTTGCGGCAACGACCGCGACGAGTTCGACCGTCGCAAGCGCCCGACGGGCGATCGACGGGTCGCGGAAATCTTCGCCGACAGTGATGCCGAGCGTGAAGCGGCGATCGACCAGGCCGTCGAGCGGCCCACCGAGCGGCAGGACCGCAAGCCGGATCGACACATCCGGATAGGCGCCGCGCATCTCCTTCAGCGCCAGGCCGACGGTCTCGATCGGAAACAGCGTATCGACGACCAGAGAAAGCTCAAGCTCGATGCCTTCGCCGAGCCCGCGTGCCCGGGCGCGCATCGCGTCCACCCGCAACAGGATGTCGCGCGCATTGGCGAGCAGCGCATGCCCTTCCGCCGTCAGGACCGGCCGGTGGCCGGAACGGTCGAAAAGGGCGACCCCCAGTTCGGCCTCCATGTTGGCGATGGCGTGGCTGACGGCCGATTGCACCCGTGAGAGCCTGGCGGCGCCGGCGCGGAAGCTTCCGCTTTCGGCGACGGTCACGAAGGTCCGCATCTGATCGAGAGTAAGGGCATCGAGCATGATCGATTCCATAGATCATCTTGATGAAAATTATATCACTCCAAGAGATCGAGAAAAGCACCCATCTTTTCTATGAACGGCAATGCCGCCCACAAAAAGGAAACCGAAATGACCAAGGTGCTCGTGCTCTACTATTCCTCCTACGGCCACATCGAGACCATGGCGAAGGCCGTCGCCGAGGGTGCGCGCACCGCCGGCGCCACCGTCGCGCTCAAGCGCGTGCCGGAAATCGTCCCGGAAGCCGTGGCCGTCAAGGCCGGCTACAAGCGCAACCACGATGCGCCGGTGGCAACAGTCGCCGAACTGCCCGACTATGACGCGATCATCATCGGCACGCCGACACGGTTCGGCAACATGGCTGCCCAGATGAAGAACTTTCTCGACCAGGCGGGTGGGATCTGGGCGCGCGATGCCCTGGTCGGGCGTATCGGCAGCGTTTTTACCTCGACCGGAAGCCAGCATGGCGGCCAGGAATCGACGATACTCGCCACGCATACCGTACTGCTGCATCTCGGAATGGTGATCACCGGCCTTCCCTACAGCTTCAAAGGCCAGATGCGCATGGACGAAATCACCGGCGGATCACCCTATGGCGCCTCGACGCTGGCCGATGACGGCAACGGCGGCGACCGGCAGCCGAGCGCCAACGAACTGGAAGGCGCACGCTTCCAGGGGCGCCACGTGGCGGAACTGGCGGCAGCGCTGGTTGCCGGACGCACCCGCGTTGGGGAGATCGCCTGATGGCCACGGCCGCAGCCTTTGTTCGCGAAAGAACCGATTGGTCGGGCGTGATGACCGTTGTTGCGGCCGGCGTGGTCGCGGCGATGCAGGTGGGCAAGGGGCTGATTGCAGGCCCGCTGCTTCAATCCGATCTTGGGCTCAACCTTTCTGCCCTCGGCTGGATCACCTCCGTCTTCGCAGTCGTTGGCGTCGTCGGGGGCATGGCAGCCGGCGCGTTCGTCACAGCTGTCGGCGACCGGCGCCTGCTTGGCATCGGCATGGCGCTGCTGGCGTTCGGTTCCTTTGCCGGCGCGGCGAGCCCAGCATTCACGCTGCTTCTGCTGTCGCGCATCATCGAGGGCTTCGGCTTTCTGCTTGTCGTCGTCGCCGGCCCCGCCATCCTCATGCGCCTGGTGACGCAGGAGCGCAGCGACCTCGTCTTTGCGCTCTGGAGCTGTTTCATGCCCGCGGGCATGGCGATCGCCATGCTGACCGGGCCCGCCTTTGCCGGTTGGCAGGCGATCTGGTGGAGCAACGGGCTGCTCACGCTTGCGAGCCTCGCCTCCATCTTTCTGGCAGTGTCGCCATCCCGGCAAACGCCCCGTGTCGCCACCCGCTTCCGGGATGATGCCGCGGAAACGCTGACGAGCCGCGGGCCCGTGCTGCTCTTCGCGCTGTTTTCGCTCTACAGCCTGATGAGCTTCACGCTTTCCAGCTTTCTGCCGATCCTGCTGATCGAGCGCCTGCAGGTCTCGCTTGGAACCGTTGGCCTGTTGAGCGCCGTCATCACGCTGGTGAACGTCTTCGGCAATCTGGCCGCCGGCCATCTTCTGTCCCGCGGCTTCGCCCGCGGCAGGCTGGTCGCAAGCGCCGCGTTGCTGACCGGCGTGTCCGGCCTTTGGATCTTCCTGAGCCCATCAGGCGGACATCTGATCCTGGCGCTCTGCATCCTGTTTTCCGCGATCGGCGGGCTCATTCCGGCGACGCTGATCTCATCGGTGCCGCTCCTGTCGCCACGTCCGGCGCTTGCGCCGATGGCGATGGGCCTGCTGATGCAGGGCAGCAATCTCGGGCAACTCGTCGGCCCCGTCGCGGTCGGAACCGCGATCGAGTTCTACGGATGGACATCGGGTGCGGCTTTTATCGGCGCCAGTGCCGTTCTTTGCATCGGGCTGACGCCCACACTCGAACGGACGCTACGGGAAAGCAGGCCGGAACGCTGACAGGGGCCGCAGGCAACAAAAAACCCACCGGCAGACGCCGGTGGGCTTCGCTTTTTTACGTTCGGGTCGCCGGTATCAGACGAACTGGCTGAGACCCGGAACCGAAGCGACGACTTCGTCGACCACGTCTGCGCCGGCCTTCTCCTTGGCGAACGCGATGGTTTCCTTTGCAAGTCCGGTGATTTCACCCATGCCGAGGCCCTGGCTCATCAGCTGCTGGCCGAGCGCCATGACGCCGCCACCACCGATTGCCGACATCAGACCGCCGAGCAGGCCGCCGCCGCCCGTGCCTTCGCCGTTGTACTGAGCGATCAGTTCGGACGCGCCCGGGATCGCTTCAATCATCTGGGCAACCGGACCGTCGGCGGCTTCGCGCTGCAGGAAGCCGAGGATCATGCCGACAGCCTTTTCGGCGGTTGCCGGCTCGATGCCGACATTTTCAGCAACGCGCGTGACCAGTTCATTCATGGAGAAACTCCCTCATTTTGGATTTTTGACGTTGACGTCAAGGTAAATGATCGCCCACCAAATAACAAGCCGTGAGCCGTGACTATCGATCCGTCGATATCGCCGCATTCCGGTCGCGGATGGGCACAGCCTTGTTGCCGGGCGCAACCGCACCACCTATAACAGAAATCCAGGCACATTTCGATGACGGCGCGCCCCTGCGACACTGCGAACCGCCCGCTTTCATTGATGAAACGGAGATGAAGCCCACATGTTGGAAGAAGGCAAGCTCTTTATCGGCACCAGCCGCAAGCCTGATGATTCGATCAACAAGGGCGAGTATCTGGAGCTCAAGTTCGGCAATCGACACGGCCTGGTCACCGGCGCCACCGGCACCGGCAAGACGATCACCCTGCAGGTGCTTGCCGAAGGCTTTTCCAACGCTGGCGTCCCGGTCTTCTGCGCCGACGTCAAGGGCGACCTCTCCGGCATCGGCGCGATCGGCGAGGCCAAGGATTTCATCCTGAAGCGTGCCGAACAGATCGGCCTGCCGACCAATCCTTATGAGTTTCAGGAATTCCCGGTCATCTTCTGGGATATCTACGGCGAGAAGGGCCATCGCGTTCGCACCACCATGTCGGAGATGGGCCCGCTGCTCCTGTCGCGGCTTATGAACGCGACCGACGCGCAGGAAGGCGTGCTCAACATCGCCTTCAAGATCGCCGATGAGGGCGGACTGCCGCTGCTCGACCTCAAGGATCTGCAGGCGCTGCTCAACTACATGGGCGACAATGCCAGCACGCTTTCCAATCAGTTCGGTTTCATTTCCAAGTCCTCGGTCGGCTCGCTTCAGCGCGAGCTGCTGATCCTCGAACAGCAGGGCGCCGAACATTTCTTCGGCGAGCCGGCGCTGAAGATTTCCGACATCATGCGCACCACCAATGACGGCCGCGGCGCGATCTCGGTGCTGGCGGCCGACAAGCTGATGATGAACCCGCGGCTCTACGCCACCTTCCTGCTCTGGCTGCTGTCGGAATTGTTCGAGGAGCTGCCGGAAGTGGGCGACCCGGACAAGCCGAAGCTGGTCTTCTTCTTCGACGAGGCGCATCTGCTCTTCAACGACGCGCCGAAGGCGTTGATCGAGCGCGTTGAACAGGTCGTGCGCCTGATCCGCTCCAAGGGCGTTGGCGTCTATTTCGTCACCCAGAACCCGCTCGACGTGCCGGACACGGTTCTCGGTCAGCTCGGAAACCGCGTTCAGCACGCGCTGCGCGCCTATACGCCACGCGACCAGAAGGCGGTGAAGACCGCCGCCGACACCTTCCGCCCGAACCCGGATTTCGACTGCGCCACGGTGATCACCAATCTCGGCACCGGCGAGGCTCTGGTCTCCACGCTCGAAGGCAAGGGCGCGCCCTCGATGGTCGAGCGTACGCTGGTGCGACCGCCGCAGTCCCGCGTCGGTCCCCTGACGGAGGCCGAACGGAAGAAGGTCATGGACGTCAGCCCGGTCCGTGAGCTTTACGATGAGGATTTCGACCGTGAATCGGCCTACGAAATCCTAGCGGCGCGCGCCAAAAAGGCAGCCGACGCACAGGCCGAGGCACAGTCTCAGGCCGAGCAGCAGACGAGCGAGGCGAGCACCGGCGGCAGCCGCTGGACGCTGCCGGGCTTTGGCGACGACGATCAGGCGGCACCGGCCGGCAAGCAGGCGCGCCCTCGCAG
This sequence comes from Ensifer sp. YR511, assembly GCF_900103045.1. Classification (NCBI taxonomy): domain Bacteria; kingdom Pseudomonadati; phylum Pseudomonadota; class Alphaproteobacteria; order Hyphomicrobiales; family Rhizobiaceae; genus Ensifer; species Ensifer sp. YR511. Next base: position 425,393 of record NZ_FNGR01000002.1, read on the forward strand.
CTCCGGCTACCAGCGCGAGACGGTCGTCGAAGCGGCGATGAAATCGGTCGCCCGCACAGTCGCGACCCAGGTCGGCCGCGCCCTGGTGCGCGGCATCCTCGGCAGCCTTAGCCGACGCTAACCAAGACCGGCCGACGCGGCCCATCCATTCCCACGCGCCCTGACCAAATCAGGGCGCGTCGTCATTTCTGGAACATCCGCATGGATGTGAAGGATTCAATCGGCGCCATCCTCAAGGACGGCGACAACGTCACCCTGATCAAAGACCTGAAAGGCAAGGGAACCTCGACGACGCTGAAGCGCGGGACGATGGTCAAGCGCATCCTCCCCCGATCAAGCGCATCCTCCCCCGATCAAGCGCATCCTCCCCCGATGAAGTCGAGTGCCGCGTCGAAAAGACCAAGGGTCGGGTGATGCGCACCGAATTTCTGAAGAAGGCTTAAGGCCCGCGCGGGATGCCGGAACGGCACGGCGAAATGACCCGACGGCCAGCCGTGCCGATCAATGCCGTGTCTTGTCAATGCCGTGTGTTGGGGAGGGTGAAGCGCTCAAGCGGCGCCCGCTCACCGCAACGGCGGCCCGCTGGGTGGCGGCGTATTCGTCCGTCAACTCCAGCAGAGCCAAGGCGATCTCGTCCCAATGCCACCCTACCCGCTCGGCGAGATCCGTCAGCAGTTGGAACTCCTCGCGCAATGCGGTCGCGCATTCGAGCTCTCGCTGCGCAAGCGCGCAGGTTCTGGTTTTCGGCCTGGCGATCATCCTATTTTACCTCCTGCTCATCAACTCCTCAGCCCGAGCATAGGTTCCAGCAGCTCCCAGTCGAGGCATAGGTTCCCGCGCCGCGGCAGGGGAACCAATCTGTCGCCGGACCGTTGGCTAGGGACAGGAGGTACTGTCATGAAGAAAATCATCCTAGCCGGTTTTGTGGCAAGCCTTGCCTTTTCCGGCGTCGCCCTGGCTCAGACCACGACGGTCATCGTTCCCGGCGAGGTCAAAACCTACGTCCTTCAGCAAACCAGCCCATCCGTGACCTATGACGGCACTGTCGTCGTGGGCGAACCCCTGCCCGACACGGTCGAGGTCTACCCGATCCCGCAGCAACCGACCTACGGCTATGTCGTCGTCAACCAGCAAAGGGTGCTGGTCGATCCGCAGAGCAGGCGGGTCATCGAGGTTCTGCAGTAGACCGGCACAGCATGCCTGAAAAAGAAGCCCGACGGAGACCGCCGGGCTTCTTTCAACAGGGGATCTGAAAGAGCTCAATCTGAGAAACTCAGGCGACGGTCAGCTTGACGTCGATGTTGCCCTTGGTTGCATGGCTGTAGGGGCAAACGATATGCGCCTTCTGGACGAGATCTTCGAGCACGGCCTTGTCGACGCCCGGCGAAGAGATTTCGAGCGCAGCGTCGATGCCGAAGCCGGTGCCATCCTCGCGCGGACCGATGCCGACGGTTCCCGTCACCGTAGTGTCTTCCGGAAGTTTTACCTTCTCCTTGCCGGCCACGAATTTCAGTGCGCCGAGGAAGCAGGCCGAGTAGCCGGCTGCAAAGAGCTGCTCGGGATTGGTGCCGCGGGCGCCGTCGCCGCCAAGTTCCTTCGGAACGGTGAGCGTGACGTCGAGCGCGCCGTCGGCGCTTTTGGCCTGGCCGGCGCGGCCACCGGTTGCGGATGCAGTGGTGCGGTAAAGAATGGGCATTGGCGGGGTCTCCTTTGCGTTTCCTGAGTCAATGCGATTTAGATAGCGCAAAATTCAATTGTACGCAAATTAATTTTGCAAATTGCATTTCGAGCGTCTTTTTGCGACAATGACGCATGGCGAACAAGGCGGCACATAGCGACACCATTCCCGAGGAAGCACTCGCGCTCGGCAAGCAGCTGTGTTTTGCGGTCTATTCTGCGGCGCATGCATTCAACCGCGCCTACAAGCCGCTGCTCGATCGTTTCGGCCTCACCTATCCCCAATATCTCGTGCTCCTGGCGCTCTGGCAACAGGACGAGATGACGGTCAAGCGGATCGGCGAGGAGATCGGTCTGGATTCAGGCACGTTGTCGCCGCTTCTCAAGCGCCTGGAGGCAGCCGGTTATGTCGGTCGCCAGCGCGACCCGAGCGACGAACGTCAGGTGATCGTGCGGCTGACGGACAAGGGCCAGGACCTGAAAAACGAGGCCTTCGGCATCCTGATCGGCATCAGCAGGGCCTCGGGATGCAGCCTGAAGCAAGCAGAAGACATTCGCGAGACGCTGCATCAGCTGACGCGGCAGCTCAATGCCGGCCCCGGCGAGGATTGACCGACCTGCCTTCCGCTCGACGCGGTGGGTGCTGTGCGGAAACGTGAGGGGCGGATATCCGTCCCTGCCCGTCATCAGATAACGAGGATCGGCGCCTTGCCGCGGACGCGATCGTAGAGATCCATGACATCCTGGTTGAGCATGCGCACGCAGCCCGACGAGACCGCCTTGCCGATCGACTTCCATTCCGGCGTGCCGTGAACACGGTAAAGCGTGTCCTGGCCGTTCTGGAAGATGTAGAGCGCGCGCGAACCAAGCGGATTGTTGAGGCCTGGGGCCATGCCGCCGTTCTGGGCCGAATAGGGCTTTAGCTGTGGCTGGCGGGCGACCATGCTGTCCGGCGGGGTCCAGCGCGGCCACTTCTGCTTCCACTGGATGACGCCGCGACCCGACCAGGCAAAACCCTCGCGACCGAGGCCGACGCCGTAACGCAGCGCCCGGCCACCCGGCTGGATCAGATAGAGGTAGCGGTCGCCGGTATCGACGACGATCGTGCCCGGCTGCTCGCCGAAGGGATCGCTGACCTCCTGGCGGTAGAAGCGCGCGTCGATCTGGCGATAGGGAATTTCCGGCACCTGATAGCCACTGTCGCTTACAGAGGCATAGATGTCCGAGACATAGAGGCCCTGCGGTGGAAGACCGGTTGGAACTGGCCCTGGGCCATCCTGCCTTTCATAGATGCCTTCGGCGCGCGGATCGGTAAACCGTCCCTCGACCGCTGGATTGCGGAACACCGGCGCCGTCTCATAGCGAAAGACATCCGTGTTCATCGACGAAGTGCAGCTCGCAAGACCGGCGGAGGCGAGCGCCACGCCGGACGAGCGAAGAAACTGGCGACGGGAGAAAAGGACTGAAGAGGACATCGAACTCTGGAGGCTTGAGTGCGGCATGAGGAGTGCTGCATGAATTTGCTTAACGAAATGCTACGCACAGCCCCCACGGATTGGGGCGATGCTTGCATTTACGGCTGGAACGAAGCTTGCGTCGCGAGGGTGGCAGGGCTCAAACGCTGTGGATACTGAACCGCGGCTGCAGCATCAGCGCCTCGAAATCCGGAGCCGAGAGCGGCCGGCTGAAGAAGTAGCCCTGAATTTCGTCGCAACCGCTCTGGCGCAGGAATTCCACCTGGGCCTGGTTTTCCACACCCTCGGCAATGACACGAAGGCCGAGGTTCCGCGCAAGCGAAATGATCGCGGCGGTGATCGCGTTGTCGTCGAGATCCGTCGGAATGTCGGCGACGAAGGACCGGTCGATCTTCAGTCGGCGCACCGGGAAGCGTTTGAGCGCGCTCAAGCTCGAATAGCCGGTGCCGAAATCATCGATCGCCAGGTGCACCCCGATCGCCTGCAGCTCGTGCATGGTGGCGATCGCGCCAGGGACATCCTGCATGATCAGGCTCTCGGTCAGTTCCAGTTCGAGGCAGAACGGGTCAAGCCCGGTCTCTGTGAGAATTGCCGCGACATGGGCGGCCCAGTTGCGCTCACGGAACTGGCGCGCCGAAACGTTGACACTGATGATCAGCGGCGGCAGGCCGGCATCCTGCCAGGCCCTGGCCTGGCGGCAGGCCGCGCGCAGCACCCAGTCGCCGATCGGCACGATCAGCCCGGTTTCCTCGGCGAGCGGAATGAACGCCGCCGGCGAGACCGTGCCGCGTTCGGGGTGGCGCCAGCGCAGCAAGGCTTCGGCCGCGAAAACGCGGCCAGTCGCCAGATTCATCTGCGGCTGGAACTGCAGGAAGAACTCTTGCCGCGCGAGCGCCTGGCGCAGCTCCTCCTGCTGCTTGAGCTTCTCATGCGCCTTGGCGGCCATCTCTTCGGTGAAGACCTGCAGGTTGTTGCGGCCGAGCTCCTTGGCCCGGTACATCGCCATGTCGGCATTGGCGAGCAGTTCGCCGACCGTCTTGCCCTGATTGGGAAAACAGGCGACCCCCATGCTGCAGGTGACCTGCAGGCTGCGGCCCTCGATCTGCATCGGCGCGGCGATCGCTCGCCGGATATCCTCGAGCCGAGCCAGCACGATATCGCGCTCGCAGGGAAGCCCGTTCAAAAGCAGGATGAATTCATCGCCGCCGACCCGCACGACCATGTCGGACTTACGCACCGAAGCGCGCATGCGCGAGGCCGTGACCTTCAAGAGTTCGTCGCCGGCGGCGTGGCCGAGCGTATCGTTGACCAGCTTGAAATTGTCGAGATCGAGGAAGGCGAGCACCGCCCACTGGCCGCTGCCGCGCAGGGCTTCCAGCGCCTCGGCGACCTGTTCCTCGAACTGTGCGCGGTTGGGCAGACCGGTCAGCGCGTCGTGGTGCGCCATGAAGCTGATGCGATCTTCCGCCTGCTTGCGCTCGATCGCGATGCCGGCGAGATGCGCCGCCATGGCGATCAGTTCCTTTTGTCCGTCGTCGGGCACGCCGACGACATCGGAATAGAGCGCGAAGGTGCCGAGCACCTTGCGCTCACGCGAATGGATCGGGGTCGACCAACAGGAGCGGAAGCCGTAGGGAAGCACCAGCTCGCGATAATCGTCCCAGAGCGGATCGACCTGAATATCCGAGACGATCACCTGCTCGCCGCGCCAGGCGGCCGTGCCGCAGGAGCCCATGCGCGGGCCGATCTCGACGCCGTGGATGGTCGCGCAATAGGCCTCGTCGAGGCTTGGCGCTGCGCCGTGGAAGAGATAGCGGCCATCGGGCGACAGCAGCAGCACCGAGCCCTTGATGCCCGGCATCAAGGCTTCGATCAACAGGATCATGTCGCGGAAGAAGGCGTCGAGCGGCCGGCCGTTGGCGATCATCTCAAGCAGGCGCGCCTGCCCTTCGAGCAGCCGCTCGGCCGCCTTGCGGTCGGAGATGTCACGCGAAACGCCGACGATGCCGACGATCTTGCCGCTCTTGTTGCGCAGCGGCACCTTGGAGGTCATCAGCCAGCGATCGCGGCCCTTGCTAACGATGGCCCGTTCCTCGATGCCGAAGATCGGCTCGCCGGTTTCGATGACGCGACGCTCAATGTCGGCAATCGCCTTGGCCATCTGCGGCGGATGGAGATCGAAATCGGTCTTGCCGACGATATCCTTCATGGCTTCGAGCCCGTTGTCGGCAACCGTCACCTGATTGGCGATCAGGAACCGCCCCTCCACATCCTTGGCGTAGATGTAGTCCGGCACGTGGTTGATGATGGTCTCCAACCAGTAGTGGCGATCGGCGATATCGGGTTCGCTCGGAAAGATGCGCGCGACCTCCTCGGCCAGCCGATTGCTGGCGTCGATCAGGCGGCGCGTTTCCGCGTTGCCGCCGGCATTGAGAGCGGCATATCGCGGATTGCGGGACGTGTTCTTCGCCAAGCAAGGCCTCCCGACGCTCTTCGCCGCGTCGCTGGTCGATCTTTCCCCACTTCACGTTAGACGAGCAAGAGTTAGCTCTTCCTAAATAACTGTAGAAAAATCGTGTAGAGGTTGCAACGGTCAAGTTGCAAGAGGCGATAGAAGGGGTGGATGACGCCACCCCTTAATGCCCGTTCAGGACAACCGCCGGCGCACCGGTGCAACGCGCATCAGCAATTGATCGACGATCACCATGACGACGATCGCGATGCCCGTCAACGGAAACGCCAGCCCGAAGACAATGGCCATGAGCCACAAGCCCACATAGACGCTGCGCCGCGGCGGCATCGGGGGCACGCCGATGCGTCCCGCCGGGCGCCGCTTCCACCACATGATGACGGCGGAAAGGGAAACGAGCACGATAGAAATGCAGGCGGCCAGCATCAGGAGCTGGTTGACGCGCCCCCATTCCTGCCCCTTGTGCACGTTGATGCTCCATTCGATGGCCTTGCCGAACGCCGGGTAATCGCCAAAGGAAATGTCGACGAGCGGCTTGCCGGAATATTGATCGATATGGATCGTGCGCTCCCGCGCAAGGTCGGCGGGAAAGATGGCGGCCGTATAGACGGCGGTCTCGTCGAGCGGGATCGCGAGCTCGTAGCCGGGCAGCATGCCCTCAGCATCCGCGATCGCGACGGCGCGATCGATCCCGACCCGCTCGCCCGCGCCACCGCTGGACGCCGGAACCGGCGCGTTTTCCATCAGCCAATTGGCCCTGGGCAACACGTCGGTCGACACCTTGCTGGAGGTCGGGACCTCATCCCAAAGCGCTGCCGGATAGCCGAGCCCCATCGCCGTCAGCTTGCCGTTGACCGTTGCACCCCAATAGCCGGACCACAGAAGCCCGGAGAAGGCGAGAAAGACGATCAGCAGGCCGGCGCCGATACCGGTCACCGCATGGAGATCGCGCCAGAACACCCGGCGTGCCGGCGTGCCGCGCACGGTCAACACACCGCCGGTCTGCTGGCGCGGCCACCAGAGATAGATGCCGGTGAAGACCAACAGGATGGCAAAGCCCGCAACGATCTCGATGATTGTTTCGACCGACTTGCCGAAATAGTCGAGGCTGTGCAGGTCCTCGACCACTTGGTTGAACTCCTCCGATGGCGCGACCCGGTCGAGGATCGCGCCGGTGTAGGGATCGACGAAGACCAGCATGCGCGCCTTGCCGATGCCGACGGTGACGCGTGCGGAGCGATCCGCGCCGGCCGGCGTGCGATAGGAGACGGCCGCGCTGCCCGGCACGGACTCCACCGCCGTCGCGACGATCGCCGAGGGCGACATCCGTTCGGCGCCCACTGGCACGACGTTGCGGTAAGCAAAGACGGTATCGTCGATCTCGTCGTTGAACAGATAAAGCCCCCCGGTCAGCGCCAGGCTGATCATGAAGGGGATGACGAGCAGGCCGGCAAAGAAGTGCCAGCGCCAGATGGCGCGGTAGAGCGAGATGCCGCGCTCTGTGGCCGCGGGGCTGTCCACGGCATTGGTGAAGGATGCGGTTGTCATGGTTTTCTCCGGGAAGGACCGTTTGCACGGCTTCGCCTCTTGGTGATCGGGACGACCGCCGATCACGGCAATGCGTGTCGAAGATGGACGCCGCAAGGCCAATCAGCTGTCGTTCAAGCGCGTATCAGGTGGAGAAAACCGTTGGTGGCGCCCTTGGCCCCGCTCCGGTTAAGAGCACCGAGCGAACGAAACCGAAATCGCCGGCTGGAACGGAAAGCGGGCGCGCGCGGGCTTGCGACGGCAAGACGATCGGGTAAGGCGCCGGCAGGTCGGCGGGCGCAACCAGGCAGCAGGACTGGCAGCCGTGGCCCTTCGTGCCACCTTTTCCATCGGGATCGTCGTGGCCAGAGAGGCAAAGATCGGCAAGGCTGCCATCCGGGAGGACGTAGGCGATCGCATCCGGCGACCGCGGCATGGCGGCGGCCGGTTGCTGGATCAAGGCCGAAACGACGAGGACCAGCGCGCAAAGCATGCGCGCCGCCAAGTTCGTCAACCGATCCCCTAAAAGCCTTGCCAAACGCATCCCCAAATCGACGTGCGACAGCTAAAGATCTGCGTCCGCAAACGCAAGTCGGCAAAGCGCCGCACGGACCATCAAAAGATTTCATGTGTGCTATCAGCGCCGCCCGCTTCCGTCACTCCCGGTGCTTGCCTAAGACAGGCGACAACACAGGACGGGAGGAACACGGCATGCTGACGATCTATGGGGTTTATCGCTCGCGCGCATCGCGCAATTACTGGATGGCGCGGGAACTCGGCATCCCTTTCCAATCGGTACCGGTCATCCAGGCACGCCGCGTCGCCGATCCGTTGGCTGCTGATGCGCCGATCAACACCAAGTCGCTCGCCTTCCTCGCCGTCAATCCGATGGGGCTGATCCCGGCGATCGAGGATGATGGCGTGGTGCTGACGGAATCGCTTGCCAACAATCTCTATCTCGCGCGCAAGTATGGCGGCCCACTGGCGCCTGCCGATATCGCCGAGGAAGGCTTGATCGGCAACTGGACGATGTGGGCGGCGACCGAGGTCGAGCCGCACACCGTCGAGATCATCCTGACCTACGACTACGGCGCCGAGAACACGGATGAAGGCAAGGCGATGATCGCCAGATGCGTGACGTCGCTCGACAAGGTCTTTGCCCGCATGGAAAGCCACCTCGACGGACGCGACTATCTCGTCGGCGATCGCTTCACCGTCGCCGACCTCAATCTTGCGGAGGTCTTCCGCTACGCCATGAGCCAGACGCAGCTGTTCGACAAGCATCCGCGGGTTTCGGCCTGGCTTGCCCGTTGCCATGCCCGCCCGGCCTTCAAGGCGATGATGGAAGAACGCCTGAAAGAACTGGCGGACTGAGCGGTCAATAAGGGGGGGCCTCCCTGCGATCAGCCCATGGTCGCCGCGTCGAAGCGAACGCGCGGCGCCTTGATGTCGAGCAGGCGCATGCCCTCCTCCACCTCATCACGAACCCAGCGCTTGAACGCCTTGGCGGCCTTGCTTTCGCGCCGTGACGGCGCGCTGACGAAGTAGTGGCCGAAGCCCGTCGGCACCCGGATGCCGAACGGTACCACAAGGCTGCCCTGCGCGATCGCAAAGCCGGCGAGTGTCTGCCAGGCGAGCATCACCCCCTGGCCGGAGATCGCGGCATCGAGCACCAGCGACGCCTCATTGAAGGTGTGGCGCACGTTCACTTCCGCGCCCGAGAGCCCGACTTCGCGGAGCCACACCTCCCAGCTGAACATCGAATGGCCGTCAATAACAGCGGGCAGTTTTAGAATATCTGCAGGCTTCCGAAGCCCTTCGGCCATGGCCGGCGAACAGACCGGAAAAACCTCCTGCTGCAACAGCGGCTCGGATTTCACGCCCGGCCACTCGCCCGTACCAACGCGAATGCCGACATCCACATCCGACGTGTCGAGATTGACGAGCTTTGTCGTCGCGTCGATGCGCAGGCGAATGTCGGGATGGCGTTCGGCAAAACGGTTGAGCCGATAGACCAGCCAGCGGGCGGCAAAGACCGGCGCGACCGAGATGGTCAGCACCGACTCGTCGCGGCGGCGCGCTGAAGCCACGGCCTCTGCCAGCTCGTGAAAGGCGTTGCTGATGCGCGCGAGGAAGCGCTCGCCGAAATCGGTGGGCAGGAGGCCGCGCGGGGTGCGCTCGAACAACACGCGGCCGAGCTGGGCCTCCGCCTTGGCAATCTGCTGGCTGACGGCGCCAGGGGTCACGCCCAATTCGTCCGCCGCGGCGGCCAGCGATCCCAGCCTGCCGGCAGCCTCGACGGCGCGCAGCCCGTTCAAATGTACCGTGTTCAGATCTCTCATATAGTTTTTCTAAACACGATCTCTGCCATTCTCAATTGAAAAGATGACAGGACAGGCGGATCATCCAAGCATCGAAAGGATGGTCCGCCATGTTTAGGCTTCTCTCGAAACTGACGCCGCTCAAAACATCCGACGACCGAAAGGACGATGCGCCGCTCGCCTGGGCGCGCGATCCGCTGCAGCATCCGGATCTCGAACGGATGGATGGGCGCGAACTCGGTGACCTGCCCTTCCCGGGCTGGCCGTGGCCACGCACGGCGGAGTGCACCGGCAGCCGCCTCTAGGACCTGCGGCTTTGAAGCTGCACTATGATATGCTGGCCGGATGAGCGACGATCTCGAGCGCAACTTCATCCGTGTCGTCAGGCTGGCGGAGGCCGCAGGCCTGCCCGAAGTGACGATCGGCACGTCCTACGGTACGCCGGCGCTGCTGGTGAAAGACAAGAGTTTTGTGCGCATGAAGGATGGCGAGACGCTGGTCGTCATGTGCGCGCTCGAAGAAAAGGAAATGCTGCTGGAGCTCGACCCGGGGCTCTACTTTCAAACGGATCACTACAAGGGCTGGCCCGCTATGCTGGTGCGGCTTTCGGAAATCGACGACCAAAGCCTAACCGGGCGGCTGGTTGCCGCCTGGCGCGAGAAGGCGCCAAGGCGGCTCGCCGCGAGCTTCCTCGAGCCAGGTCAGGCTCCGCCGCCGACCTTGTAGACCAGGCAGACCTTGCCACCATCCAGTCGCTTCACGTTATCGAGCTGCACATGATGGCGCTCCGCCACGGTGTCGAACAGCGCCTTGCCCTTGCCGACCACGAGCGGGTGGATGGTGAGACGCAGTTCGTCGATCAGGCCGTGGTCCATCAGGCTCGACACCGTGCGCGCGCCGCCGACGACATAGATAGTGCGGCCCGGCGCCTGCCTGAGCGTCTCGATTTCGGAGACGTCGCGCACGATCCTGGCGTTTTCCCATTCGACGTCGGAACGGGTTTTCGAGAGGACATAATGCGGCGTGCCAAGCGCAAAGTCCGTATATTCGATTTCTTCGGGCGTCGGCAACTGGCCGGTGAACTCCAGCGGCGCTTGCGGGTCGCGCTTGATCGCGCTCCAATACTGCTCGTAGCCCGAATACATGCCGTTCCCGAGGACGCAGGCGTCGATCTCGGGCAGGAGGTCGAACGTATCCGACCAGGAATCGACCCAGTCCGTATAGCCATCCGGCCCGTCGATCAGACCGTCGATGGACATCTGCATGCCTGCAACCACCTTGCGCATCGTCATTGTCTCCCTGTTGGCGTTACACGCCAAGGACGCGCGGCAGACAGGAAGCCCGACATCCCAGGCAAAATAATCCTGGTTACGCGAGGGACGTCGCCGAACGGACGGCTCTTCCATTTCCAAGCCGGCGCCTATACCGGTTAAGCGAACAGCCGGACAGGTATTTCCATGATCGTTCGCAACCGCCCCACCCTTTTGAAACTCTTCTTCATCCTCCGGGGTTCGGTCATCCAGCGGATCTTTCCGCAAGTGCTGTTCGTCTTTGCGCTCTCCGCTTTCGTCGTCTGGGCGCACCGCGTCGATCCCGGCCTGGTGCCGAGCGTCAGCAGCGGCCCCTTCGCGTTGCTCGGCATCGCGCTCTCCGTGTTTCTCGGCTTCCGCAACAATGCCTGCTACGACCGCTGGTGGGAGGCGCGGAAGGACTGGGGACAGTTGATCTTCACCGCACGCGACCTCGCCCGCCAGACGCTGATCCTTGCCGGAACCGAGCGGCAGCGCCTGCTCGACATCACGATCGCCTTTGGCCACGCGCTGGTCTGCCATCTGCGGCCGGGAAGCGATGTCGGTAGACCGCTAGCGCGGCTGCCGACAGATCTCGTTGCCGGCTACAAGGCAAGCCGCAACGGACCGGACTTTCTGCTGCGCGAAATGGGCGGCATTCTCGCCGGACTGCACGGAACCGGCACGATCAGCGACTTTCAGTGGGCGCAGCTGGATGGCACGCTCGGCAAGATGTCGGCCATGCTTGCGGCCTGCGAGCGGATCCGCAACACCCCCGTGCCGTTCGGCTATACGCTGCTCCTGCACCGCACCGCCTATCTCTTCTGCTTTCTGCTGCCCTTCGGCTTTGCCGATGCGCTCGGCTGGGCGACGCCCTTCGTCACCGCGCTTGTCGCATACACCTTCTTCGGCCTCGACGCGCTCGGCGACGAACTGGAGGAGCCGTTCGGCGTGTTGCCGAACGACTTGCCGATCGTTGCGCTTGCCGAGACCATCGAAATCAACCTGCGCGAGGCGCTGGGCGAGACCAACCTTCCGCCTCTACCGCAGCCGAAGAACTACATCCTGATGTAGCCACAACTGCCGAGGCGTCAGACCTTCAGCATCGCCAGCACCCGGGCGACGGCCGGACGTGCCGTCATGCGGTTGCGGTGATCGACGATTCTTGGGAAGCGCGCGGGATCCACACCGTCCGGCTCGATCCAGCCGGCGACGGTGAAGAGATAGGGATCGGCGATCGAATAGCTGTCGCCAAAAACGAACGGCCCTTCGAACATCTTGCTTTCGATCAGTTCGTAGCAGGCGGTCATGTTGGAGGCGACCTTGGCCTTCATCGCCTCATGCGCGGCCGGATCGTCGGCCCAGCGTGCGCCACGGCGGCCATGGGCGTGGGCAATATGCACCGTCGAGCAGAGGTAATTCAGAAACGACTGCAACTGCGCGAAGGCGAAGGCGTCGTTCGCCGGAGCGAGCTTCGCAGCTGGAAAGGCCTGCGCGATATAGGTCAGGATCGCCGGCGTTTCGGTGATGACGCCCCTGTCGGTCACGAGCGCTGGGACCCGCGCCTTCGGGTTCACCGCGAGATAGTCGGGCTTGGTCTGCTCGGCTGTCGAAAAATCGACACGGCGCGCCTCGTATTCGGCGCCCGCTTCTTCCAGCGCGATATGCGAAGCCAGTGAACAGGTTGCGGGGGCGTAGAACAGTTTCAACACTTTGAGCTCTCCTCTGCGATCATGCGGACCGGTTGACGTGATGTCGATGGACCGAACCGGCTCTGTCAATTCCATGGATAGAAGCGGCATGCGAGCGGAGAACCGCACGCTTCCTGCCGTGTCGCTCCAAAGCAAAGACCGGCTGCAGAAGAAAGGAAGTCACCCCGATTGACAAGCAGAAGTGGCAAGGCGCCGCAGATCACTGCCGTCCGCCCTCGTTTAGGGGGGGCCCGGCAGGCTACAACTGCCGGGCCTCCACGTTCACGCGACCAGCGGCTCGCTGCAGCCGGGTACGTCCTCCAGGCGATAATAGACGGGAATACCACGCTCGCGGGCAATGCGCACGTCGTTATCGGCCCCCTTGCTGTCGCCCGGCAGGCGCAGAACCGCCTCGCAAAGCGCCAGCAACCGGCCCGCCACAGGATGAAAAATCTCCTCATAGAGATCGTCACCGATCCGCGCACCGCCAGCCGCATGCCACACCGGCAGCGCCACCCACTCGCCGATCATCGGCACGTGGCCTGCCTTGAACAGCGCATAGGACGGCTCTTCCAGCCGCTTCAGGTTGGCGGCCATTTTCGCCGGGTCGTCCCCGGTTCCCGAACGATAGGGGCCTGCGATCAAGATCAGCATTTTTCTCTCCCGAGATGCTATGAACGATCCAGATTATTCTGGAATAATCGTGATATTTCGTGCAATATCGTGAAGAGTCAAGGAGACATTTCATGCTGACGATACAGAGGCGGGCTTTGATTTCGGCGCGGCTGGCGCGAGATGGCGAGGTCGTCGCCAAGCGCATGGCTGACGAGTTGAACCTGTCCGAGGACACGATCCGGCGCGATCTGCGCGAAATGGCGGCGGAGGGACTGCTGAAGCGCGTGCACGGCGGCGCGCTGCCTCTGGTGCCGCCGCTGCCCAACTTTGCGGCGCGTCAGGAGATCGCCGGCGACGTCAAACGCCGGCTCGGACAAAAGGCGGCTGCGATGATCGAAGCCGGTCAGACAATCTTTCTCGATGGCGGCACGAGCAATGCAGAGATTGCCCGGGCGCTGCCGCGCGACATGCGGCTGACCGTCGTCACCCACAGCCCGACGATCGCCGCCGAACTCGAGCGCCACGAAGCGGAGGTTATCCTGATCGGCGGGCGGCTCTACAAGCATTCGATGGTCGCGACGGGAGCAGCAGCGCTTGCGGCGATTGCCGGCATCCGAGCCGACCTGTTCTTCCTCGGCGTCACCGCCATTCACCCGGCCCACGGTGTTTCAACCGGCGACTTCGAGGAGGCGGCCGTCAAGCGGGCGATCCTCGGCCAGGCCGCGGAAACCTATGTGCTCGCAACGGTGGAAAAATTCGATGCGGTCTCGCCGCACCACGTGGCCGCGATCCCTGAGCTCTCGGGCTTCATCGTTCCCAACGAGATCAGCGACGACATGCTCGCCCCTTATGACGGCACGGACATTGCGATCATCGGCGCTTGATGGCGCACTGCGCCGACAGCGGAACGTCGGGAAAGTGAGCGGGCCGAGACGGCCCGCCACAGTTCAGGCGGCGAAAGCGTCGGTCACTCTGACGTCGCCGACATGGATGCCGTTCCAGTTGTGCATGGAATGGTTGGCCTGCGCCATCAGCGCCGCGTGCAGCTCGGGCTCGTCCCTGAAGAAGCGGGCAAGCGTTGCCGCGACCATGGCTTCGGCAGCCCGGGTCGTACCATCTTCGCACTTCAAAGCGATCGCGATGCCTTTTTCCGGAATGGCGGCGCAGAACACACCTTCCGCCCCGGTCTTGGCAAAGATGCGGCCGGGCGCCGTCTTCATCAGCCGCGTGCAGGCGCGCTTGGTGCCAGCAACGAAAAAGGGCTCGGCCATGCAGGCCTCGATCAGCCGCCGCGAGACGCGGGCGCGCTCGGCTTCAAGGCCGACGCCGGTCGCCATCTTCGCGAAACCGTGTGCGAGCCCCTTCAGCGGCACCGCATAGGTCGGGATCGAGCAGCCGTCGACGCCGCAATTGTCCTTGGCAAGGATCGCACCCGTCAGGCTTTCCATAGCGCCGCGGATTTCGCGCTGCAGCGGATGGTCGTAGCCGACATAACCCTTCACCTCCGTGCCCGAATGGCAGCAGGCACAGATGAAGCCGGAATGTTTGCCGGAGCAATTGTTGTGCAGCGCCGTCGGCGCTTCCAGGCTGCGGGCCTGGCCGATCAGGGTCTTCTGGTCGGACGACCAATGGGCGCCGCATTCGAGCGCCGAGACATCGCGGCCTGCGGCGGCCAGCATCTTGGCGGCCAGTTCCACATGTTCCGGCTCACCGGAATGGGACGAACAAGCAAGCGCCAGTTCCCGGTTGCCGAAGCCGTAGGCGTCGGCCGCGCCGCTTTCCATCAGCGGCAGCGCCTGCATCGCCTTGCAGGCCGAGCGCGGGAAGACGGCGCTGTCGGTTTCGCCCAGCGAGAAGACGGTCCGGCCGTCGCCGTCGACGGCAATGACCACGCCGCGGTGGAGGCTTTCGACGAGGTTTCCGCGGGTAACTTCGACGAGAACGGGATTTGACATGCCTTGCCCTCAAATATCCGAAATTGCTCCGTGCATTTAGCAGGATTTTACCGGCAAGGAACGGAGTTTTCATGAAATTCGCCCGCAGGCTGGCCGCTGCTTTTCTCGTCATCTACCTGCTACCGGCGTTGGCCTCGGCCGGCTGGTGGTACATGCAGGACCGGCCGCAAAGCTGGCGCGACGCCGATTGGTCCTCGGCCGGGATCCTGCCGAAGGCAACGGAAAGCGCGGACGCGGCGATCTACGTGTTCTCGGCGACCACGGGCGGCATGAAGGGTGCTGTCGCGAGCCACGCCTGGATCGTGACCAAGAATGAGGGCGCTGCCACCTACGATCGCTACGACAAGGTCGGCTGGGGCAAACCGATCCGCAAGAACGGCTATCCGGCGGATGCACGCTGGTACTCGAACGAGCCGCGGCTGGTCGTCTCGGTGACCGGCGCTGACGCCACGCGGCTGATCCCGAAGATCGAGGCGGCGATCGCCGCCTACCCTTACGCTTCGCCTGGCGGCTACCGGATCTGGCCCGGCCCGAACTCCAACACCTTCGTCGCCCACGTGCTGCGAACCGTACCGGAACTCGGCGCCGTGCTGCCGCCGGACGCAGTCGGCCGCGACTATCTGCCGGAGGGAAAGCTGTTCCAGATCGATGCCGACGGGCGCGACCTGCACGCGACGCTCTATGGCCTGGCCGGTATCTCCGCGGGTGTTCGCAGCGGCCTCGAGCTGCATTTCTTCGGCCTTGTCGCCGGTTTCGACTTCGCCAATCCCGGCATCAAGGTTCCGGCGATCGGACGCATCGGCATATGATGGTCCAGGCTTGACGGGCCATCGCTTAGGTTGAGCGCCGGTGGTTTGCATTGCATGGTGCGCCGGTCGAATCAGGAGGACGCGCCCGCATGCATGAAATACCGATCAGGAGCTTTGCTGTTTCGGTTGTCGTTCTCCGCCCGGCTGGGAGCACCTTCGAGGTTCTCCTTCTCAAGCGCACCGGAACACTTGCGGGAACCTGGTGCCAAGTCGCCGGCGCGATCGAAGCGAATGAAACGGCCTGGCAGGTGGGCCTGCGCGAAGTCGAGGAGGAAACGGGCCTGCGGCCCGACCGTTTCTATTCCGCCGACATCTGCGAGCAGTTTTACGAGGCCGACCGCAATGCCATTAGCCTGCTGCCCGTCTTCGTCGGCTTTGCAGCCAAGGGCGCCACGGTCCGGCTCAATGCCGAACACAGCGCGTTTCGCTGGGTGAGCTTTGACGAAGCGCTCCGCATGGTGCCCTTTGCCGGGCAAAGGAAAGTGCTGAAGCATATCCGGGACGAGTTCGTCGACAACGAACCGAACCCTTGGCTGCTGATCCAGGAAACGGCGCCGGTCGGATCGGCCGGTTAGGCGAGGCTTGATGCTGAGCCAAGTGCTAAAAATGGAAAAGGGCCGCGCGAGGCGACCCTTCCATGAGTTTTGGCCGTATGACTGGCCCGGGCTTTCAGACCCGAAGGAAGGCGGGGATTATGCCGAGGGCTGCCTCGACACCTTCACCTCTTCCATGCCCTTCACCAAGACCGAAATCTCATTAGACATTGGACCACCTTCCTTTCTGTTCGTTGCTGATGATTTGAAGGTAAGCGATCCATCAGCGATTACAAGGGCGACGATGGTCGAAGATCGTTTTCCCCTTCGCCGCCGATCACAGGCCTGACGATCGTTCCGATCACAGGGACATGATGATCTTTCCGACATGGTCGCCCTGCTCCATCTGGCGATGGCCGTCGGCGACCGCGCTGAAGGGCAGGACGGAATGGATGACCGGCGCGACCTTGCCCGTTTCCAGCAGCGGCCAGACCTTCTCAACCAGACCGTCGCGGATCGCCTGCTTTTCCGCCGCCGTGCGCGGACGTAAGGCCGAGCCCATGACATGCAGCCGCTTGGTCAGGATCGGCGCGATGTTCGCCCCTTCAACCTTGGCGCCGCCGAGGAAGGCGATGATCGACAGACGGCCGTCCTTGGCGAGCGAACCGATGTTGCGGTCGAAATAGCGGCCACCGACCATGTCGAGAATGACATCGACGCCACGCCCGCCGGTCTCTTCGAGAACGACCGTCTTGAAGTCCTCGTCGCGATAGTTGATCGCGCGCTTGGCGCCGAGCGCTTCGCAGGCGCGGCATTTCTCGGTGCTGCCGGCGGTGACGAAGACCTCGGCGCCGAAGGCCTTGGCGAGCTGGATCGCCGTCGTGCCGATGCCGCTGGAGCCGCCGTGGATGAGGATGGTTTCGCCCGCTTTCAGCCCGGCCATAACGAAGACATTGGCCCAGACGGTGAAGAAGGTTTCCGGCAGGGCGGCCGCCTTCACGGCGTCATAACCCCTAGGCCAGGCGAGCACCTGGGTCGCGGGCACCGCCGTATATTCCGCATAGCCGCCGCCATTGGCGAGCGCGCAGACCCTGTCGCCGATCCGGAACCCTTGAGCCCCCTCGCCGAGCGCCACGACTTCTCCCGCCACTTCCAGGCCGAGGATCGGGCTTGCGCCCGGCGGCGGCGGATAGTCGCCCTTGCGCTGCAAAACGTCGGGACGGTTGATGCCCGCCGCCTCCACCCGAACGAGGATGTCGCCCGGCTTGAGCTCTGGCAACAGCCCCTTCGCGAGCACCATGTTTTCAGGCCCGCCCGGGGCTGGAAGGTCGACGAATTGCATTTCCAATGGAAGAGACATGGCACTACCTCGCGAATTCTCAAGGCGCATAGGTAGCGCCGGAAACGCGAGGCGAAAAGGCTGATTGTCGAACGACCGGCCGTCGAAAGCGCAGCTCAGCCGCCGAGTGCATCCATGACAAGACCGGTATCGCTCGCCTTGGCGCGCGACTTGATCTCGGCGATGCGGGCGCTGACGGCCTGGGCGTCGGAGAAAACAAAGCCTTCGGGCAGCCCCAGGACGGCAATCGAGCAGCGCATCAGCGGAAAATCCTTCGCCGAGCCGTCACGGCCGTAGCCGCTGATGCGGCCCTCCGCCTGATGCTCCGGCGAATAGAGCTGGCCTACGTCGGATCGGAAATCGTCGAGCAGGCGGTTCAGCACCGCTTCCAGCTCCTCGACCGAACAGCCGCTGACACCGACGAAGAAGTCGTCGCCGCCGACATGACCGAGGAATTTCTCCTCGCCGATGAAATGGCGGCGCAGCAGGGCGGCAAAGAGCGTGATCGCGAGATCGCCCTTCTGGAAACCGTAGCTATCGTTGAAGGGCTTGAAGTCGTCGAAATCGCAATAGCAGAAGTAACGCGCGTGATCGCCGTCGAGGATCGCGTCCTGGACATAGTCGCGGATGGCGCGGTTGCCGGGCAGACCCGTCAGCGGATTCTGCTCCTGCGCCATCTTCAATTGTTTTTCGTTGATAATCTTCAAAAGCGACGAGGCCGAGAGCGTGCCGGCGTAGCGCATGTTCTCCGTCAGGATCAGGCAATCGCTGCCGTCCATTCCGGCGAAGATCTTCAGCATTTCATCCGCTGGCGTGTCGAGATCGGCGATCGGCGCCGGGCTGGCAAAGTGCGAAATCCGCCGCTGGTAGATCCTGTTCTTCAGGAGATCGCGGCCGAAAGGGTGATAGATCAACTCCTTGACGTGATACTCGTGCAGGATGCCGCGCGGCTCGCCATTGGCGTTCAGGACCGGGAAGAATCCCTGGCGCGGATTGCGCCGGAAGAGATCGAAGACGGAATCGAGTTCGTCACTTTCGCGAACGGTCGGCAGTTGCTCGATCTGCTTGCGGATCAGGATGCCGTCCAGCGTCGACGAGGACCGCCGGCTGGCGACGCTCTGGTCGAGATGCGGATAGGCAGGCAGAAGTTCGCTCAGATGCGTCGTCGGCCGGGCGACGTAATAACCCTGCACCAGATCGCAA
Organism: Ensifer sp. YR511; assembly: GCF_900103045.1. Lineage (NCBI taxonomy): Bacteria > Pseudomonadati > Pseudomonadota > Alphaproteobacteria > Hyphomicrobiales > Rhizobiaceae > Ensifer > Ensifer sp. YR511. The sequence continues at coordinate 444,297 of NZ_FNGR01000002.1, forward strand.
CCGAGGTCGCGACAGGTCAGAAACTCCACCTCCGTCTCCACACCTTCGGCAATCACCCGCGTGCCGAGCACATGGGCGGTGTTGACCGTGTGGCGGACGAGATGGCGCTTGCGGGCATCGGCCTCGATGCCCGAGACGAAGTGTCTGTCGATCTTCACATAGTCGACCGGCTGGTCGCAGAGCAGCTTCAGCCCGTTGAAGCCGGCGCCGAAATCGTCAATCGCCAGCTTGAAACCGGCAAGCCGGAGATCACGCACGAGGGCCGAGAAATCCGGCATCTTGCCGCCATCGAAGCGCTCGGAAAGCTCGAAGCAGAGTGACGACGGGGCGATATTGGCGCGCTTCAAGTGGTTGACGAGGCGTTCGACGATGTCGCCTTCACCGCCAACGAGGCGTGAGTCGAAGTTGAGGAACAGCGTGCGTGCGGAATGATCGGGCAGCGTCGCAAAGCCGGCGACGGCGCGACTGTTGATCATGTGTTCGAGCGCCAGCAGCTGCCCTTCTTCTTCCGCCTTGTCGAGCAGCTCCAGCGGCGAGGCAAAGCCGAGTTTCTGAAAGCCGCGCATCAGGGATTCGTAGCCGAAGACGGTGCCGGTCGCCGCTTCTGCGATCGGCTGGAAGGCGGTTTCGATCACCAGCTTGGCGAGCGTTACGATCTGGTCGTCGCCGAACCGGCGCAACGAGAGAATTTCGGCGGGGGCGGCGGACATGCCGGGCTCCAGAAATATGGGACGGACGGTCGAACGCCGGCAGCATGGCCAGCAAGAGTCAACGAAGTCTTTCCCCATTATGAAGCTTTGATGAAAGCTATGTGACAGCCGCAACTGCGCCAATCAGATGCAAACACTCTAGTGAAATCAGTAGTTTCATGAGCAACTTCTGCGATCGGTCGGCGTCTGCCCCATCCTGACCGTCGCGCCAGGATGGTTCAGGCGAGAACAAGCAATGCCAGGTATCCGGCACCGATGACCAGGCAGAGCGGACTGTAGATGCGACGGTCGAGCGTCACGAAGGGCTCCGTGCCGTGGCGTTGGTGGAACGCGGTGGTGAAGGCCAGGAGGCCACGGGCGACGAAGATGACGGCAAGCCCCGCAAGGCCGCCATGGCCGAGGATCGGCGGCAAAAGCCCTGCAAAGACGGGCGTCACGGACAATGGCAGGAGCGCCGCCGCAAAGAGGAGTACGACGACGACCAGCGTCAGCCAGACCGGCGGCATCACCGACCGGTGCTTCGTGCCGACCACCGTGCGGACAAGCGTTTCTTCGTCGTCACAGGGCCAAAGCCCGCCGAACGCCCAGTAGGCATGCAGCCCGGCGATACCGGAAAGAACGAGAAAAAGCAGGATCGCGATTGCCGTTAACATGATGGGTTCCTTGCTTGCCTGTGGGCGGACCGCCTCAAGCGGTCACGGTTGAGGGAGACCCTTTGCCCGACCGCACGCCGATCGCCGCGAGCGCGGCCATGAGGAGAAAGGCCGCCCATTGCGGCGTGGTCGAGAGAGAACCGAGATAGGCAAGCCCGTAGCCGATGAAGAGCACCGCATAGGCGAGATATTGCACGATCACCGCAGCGGCCAGCGGCGCACGGTAACGCCCGTTCACGGCGGCAAACAGCAGGGCGATACTGTTGATCAGGAGGATGGCGCTCGTCGCGTGCCAGAGAAGCGAGACATAGGTTTTAAGCAGCGCCGAGGGGCTGCTTGCAAGCAAAGGCACATGCACCTCCGGCCCGCCGGCAAAGAGATGAATGCCCGTTGTCGCCAGGGACAGGATGCCCGCTGCCAGAAGCCATTTGCTCATGCCTTCGCCTCCAATCTTCACCATACGGCAGCGTATGTACGCGACCTGGTTGCATCAGTCAATACGGTGACGTATGGAAGGCCATGACGACAAAAAGTACCCTCACGAGCGATGATTGGATCAAGGCCGCCTTCCGCGCACTGACGACCGGCGGCGTGCAGGCGATCCGGGCCGAGGCGATCGCCCGCGACCTGAAGGTGAGCAAGGGCTCCTTCTACTGGCATTTCAAGGATGTGCCGGATCTGAAGGCAAAGATGCTTGCCCATTGGGCGCGCGAAGCGACAGACGCGATCATCGCAGAAATCGAAGCCGCGGAAGTAACGGCGCAGGAGCGATTGCGGTTGCTGGTGCATGCCGCGACCGACGAACGCAGCCTTCCCTATGGCGGCTTGCTGACGGACGGCGCGGTCCGCGAATGGGCGCGCTTCGACACCATGGCCGCCATGACCCTTAAGTCCGTCGACGAACGCCGCCTTGGCTACATTGCCGACCTGCTCGGTCATTGCGGATTTTCGTCAAGTGAGAGCCACAGCGGCGCCAGCGCGCTCTACGGCGCGCTGATCGGACTTGAGGCGCTCGCTGCAAACGGTCTTGCCGATCTTCGCGGCGATCTGCTCCGGCTGCTCGAGGCGCTGCTCGGCAGCACCTCGCGCTAAACTCAGCCCTTGGCCAGAACGCCGAAGGCGATCAGCGACAAGCCCTGCATGACGAGGTCGACGGCGAGAAACAGGCCGAGGATCCAGAGGCTGTTGACGGGCCAGCCGGCAGCGATGATCAGGCCGGCCACAAGCGTGACCAGACCGCCGAGTGCAACCCAGCCCCAGCCCTGCAGCGGCCTGAGCTTCAGGCCAACCCAGATGCGGAAGCAACCCGCGACGATCAAGGCGATCGCCATGATAAAGGTGAGGAAGGACGAGGCGAGCACGGGATTGATGAAGGCAAAAAGGCCGGCGATCGTATAGCAGGCGCCGCTCAGGCCCCAGTAGAGCACGCTGTCCCAGCCCTTTACCTGAAAGGCGTGGGCGAGATTGAACAGCCCGCCGACCAGCATGATGATCCCGACATAATAGACGGACGCGACCGTCGCCATCAGCAGATTGCCGAAGGCAAGGCCGCCGCACATGATCAACAGCACGCCGAGGGCGACGAACCACCCCCATTTACCGGCAACCGCTGACTTGTCGGCTCGATCGAATGCGTGGGTCATCTCAACCTCCAGTCCTTTGCAACGCGAGATCGCTAACGCGGGGATTGAGCCGGATTTCTGCACAAAAGGAAAGTGAAAACACAGTCGATTTTTATTGATTGATGAGTCAATCAAAAATAGACTGATCATCGTCAAGGGAGAGACGGATGCCAAAGGTCGGGATGGAACCGGTGCGCCGCAAGGCGCTGGTCGACGCAGCGCTGCGCGTGATCGGCGATCAGGGCACGCTTGCCGTCACCATGTCCGAGATCGCCCGCCACGCCGGCGTTTCCCCTGCCCTTGCCCACCACTATTTCGGCAGCAAGGAACAATTGCTGATCGAGACCATCCGCAGCCTTCTAAGGCAATTGCGCGACGACACGGTGACGGCGCTCCGCACCGTGGCAGGCCCGCGCGAAAGGCTGAGCGCGCTCATCCGCGTCTCCTTCCAGGCAAGCCAGTTCGCCCCTGATACGATCGCCGCCTGGCTTGCCTTTTACTCGGAAGCGCAGCGCTCGGAAGAGGTGCGGCGGCTGCTCGTGGTCTATGCCCGGCGCCTGCGATCCAATCTGCTGGCGAGCCTCAAGACGCTTTGTGCCGATGATGACGCGGAACGCATCGCCGAAGGCGCAGCTGCGATGATCGACGGGCTCTATATCCGCCAGAGTCTGCGCTCCGCGCCGATCAGCATCGAGGCTTCGATCGCGCTCACCGAAGACTATGTCACCTCGCACATCGATCGGCTCACATACCAGGGAACGGCCGCATGACCGCAAGACCGAACATCCTGATCATCATGGTCGACCAGCTGAACGGAAAGTTCTTTCCCGACGGACCGGCCGCGTTCCTGCATGCGCCGCACCTGAAGGCACTCGCCGCCCGCTCGGCCCGGTTCCGCAACAATTACACCTCGTCGCCGCTCTGCGCCCCTGCCCGCGCCTCGTTCATGGCCGGGCAACTGCCGAGCCGCACCCGCGTCTACGACAACGCCGCCGAGTACCAGTCGTCGATCCCGACCTATGCACACCACCTGCGCCGCGCCGGCTACTACACGGCGCTGTCGGGCAAGATGCATTTCGTCGGCCCGGACCAACTGCACGGCTTCGAGGAACGGCTGACGACCGACATCTACCCGGCCGATTTCGGCTGGACGCCGGACTATCGCAAACCCGGCGAGCGCATCGACTGGTGGTACCACAATCTGGGCTCGGTCACCGGCGCCGGCGTCGCCGAGATCACCAACCAGATGGAATATGACGACGAGGTCGCCTTCCTTGCCAACCAGAAGCTCTACCAGCTGTCGCGCGAAAACGATGACGCGGAGCGCCGCCCCTGGTGCCTGACGGTCTCGTTCACCCACCCGCACGACCCTTACGTGGCGCGAAAGATGTTCTGGGACCTCTACGAGGATTGCGAGCATCTGTTGCCCGAGGTCGGCATGCTGCCGGACGACCGGCAGGATCCGCATTCCAAGCGCATCATGCACTCCTGCGACTACGTCAATTTTGACCTGACGGAAGACAACATCCGCCGCTCGCGCCGCGCCTATTTCGCCAACATTTCCTATCTTGACGAAAAAGTCGGCGAACTTCTGGATACGTTGACGCGCACCCGCATGCTCGACGACACGCTGATCCTCTTCTGCTCGGATCATGGCGACATGCTCGGCGAGCGCGGACTGTGGTTCAAGATGAACTTCTTTGAGGGTTCTGCCCGCGTGCCGCTGATGGTCGCCGGCCCCGGCGTCGCAGCCGGCCTGCATCTGGCGCCGACCTCCAATCTCGACGTGACGCCGACGCTTGCCGACCTCGCCGGCATTACCATGGACGAGGTCAAGCCCTGGACCGATGGCATCAGCCTGGTGCCCATGATCAACGGCGAGGAGCGCTCAGAGCCGGTGCTGATGGAATATGCGGCGGAAGCCTCCTACGCGCCGCTGGTCGCCATCCGCGAAGGCAAATGGAAATACATCCACTGTGCGCTCGATCCCGACCAGCTCTACGATCTCGAAGCGGATCCGCTGGAACTGACAAACCTCGCTGCCAATCCCGAAACGCCGGTACAGGCGGCAACCCTGCAGGCGTTCCAGGACATGTGCGCCGCCCATTGGGACATGGAAGGTTTCGATGCGGCCGTGCGCGAAAGCCAGGCCCGGCGCTGGGTGGTCTACGAGGCGCTCAGGAACGGCGCCTATTACCCCTGGGATCACCAGCCGCTGCAGAAGGCATCCGAGCGCTACATGCGCAACCATATGAACCTCGACAATCTCGAGGAATCCAAACGCTATCCGCGGGGAGAATGACATGAAAGCCCAACCGCAAGCCTCGCACTTCATCGACGGCGAATATGTCGAGGACATCGAAGGCACTGTCATCGAGAGCATCTACCCGGCGACCGGCGAAGTGATCGCCCGGCTGCATGCGGCAACGCCGGCGATCGTCGAAAGGGCGATTGCCGCTGCCAAGCGCGCCCAGCCGGAATGGGCGGCTATGAGCCCGACGGCGCGCGGCCGGGTCCTTAAGCGCGCCGCCGAGATCATGCGCGAGCGCAACCGCGAGCTCTCCGAGCTCGAAACGCTCGACACCGGCAAGCCGATCCAGGAGACGATCGTCGCCGATCCGACCTCCGGCGCCGACAGTTTCGAGTTCTTCGGCGGTGTCATCGCCACGGCGCTCAATGGCGACTACATCCCGCTTGGCGGCGACTTTGCCTATACCAAGCGCGTGCCGCTTGGCGTATGCGTCGGGATCGGCGCCTGGAACTATCCGCAGCAAATCGCCTGCTGGAAGGGCGCGCCGGCGCTCGCCGCCGGCAACGCCATGGTCTTCAAGCCCTCGGAAAACACGCCGCTCGGCGCCCTGAAGATCGCCGAAATTCTCGTCGAAGCCGGCCTGCCGAAGGGCCTCTACAATGTCATCCAGGGCGATCGCACCACCGGGCCCCTGCTCGTCAACCATCCCGACGTCGCCAAGGTATCGCTGACAGGCTCCGTTCCGACGGGCAAGAAGGTGGCAGGGGCGGCCGCCGCCGAACTCAAGCACGTCACGATGGAACTCGGCGGGAAGTCGCCGCTGATCGTCTTTGACGATGCCGACCTCGAAAGCGCCATCGGCGGCGCCATGCTCGGCAATTTCTATTCGACCGGGCAGGTCTGCTCGAACGGCACCCGCGTCTTCGTGCACAAGGGCATCAAGGAACAGTTCCTGACGCGGCTCAAAGCCCGCACCGAGGCGATCGTCATCGGCGACCCGATGGACGAGGCAACGCAGCTCGGGCCGATGGTCTCGGCGCCACAGCGCGACAAGGTCTTTTCCTATATCGAGAAGGGCAAGGCCGAAGGTGCGCGACTGGTGACCGGTGGCGGCATCCCGAACGCCGTGAACAGTGAAGGCACCTATATCCAGCCGACGGTCTTTGCCGACGTCACCGACGGGATGACGATCGCCCGCGAGGAGATCTTCGGGCCTGTCATGTGCGTGCTCGACTTCGACGACGAGGCCGAGGTGATCGCCCGCGCCAATGCCACCGAATTCGGCCTTTCGGCCGGCGTCTTCACCGCCGACATTACGCGCGCCCACCGCGTCGTCGACCAGCTGGAGGCCGGTACGCTGTGGATCAACACCTACAATCTCTGCCCGGTGGAAATCCCCTTCGGCGGCTCCAAGCAATCCGGCTTCGGCCGCGAGAATTCGGTCGCGGCGCTCAACCATTATAGCGAGCTGAAGACCGTCTATGTCGGCATGGGGCCGGTGCAGGCGCCGTATTGAGTATTGGGGCTGCGGCCACCCCCCCTTGAGAGGCGGCTGTTTTACCTCCCTCATCCTCGGGCGAGCGTAGCGAGCTCCGGGGATCCAGCAGCGCCACATCGGTGACGCACAAGAGTCTTCAAGCGACAGACGTCGCTTGGCTGGCTTCCTGTGACAGGCACGGGAATGAGGGGCCGAGAGAGCAGCGCAAGACCAGCCGGTTCTAGAGACGCTAGAGAAAGACCACGCTTATGCAGGCAGATTACATCATCATCGGCTCCGGCTCCGCCGGCTCGGCGCTCGCCTATCGCCTCTCAGAAGACGGCAAGAATACCGTCCTGGTACTGGAATATGGCGGAACGGATGCGGGGCCGTTCATCCAGATGCCGGCAGCGCTTGCCTGGCCGATGAGCATGAAGCGCTACAACTGGGGCTATCTGTCTGAGCCTGAGCCGAACCTCAACAACCGCCGCATCACCGCGCCACGCGGCAAGGTGATCGGCGGCTCCTCCTCGATCAACGGCCTCGTCTATGTGCGCGGCCATGCGGAAGACTTCAACCGTTGGGAAGAACTCGGCGCGCGCGGCTGGGCCTATGCGGATGTGCTGCCCTATTTCAAGCGCATGGAAAACAGCCACGGCGGCGAAGCCGGCTGGCGCGGAACCGACGGACCGCTGCACGTTAAACGCGGCCCGGTCCACAATCCGCTGTTCCATGCCTTTATCGAGGCCGGCCAGCAAGCCGGCTTCGAACTCACCGATGACTATAACGGCTCGAAGCAGGAAGGCTTCGGGCTGATGGAGCAGACCGTCTGGCAGGGCCGGCGCTGGTCGGCGGCAAACGCCTATCTGAAGCCGGCGATGAAGCGGCAGAACGTGTCGCTCGTGCGTTGCTTCGCCCGTCGGATCATCATCGAGAACGGCCGAGCGACCGGGGTCGAGATCGAGCGCGGCGGCAAGATCGAGGTCGTCAAGGCCAACCGTGAGGTCGTCGTCTCGGCCTCCTCGTTCAATTCGCCGAAGCTCTTGATGCTCTCGGGCATCGGCCCAGCCGAGCACCTGAAGGACATGGGCATCGAGGTGAAGGTTGACCGACCAGGCGTCGGCGCAAACCTGCAGGACCATATGGAGTTCTATTTCCAGCAGATTTCGACCAAGCCCGTGTCGCTCTATTCCTGGCTGCCCTGGTTCTGGCAGGGCGTTGCCGGCGCGCAGTGGCTGTTCTTCAAGAAGGGCCTCGGCATCTCCAACCAGTTCGAGGCCTGCGCCTTCCTGCGCTCGGCCCCCGGCGTCAAGCAGCCAGATATCCAGTACCACTTCCTGCCGGTGGCGATCAGCTACGACGGCAAGGCGGCCGCCAACACCCACGGCTTCCAGGTGCATGTCGGCTACAACCTCTCGAAGTCGCGCGGCAACGTCACGCTGCGCTCCTCCGATCCGATGGCTGACCCCGTCATCCGCTTCAACTATATGAGCCACCCGGAGGACTGGGAGAAGTTCCGCCACTGCGTGCGCCTCACCCGCGAGATCTTCGGCCAGAAAGCCTTCGACCACTATCGCGGTCCGGAGATCCAGCCGGGCGAGAAAGTCCAGTCGGACGAACAGATCGACGCGTTCCTGCGCGAGCATCTGGAAAGCGCCTACCACCCCTGCGGCACCTGCCGGATGGGTGCCAAGGACGACCCGATGGCGGTGGTCGATCCGGAGACCCGCGTCATTGGTGTCGAAGGCCTTCGTGTCGCCGACAGCTCGATCTTCCCACACGTGACCTACGGCAACTTGAACAGCCCGTCGATCATGACCGGCGAGAAGGCGGCCGACCACATTCTCGGCAAGCAGCCCCTCGCCAGATCGAACCAGGAACCGTGGATCAATCCGCGCTGGCAGGTCAGCGACAGATAGTTTGCCGCAAGGCGAACTTTTTTGCCGGCGACCGACAGCCGCATGTCACATTCGCCGGTGTTATCTTGTCTTGTCTTCTCGAGTGCTTGAGATGAAGGAGACGAAGATGACAGCGAAGCCCGATCCGCATGGGACTGCCGCAGCGGTGATGCCATCATGGCCCCTTGTGCGCGCTAGCCATTTCGTGGCCGGCCGCGCCATATCGCAGCGGGGCGCGTGATGGCCGGGATGACCGACGAAGACGTCAGAACGACCTTCGGCGCGGTACGCCCGCGACTGATCCGCATCGCCTATCGCATGCTGGGCTCCGTCAGCGAAGCCGAAGATGTCGTACAGGAAGCATTCCTGCGCTGGCTGAACGCCGACCGTGCGGCCGTCAAAGAACCATCGGCGTTTCTGGGCCGGATCGTGACACGCCTTTGCCTCAACCAGTTGAAGTCGGCGCGGCGGCGACGCGAAACCTACCTCGGGCCATGGCTGCCGGAACCGGTCGTCGAGCAGTGCGACGAACTCGACGACATTACCCTGCCTCTGATGATGGCACTGGAACGCCTGTCGCCGCTGGAACGAGCGGCCTTCCTGCTGCACGACGTCTTCGGTGTCAGCTTCGATGAAATCGGCGAGACGCTCGGCCGCAAGGCAGCAACCTGCCGTCAACTGGCCAGTCGTGCCCGTGTCAATGTCCGCGAGACCCGCCGCCGATTTGCGATGCCACGGGAACAGGGCATGGAAATCGCCGCCGCCTTCTTTGCCGCTTCCCGTGGCGGCGATTTGCACAAGCTCCGTTCGCTGCTTGCGACCGGCGCGATCGTCTATGCCGACGGCGGCGGCAAGACAGTGGCGCCAAGACGGCCGATCGTCGGAATAGACGAGGTGATAATGCTGCACGCCTCGCTGAGGCTGATCTTTGCCCGGGCGATGTCGCGGCTCGTGCGTTACGAATTCATCAATGGGCTGCCCGGTTTTATCACCATCGAAGGCGGGGTCCTGCAGACCACCGCGATCGAGATCGAGCGGGATAGAATCACCGTCATCTATGTCACGCGCAATCCGGACAAGCTAAAACACCTCCCAGAAGCGCTGACATATCTCGATGCTCCGGCCGTTCATTGAGCGACGGGTGACCGCGCCCTAACGATCGCGCTCCCGCGCACAGGCACCAGAGCCGACAGCTCTGTTGATCGCCCCTGCTCCAACCAAACTTAACCTGCCACGCGCCGAAGGCGCGTGCCTCTACTCGCCCGGCAGGCCCAACACCCAACCATAGGAGACCAAACCATGAGCAACATATGCATTGCCGTCATCTACCACAGCGGATACGGGCACACGGCACGCCAGGCCAGGGCTGTTAAAGCCGGTATCGAGCGCGTCGACGGCGCACAAGGTCTGCTCCTAGCGGTTGAGGATGCACCGGCACGCTGGAACGATCTCCGCTCGGCCGAGGCGATCATTTTCGGCACGCCGACCTATGTCGGAGGCCAGTCAGCCGCGTTCAAGTCATTTCAGGAAGCGAGTTCCAGTGCCGTGATGGCCAAGGGCTACCTTTGGAAAAACAAGTTTGCTGCCGGTTTCACCAACTCGGGAACCGCCTCGGGCGATAAACTCGCGACGCTGATGCAACTTGCTCTCTTTGCTGCCCAGCATGGCATGCACTGGATCAACCTCGACCTACCACCGGCCAACCACTCGACCAAAGGATCACCTGACGATCTCAACCGGCTTGGCTTCTGGCTGGGCGCCGGCGCCCAGTCCTATGTCGACCAGGGCGCCGATCTGGCGCCGCCACCATCCGATCTTGAGACGGCAAGTCATCTCGGCCAACGCGTGGCCGAGACAACGCTGCAGTTCGTGCGAGGAAGAACGGTCGAACAGGAGCCTGCCCTTCCTGCGTGGAGAACGGCAGGCGAGCGATAGGATCAGCGTCAGAGAAAGCCGATCCAGCGGCCGGCGAGCAGAGCACCCAGCCATGTGACCAAGGAGGCAAGCGCCTGCGCACGCAGGCGCAACGCAACCGCTCCCCCTGCGCGCGCGACCGACCAGGCCGTACCCGCGCGGACCGACAGTGCATTGAGCGTTCCGATTGCCAGCAGCGCGAGCTTGGTCAGAAACGCCGGATTGGCGAGATAGGCCGAAGGCCTGACGCTGAAGAGGCAAAAGCCGGTGACGATCGCGATCGCCAGGCCGATCGCAGCCGCTTGCGCCAGAAAGGGTCCAAGCACCGCGACGGGCGCATCACCGACAAGCCCGAGCAGCCTCAGATCAAGCGGTACGATCGCGCCGATGAGCAGGCCGATCGCGAGAATATGAGCCGCGTTGACCACAAGATAGAGGATCGCCGAGCGTCTGAGCGCCGCGCCCACCGGCCAGCCGGCGATCCACTCGACGAGTTCCGCGCCGCTCATCCACCGGCCCGGATGCGTTCCGGATAGATGTCATAGGTCTTGCCGGCGACCGTGATGCGCACCGCCTTCATGCGCTTTTCGTTCGGGTCGAGCGAACGGTTGCCGAGAACGATGATCTCGTCACCGGCCTTGGCCGATCCCTCGACAAAGCCTGAGCGCTCCGTCTGGCGGGGATTGCCGAGTTCGACGTGCCACATGCCATCCGTGGACGACTCCACCTGTAAGGTCGGATGCGGCGGCGCCATCGAGATCTCGCGGATGGTGCCCTTGAGCTCGATCTGGTCGGCCTCGGCCCAGGACCATCCGTGATGGGCATAGGCGCCGGTAACCAGAAGCCCCGTCAGGATGATTGCGACAACGCCACGGCGTGAAATGGCATTCAACATGTCCCTGCTCCTTCGCCTGTTTCGGAGAGGTGGCAGCTTGAACCCGAAGAGCGGTTTGCGAAAGGACGCGGTCTTCAACACTTCTTGAGCATCGCAGACAGCCACCGCCTATGGTTGCGATAATCTTGGGTTGCGCGAACTTTAATCAACAGCTTAAAATTTAGCCATTCTTAATCTCCGGTTGTTATGTCTATATGAGACGGAGTGAACGCTGGGCGAACATGCCATGACGGCAGTTTCGCCGCGTAATATCGCGTGCTCCATCCCATCATCGACATCACTCCCCTGCCAAGGCGAGCTCACTTACCGATGCCTTTGCGGCCGTGCCCGCGGCCATCGGCCGAGGATGATTTGCCTTGCGGGCAACCGCGGAGCGTTATTCATGACAATCAAAGCACGCCTGCTCGTCTGTCTGTCCCTGCTCGCCGTCGCCATGCTGGTCATGATCGTTACGGCCTTCAGTGCGCTGACTTCCATCTCCAAACGCACCGAATCGATTATCGCCGACCGGTTGCTGCCGGTCGACCACTTGAAGACGGTGTCCGACATGTATGCGGTCGAAATCGTCGACACGACCCATAAGGTCCGCAGCGGCGCCCTGGACTGGGCGGCCGGCGCAAAAGCGATCGACACGGCGCTTGCGACCATCGATACGCGCTGGCGCACCTACGAAGCCACACGGCTCACGCCGGAGGAAAAGACGCTGACCGAGATTTTCGACAGGGCGCGCATCGCAAGTGATGCGTCGATCCGCGATCTCGTGCAGATCATGCAACGTCAGGACAAGGCCGAACTCGAACGCTTTGTCGATACCAAGCTCTACTCATCAGTCGATCCCCTCGCCGCGCCAATCAGCGACTTGATCAAGCTGCAGCTTTCCGAGGCTAACGGCGAGCTCGAAGCGGCGAATGCCGAGAAGGACAACCTGACACTCTGGCAAAGCGTGATTGCAGGCTTCGCCCTGCTCATGCTTGGCGCGACCGTCTGGTTCGTCATTGCCGGCCTGCTGCGCCCGCTGACGAGCCTGCGCGAAGCCATGCGCCAGCTTGCCGCCGGCAATCTCAAGGCACTGATCTTCGGCGAAGGTCGCCGCGACGAAATCGGCCAGATGGCCGGCGCTGTCGCCGTCTTCCGAGACAATGCGCTGGAACGCGAGCGGCTGGAGCAAGAGGCCGAAGCCGGTCGTTCGCTGTCGGAACGCGAGCGTGAACAGCGCGAGGCACAGAAGGCGAAAGAGGCGGCCGAGGTCCGGGCGGCAGTCAGCGCGCTCGGCTTTGGTCTCGATCGCCTTGCCGAAGGTGATCTGACCTTCCGCATCGACACGCCGCTTGCAGAACGGCTCGACGCGCTGCGAACCAACTTCAATAGCTCGGTCACCAACCTCGAAGAGGCACTGCGCTCGGTCGGGGAGAATGCCCGCAGCATCAATGCCGGCGCCAGCGAAATCCGCTCCGCCGCCGGCGACCTCTCCAAGCGCACGGAACAACAGGCCGCCTCGGTCGAGGAAACCGCAGCCGCGCTCGACCAGATCGCCACCACCGTCGCCGATGCCAGCCGGCGCGCGGAAGAGGCGGGCACGCTTGTCATCCGCACCCGTGGTGCTGCGGAGAAATCCGGCGAAATCGTCGGCAATGCCGTCACCGCCATGAGCGGCATCGAAGCCTCGTCGCGGGAGATCTCCAGCATCATCGGCGTGATCGACGACATCGCCTTCCAGACGAACCTCCTGGCGCTCAACGCCGGCGTCGAGGCGGCTCGCGCCGGTGAGGCGGGCAAGGGTTTTGCCGTCGTCGCCCAGGAAGTGCGCGAGCTTGCCCAGCGCTCGGCTCAGGCTGCCAAGGAGATCAAGGTGCTGATCGCCACATCCGGCCAGCAGGTCAAATCCGGCGTCACCCTGGTGCGAGAGACCGGCGCGGCACTCGAAAGCATCATCGTCGAGGTCAAGGAGATCAGCAACCACGTGACGGCGATCGTCGAAAGCGCCCGCGAACAGGCAGCCGGCATCCAGCAGATCAATACGGCGGTGAATGCCATCGACCAGGGCACGCAGCAGAATGCGGCGATGGTGGAGCAATCGACCGCCGCCAGCCACAGCCTTGCCCGCGAGGCCGGCGCGCTCAACGACCTCCTGATGCGCTTCAGGACCGGCATCGGCTCTTCGGCAGGACCACGCCTCGTGGCAAGTGGTGCCACGGAAAGTGCAGCCCCCTCGCCCGCACGTGCGTTGACCCGCAAGCTCGCCGGCGCCTATCGCGGCGGCGCGCGACCACAGGAGGACGGCTGGGCGGAGTTCTGACGATCAGGCTTCGGCCGCAAAACAAGGAGACGCGAGCCGCAGGGTTCGCGTCTCTAGCTTTTGCCACATACAGTATTAATCTAGTAAATTACTAGCCTATATTCGGTTTTTCGCTGCTTTTCGATCTGAGAGGCAGATTTGCTCCAAACAAACAGCATTAGAAACCGCTATTTCTGTCCATTGTCCTGTTCGGCTGCGATATTCCGCCCAAGTTGGAACAGGACGCAGCCATGACCACGTCATCCCTCGAAACCACCGCCAAGGCACTGAACGAGAGGCTCGAAAGCCTGGATCTCGCCGGGCGGCTGGCGCTCGTTGCAAGCCTTGAAGGGCGGGCAGTCTTCACGACCTCGCTCGGCATCGAGGATCAGGTGATTACCGCCGCGATCGGCAAGAACAAGCTTGCCGTCGATGTCGTCACGCTTCAGACCGGTCGTCTCTTCGATGAGACCGCGGCGCTGATCGACAAGACGGAAGAAGCCTACGACATCCTGATCAAGCGCTACCATCCGGAAAAGGCCGACATCGACGCCTATGCGGCGCGCTACGGTCTCAACGGTTTCTATGAAAGCGTCGAAGCGCGACATGCCTGTTGCGACGTGCGCAAGCTGAAGCCGCTTGCGCGCGCACTCGAAGGAGCAAGCTTCTGGGTTACCGGGCTGCGCCGCGGCCAGTCGGGCAACCGTGCCTCCACGCCCTTTGCCGAGGCAGATGCCGAACGCGGCCTGATCAAGATCAATCCGCTGGCCGACTGGGACATCGAGACCATCAACAGCTACGTCGCCACGCACGCCGTTCCGGTCAACCCGCTGCACGCCCGCGGCTATCCCTCGATCGGCTGCGAGCCCTGCACCCGCGCCATCAAGCCCGGCGAGCCCGAACGCGCCGGCCGCTGGTGGTGGGAGAACGACGAGAAGCGCGAATGTGGTCTGCATGTTCCCGAGGCCGCCGCAAGCTCCATCATCCCCAATTCGAGCAGCGCCGCCTGAGGCTGGCGCGCTCATCCGAAGACAAATCCTCCCGGAGACTGAAATGCCCCACATCCATCCGGAAACGGAACTGCATAATCCGCAGAGTGCCAAGCCGCCGCTCGATCCGCATCTGAAGGCGCTGGAAAACGAAGCGATCCACATCTTCCGCGAAGTGGCCGCCGAGTTCGAGCGCCCGGTCATGCTTTATTCGATCGGCAAGGATTCCTCGGTTCTCTTGCATCTGGCACGCAAGGCCTTCTATCCCGGCCGCGTTCCCTTCCCGCTGCTGCACGTCAACACCGGCTGGAAATTCGCCGAGATGATCGCGTTCCGCAACGAGATCGTCGAGCGCTACGACCTTGACCTGATCGAGCACGTCAATCCGCGCGGTGCCGCCGAGAACGTCACGCCGTTCACCCACGGTTCGGCGCTCTATACGGACATCATGAAGACCGAGGCACTGCGCCAGGCGCTCGACGCCGGCCAGTTCGATGCTGCCTTCGGCGGCGCGCGTCGCGACGAAGAGGCGAGCCGCGCCAAGGAGCGCATCTACTCCTTCCGCACGCCCGACCACCGCTGGGACCCGCGCAACCAGCGTCCGGAACTCTGGAACGTCTACAACGGCATGATCCGCAAGGGCGAGAGCGTGCGCGCCTTCCCGCTGTCCAACTGGACCGAGGTCGATATCTGGCGCTACATCCAGGCCGAAGACATTCCGATCGTACCGCTCTACTTTGCTGAAAAGCGCCCGATCGTCGAACGCGACGGCATGATGATCCTCGCCGAAGACCCGCGCCTCGAACTTTTGCCTGGCGAGACCAAGCGCGAAGAAGTCATCCGCTTCCGCACGCTCGGCTGCTTCCCGCTGACCGGCGCCATCCGTTCGACCGCGACGACGCTCGACGACATCATCTCCGAACTCGAAACCGCGACCGTTTCCGAACGCCAGGGCCGCGCCATCGACCGTGACCAATCCGGCTCGATGGAAAAGAAGAAGCGCGAAGGATATTTCTGATGACCGCACCCGCAACCGCGAATGCCGTCGAGCACGTTGCAGCTGGCGAAGTTCTCGCTTTCCCGGCGCAGGAGCCGGCGCGCGCCACCCGTGACAGCCGTCCCCTTCGGCTCATCACCTGCGGCTCGGTCGACGACGGCAAGTCGACACTGATCGGCCGCCTGCTCTGGGACACCAAGGCGGTCAAGGAAGACCAGGCAGCGACGCTTCAGCGCGATTCCAAAGGCAAGCAGAACGATCTTGGCCTTCCCGATTTCGCGCTGCTGCTCGACGGGCTGCAGGCCGAGCGCGAACAGGGCATCACCATTGATGTCGCTTATCGCTACTTCTCGACCGACAAGCGCTCGTTCATCGTCGCCGACACGCCCGGTCATGAGCAATATACCCGCAACATGGCGACCGGCGCCTCGACCGCCGATCTCGCCGTGCTGCTCGTCGACGCCCGCGTCGGACTGCTCGAACAGACCCGCCGGCATGCGACGATCGCGACGCTGATGGGCATCAAGCAGTTCGTGCTGGCGGTCAACAAGATCGACCTCACCGACTACAACCGCGCCCGTTTCGAAGAGATCAGCCACGAGTTCCGCGAGCTGGCGCTGTCGCTTGGCGTGCGCCAGGTCATCGCCATCCCGGTCTCGGCGCTAAAGGGCGAGAACGTCGTCTACGACGGCCGCGCCTCGATGCCCTGGTATGACGGCCCGACGCTGATCGAGGTACTGGAGCTGGCAACCACCCGTTCGGCCCAGACCGTTGGTTTCCGCCTGCCGGTGCAGCGCGTCTCGCGGCCCGGCGAAAGCTTCCGCGGCTATCAGGGCACGGTTGCCGGCGGCTCGGTGAAACCCGGCGACAGTGTTGTCATCCTGCCCTCGGGCATGGTTGCCAACGTCACCAAGATCGTCACCTTCGATCTCGTGCGCAACGCAGCGGTCGCCGGCGACGCGATCACGCTCGTGCTCGACCGCCAGGTGGACGTCTCGCGCGGCGACATGATCGTCGCGATCGACAGCCAGCCGCTGACCGGTCTTTCCTTCGACGCCCAGCTCGTCGCGCTGCAAGCCGAAGGCATCCAGCCCGGCAAGCGCTACTGGCTGAAGAGTGGCAGCCGACGCCAGCGCGTCCAGGTGCAGCCGGCAAGCCAGCTTGACCTCCAGACCGGTAAGTGGAACCAGGCCGATCAGCTGCCGATGAACGCCATCGGCAAGGTGCATCTTGCCTTCGACGAGCAGGCGATCTTCGACACCTACGAGCAGAACCGCACCACCGGCGCGTTCATCCTGATCGATCCGGACACCAACAACACGGTGGCGGGCGGCATGATCACCGCCAAGCGCTCGGCGCTCGGCGGCATCCACACGGAAGACGCCCGCGTCATCCTCTCGCTGCCGGCCGACCTTGCCGACCAGCTGATGGCGACCGAACTTTTCGCCGGTCGCCGCGAGGAAGCCGAAGTCCGCCGCGTCTCCGCCGGCAGGGCCGTGGAGATCATCGACGACATCGACGGGTGAGCGACATCGCACGCAGCAAAAAGGGGCCGGAGCGGCCCCTTTTTATTTTGCATGGACGGCTGAGAACCAGTGGTGATCGCCGTGGACGCATTTCGACAGCTTGCCGGAGGCGCAACTCCGCAGGCATCCATCAAAGCTGCTGCTCGATCGCAGGAAGAGTGATCGTCAGCGGCGCAGGATCGGCGTGCTGCCAAAGCTGGTAGCCGACGACGCTGCCAAGAATAGCGGACCAAATGGCGATCTCGCGAAAGTTAAAAATTGGTTCCTTCAACATCTGAGCCTCTCGGGCAAAAACAAGTGTTGATGGAAATATCGCCCCGATTGTTCACGCTGATAAGACACCAATCTGCGAACACGTCGTTTCCATGTGAACAATAAACGGCCTGCGTCGGCGCCGCGATCGCCGAGGTCAAGGTTCCGTTGCGGCGTTATCAAGCCGGAGAGGCGCTGTTTCAAAATGAAACAACGCTGGTAATCGCTTCACCATGACGCAAGCCTCGCGCGATCACGACTATCAATCCAACGCCGCATTCGTAACTTGGCGCGTCGATCATGAGGATCGATAGGGCTGTTTCACCGTTTCCGAACGCCGTGGGACAGTCCGCCTGACTATGGACTAATGAAACCGGACGCGACGTTCGCCTTCACCCCCTCGCCCGGAACATTTGCATCGACGGTCGCGCACCCTGCGGTGGACAGAACCGCTCTCCTCGGCGTATCTGGGCGGCCTTGGCGCAAGAATGCCGAATCAGGGAGACGACAGGGTGAGCACCGACAAGCAACCGGAAACCACCGTAAAGGTCGAGAAACGCATCAACGGCAAATGGTGCTTCGTCATCAAGTTCCGCGGCGTCACCTACCCCGCCCAAGGCAACTTCACGTCGATGCTGGAGGCACAGGCCGCCGCGCAATCCGTGCTGAACGGCCTGGAAAAGCGGGGCTGACCGAGCGCATGGCGGGCGGCGGTGCTATGCGGCCCGCACCGCACCGCCCCTACACAAGTCAAGCGCAGCTACCGAGCAAACGCCGAGAGCCACTGCCACTTCTTTCTGATCGATAGCAGCAGCGTGCGAATGCGCCGGTCGCGATTTGTGATTAGTCGCGCCGAACGCCAGGGCGTTTGTTTCCGGTACTCCAGAAACGTCGCCTTCTCCGGGTGCTCGCATTCTTTCGTGTTCGGCTTGGCGTGAGTGAAGTGCACGATGGAAGCTTGAGAATAGTCTTCCCACCCCTTCTGCGCATTCCAGTGGCCGGGGAGATGAACGAAATTCCCTTCGGTCGTAAGGTTCAGTACGTCCTGATCCAAGAAATCGAACGAACGCGCCTGAAGCAGCCTGGCAATGCGAGCCGTGTAGTCCTGCGCGTTCCAGGCATCGATATCGACCAGCAGGACTCCCGCGTTGAAGTAGGGTGTGTTCGCCTCTCGGCCGAGCGACGGATTGAAACGCGTCGGGTCATCATAGGGAACGGCTGCAACGGCCCTGCCCTCAAACGACAGATCGGCCAGTGGTGCCAGGCTCTTTTTGATCAGCGTGTCAGCGTCCAGGTAGAGCAGACGGTCGTGCCGGTCGGCTAGCAATTCCGGCAGATACAGTCGAGCGTAGGTAGCGCGGCTCCAGTAGCTCGTCGTCTTCAGGCCTGAGATTTTTGAGAGAATGTCGCCTTCGACATCGATGAAGCACAGCTTCCGTTTGGCACAGGCTTGCAGCATCTCCTTGTCGGACGCCCGCAGCCCGTCACCTAGGATAAAGACCTGCGCATCTGGAATGCCACCGTTCTTTTCGAACGAGTAAAGCATGACACCCGCGAGTTCCGCGAAGCGCCTGTCGATCGAGCATGCAACAATCATTTAAAGTCAATTTCAGCAATGCAACGCGCAGCCACAGGGCCGCATGCAGTGTCCAGGCCAAAAGCAAGATCTCGCTCGACCGGACATACCGGTAGACGCTTTGATTGCTTTCATTTGAAATGGCGTGACCCTCGCCAAGCGAGGGCCACGCTCATGGTGTCGCGCAATATGCGACGGAAGTATCAATGAAATTAATAGGTCATCTCTTACCCGAAAACACGCGGATGCACTGGTGTGCTTCTCTTCATGGCGAATGACTTCGCACACCATGCTTCCGCGTCAAGTGGGCAGAGCAGATAATAGTTGTTTGTCCGCAGAATCTCGCGCAGATCGTGTAAAAGACCTGCGCGCGGCACCTATTCGGTCGCGGACCGGATGATGTTGCAAAGGCCTTCCTGCACCACCTGCTTGGTGGCCACCTGCCCCACCTGAATATCAAACATCGCATCAACCCGCGTGCCTGAACCGCGCTTGCGGGCGACGACTCGCAATGTCTGCAGCCGCCCGGAGCCTGCCGTATCCTGATAAGCTTCGATGGTTCCGAGTGCCTTGTTGATCTCGATCCCGGAAAAGCCTTCCGCCGCGACGCCCCGCGCCATCCGCTGCAGAGCGGTCTCGGGCTTCAGCTTCGGGAACTCCTGCCAGGTCTTATAGAAAACAGGCGTCACCAGCGGAACGCCGCTCGCCTTGAAATTCTTCTCGCAGCTCTGCGCCGCCGCCACCGAATGGCCGGCCACCAGCAGAACCGTCGCAATGGAAAGATGCTTGATCGACATTCGCGTTCCCCGTCGTCCGTGATTGAATGGCGGGAACCTAGAGGCTTCGCCCGCATGCCGACAGAGCAACCCCGTTGCGAATACACCTCTATTCGACCAACGGCTTTTAAGCGGCGACGAACGACATTTGCGCAGACATTAAGGCACCGGAGTGCAGCGTCGCGAATAGCCATCTCAAACAACCCAAACCGGTTGCGTCACAAAAATGTGCAGCACTGGTTGTGAATCCACCGGCGAGGCTCTAAAGCTGCCTCAAAGGCTCCCTGTAACAGGATTGCGCTCATGAAGCTGGTGACCGGTAACTCCAACCGCGCCCTTGCCGAAGCCATTGCCAGATATCTCAATCTTCCCCTCACGGACTGTACGGTCGGGCGCTTCGCCGACCAGGAAGTCAACGTTCAACTTCACGAGAACGTGCGCGGCGAGGATGTCTATATCCTCCAGTCGACCAGTGCTCCTGCCGACGGCAACCTCATGGAACTGTTGATCCTGACCGATGCGCTGCGCCGTTCGTCTGCGCGCCGGATCACCGCCGTCATCCCCTATTTCGGCTATGCCCGTCAGGACCGCCGCGCCACCGGCCGCACACCGATTTCGGCGAAGCTGGTCGCCAACATGATCGCCGGCGCGGGTGTTAATCGCGTTATGACGCTCGATCTGCATACGGACCAGATTCAGGGCTTTTTCGATATCCCGACCGACAACCTTTATTCGGCGCCGGTGACGACCCGCGACATCAAAGAGCGCTACGACGTCGGGAATCTCATGATCGTTTCGCCTGACGTCGGCGGCGTGGCGCGGGCTCGCGGCATCGCCAAGCGCATTGGCACCGATCTTGCGATCGTCGACAAGAGGCGCCCCCGCGCCGGCGTGTCGGAGGTCATGAACATCATTGGTGACGTCTTCGGGAAGACCTGCCTCTTGATCGACGACATCATCGATAGCGGCGGGACCTTGATCAATGCGGCTGACGCCTTGCTGGAAGCGGGCGCCAGAGAGGTCTCGGCATACATCACCCACGGCGTGCTTTCCGAGGGGGCTTGCGAGCGTATTGGCGCCAGCAACCTCAGGGAACTGGTGCTGACCGATTCCATTCAAGACACCGAATCGCAACGCCAGACCGCCAACATCCGCCGCGTCACCGTCGCGCCGCTGCTCGGAGAAGCCCTTGCCCGAACCGCGCGAGAGCAAAGCGTTTCAAGCCTTTTCGACTGAACCACGCGAACAGTGCAAAGCCGTTTCGATTGAGCCAGGCGGCGTTTGCCGGTGAGAAAAGACGTAATCCGCCCGCTCATCCGAAAAGACCACAGCGTCACGCGGCGCAAGATACAAATGCATATAGAAGTGATGATTGAAGCAGTCCGCAGTCGATCCGCGCTTTGGCGCATATTTCGGGAAAGATCGGCTAAGCGGTTGATTTGGCTGGTCGGAGTGGCAAGATTCGAACTTGCGACCCCCACGTCCCGAACGTGGTGCGCTACCAGACTGCGCTACACTCCGTGACCAGCGGCGCCTCTATAGAACAGGCATTTTGATTTCACAAGCGCCTATCTCGAAAAACATTGCGCCTTTTCCAAAAAAATCGTGACGGTGGAAAACGTAGGCGCGAAATGGCCCTGGTCGGCGCCAACGGCGCCCCGGAGATGCGCGTGATAGGGACTTTCTGCAACGCTTCATAATTTCCTGGAACAGGAACCGCTGCGTGCATTTCCTTTCGTCTCTTTTGGCGCTAGAGGCTCAACGGAAAGCGCGGAAAGCCAGGGGATACGGGCTTCCGTGCCATGCCGATTTCAGAACGAGAGCCAAAGGGGCAGAAACATGAACTTCCGCATGATGACGGTGGCGGGCCTCGCGCTCGTGCTCGCCGGCTGCACGACGACCGGGACGGGGATTTCCAGGAACGCAGTCGAAGCCCGTTGGCTCGGCCAGCCGGCCGGCGGCTTCTTCGCCCAGTACGGTCCGCCGATCTCCGACGTCGAAAGCGGCAGCTCCACGGTCTATAGCTGGAAGGGCGGCTACAAGACCCGCAAGATCCCGGCGCAGTACGAAACCGCCAAGGACGGCAAGCGCGGCAAGCGCATTTCCTCGGCGCGCACCGAGTATCTGAGTTGCGCGGTGCAACTGACCGTCTCGTCCGACTACGTCATCCGCTCGATCCACATTGCCGGCGACCGCAAGCGTGCCGAAGGCCCGAGCTGGTGCGAAGAGTTCCTCGGCGCCCCGGCCCAGACCAAGCCGGCGGCAACCGCAGGCTAAACCAACAAACAAAAAACCCGCCGGTGAAAATCGGCGGGTTTTTTCTAGGGGATTGCGTCGAACTCAGCCGGCGCTGTTGTCCTCGACGGGCGCGTCGGGACCGTTCTTCTTGATCGAGTCGATGGCGTTCTGCGCGCTGGCCTTGGTCTTGTAGCCCTCGGTCGAGAACATCACTTCGCTGTTGTACTTGAAGCGAACACGGAACTCGCCAGCCTTGTCTTTGTAGATTTCGAATTTGTGAGCCATCTTCTCCCTCACACATGTTGGAATCAACGAAACTAGCGTGTCAGTTGCAAGATGACTTGACAAGAGTGCATGCAAATCCGGCGCGCGATCGCCCGCCCAATGGATCAACTGCCTGGAAAAATGTGGCTGGGGCGCCAGGATTCGAACCTGGGAATGCCGGTACCAAAAACCGGTGCCTTACCGCTTGGCGACGCCCCAACGGATTGACGGGACAATACGTCCGCCAAATCGAGCGCCTGATTATCAAAGCTCGCCGCCCGTCACAATCACTAAGTTGGCACTAAGTTGAATTTTCGGCGGATTTGTTGGCGACGACGCCGAAGGGCGCGCGCCGTGGGTACCGGATGTACCCTTCCCTTCGCTGACCGCACCTCCTATTGTCCCGGCAGATGGAGAATTTCATGAGCCAGTTTCGCGCCCGCCCCCCTGCCGTTCCAACCGTACTCGTCGACGACACGGTCGTCAGGATCACCCGTTGGGATTTCGAGCCCGGCGCCGACACCGGTCACCATGTGCACGGGCTCGGCTATGTGGTGGTGCCGATGACCGACTGCCAGTTCCTGCTCGAGGAAGAGGCGGGCAGCCGGCGGGTCGATATCGCCAAGGGTGCCGCCTACCGCCGTGAGGCGGGCATGGCTCACAACGTCGTCAATGCCGGCAACGAGCCGATGTCGTTCATCGAGATCGAATACAAGTGAAATCCAGGAAGAGACGCATGCAGGGCCCGGACTTCGATCTCGATTTCAAGCCGGCCCATGGCGAGGCCGTGACGGTTGCGGACGATGTGCAGCGCATCACGGTCAACAATCCCGGCCCTTTCACCTTTCACGGAACCAACTGCTATATCGTCGGAAGACGTTCCGTTGCCGTCATCGATCCCGGTCCCGATGACGAGGCGCATTTCCAGGCGCTGATGGCGGCGCTCGCCGGCCGCGAGGTCACCCATATCGCCGTCAGCCACACGCATCGCGACCACTCGCCGCTGGCGCGCCGGCTGAAGGCTGCCACAGGTGCGGTGGTCGTCGGCGAAGGCCCGCATCGCTCCGCCCGTCCCTTGCATGCGGGCGAGAGCAATCCTTTCGCCGAGAGTTCCGACATGGAGTTCGTCCCCGATCTCGGGCTTGCCGACGGCGGGCGCATCGAGGGCGACGGCTGGAGCCTGACGGGGCTTGCCACGCCCGGCCATACGGCCAACCATATGGCCTTCGCGCTCGATGGCACCGGCATTCTCTTTTCCGCCGACCACGTCATGGCCTGGGCGACGACGATCGTCGCGCCGCCCGATGGCGCCATGGCCGATTACATGGCCTCGCTCGAAAAGCTGCTTTCCCGCGACGAGCATCTCTACCTGCCCGGCCATGGCGGACCTGTGATCGCGCCTGCCTCCTTCCTTCGCGGCCTGCGCGCCCACCGCAAGATGCGCGAGCGTGCCGTGCTCGAACGCATCCGCGCCGGCGACAGCCATATCCCTGACATGGTCAAGGTCATCTATGCGTCCACCGACGTGCGGCTGCATGGGGCGGCGGCACTTTCGGTGCTCGCCCATCTCGAAGACCTGATCGAACAGGGACGGATCGAAACCGATGGCCCGCCCTCGCTTCTCGGCGCCTACCGGCTGGCGCCCGGCGGAGCGGGCTGATCATGCGGCGCGAGGCCTACAGCTATCGCAATGATGCTTCCGTGCCCACCTTTGCCGACGACAAGCCGGTGATCGTCTTCGACGGCGAATGCATCTTTTGTTCCGGCTGGGTGCGCTTTCTGCTTCGCCACGACCGACGGGCGCAATATCGCTATTTGACAGCACAGTCGCCGCTAGGCCAAGCGCTCTACCGGCACTACGGGCTCGATACCGTCCATTTCGAGAGCAACATGCTGATCGAGGACGGCATCGCCCGCGTCAAATCCGACGGATCGATCCGCACGCTTGCGCGGCTGGGTCTGCCGTGGTCGCTCGCCAACATCTGCCGGATCCTGCCCGCTGTCCTTCGCGATCCGCTCTATGATCTCGTGGCGAGAAACCGCTACCGCATCGCCGGCCGCCGCCAGAGCTGCATGGTGCCGACGCCTGAGGAGCGTGGGCGCTTCATCGCATGACGATGGAAGACATGGTCCAAAAACAGAGCCTTTACCGCCAGATCCTCGGCCGGCAATGGAACCACCTGCCCGCGTCGATCCGCGCCCTGCACCACCTGTCAGAGGGGCATGCCACCTTTCGCGGACGTGCGGTCATCGAGCGCGGCAGCTCGATAGGGGCTCGGCTCGTCGCCTCCATGCTCGGCTTTCCCGGTGCAGGCGCTGACGTCCCTGTTGAAATCCACTTCGCATGCAGCAGTGGTCGGGAAGTCTGGACCCGACGCTTCGGTGGGAAAGTCCTGCGCAGCTCGCAACGGAAGGCCGAGAGGCGGAACGAACCACTGCTCGCGGAAGATTTCGGACCGTTCCGTGTCCTGTGCGCGCTTGAGCCCGCCGAAAACCGCCTGCATCTCTCGGTTCGCGCCTGGTCCTTTCTCGGCCTTCCGCTTCCTTTACTGCTTGCGCCGGGTGGCCGGACGTTCGAGGAGGATCGTGACGGCCTGTTTCATTTCCACGTGGAGGTCGCAAGCCCGTTGACCGGCCTGATCGTGCGTTATCGCGGCTGGCTACGGCCAGCGGGCGAGCCGACAGCCGACTTGGGTGGTCGCAAAGCCCTCGTAGACGAATGACGTTTTCTGGCGGGCACTCCGCCGATCAGTCGCCGGCAATGCCCAACAGCTCGGCATCGAGCGCCCGCAGGAATTGATCGGCGAAGGCGGCGCCCATGCCGAGATCATGAGGCCCGTAACGCGAGGCGACGCGCAGGTCGACGAAGGTGGTCTCCGCCTCTTCGCGCAGCCGGATCAATACATCGAAACGAAAACCCGCGATCAGCGTGCGCCACTCGCCCTGCAGCACGACATCGCTGGCGCGGCGCCCTGCAATCGCGCCTTCGAGAGCCATCTCCGGGCGCGCCGCCGGAACGGGTACATTTTCCGGTTCGGCGTTCGTATCCGCGCCCGCATTCGGCCGTACTGCCAGATCCTCCAGATCGGCGCGGGCGTTCTCGACACCAAGTTCTTCGGTGATGCCGACGCGGCTCTGTTCGATGACGTTGCGCACCCCCTGATAGACGCGGTCGAGTGCGCCATCGTAGCGCCGGCCGGTCAGAGCCGGATAGGCGAGGATCTGCGCTTCACGGTCCTGAGGCGTTACCGCCGCCTTGCGCTTCAGCCAGCTCTCTTCCGCCTGCGGCACCTTGAGCCACGGCGGCGGCGTCACCGTATCCGTGCTGACGTCGTAGATTTCCGGGCGGGTCAGATATTGGACGACGCCATAGCCGATAAAGCCGAGCGTCGGCGCGGCGTAGACAAGCGCCGCAGCAGACGCCAGGCCACCAATCGCCGCAACCTGCCACAAGCGCGCCAACCCGACGACGGCAAACAGCACGCCCATCAGCGCAAAGACGCCGGCGAGGCCGACAAGGGCGAGGAAATGCGGTGTCGTCAGCGGACCGAAGCGGTGCGCCAGCAGCGAGAGCGCAAAGAGCAGGAACGAGACACGGGCGAAGCGGCGCGCCCAGTGGGCTGCAAAGGAATAGGGGCGCTCGTACCGGACCATCATATAGTTGAATCAATTCCCTGCCGCGAAACAGACCGCATTCTTAGATCATGCCCCGAGCCGAGGGAACAGGCAATGCGGCAGTCCGCCACCGCGCTCCGGGCCTACCTTACAGTTCGCCGCAAAATCGCCATTCTCGTTAACCACCTATCAACACATGGGAATGTGCCCGCGCGCCCGGGATTTAAAGGGCA
Organism: Ensifer sp. YR511; assembly: GCF_900103045.1. Taxonomy (NCBI): domain Bacteria; kingdom Pseudomonadati; phylum Pseudomonadota; class Alphaproteobacteria; order Hyphomicrobiales; family Rhizobiaceae; genus Ensifer; species Ensifer sp. YR511. The sequence continues at coordinate 470,458 of NZ_FNGR01000002.1, forward strand.
CGCGGAGTTTCAATCGGAGGCAACGGCCAGCGCGCAACATCAAACGAGGGCGCTCGGCAATCGACGGAGAACCGACATGGGCGCATCGCAAGCAGCCGTGGCCATCGCCACCCCCTCTGCCCTTCCGGCCGGAGACGGCGGCATCCCCATGGGGCTCCTTGAGCTCGAACTCTCCCTCGATGGTTTCTCCGGCAACAATGCCGATTTCACCAGCTTCGTCCGCGCGGTTGCTGACAACGTCGGCGGTGAGTTTCTGTTTGCCCTGCCCGCTTCTGATCTGATCGAAGACTGCCGCAGCATTGCCGTGCTCCGTCTGCCTGATGCCGGAGGCGACGCTTCGATCCTGTTTGCCTGCCTCGACGAACAAGGCCGAGCCGTCCGTATCGAACATCCCAGCGACACCACGCGCGACCTCGAGCGCTTCGCCGAATCCTTTGTCGGCGTGCTGGAACGCATGTAGCGGGCCTCTCACAGGGACAACTCTAACCATACCCCTGGGCGAGGCCGCCAGCGACGGTGAATGCGTTTTGGCAGCGGATTACGCGCAATCGGACAATCGCGCAGGGATCACACCCCGCCCCCCTCCGGAACAGGCTCACACACACACCCGTCAACGACGGGTGTGAGGTGCCCTCGCCTACAACCGCGACACGACACCGAATTGGCAACGTTCGTTTCGATTCTCGATACAAGTCCCTATATTGATTGTGATTCGAGGCGTTGAGTGGTGTGCCGCTCGATTGCTCACGGCGAGACGCAGACCGGTACGGCCTCACACGATCCGGTTGCGCCCAGGAGGCGCGAGAACCATGATGAAACGACTGTCCATCCTTATCGCAGCCGCGCTTCTCTTGACGGCATGCCAGACGATGACGCCGGAGGAACGGCGCATCGCCGACGGCAACACCTGCGCGTCCTACGGCTTCCGCCGCGGCACCGATGCGTTTGCCACCTGCCTGCAGCGGATCGAGCTCGACCGCCGCGCCGAATCGCGCGCATTCCGCTACCAGAACGACATGATGATGTGGGGCTGGGACCGGCCGGTCATCGTCTCACGACCGGTGATCGTCCAGGCCAGGTAAAGCGGATCATGCCGAGCCAACGCCGCTTGGGCGGCGCTGGCGATAGACGTTACCCCTTGCCGTTGATCGCGGCCTGGGCCGCGGCGAGCCGGGCGATCGGCACGCGGAAGGGTGAACAGGAGACGTAGTCGAGGCCGGCGTCCTCGCAGAAGCGGATCGAGGCCGGATCCCCGCCGTGTTCGCCGCAGATACCGAGTTTCAGACCGTTCTTGGTGCGACGACCACGCTCGGCTGCGATCTGGATCAGTTCGCCGACGCCGTCGAAATCGAGCGAGACAAAGGGGTCCTGCTCGATGATGCCCTTCTGCTGGTAGGTCGCCAGGAACTGCGAGGCGTCGTCGCGCGAGATGCCGAAGGTCGTCTGCGTCAGGTCGTTAGTGCCGAAGGAGAAGAAGTCGGCCGCTTCGGCGATGACGCCGGCGCGCAGGGCTGCACGCGGCAATTCGATCATGGTACCGACGAGATAGTCGATGTCGATACCCGCCTCACCGATCACCTCCTTGGCGACCGCATCGATGCGCGCCTTGACGTAATCGAGCTCTGCCTTGAGGCCGACAAGCGGCACCATGATTTCGGGAACGACGGCCGCTCCGGTCTCGTGCGCCGCTTCAACGGCGGCTTCGAAGATGGCACGCGCCTGCATCTCGGCGATCTCCGGATAGGAGATGGCCAGCCGGCAACCACGGTGGCCGAGCATCGGATTGAATTCGTGCAGTTCATCGACGCGCTGGCGCAGTTCCGACGGATCGAGCGAGAGCGCGCCGGCAACGTCGGCGATCTCCTCGTCGGTCTTCGGCAGGAACTCGTGCAGAGGCGGGTCGAGCAGGCGGATCGTTACCGGAAGGCCGTGCATGATCGAGAACAGCTCGGCGAAATCCGAGCGCTGCATCGGCAGAAGCTTGGCGAGCGCTGAACGGCGACCTTCTTCGTCGTCGGCGAGGATCATTTCGCGCATGACATTGATGCGGTCGTCCTCGAAGAACATATGTTCCGTGCGGCAGAGTCCGATGCCTTCGGCGCCGAAGGAGCGAGCGGCGCGCGCGTCCGCCGGCGTTTCGGCATTGGTCCTGACGGTCATCCGGCGGGTGGCGTCCGCCCAGGCCATGATCTTGCCGAAGTCCCCGGAAAGTTCCGGTTGCAGCATGGCGATCGCGCCCTTCAGCACCTGGCCGGACGAGCCGTCGATGGTGATGACGTCACCCTTCCTGAGCGTCACGCCTCCGGCGGTCAGCGTTTCGTTGCGAAGGTCGACACGAATGCTGCCGGCGCCGGAAACGCAAGGGGTACCCATGCCGCGGGCAACCACGGCGGCGTGGCTGGTCATGCCGCCGCGGGTCGTCAGAATGCCTTCGGCGGCATGCATGCCGTGGATATCTTCAGGGCTGGTCTCGACGCGGACGAGGATGACCTTGCGGCCTTCCTTGTCGGCCTGCACCGCTTCCTCCGAGGTAAAGACGATCTCGCCCGTCGCAGCCCCCGGCGAGGCCGGAAGGCCCGAGCCGATGATGTCGCGGCGCGCATGCGGATCGATCGTCGGGTGCAGCAGCTGGTCGAGCGAGGCGGGATCGATGCGGGCAACGGCCTCCTGTTCGGAGATCAGCCCCTCCTCCGCCATATCGACCGCGACCTTCAGCGCCGCCTTGGCGGTGCGCTTGCCGGAGCGCGTCTGCAGCATCCAGAGCGTGCCGCGCTCGATGGTGAATTCCAGATCCTGCATATCGCGATAGTGGCGTTCGAGCGTATCGCAGATCGAGCGAAACTCGGCGAAGGCTTCCGGCATCAGCTTTTCGAGCGAGGGCTTGTCGGAGCCGGAGCCAAGGCGCGCCGCTTCGGTAATGTTCTGCGGCGTGCGGATGCCGGCAACGACGTCCTCGCCCTGTGCATTGACCAGAAACTCGCCGTAAAGCTCGTTCTCGCCGGTCGAGGGGTTGCGGGTGAAGGCAACGCCAGTCGCCGACGAATTGCCGAGATTGCCGAAGACCATTGCCTGGACGTTGACGGCGGTGCCCCAGGCGGCGGGGATGGCGTGCAGGTGGCGATAGGTGATCGCCCGCGGGTTCATCCAGCTCGAAAACACGGCGCCGATCGCGCCCCAGAGCTGCACTTCCGGATCCTGCGGAAAGGGTTCGCCCAGCGCTTCCTCGATCGCTTCCTTGTAACGGGCAATGACGCTCTGCCACTCCACCGCCGAAAGCTCGGTATCCTGCTCATGGCCGAGGCGCGCCTTCTCGTCCTCGAGGATTTCCTCGAAGACGTCGTGGTCGACGCCCATGACGACGTCGCCATACATCTGGATGAAGCGACGATAGCTGTCCCAGGCAAAACGGGCATCACCGGCGTCATGGCCAAGCGCATGTACCGACTGATCGTTGAGACCGAGGTTGAGAACCGTGTCCATCATGCCGGGCATGGACGCGCGCGCGCCTGAGCGAACCGAAAGCAGCAGCGGACGGGAGGTGTCGCCGAAGACGCGGCCGGTCACCTCTTCCATCCGGCTGATCCCCTCGCGCACCTGGTCGCGCAGGCCATCCGGCATCTGCCTGTCATTGTCGAAGAAGCTGTTGCAGGCATCGGTGATGATCGTCAGGCCCGGCGGAACCGGCAGGCCAAGGTTGCACATCTCGGCAAGGTTGGCGCCCTTGCCACCCAAGCGCTCACGATCACCCGCACGTCCCTCGGCCTTGCCCCCACCGAAGGTGTAAACCCATTTCGTCATGCCTGCTCTCCACCCAGAAACAGTCTTTAGTGACGATTTACAGTATATGCTTCAGGCTGAAAATGCACCCGGCGAAGATTTATGCTGCAGCGCATCATTTTCTGTAACATTGCTACACATCGCGCTTGACCTCCCACAAATCGTGTCGGTGGCTTTAAATTGCAGCCGAAATTCCTGAAAAGGCTGCGCCAGGCGGCCCGATCCGACATTGCCCGAAACATAACAATTATCTAATATACAGATGTGCGATGGGGGTGCATCCAGGAATATCCCGTCATGGCAATCCGTTTCCGTCTCGATGGCTCGGAGGGTCGGTCATGAGGTGGCGTGCAAATCTGACAACCTGGCTCCTTTCGGCGGCGCTCATGGTCCTTTTCACCATGGGAAACGCCTTTGCCGAAGGAAACGGCAAGCGGCTGGCGCTCGTCGTCGGCATGAGCAACTACGTGCTCGCTGGAACGCTGCCCAATGCTTCACGCGATGCAGAAGCCTTCAACACCTTTCTCAAGGACCAGGGCTTCGAAACGAACCTCGTGCTCAACGCCGATCGCCGTGGTCTTGCCGGCGCACTTTCAAACTTCTCGCGCAAGATCGGGCCCGACGATACCGCCCTGTTTTACTACGCCGGCCACGGCATGCAGTTGCACGGCGAGAATTTCCTTGTTGGCACCGATGCCAAGCTCGAAAGCGAGTTCGACGTGCCGGCCGAGACCGTGGCACTGTCCGAGATCATCGGCGCGATGGAAAAACGTGCCCGCATCTCGATGGTCTTCCTCGATGCCTGCCGCAACAATCCGCTCGCCGAGCGGCTGACACGCGAAGTCGAAGGTGCGACCCGCGGTGCGGCGACCCGCGGGCTGGCGCCGATCGAAACGCAGGGTGGCGGAACGCTCGTGGCCTTTGCCGCCGCGCCCGGGCAGGTAGCGGCCGACGGCACCGACGGGCATTCGCCCTTTACGCGGGCGCTGATCGCCAATCTCTCGGGCGCCGGCCTCGAGGTCGGCACCGCCTTCAAGCGGGTCGTGCGTGACGTGCGCAAGGAGACGCAGGGCAAGCAGCAGCCGCAGATCCTGTCATCCCTGTCGCTAGAGTTCTACTTCGGGCCGGAAACCGCAGCGCCCCAGACGACCCCGGCGGTGCAAACCCCGGCGGTACAGACGGCCATGCCGCAGACTGCGGCGGTTCAGCCGGTGCAGCCGGCACTCACTGTGCCGGCCATGGATCCCGAAGCGCTTGAGGCAGAGAAGGACTTCAAAAAGGCGCTGAAGATCGGAACGGCGCGCATCTGGCACTTCTTCGTCGAAAAACACCGCACCGGCGAATATGCCGACCTCGGACGACAGGCACTGGCCCAGATCGAGCCCGCCGCCGTGCGTAACCAGTCGCATCTGCCGCAGTCCGTCGAAGCGCGGCTATTGCCGGACAAAGACAAGCGACGAAACGTCCAGGTGGCACTCGCCTCACGCGGATTTGCAGCGGGCACGGCCGATGGTGTTTTTGGTGGACAGACCAGGGAAGCGATCAAGAAGTTCCAGAGCACCAACCAACAGCCCGCAAGCGGCTTCATCACCGAGCGCACGGCAGAGGCCCTCGGCATCAAAGTCAACGACAGAGCCGAGGGCTTGTACAGCACGCCCAAGGCCCGACGCTATGATGTTGCCAACCTCGAGGGGCTAGAGACCGATCAAACCGTCCTGCGGGCGCTGACCTGCCTGCGCCACTTCGAAACCGTATATGGCGTGTTCGAAGGGCACCTCTATGTCGCAGTGCGGACGGGAATAATTTTGGCCGTTTATGCGCGGGGGATCGCCGGCGGTTGCGGAGCGCACCTCGCGTCGATTTCGTCTCAAGAGGAGAACGCCTTCGTCGCATCGCTTTTCAACGCCGATCAGACCTTTTTCAACACCGGCTACGACCCCTCAGGCAATGTCAGCTACAAGATGGGCCCCTGGATCGGCCTGACGCAGGACCCACAGGGCAAGGAGCCCAGAGGCGGCTGGCGCTGGGACACCGGCGCGCCCCTGACCTACACGAAATGGTTCCAGGACATGCCGAACGAAGGCAAGAAGGGCGACGATATCGGCATGTACTACGCCCATCGCAACGGCAGAGCCGACACGAAATCCGTCTACGTCGATAGCTGGGACGATATGGGGCCAACCGATGGAACGGGCGGTCTGATCCTCGAATTCGAGTGACCGCTTGGGGCAATTCAACACCTGCACGGCTGAGTCAATCATAAGCAGGAGGCAAGGTCATGAACTGGCGTGTGAAGCTGCTATGGCTGGTTCTTTGCGCTCTGATCGTGCCCTTCACCACAGGGAATGCCCCCGCCGAAGGAAACGGCAAGCGGCTGGCGCTCGTCATCGGCATGAGCAACTATGTGCTTGCGGGAACCCTGCCCAACGCCTCGCGCGACGCTGAAGCGTTCAATGTCTTTCTCAAAGGCCAGGGTTTTGAAACCGACTTGATCCTCAACGCCGATCGCCGTGGTCTTGCCGGCGCACTTTCAAACTTCTCGCGCAAGATCGGGCCTGACGATGTCGCCCTGTTTTACTACGCCGGCCACGGCATGCAGTTGCGGGGCGAGAATTTCCTTGTTGGCACCGATGCGCGGCTCGAAAGCGAGTTTGACGTTCCGGCAGAAACCATGCCGCTGTCGGAGATCATGAACGCGCTGGAACAACGCGCGAAAATCTCCCTGATCTTCCTCGACGCCTGCCGCAACAATCCGCTCGCAGACAGACTCGATCGTGACGTGGCGGGCACAAGCCGCGGCGGCGCCACCAGAGGTCTGGCACCGATCGAGACACAGGGCGCCGGCACGCTCGTTGCCTTTGCTGCGGCGCCCGGACAGGTAGCGGCTGACGGAACCGACGGGCATTCGCCCTTCACCCGGGCGCTGATAACCAACCTCTCCGGCCCAGGGATCGAAATCGGCACCGCCTTCAAGCGCGTGATCCGTGAGGTGCGCTCGGCAACGGGCGGCAAACAGTCGCCGCAGATCCTCTCCTCTCTCGATCTGGAATTCTACCTCGACGGCAGCGCCACGCTTGAAGCGCCCCGACCCTTGAAAGTTGACAACGTCGATATCGCCGCGCTCGACTTCAACAAGGCGATGCGCGTGGACACGGCCAGGACCTGGAAGCGCTTCATCGCCAAACATGGCGAGAGCAGCTACGCCGACGCGGCGCGTCAATCCATTCAGCGGCTCGGCAAAAGCGACGACTTCAGATCATCCCTGGCTGCGATGGCACAGGAACAGAAGATGCTCGATAGCAAGGACAAGCGCGCAGCCGCGCAACAGGCCCTGCAGAGCAAGGGTTTTGACACGGGCGCGACGGACGGCGCCTTCGGTGGCCAGACACGCAGGGCGGTCACGGCATTTCAGGCGGCCCGCGGGCTAAAGCAATCCGGATTTCTCGATCAGGAGACCGGAGCGAGCCTGGGTCTCACCTTTGCCCGCATCGATCAGGACATTCTCTCGGCTACCAGCGCACGCCGCTATGACGCCACCGATCTCGAGGGACTGGAGGACGAACCGGTGATCGCCATGGTGCGGTGTCTTTCGCCTCTACCACTGACCTATGGCACCTTTGCCAGACACCTCTATGCAGCGGTCTATGACGGGCAGCAAGTCGGCTGGCAGGAAGCGAAGGCGATCGTCGAGCGCTGCGGCGGTCACCTTGCCACGATCGATTCCAGCGATGAAAATACGTTCGTCGCCTCACTCGCGAATACGGATGACCGGTTCTTCAGCAGTTCGTTCGAAGGCGGCGAGCACCGGCGGGTCGGGCCATGGCTCGGGCTCTCCAACGAGAACGGCAGTGCCGAAGGGTGGAGATGGACGACGGGCGCTGCCGTCACCTTCGGCAGGTGGTTCAGGCGGCCGCCGGAAAAGGCTGGGGCGGCAACGCTTTACGCAGCCTATCGAGCAAACAAGGTCCCCCTCGCCGCCTACGTCGACACCTGGGAAGCGCGCGACCCATCGCGGCCGGTATCCGGTTTCATCGCCGAATTTGAGTGAATCAGACGACTTCGCGCAGGCGTTCCGCCGTCTGCAGGTCGACGGAAACGAGTTGGGAGACGCCCTGCTCGGCCATGGTCACGCCGAACAGGCGGTTCATGCGGGCCATGGTGATCGGGTTGTGGGTGATGATGATGAAGCGTGTCTCGGTCGACGCCGCCATTTCGTCCATCAGGTTGCAGTAGCGCTCGACATTGTGGTCGTCGAGCGGTGCATCGACTTCGTCCAGCACGCAGATTGGCGCGGGATTGGTCAGGAACACGGCGAAGATCAATGCCATCGCCGTCAGCGCCTGCTCGCCGCCGGAAAGCAACGTCATGGTCTGTGGCTTCTTGCCCGGCGGGCGGGCGAGAATTTCAAGGCCGGCCTCCAGCGGATCGTCGCTCTCGATCAGTTGCAGCTCGGCCGTGCCCCCCCCGAAGAGGTGGGTGAACAGCCGCTGGAACTGTACGTTGACGACGTCAAATGCGGCGATCAGGCGCTCGCGGCCCTCGCGGTTCAGGTTCTGGATGGCGCTCCTGAGCTTGCGGATCGCCTCGATGACGTCGTCGCGCTCTCTGAGCAGCAGGGCGAGCTTTTCCGAAAGCTCCTTCTGTTCTTCTTCGGCACGCAGGTTGACGGCACCAAGCCGCTCGCGCTCGATCTTCAGCCGTTCGAGTTCGCGCTCGATGTTGCGCATGTCCGGCAGTGCCTCGTCGACGGCAAGCCCCGTCAATCGCATGACCTCGTGCGGCGCGCAGGAGAGCGCTTCCTGAATGCGGGCCTCGATCTCGACGCGACGTTCGCGGGCGGAGACCAGCCGCTCTTCGGCGCGGCCGCGCTTTTCGCGCGATTCCGCCAGTTCGGAGAGCGCGGTTGCCGCCAACCGGTCCGCCTCGCGCTGACGGTTTTCAGCCTCGGCAAGCAGATCGGCCGCTTCGCGTCGGGCCGCTTCCGCCTTCTGCAACTCGTTCATCAGCGCCCGGCGCTTGTCCTCGAACTCGTCGGGCGCATCGATCAGCTCTTCGACCTCGTCGCGGGCTTCTGCCTCGCGGTCGCGCAGGGTCGCGATGTGCTCATCGGCGCTCGCCGCGCGCGCCTTCCAGGTCTGTCGTTCACTGGCAATCGCCGCGATGCGCCGCTGACGCGCCTCGTTCTCGCGCGCCAGGCCATCATGGGCGGCACGGGCCTCGGCGACGGCGGCACGATCGGCTGCGACATCGGCCGTCTGTGTGCGCAGCGTCAGTTCCAGTTCGGAGAGATCGGGCGCATCGGCGAGCGCGTCGTTGGCCGTCTCGATCTGCTCGGCCACCTCTTCGACCTGCGCCTCGATCTGGCTGCGCGATTCGGCAAGCACCGCGCGGCGGCGGGCAAGGTCGCCCGAGGCGCGTTCAGCGGCAGCGAGCGCGTCGCGGGCTTCGCCGAGCTGTCGGGTGATCATGCGCTGCGCGTCGCGGGCAAGCCGCAACCGCTCGTCCTCGGCGCGGATGCGACTGCCCGCAGAGGCAAGTTCGGCCTCCGCGAGGCGCAGCGCCTCAGCGGCGCCGTCGGCCTCGGTATCGAGTTCGGCCAACCGGTTCTTCTGCGCCAGCCGCAATGCGGCAGCACTTGGCGCCTCGGAGCCAGTCACGTGGCCGTCCCAGCGCCAGACGGAGCCCTGCTTGGTGACAAGGCTCTGGCCGGGTTTCAGCAGGGGCAGCAGCCGCTCGGCTTCCGCCTCGCTTGCGACGATGCCGATCTGCTTCAGGGCGCGGGTCAGCGCGTCGGGCGCCTTCACATGGGCAATCAGCGGGCTCACGCCTTCCGGCAAATCGCCGTCCCCGACATGATCCCCCGGCGCGCGCCAATGGGCCGGCGCGTCGGTTTCGAGCGGCGAGTCGAGATCGTCGCCAAGGGCCGCGCCCAATGCGGTCTCGAAGCCCCGGTCGACCTTCATCTCCTCGACGACGGCGGGATAGGCGCCACCGGCCACCGCCTCCAGCATGCGCCGGATGGTGCGTGCCTCGGTCTCGATGCCGTTCAGCGTCGCGCGCGTCCGATCGACGGGCTGACGCGCCTCGACCTCCATGCGCCGCGCTTCAGCGAGGCTTTCCTCGATCGCGAGCACATTGCTTTCGGCTTCTTCCAGCGCAGCTTCTGCGACCTCGACCTGACCCTGCTTTTCGTGCGGATCGGGAAGGGCCGCCATCTGGCGGTCGAGTTCATCGAGATCGCGCGACTGGTCGCCAAGTTGGCGGGCAAGACGTGCCTGGCGCTCCGACAGGTCGCGCAGCGTGCGCTCCAGCTGGTTGCGGCCGGCCTGTGCCTCGGCGCGTTCCGCCGTTAGACGCGCCAATAGCGCCTCGCTGCCGGCGAGCTTTTCGTTTGCGTCTTCGAGGCGCTCGCGCGCTTCCGTCGCACGGTCGTCGGCCTCCGCGAGCATGTCGCTGAGTTCGGCTTCCTCTTCGTCGAGACGCGAAAGAATGCCGGCATTGTCGACGACAAGGCGCTCCTCGCGGGCGATATCCTCGGCAAGCTGCGCCAGCCGGCGCTGCAACTCGTCGCGGCGCCTGAGGATGCGGCCGGCATCCTCTTCGAGCTGTGAGCGGGCAATCTGCAGACGCTGGAGGGCGGCGGCGAACTTCGCTTCGTTTTCGCGCAGCTCCGGCAGCTTCAGGCTGGCGATCGCCTGGTCCTTGGCCGCCTGCATCTGCTGCTGCGCCTTTTCCGCGACCAGCGCAGTCACCTGGTTGAGCTGGCTCGTCGCCTCGCCCTCCGCCTCCTTGGCCTGCACCCAGCGAATATGGAACAGGATCGCCTCGTGCTTGCGGATATCGGCCGAAAGCATTTTGAAGCGGTTGGCCTGGCGCGCTTGGCGCTTGAGGCTCTCGATCTGGCTTTCGAGCTGCGAGGTGACGTCGTCGAGACGCTCGAGATTGGTCTCGGCGGCACGCAGACGCAGCTCCGCTTCGTGGCGGCGAGAGTGCAGGCCAGAGATGCCGGCCGCCTCTTCCAGGAGCTGGCGACGGGCCTGCGGCTTGGCGGCGATCAGTTCGCCGATGCGCCCCTGCCCGACCATCGACGGCGAGCGTGCACCAGTCGACGCGTCGGCGAAGAGAAGCTGTACATCCTTGGCGCGCGCTTCCTTGCCGTTGATGCGGTAGACCGAGCCCTGCTCGCGCTCGATGCGGCGGCTGACCTGGATCTCGTCGCTGTCATTGAAGGCAGCGGGTGCCGTGCGGTCGCTGTTGTCGAGATAAAGGCCGACCTCGGCCGTGTTACGCGCGGGACGATTGCCGGATCCGGAAAAGATCACGTCGTCCATGCCGGAAGCGCGCATGTTCTTGTAGGAGTTCTCCCCCATCACCCAGCGCAAGGCTTCGACGAGGTTCGACTTGCCGCAACCGTTCGGTCCGACGACACCGGTCAATCCGCGCTCGATGATGAATTCGGTCGGTTCGACGAAGGACTTGAAGCCGAGCAGGCGAAGCTTGTTGAACTTCATGGAGCGGACGCTGGGGCTACGAGGTCCCCCCCTCTACCATCAGCCCAGACAAGAAAAACGGGCGCACAGCTGCTGCCGTCGCCCGTTTTCAGGAAAAGCGAAGGATCAGAGCTTGCTGTCGATGAGGGCCGACATAACGTCAACCGACATGTCCCCCGAATAGTGCTCGCCATTGACAAAGAAGGTCGGCGTCGACTGAACCCCGAATTCCTTGGCGCCCCGTTGCATAACAGTATTCACATCATCCAGAAGTTTTTGGTTCGTCAAGCAGGCCTCGAAGCTCTCCTGTGTAAAACCAGCGAGTTTGGACATCTGCAGCAGAGCGTCGCGACCATTCTGGGCTGCGGCCCACTGCTGCTGCTGCTTGAACAGCATCGAGATCATCGGGAAGTACTGGCCTTCCGGAGCGCAGCGCGCCAGCATGAAGGCAGCCGCCGCGCGCGGATCGAACGGGAATTCGCGCAGCACGAAGCGGACCTTGCCGCTGTCGACATACTTGGTCTTGATCGCCTCGAAGGTGTTGTTGTGGAAGGCGGCGCAGTGCGGGCAGGTCATCGACATGTATTCGACGATCGTCACCGGCGCGTTGGCGTCGCCGATCGCCATTTCCGGCAGGGCGCCCGGTTCCATCAGCTTGGCGACGTCGACGGACCCTTCCGACGAGGGGAGCTCGACCTTGACGGGAGCAGCCGTCGTCTGGGCGACTTCGGTGCCGGCAGAGGGCTTGGCTTCGGCGGTGGCCGGGGTCGCGGTCGTCGATGCAGTCGTGGTCGCGTCCGTTGCCGGCTTGGTTTCAGCCTTGGCGGCTTCGGTGGTCGCGGCCGGTGTGGTGGAGGCCGTTTCCTTCTTTTCGTCGCTGCAGGCAGCAAGCACCAGGGCGACAGTTGCGATGGCGGCACCGCTGAGCAGGCGCTTGGTAAGGTTCATTGCGGAAGCGGACATGATTTGACCCGTGTTCGGAGGGAATTGCAGTGCGGATTCGATATCTTGCCCCGCGCAGGGCGGCAAGTGGCGCGGCGTCAACAGAATTCAAAGAATTGTGACCGAGCGATGGCCGCCCAAAAGCGCGTCGCGATCTTTCCGATTCGCTGCTTGCGCTTTAAGCCTCTGGTTTTCGCGTCTCGTAGTCGCGAAAACCGCTGCATAGTTTTGCGCGCCGTGCCTTAGCGGCGCCGGGGATTGAGCACGGCGGTCCCCAGCCGACGCAAGGCGGCCTTCAGCTCCTCGCTTTCGATGCCTTCGACCATGGTCTCGAGCCGCCGTGCAGGTTCACCGGTCAGCGGCTTGGGCTTGCCACGGTGTTTCGGCTGCTGGGAGACGGGCTTTTGAACGATGCGCAGCTGCCCGATCGCATAGAAGCCGAAGAAGCCGTTGATGCGCTGGATCAATTCGCCCTGGGCGTGGGTCAAAAACAGCGCGCGCGCGCCCTCGCAGGCAACCGTCAGGACGCCCGGCTGATGGCCGCCCTCGCCCATGATCTCGGAGGCCCGTCGCGGCCAGGCGATCTTTTCGGGCCGCGTGCAATCGGCAAAGTCCTCGCCGGCGATTTCGTCCCAGGAGCCGAGCAGCATGGTGTTGATGCCTGCCCGCTTGGCGAGCACCGGGTCGATCAGGCCGTTCGCGACTTCGCTGATCTGGACGACGCCCTTCCGGGTCTTCTGCTCGCTCACGTATGGACTTTCTGTAGGCAATGTCGATTGAGCCTTGATGCCGCGGCTCCGCTTCGCCAAGTATAGGCCGGAAACGGAACTCCCGGCAAATCATGCACGATACGATACCGGCGGCGGACGCCGCACCCCTGCTTTTGGAATGGTACGACAGGCACCATCGCGACCTGCCCTGGCGGGTTTCGCCGCCGATGGCACGCCGAGGCATCGTCGCCGATCCCTACCATGTCTGGCTTTCCGAAGTGATGCTGCAGCAGACGACGGTGCAGGCGGTAAAAGCCTATTTCGAAAAGTTCCTGTCACTGTGGCCGACCGTCGAGGACCTTGCGCGCGCCGAGAATGAGGACGTGATGAAGGCATGGGCCGGGCTCGGCTATTATGCGCGCGCCCGCAACCTGAAGAAATGCGCCGAGGCCGTCGCGAACGATCATGGCGGCCGCTTTCCCGACACGGAGGACGGGCTGAAGTCCCTTCCCGGCATCGGCGACTATACCGCCGCCGCGGTCGCGGCGATCGCCTTCAATCGCAGAAGCGCCGTGCTCGACGGCAATGTCGAGCGGGTGATTTCCCGCCTCTATGCAATCGAAACGCCGCTGCCGGCGGCAAAGCCCGAGATGCGGGCCCGCGTCGCCGCGCTCACCCCTGAGAGCAGGCCGGGTGATTTCGCCCAGGCGATGATGGATCTCGGCGCGACGCTCTGCACGCCGAAACGGCCCGCCTGCTCGCTCTGTCCCTTCCGCGCCCACTGTCGCGCGCTTGTCGTCGCCGATCCGGAAACCTTTCCGCGCAAGGCGCAGAAGAAGGACAAGCCGCTTCGGCGCGGCGCCGCCTTCGTCGCGATCGACGCCGACAACGCGGTCTATCTGCGCAAGCGGGCCGAGACGGGCCTGCTTGGCGGCATGACCGAAGTGCCCGGCACCGACTGGACATCGCGGCAGGACGGCGACACCTCGCTTGCCTCCCAACCCTTTGCAGCGGCCTGGGAAGATTGCGGCACCATCAGCCACGTGTTCACGCATTTCGAGTTGCGTCTCTCGGTCTACCGCGCCAATGTCGCGCGCGCCGGGACGCAGGGCAACGGCTGGTGGGAGCCGGTTCACTCGCTGAGTGCCCAGGCGCTGCCGACGGTGATGAAGAAGGCGATCGCCCAGGCGATCCCGCATGCCTTCAAGGCGGAACGCTAGCACGGTACGGGCCCACCCGTCCCGCTCCAACTCCGAAAGTTCAAGCAGGGAATACGTTCATGAGCAGCATCGATATCCGCCACATCGTCTTCGACATCGGCAAGGTGCTTATCCACTACGACCCCAACCTGCCCTACAGCCGCATCATCCCCGACGAGGCCGAGCGCGAGTGGTTCTTTGCCAATGTCTGCACCCACGACTGGAACATCGAGCAGGACCGCGGCCGTTCCTGGGAAGAGGCGGAAGCGCTGCTGATCAAGGACTTTCCCGAGCGTGAAGAACAGATCCGCGCCTTCCGCAAATATTGGCAGGAGATGGTGCCGCACGCCTATGTGGAGACGGTGTCACTCCTGGAGCGACTGATCGCCGAAGGACGCGACGTGACGATGCTGACCAACTTCGCCTCCGACACGTTCCGCGAGGCGCAGGTCCTTTATCCCTTCCTGACGCTGCCACGCGGCGTCACCGTTTCGGGCGACGTCAAGCTGATCAAGCCCGATATCGCCATCTATGAGACGCACACGCGGACCTTCGATCTCGACCCATCGGCCACCCTCTTCATCGACGACAGCATTCCCAACGTCGAAGCCGCGCGGCTTGCCGGCTGGCATGCGGTGCATTTCGTCGATCCGGAAAAGCTGAAGGCCGATCTCGCCGGCTACGGCATTCATCCGTAGGCTGAACTGCCGATCGACGATGGCTCCTGCTCGTGGCGGCACGATTCCGCCACGAATCATATTTACTACCTGCGATTGCGTAATCGCAGAGGCAATATATGAATAGTTTAGAATTTTCAGTAGTTCGAGACGGCGCCGCCAAGGACGCCTTCATCGACGAGCTCTACGCGACGACCGAGGCCAGCTTTCGCGACGAAGTGCCTCCGGAAGAGTTTGGAGAACGGTTTTCAGATACCCGTTTCGTCGTCGCCAGACGCGATGCCAAACTGGCGGGCTGGCTCAGCCTTCGGCCGCCGACTGAAGGCGACGACAAGAGAGCGGCCGATCGAGGCTGGCACGCCATGCCGTCGCACGACCTGCACGACGCCGAAATTCTCGCGCGGCTCTTTCGGCTTGCAGCCGTAGAGGCCGGTTCAGAAGGCATCATCTGGCACTCCCGAAAAACCGCCCTCAACCAGCAGGTCGTCGAAATGACCGGCGCGACCGCGCTTCGGGATCTGTTCAGGACCTGGCAGGCGTCACCCAAGCGCTGGCCGGCCGCAATCGCAAAACCCAAGGACGGTGCCGTCGTTTACGCCGTCCAGGCGCCTCTCCCAGAAGATCTCCTCGCAAAGTTCGTGGACTTCCTCACACGCGCGGGGATATCGGACTGCAGTGGAGAAACCTGCACCACGACCTGGGACGCGGACTCCGTCGCCCAACGTATCGCTGACTGGGATGAGGGCGGGCTGCTGATGCAGTGGCTGGAACATCACGACCTCGTGGTCGCCGAGGCCTACGCCTTTGTCTGGAGCGATGAAATGATGATCCACATCACCGAACACCATGCCCCGTCTTGCGGGCTGATTGCCCTGGTTGCCGCCCTGCTTCAGCGCATACCCGCGGCCTATCCCGATATCAGGGTCGCCACCGTCGAGTTACAGGAAGACGAAAGAGCACGCCTCGAGCCTGTGCTCGCCAGTTGCGGCTTCGAGGATAAGGGCGCCCGAACCCTCTACCACTTGCGCCCACAGGGAACGCCGGCTCTCTAAAGGCGGCGTATCCTCCATTCGGCGCGCGGCGGCGGCACGGGTCGCCGCCGCCCATTGTCAGGGCCTGGCCGCGATGAAGCCCCATGCCAGCCAGGCCGCAACGACTGCGGCCGCGAACCAGATGCTCAGGATCGCGAGGAGGCCGCTGCGGCTGGACGGGCGTCCTTCCAATGCCGCCGCCCGCTCTCGGAATTCTTCCATCAGCGCTGGCGGCACCAGACGTACGGCCAAGAGGATGCCGAGCGGAACGAGAATAAGATCATCGAGGTAGCCGAGTATCGGAATGAAATCGGGGATCAGGTCGACCGGCGAAAGTGCGTAGGCCGCCACAGTGCCGGCAACGAATTTCGCCGAAAACGGCGTTCGACGATCTCGCGCGGCGAACCAGAGCGCAACGACGTCGCGTTTGATTTGCCGCGCCCATTGCTTCACGCGCTGGAGACGATCGGGCACGGCCATGCGGTTAACACTCTTGTTCGGATGAAGTTGCTCTGTCCGAACCCTATGAGCGGATGCGAAGATTGGCAATCGACCTCAGGGCCCTGCCGGGCGCTTCAAACGCTCCGTCGGATGGCCCAAACATACAAATGCCCGGAATCCTCACATTGAGGATTCCGGGCATTTAAAGCTCTCTTTCCGGGACTGAAGGTACAAAAACCGGTTAGAGCGCTTTTCGAAGGATCCGGCGGAACTGGTTGATCAGTTCAGTTTTGCCAGATCATTTCGAATGACGCTTCTGAGTTCGTCGATGGGCTTCAGGGTGTTCCCCTCTTCGAAGTGCCAGAAGGTCCATCCGTTGCAGGCATCAAGCCCCTGGACCTTGGCGCCCAGGCGATGAATTGAACCGGCCTCGCCGCCGGAGGCGACCGTGCCGTCGGCACGAACGATCGCGCTGTAGCGGCGCTTGGCGTCCGTCAGAACCGTGCCGGGCTTGATCAGCCCGCTTTCGATCAGCGTGTTGAAGGCGACGCGCGGCTCGGCCTTCTTGCCGGTCATGACCGAGAGCATCGCCTTGCCGAGCGGTTCGACCGCGTCGATGCGTGCCGATGCCGCGTCGATGTAATCCTGCTCGCGCTCAATGCCGACGAAGTGGCGGCCGAGGCGTTTGGCGACGGCACCGGTCGTGCCGGAACCGAAGAAGGGATCGAGAATGACGTCGCCCGGCTTGGTCGAAGCCATCATGATACGGGCGAGCAGCGCTTCCGGCTTCTGGGTCGGATGCACCTTCTTGCCGTCGTCACCTTTCAGGCGCTCGTGACCGGAGCAGATCGGGAACAGCCAATCGGAGCGCATCTGCACGTCGTCATTGGCCGCCTTCATCGCATCGTAGTTGAAGGTGTAGCCCTTGGCATTGGCGTTCGGCGTCGCCCAGATCAGCGTCTCATGAGCGTTCTGGAACCTCCGACCCTTGAAATTCGGCATCGGGTTGGTCTTGCGCCAGATGATGTCGTTGAGGATCCAGAAGTGCAGGTCCTGCAGGATGGCGCCGACGCGGAAGATGTTGTGGTACGAGCCGATCACCCAGAGGGTGCCGGTCGGCTTCAGCACGCGGCGGCAGGCGAGCAACCAGGCGCGGGTGAAGGCGTCGTAGGCTTCGAACGATGCGAACTGGTCCCATTCGTCGTCGACGGCGTCGACCACCGACTGATCAGGACGGGTCAGCATGCCGCCGAGCTGGAGGTTGTAGGGCGGGTCGGCGAAAACGACGTCGACCGAATTGTCGGGAAGCGCATTGAGCGCGGCAACGCAGTCACCCTTGATGATGCTGTCGAGCCAGCCCAACGGACGGGTGGAACGGGAGACTTCGGCAAGCGAAACAACTGAAGACATGGACAACTCGCAAATACGCTTACTCGGAACGGATCATGGAGCGTATGGTTACCGAAGATGGTTACCAAAGCCTGAAGGCCGTTTCGAAAAAGTGCGTAGTCGCGCTATGTTAGAGAGGTCTTCTGGAGTGGACAGGAAAGGCGGGAACGGGCTTTTCACCCGCCTCCCGCCGCCCCGTTCAAGCGTCGCGGACGCCGTTTCACCGGGCGTCGTGAAAGGCGCGGCTGTCTGAGGGGGCCTCACGGCGCTCGTTCAGCCCGTAGTCGCGGATCACGGAGGCGATGCGCAGGCGGTAATCGGCAAAGACGCCGTGGCGCCCCGCATCCTGGGCGGCACGATGTTCGGCGCCGTTCCGCCAGGCCTTCACCGCCTCCTCGTCGCGCCAGAAAGACAGGGACAACACCTTGTCGGGATTGGCCAGACTCTGGAACCGCTCGATCGAGATGAAGCCATCGATGTCGTCGAGCAGCGGACGCAGGTCGGCGGCAATGCCGAGATAGGCGTCACGCCGGCCCTCGGCCGGTAGGACTTCGAAGATGACGGCAATCATGTTTCACTTTCCTCCGATGGGCATCGAGACGTTCTTCAGGAAAATACGATCCTCCTTCAGGATAAACCGCTCGCGGCGGGAGAAGGCATAATTTTCCCGGCCGAGCGGATCGGCGGCGAGCCGGGCGCGATAGGCCTCGTAGGCCGCGAGGCTCTCGATGTTGTAAACGCCGTAAGCCGTCGTCGCAGATCCCTCATGCGGACCGAAATAGCCGATGAGATCGGCGCCTTAGCGCGGGATCGCCTCGCCCCAGTTGCGCGAATAGGTGGCGAACTCGTCCTTTTTGAAGGGATCGATTTCATAGCGGATGAAGCAGGTGATCATCGTCGTCTTCCTGTGGTCGGGCAAGGCGTCAAGCCTTCGATGGAGTGACTATGCCTCCTTGTTCGACGCGGATGCTTCGACTACGATCGAAGTATGAAGGAAGGTCCAGACATCGCTCTCATCGGATCGCTGATCGGCGATCCCGCCCGCGCCAACATGCTGACGGCGCTGATGGGGGGTAGTGCGCTGACCGCAACCGAGCTTGCCACCCATGCCGGCATCACGCTGCAGACCGCCAGTTCCCACCTGGCCAAGCTCGAGGCCGGCGGTCTGCTCAGCCAGCGCAAGCAAGGCCGTCACCGATATTTTCAGCTGGCAGAAGACGAAGTCGGGCTGATGCTCGAGAACCTGATGGGCTTTGCCGCCAGCCGCGGCATGAACCGGCACCGCCCCGGGCCGAAGGATCCGGCGCTGAGAAAAGCGCGCGTCTGCTACAATCACCTGGCCGGCGACTATGGCGTGCGCATGTATGACAGCCTGATTGCCGAAAAGCAGATCGAAGTCACCGGCGACGACCTGGCGCTGACGCCCGACGGGCAGAACCGGATCGAGGCGCTCGGCATCGACTATTCAGCACTCAAGAAATCCCGCCGCCCGATCTGCCGCACCTGCCTCGACTGGAGCGAGCGCCGCTCGCATCTGGCCGGTTCGCTTGGCGAAGCGTTGCTGACGCTATTCATCGACAAGGGCTGGGCCAAGCGCGAGGCGAACAGCCGCGCCATCCGCTTCACCGCCAACGGTGAGAAGGCTTTTTCCGAGCTGTTTCCGCAGTAGCTGCTGCCAGCAAAACCATTCTAGCCGACGATGGAAAAGGCCTCGCGGGTTTCGCCCGCGGCGGTCCTGACCGGCGTCTTGCCGATCCAGCCCACATGGCGTTCGAGGATCTTTGCCGCCTCGTCGCCTCGGCCTTCGCGCAAGGCGGCGAGGATCGCGCGGTGATCGTGATCGGTGCGCGCCTCCCAGCTCGTGCGCCAGGCGGAAAACAGGAAGCGGGCGCTCGCTGCATGCAGATCATCGATCGCCGCCAGCAGCCGCGGCATGCTGCAGGGTTCGAGGATCAGCCGATGGAAGGCGCGGTTTGCCGCCTCCCAGGAGCGCACGTCGCGCGAAGTATCGGCGGCGGCCGTGGCCATCTCGGCCCGATCGAGGATCGCCGGCGTCAGATGCGGGATGGCATGGCGAAGCGCCAGAACCTCCAGCACCGCGCGCATTTCGGCGACCTCCCTCACCTCCTTCAGGTCGAAGGAGGCGACGCGAACGCCGCGGCGCGGCTCGCTGACGGCAAGGCCCTGGGCCTCCAGCCGTCGAAAGGCTTCGCGAACGGGAACGTGGCTCGCGCCGAATTCCTCGGCGATATGATCCTGCCGCAAGCGCTCCCCGGGCATCAGCATACCGGAGATGATCCGCTCGGCCAGGGCCTTGCTGATGCGACTTGCGAGCGTGTCGTCCTGCTGCTTTTCCATCGCCTACTGATAGAGCCGCGAAACAATACTGTCGAGCAAGCGCACGGGCGGTTTCGATAATTTCCAATGGTTGAGCTTTGGCCTACCATCGTATAAAAGCTCTGCCGTACGAAAGCCCCGCGCCGCGCGAACATTCCTCCCCCCGCCTGCGGCGCCTCTCCTCCCAGGGAACTGTTCCATATGACCGGTATCGATCTCATCATTTTTGATTGCGACGGCGTTCTCGTCGATTCCGAAATCATCGCATCGGAAGTCGAAGCAGCACTGCTGACAGAAGCGGGTTACCCGATCAGCGTCGAGGAAATGGCGGAGCGTTTTGCCGGCATGACCTGGCACAACACGCTGCTGCAAATCGAGAAGGAAGCAAGCATCCCGCTTTCGGCCCAGCTCATCAGCAAGGTCGACGTCATCCTCGACGAGCGCCTTGCCCGCGACCTCAACATCATCGACGGCGTCAAGCCGATGCTGGCGCAATTGACGCTGCCGCACTGCATCTGCTCCAACTCGACCTCGGCGCGACTTGCCATGATGCTCGGCAAGGTCGGCATCAAGGACCATTTCGGCCGACACATCTATTCCGCGCGCGACCTCGGCGCCGACCGCGTCAAGCCGAAGCCGGATATCTTCCTGCACGGCGCCAAGCAGATGGGCGTCGACCCGTCGCGGGTGCTGGTGATCGAGGACTCCGTGCACGGCATCCACGGTGCACGTGCCGCTGGCATGCGCGTCGTCGGCTTCACCGGCGGTTCGCACACCCACCCCTCGCATGCCGACCAGCTGACCGAAGCGGGTGCGGAAACGGTGATTTCGCGCATGACGGCGTTGCCGGGCGTGATCGCGGCCCTTTCCGCATGGTCGGAGTCGATGACGGCCTGATTGGCCGCAGGCGGTCGCACACCGCCATGCCCCTTTCGCTCCGGCTTTCGGCCGGAGCGGGAAAGAAGCCTTCGGCCAACACGGCAGACGTCCAATTAGACGCCGAGGGACATGATGACACATTGCAGTGGCGTCACGTCCCCT
Organism: Ensifer sp. YR511; assembly: GCF_900103045.1. Classification (NCBI taxonomy): domain Bacteria; kingdom Pseudomonadati; phylum Pseudomonadota; class Alphaproteobacteria; order Hyphomicrobiales; family Rhizobiaceae; genus Ensifer; species Ensifer sp. YR511. The sequence goes on from NZ_FNGR01000002.1 coordinate 491,492, forward strand.
AGAAAATCTTCCCGGTTTTCGAGGAGCCGCGCACGAGGGCCGTACCAAGCAAGCCCCATCGGGGTATTTTTAGGAGGAAACACAATGCGTCTTTCAATGTTGACCGGCCTGACCCTGGCGGCCAGCGTCGCCTTTGGCCCGCTCGCCTTCGCCGACATCACCATTGGCGTGATCACGCCGCTCACCGGCCCGGTCGCGGCCTATGGCGAGCAGGTTAAGAACGGCGCGGAAACGGCTGCAGACGAGATCAACAAGGCTGGCGGCATCAATGGCGAGAAGATCGTGCTGAAGATGCTCGACGACGCCGGCGATCCGAAGCAGGCCGTTTCGGTTGCCAACCAGGCTGCTGGTGAAGGCATCCGCTACGTCGTCGGCCCGGTTCTGTCGGGCACCTCGATGGCGGCTTCGGACATCCTTGCCGAAAACGGCATCCTGATGGTGACACCGACGGCAACCACGCCTGACCTCACCACCCGCGGTCTCTGGAACGTGCTGCGCACCTGCGGCCGCGACGACCAGCAGGCCGAAGTCGCCGCTGCCTATGTGGTCAAGAACCTCAAGGACAAGAAGATTGCCGTCCTCCACGACAAGGCGCCTTACGGCAAGGGCCTTGCTGACGGCTTCAAGAAGGCGATCAATGCCGGCGGCATCACCGAAGTCGTTTATGAAGGCCTGAACCCGGGCGACAAGGACTTCAGCGCGATCGTTACCCGCCTGAAGTCGGAAAACGTCGATGTCGTCTACTTCGGCGGCTACCATCCGGAAGGTGGCCTGCTGGCACGCCAGATGCACGACCAGGGCGTGAAGGCGCAGATCTTCGGCGGCGACGGCCTGTCCAACACCGAGTTCTGGGCAATCGGCGGCGAAGCTGCGACCGGCACGGTCTACACCAATGCCAGCGACGCGACCAGCAACCCCGCCTCGGCTCCGGCTGTCGAAGCGCTGAAGGCGAAGAACATCCCGGCCGAAGCCTTCACGCTCAACGCCTATGCTGCCGTCCAGGTGCTGAAGGCCGGCATCGAGAAGGCAGGCTCCGCCGAAGACGCGACCGCGGTTGCAACTGCGATCAAGTCTGGCGAAGCCATCGACACGGTTCTCGGCAAGCTGACCTACAGCGAAGCCGGCGACCTGACCTCGCAGGCTTTCTCGCTCTACAAGTGGGAAGGCGGCAAGAGCGTTCCGGCTGAATAAGCCGCACACGACGGAAATGAAAACGCCGGGGCAAGCCCCGGCGTTTTTTTTGCGGCATAGGCCGCTGCTTACTTCTTCTTGCCCTTGGCCGGCGGGCCTTCGTCGAAGCCCACATAGACGGTGACATTGGATCCGGCGCCGGCCGGCAGCGTCACGTCGGCCTTGGTGAAGACGAACTGGGCCGAACCGGTTGCGGGGATTTCCACCGCATGCTGCGTCAGTTCCGAATAGAGCGTCTTGTCTTCGTCGGTTGCAGCCACGCGGATCGGCATGGTGACCTTGCCGGGACCACCGGCAGGACCGCTGACGACGCGGCCCTGGACCACGACGGTTATCGTCAACGCGCTCTCGCTCTGCACGCATTGCCGCGTGGTGTCTGCCAGGGAGGCCTGATAGACGAGCTTCGTCGGGTCGTTCTTGGCCCCCTTTACGTAGCTGGCATGCACATTTGTGCCGTCACGAATGACGACCTGCGGGCATGCGGCCTGAACGACGGCCGGCGTCGGAGCAGCGGCACTGCCGCCTGCGTCGATCGCCCCACCGGATTGCGTCTTATTGCAGCCGGCTAGGACTGCGAGAAAAGATATTGCGAGAACAGGCCGGGAAACTTTGCCAAACACGTTGAACAACCTCTGCTGGACCGGTTGAAACTCCTTGACCGAAATCTCGGCCGGAAGACCTTTCATGGCCTTCGGGCATCGTCTATAGCAGCGACAAACTGAAAAATCGATTGGGTCAGTCCGTCCCTTCCGAATTTTCCGAAGCTAGTTTTGCGACCGGAAATTGGGTCGGTGACAAGAATAGATGCAGACTCTGTCAAGGACTGACGCAATAAGACGAGCGTGTCGCGACGACGTTTCCCAAGGTCGCCGCAATCCTTGAGGTGGGACGAAGGACAACGATGGTGAAGTATATCTCGACGCGCGGCGAAGCCGCTCCTCTCGGCTTCTGCGACGCGCTGCTTGCCGGTCTTGCGCGCGATGGCGGTCTCTATCTCCCCAAGGAATGGCCGAAGTTTTCCAAGAAGGAAATTCGCGGCCTGCGCGGCAAATCCTACCAGGACATTGCCTTTACCGTGCTCGAACCCTTCATCAATGGCGAGATCCCGGCGGCCAAGTTCCGCGAAATGATCGACGAGGCCTATGCCACCTTCCGCCACCCGGCGGTGGCGCCGCTGGTGCAGACCGGACCGAACGCCTTCGTCATGGAGCTCTTCCATGGCTCGACGCTCGCCTTCAAGGACGTGGCGATGCAACTGCTCGCCCGGCTGATGGACTATGTGCTTTCCGAACGCGGCGAGCGCGCCACCATCGTCGGCGCGACTTCGGGCGACACCGGGGGCGCCGCCATCGACGCCTTTGCCGGTCGTGAGCGCACCGACATCTTCATTCTTTTCCCGCACGGCAAAGTCTCGCCGGTGCAGCAGCGGCAGATGACGACCTCGAGCGCATCGAACGTCCATGCGATTGCAGTCAACGGCAACTTCGACGACTGCCAGAACCTCGTCAAAGCGATGTTCAACGACGCCGCCTTCCGCGACCGTGTCAAGCTTTCGGGTGTCAACTCGATCAACTGGGCGCGCATCATGGCCCAGATCGTCTATTACTTCACGACGGCGGTCGCGCTCGGCGGCCCAGACCGCAAGATCTCTTTCACGGTCCCCACCGGTAACTTCGGCGATATCTTCGCCGGCTACGTCGCCAAGCGCATGGGCCTGCCGATCGACAAGCTGATCATCGCCACCAACGAAAACGACATTCTCGCCCGCACGCTGAAGACCGGCCGCTACGAGATGCGCGACGTCAAGGCGACCACCGCACCGTCGATGGACATCCAGATCTCGTCGAACTTCGAACGGCTTCTGTTCGAGGCGAACGATCGCGACCCGGGCGAAATCCGCTCGGCGATGGACGGGCTGAAGCAGTCCGGTTCCTTCACCATCCGCGAAAAGGCGCTGAAGGCGATCCGCAAGGAGTTCCGCGCCGGTCGCGCCTCGGAGAAAGAAGTCGCCAAGACGATCGCAAAGACGCTTGCAGACACGGGCTATCTGCTCGATCCGCATAGCGCCGTCGGTGTCTTCGTCGCCGCCAAACACGAGAAGGCATCCGCTCCCATGGTGACGCTTGCCACCGCCCATCCGGCGAAATTCCCGGACGCGGTAAAATCGGCAAGTGGTATTGACCCGGCGCTTCCGACGTGGCTTGCTGACCTGATGAACAGGGAGGAGCGTTTCGATATCCTGGATCCGGACCTGAAAACCGTCGAAACCTTTATCGGCGAGCGTACCCGTCTCCGGGGGTAAGAACGAGAAGAAACGTATGATGAAAGTTGAGTGCACCCGGCTCCCTTCCGGGTTGACGGTGGTAACCGAGCACATGCCGCATCTCGAAAGTGTGGCGCTCGGCGTGTGGATCAAGTCCGGTTCGCGCAATGAAACTCTCGGCGAACATGGCATTGCCCATCTGCTGGAGCACATGGCTTTCAAGGGCACCGCGCGGCGCACCGCCCGCCAGATTGCCGAAGAGATCGAAAACGTCGGTGGCGAGGTCAATGCTGCGACCTCCACCGAAACGACCTCCTATTATGCCAGGGTTCTCAAGGACCACGTGCCGCTTGCTGTCGATATTCTCGCCGACATTCTGACCGAGTCCAGCTTCGACGAGGAAGAACTGCGCCGCGAGAAGCACGTGATCCTGCAGGAGATCGGCGCTGCCGACGACACACCCGACGATGTCGTCTTCGACCGCTTCGCCGAGACCGCCTATCGCAATCAGACCGTCGGCCGGCCGATCCTCGGCACGCCGGACACGGTCATGTCGTTCTCCGCCGACCAGATCCGGCACTATCTCGGCCGCAACTACACGACCGACCGCATGTTTGTGGTCGCCGCCGGCGCCGTCGAACACGAATCCTTTGTTCGCCAGGTCGAAGAACGCTTCTCGTCATTGCCGCGCACACCGATCGCAACGCCCGTGCTCGAAACTGCCCTCTACACCGGCGGCGAGAGCCGCGAAACCCGCGACCTGATGGACGCGCAGGTGCTGCTCGGCTTTGAAGGCAAGGCCTACCACGCGCGCGACTTCTATTGCTCGCAGATCCTCGCCAACATTCTCGGCGGCGGCATGTCCTCGCGCCTCTTCCAGGAAGTGCGCGAGCACCGTGGCCTCTGTTATTCGGTCTATGCCTTCCACTGGGGTTTCTCCGACACCGGCATCTTCGGCGTGCATGCTGCGACCGGCGGCGAGAACCTGCCGGAGCTGATGCCCGTCATCGTCGATGAACTGCGCAAATCCTCGATGAACATCGAGCAGCAGGAAATCGAGCGCGCCCGTGCCCAGATCCGCGCACAGCTTTTGATGGGTCAGGAAAGCCCGGCGGCCCGTGCCGGCCAGATCGCCCGTCAGATGATGCTCTACGGTCGCCCGATCCCGAATGAAGAACTGATGGAGCGCCTCTCCGGCATCACCATCGAGCGCCTGACCGACCTTGCCGGTCGGCTGTTCTTCGACACCACGCCGACGCTTTCGGCGATCGGCCCGCTGGAACAGCTTGCCCCGATGGGCGACATCCTGTCGTCGCTGACCGGCAAGGCCGCCGTCCCGCACGCCGTCGCAAGCTAAGACGAAGGCTGAACGGCCGGGCTCCATTTCATCAAAACGATGAAGCGATCCCGGCCTCCCAAACATTGCGCAATTTCGCACGGAAGGCGCTTTCAAGCGTCGCCTGGAAACTGCGTTCGGCCAGCCGGCGCGCAACGGATGATGACCGCATGTCCGAATGGTGAAGTCTTTGCGACTTTTCGCAAAATCGGATTCGATTTGCGCGCAAAGTTGTGCAACGTTTCGATTTGTGACGGCGCAAAGACGTGCCGTCGGGCGGATGGTACAAGGTCCTCGCGCGTAAACGGAACGGCCTCGGAGGCAGCTATGACACGATCGGTTTTTCGGTTCCTGTCGCGGCAGCCGGAGACGGTCGAAATCGCCGACCAGAATTACCTGCTCCGCCTCCCCCGCTATTCCGATTATCGCCAGTGGTATCAGCTCAGAAGCGACAGCCGCGCCTTCCTGGAGCCGTGGGAGCCGACCTGGCGCACCGACGAAATGACCGAGGGCGCCTTCCGCGGCCGGGTCGTCCGCAACGAGCAGGAATATGCCTCCGGCCAGGCGGTGCCGCTCTTCCTTTTCCACAAGCCAGGCGAGGTCCTGCTCGGCGGACTGACGATCGGCCACATTCGCCGCGGCGCCGGGCAAAACTGCATGATCGGCTACTGGATGGGCGCGCGCCACGCGGGCAAAGGCCACATGTTTGCGGCCCTCAGGCTCGCGATCCCCTACATCTTTTCGACCCTTGAGTTGCACCGTATTGAAGCAGCCTGTATTCCGGACAACTCAAGAAGCATCCGGCTCCTTGAAAAGGCCGGTTTTGAGCGTGAAGGCTATTTAAGACAGTACTTGAGAATCAACGGCCAGTGGCGAGACCATCTGCTCTTTTCTCTCCTGTCCGACGATGCCCTACCGAACAGGAATATGCCCCTTTGATGCCTCTAGCCCGCTCGCCCTTCGCCTGGTCAGCCTCCAAGCTGGCAGCGTTTCTGATAACGCTCACGACGATTTTCTGTGCGCTCGGCGGCGCGGCCCAGGCTTTGGAGCCGGTCAAGATTTCGCGCGAAGACACGGCGCTCGACCTGACGGCAACGACCGAAATCTACAGCGGCCGCAACGAAGCCTTTCAGGTTTCGACAGCACCCGGAACCGACGGCATCGTGCGCCGCATCGAAGTGCGCTCCAACAGTGCGGACCATCAGGGCGACTGGGCTGTGTTCGCGCTCGCCAACGTTTCGGCCGAACCGCTCGACCGCGTGATCGTCGCACCGCATTTCCGACTGGTGAATTCCAAGCTCTTCTGGCCGGACCTCGGCTCCAAGCGCATTCTTTCGATCACGCCGAGCGAAGGCTCCGCGCTCAGCCGCGAACCGAGCGACGAGGCGGACGTTTTCCGCATCACGCTGGCGCCGGGCGTCATCATCACCTTCGTCGCCGAGCTGGCAACACCGGAACTGCCGCAGATCTATCTCTGGGAGCCGGACTCCTACAAGGACACGGTCAACGCCTTCACGCTCTATCGCGGCATCGTGCTCGGCATTGCCGGCCTGCTTGCGGTGTTCCTGACCATCCTCTTCGTCGTCAAGGGAACCTCGATGCTGCCGGCAACGGCCGCCCTTGCCTGGGCCGTTCTCGCCTATATCTGCGTCGACTTCGGCTTCCTGTCGAAGCTCATCAGCGTGACGGCGGGGGACGAGCGAATATGGCGCGCGGGCACAGAGGTCTTCCTTGCGGCCGGCCTCGTGATCTTCCTGTTCACCTACCTCAATCTCAACCGCTGGCACCAGCATCTCGGCTATGCGACACTCGCCTGGATCCTCGGCCTCGGCCTGCTGTTCGGCGTCGCCGTCTACGACCCGGCGATCGCATCCGGCATCGCCCGCCTCTCCTTCGCGCTGACCGGCACGGTCGGCATCGTCCTGATCGCCTATCTCGGCTTCAACCGCTACGACCGCGCGATCCTTCTCGTTCCCGCCTGGCTGCTGATCCTCGTCTGGCTCTTCGGCGCCTGGCTGACGGTCACCGGCCAGCTCGCCAACGACATCGTGCAGCCGGCGCTCGGCGGTGGTCTCGTGCTGATCGTACTGTTGATCGGCTTTACCGTCATGCAGCACGCGGTCGCCGGCAGCGGCTACCAGCAGGGCCTGTTCTCCGATCTCGAGCGCCAGTCGCTGGCGCTCACCGGCTCCGGCGACACCGTCTGGGACTGGGACGTCGCCCGCGACCGGGTGGTGACGATGCCCGATATCTCGACGCAGCTCGGCCTGTCGCTCGGCAGCATGCACGGCCCCTTGCGCAACTGGCTTCCGCGGCTTCACCCTGACGATCGCGACCGCTTCCGCGCCACGCTCGACGTGTTGCTGGAACGCCGCCGCGGCAAGCTGAACCATGAATTCCGCGTACGCGCCGAGGACGGCCACTATCACTGGCTCTCGATCCGTGCCCGGCCGGTGCTTGGTGCCAACGGCGAAATCATCCGCTGCGTCGGCACGATCATCGACATTACCGAACAGCGCAACTCGGTCGAACGGCTGCTGCACAACGCCCTGCTCGACAATCTGACCGGGCTTCCGAACCGTCAGGTCTTCCTCGACCGGCTGCAGGCCATGCTCTTGATGGCCGACGGCAGCAACTCGGTCCGCCCGACGGTGCTTGCGATCGACATCGACCGCTACAAGCAGGTCAACGATCTCTTGGGCATTGCCGCCGGCGATAACATCCTCATCGCGCTGACGCGGCGCCTGCGCCGGTTGCTGCGCCCGCAGGATACGCTGGCCCGCCTCGGTGGCGACCAGTTCGGCCTGATCCTGATGTCCGAGCGCGATCCGGCCAAAGTCGCCGATTTCGCCGATGCGGTGAGCAAGGCGATCATGGTGCCCCTCAACTACGGCAACCGCGAAATCAACCTGACGGCATCGATCGGGCTCGTCTCCTGGCTCGACCAGGAACAGAGTGCGACCGGGCTTCTCGACGACGCAGAGCTCGCGATGTTCCGGGCCAAGAAGGAAGGCGGCAACCGCGTCGAGCCTTTCCGCCCGGCCTTCCGCACCTCCGGCTCGGACCGCATGCAGCTTGAAGCCGATCTCAAGAAGGCAATCGAGCGCAAGGAACTTTCTCTCGTCTACCAGCCGATCGTGCGATTGAACGATGCCGAGATCGCCGGCTTCGAGGCCCTGATGCGCTGGGATCACCCCAAGCGTGGCAACATCTCGCCGACCGAGTTCATCCCGATCGCCGAGAATTCCGACCTCATCAACCAGCTCGGCATGTTCGCCTTCGACCGGGCGACCAGTGACCTGACGGAATGGCAGCTGCAGACCGGCGACCTGCCGATCTTCGTCTCGATCAACCTTTCGAGCGCGCAGCTTCTCAACAACGAGCTCTATGACGACGTTCGTGCCATTCTCACCAAGAACCGCTGCGACCCGGGCAAGGTGAAGATGGAGCTGACGGAATCGCTGGTAATGGAAAATCCGGAGCAGGCCCGTCTCGTTCTCGAAAAGCTGAAGGAAGCCGGTCTCAAGCTGGCACTCGACGACTTCGGCACAGGCCACTCATCGCTCTCCTACCTCACCCGCTTCCCCTTCGACACGATCAAGATCGACAAGGCGCTGGTGCGCGACCCAAGCGACAAGCGCGGCATCCTCTTGCGCTCCGTCATCACGATGGCGCGCGAGCTCGACATGCAGGTGGTGGCCGAGGGCATCGAATCCGAGGACGACGCAATCCAGCTGTCGCAGATGGGCTGCGACTATGGGCAGAGCTTCCTCTTCGGTCCGCCGATCGGTTCGGAATCGATCCAGCGCCTGCTGAAGGAACGCTTTCCACTGATGAAGCGGGCGTAATCGCCAAGGCGACGCCGCTCAGCGCGCAGACCAACGTCTCCAGGCCCGTCGGTTACAATCCGACGGGCTTTTCATTTCTGCATCAAGGATCTGGGAAAGGTCGGTCAGCCGCCAATCAGGCGTGGCCGGCATCCATGGAGAGCATCGCGGCCGAGACACCCATCAGCGCCAGCGCCCGATCGTATTTGTCGTCAAGCGCCTTGTCGAAGATCAGTTCATCGCGCGCCGGGCATGTGAGCCAGCCATTCTGGGTGATTTCCGATTCGAGCTGGCCCGGTCCCCACCCGGCGTAGCCGAGCATCATTGTCGCGCGCACAGGCCCCTCCCCGCGCGAAATGGCGCGGACGATGTCGAGCGTCGCCGTCAGGCAGATATCGTCGCTGACGGGAATGCTGGAATCGCTCAGATAATCGTCGGAATGCAGCACGAAGCCGCGCCCGGTCTCGACCGGACCGCCCGCCTGAATCTGGAAATCCCGTGTTACCTGCGGGAGTCGGATCGCCTCGTCCTCATCGAGAAGATCGAGGTGAAGCAGCACGTCGGGGAAGGTCAGTTGCTGCGGCCGGTTGAGAATGAAGCCCATGGCGCCATCGTCCGAATGGGCGCAGATGAAGATGACCGTGCGAGCGAAATTGGCGTCAAACATCCCGGGCATGGCGATCAGGAACTGACCGTCAAGAAAGCCTCGCTCGCGTCTCTTTTGCGCCATCGGAGTAGCCATCATGCGAACAGCCTATCAATTCGCCGCGAAATGAAAAGCGCCTCAGCGTCGCGGCCCATAATTATTGCACGCACGGCGTTCACTTCGCCGTGTCCGATCAAGCAATTATGATCGTTGCGTCCGTCGCAGCGTCTGGAGCGGTTTTGGCAAAAGCGATATTGCTTGCCATATGATCCAGTGCTTCACCCACCAGAAAATGGCCCAGTTCATCGGCGCGGCAAGCCTTGCCGGCTGTTTTTTTCTCCCCTTCGGCGCCAACGCGGCCACCAGCGAGTGGGTCACCTCCCCCGGCGGCATGATCCGTCTGGTCGCCGCCCAGCCCAAAGAGGATGGCACGATCCCGGCGACGCTGGAGGTCAAGCTCAACCCTGGCTGGAAGACCTATTGGCGCGAGCCGGGTGCAAGCGGCATTCCCCCGCAGGTGACGCTCGACCCGGCAGGCGACGTGGAGCTGGAAAAGATCGGCTTCCCGGTGCCCAAGACGTTCGACGACGGTGTCGTGCGCTACATCGGCTATGACAGGCCGGTCGCCTTTCCGCTGACCTTGAAGCGCGTCCACGGCAGCGGCGACGTTACCATTCGCGCCTCCGTGTTCCTCGGCATCTGCGAGGACATCTGCATACCGGTTCAGGGCGAGCTAACGCTCGCCATCAAGCAAGGCGGCTTCGACAATCCGCTCGACGGCGCGCGGATCGACGATGCCGTTGCCGCGTTGCCGGAGGCGCCGTCGGCTGATTTCTCGGTGACGGCGAGCCGCTACGATGCCGACAAGGCGCTGATGCATCTGTCGGTTCGCCTGCCCGCCGACGACAAGGATCCGGAACTCTTTCTCGCCGGACCTTCAGGCATTTCGTTCGGCAAGCCCGAGATCCAGCCTGCAGGCGACAGGGCGTTAAACGCAGCCGTTCCGGTGAGGCTCACGGGCAAGGACAGGGAACTCAAAGGCAAGCCGATCGTTTTGACTGTGCGCGCCCAGGGCCGCAGCATGGAGACGACCCTTGCCTTTGATTAGGGCGCATCTATAGTCCGCCGAGTTCTCCGACGAGTGCGGAGAAGCGAGACGCAAGCAACGCAAGGAGAGTGCCGTGACCATTGCCGTCGGAGACAAGCTGCCAGCCGCAACCTTCAAGGAAAAGACCGCCGACGGTCCCGTCGAGGTCACCACCGATCAGCTCTTTGCCGGCAAGCGCGTCGTGCTCTTTGCCGTTCCCGGCGCGTTCACGCCCACCTGCTCGCTCAACCACCTGCCCGGCTATCTCGAAAACCGCGACGCGATCCTTGCCCGCGGTGTCAACGACATCGCCGTGGTCTCGGTCAACGACCTGCATGTGATGGGTGCCTGGGCGACCACGTCGGGCGGCATGGGCAAGATTCACTTCCTCTCGGACTGGAACGCCGCCTTCACCAAGGCGCTCGGTATGGACATCGACCTGTCGGCCGGCACGCTCGGTGTGCGCTCCAAGCGCTATTCGATGCTCGTCGAGGACGGCGTGGTGAAGTCGCTCAATCTCGAAGAAAGCCCTGGCCAGGCGACCGTTTCGGGCGCCGCCGCCATGCTCGAGCAGCTCTGAGCGCAGAAGCGAGTGCAAATGAAAAACGGGCCTCAGCGGCCCGTTTTTTTCATTTCACGAGAAGTGAGTCCGAACGACGCCCCTTCTTGTAGGGTTCCATGCCCTTGCGGGCGAGCTCGTCGGCGCGTTCGTTTTCCGGATGACCGGCATGGCCCTTGACCCAGTGCCATGTCACCTTGTGGCGGCGATTGGCTTCGTCCAGCCGCTGCCAGAGCTCGCCGTTTTTCACCGGCTTCTTGTCCGCAGTCTTCCAGCCGTTCTTCTTCCAGCCGTGGATCCACTTGGAGATACCGTCCATCACATATTTGCTGTCGGTGTAGAGATCGACCTCGCAGGCGCTTTTCAGGGCGTCGAGCGCCGAGATTGCCGCCAGCAGCTCCATGCGGTTGTTGGTGGTCTCGGCCTCGCCGCCGGACAGCTCCTTTTCCACCTCGCCATAGCGCAGCACAGCGCCCCAGCCGCCCGGCCCCGGATTGCCCGAGCAAGCACCGTCGGTGAAGATATCGACATGTTTCATGCCTGACCCCCGTCCCGGCGCAGGCCATATTCGGCGCTGGACGTAATCGCCCGGTGGAAGCGGATCTTCGTCAGATATTCGAGCGGATCCTTCTTGACCACCAACGCGCCCGCGGGCGTCATCAGCCAGTCGTAGAGGCGCGTCAGGAAGAAGCGCAGCGCCGAGCCGCGGCAAAGCAGCGGCAGGGCGTCGACCTCGGCGGGCGTCAGCTTGCGCACGCTCTCGTAGCCCGAAAGCATCGCCATGCCCTTGGTGATGTTGTAGGAGCCGTTCTTCTCGAAGCACCAGGAATTGAGGCAGACGGCGACGTCATAGGCGAGATAGTCGTTGCAGGCGAAGTAGAAGTCGATCAGCCCGGAGAGCTGGTCGCCGAGGAAGAAGACGTTGTCCGGAAAGAGATCGGCGTGGATGACGCCTTCCGGCAGCGATTTCGGCCAATGGCGCTCCAGATGTTCGAGCTCCGCCGATATCTCGTCCTTGAGACCTGCCTGAACCTCATCGGCGCGCGCTTCGGAATTGACCCAGAGCGGCCGCCAGCCGCCGACGGAGAGCGCATTGGTGCGCTTCAGCGCAAAGCCTTCGCCGGCGACGTGCATGGCCGCCAGCGCCTTGCCCACTTCGTGGCAGTGCTTGGCTTCGGGCTTTCTCAGCCACATGCCCTCAAGGAAGGAGATGACGGCGGCAGGGCGGCCGGAGAGCTCACCGAGTAGCTCGCCATCGGCGCGCGGCAGCGGCAGCGGGCAGGACAGCCCACGCTCGGCCAGATGATGCATGAGGCCCAGGAAGAACGGCAGGTCGCCGGCATTCACGCGCTTTTCGTAGAGCGTGAGGATGTAGGAGCCTTTGGTCGTGTGCAGCAGGAAATTGGAGTTCTCGACACCCTCGGCGATCCCCTTGTAGGAGGTCAGCTGGCCGACGTCGTAAGCGGTGAGAAAACGGGCGAGATCGTCTTCCGTAATATCGGTGTAAACGGCCAAGGGTGTCCACTCTCAAGAAAATGCGGGCAGGGAATGCGGCTTATTCGCCGTTGACGAAGGCCATGTCGGCAGCCGTCAGCGGCACGTGGCGGATCTCGCGGTTGACGAGGAAGTTCTCGTTTTCCTCGACCGTATCGGCAAGTTCCACCGAAGCGTCGTAGCGTTCGCGAAACGCCTCGATGATCTCGTTGACGATTACTTCCGGCGCAGACGCGCCGGCCGACAGGCCGACCGTAGAGATATCGCCGATTGCGTCCCAGTCGATTTCCGACGCCCGCTGGACCAGCACGGATTTTTTCGCGCCGGCCCGAAGGGCCACCTCGACAAGCCGCTTGGAATTGGACGAGTTGGGCGCGCCGACGACCAGGAACAGGTCGCAGCCGGGTGCTGCCTGCTTCACCGCCTCCTGGCGATTGGTGGTGGCGTAGCAAATCGAATCGGCGGCGGGCGCCGTCAGGTTCGGGAAGCGCTCGTGCAGCCGCTTGATGACGCCGGCGGTGTCGTCGACCGACAGTGTCGTCTGGGTGACGAAACCAAGATTGTCCGGGTCCGGCGGCTGATAGACGTCGGCGTCCTCGACGGTCTCGACCAGCGATACCGTGCCTTCAGGCAATTGGCCCATAGTGCCGATCACTTCCGGATGGCCGGCATGGCCGATCAGGACGACATGGCGGCCGAGGCGGTTGTGGCGCATCGCCTGCTTGTGGACTTTCGAGACCAGCGGACAGGTGGCGTCGAGATAGAAAAGGTTGCGGGCATCCGCGTCGGCGGGCACCGATTTCGGCACGCCATGCGCCGAAAAGACGACCGGTTGCTTGCGGTGCTCCGGCGGGATCTCGTCGAGCTCTTCAACGAAGATTGCGCCCTTGGCTTCGAGGCCTTCGACGACGTAGCGATTGTGGACGATCTCATGGCGGACATAGACCGGTGCGCCGAATTCCTTCAGCGCCAGGACGACGATCTGGATCGCGCGGTCGACGCCGGCGCAAAAGCCGCGCGGGCCGCAAAGGCGGATGGTGATCGGGGATTTTTCTGCCGCTGATGATGCCATGGATCAGGATGCCATTAGTAGGAAAACGAGCGCTGCGATCGCCGGGCCGCCCTGGATGAGGAGGATGCGCGGCTTGACCGACCACGCGCCATATATAGCGGCAACGACCACGCACACAAGGAAGAACACCTTCAGCTGAAAGGCAAAGGCGGCTTCCGCCTGGATCAACGACCAGAACAGACCGGCGGCAAGAAAGCCGTTGTAGAGCCCCTGGTTGGCCGCGAGCACCCGTGTTGTCTCGGCCTGCTCGGCCGTCATGCGGAACACGGCCCTTCCCTTCGGCCCGGTCCACAGGAACATTTCCAGCACCAGAAAACCGATATGCAGCAAGCCGGTCAAAGCAATCAATGTGTTTGCAATGATCGTCATAATTGCTCCCACCGCCGTTCGTCCCACACGGTTAGCATGACGGCAAACGCGAGACTATCGCCCGCGGCGCGTTGCATAGATGCCGCTGACCAACACCAGAGCCGCTGCCAGCCCATACCAGGTCAGCGCATATTGCAGGTGGTTGTTGGGCAGGTCGAACTGGGTGACACCGCCAATCGGCAGACCGCCCGGATTGGGCGTCGCATCGGCATCGACGAACAGGGGCACGACCTTGTCGGCGGGAAGGCCGACGGAAGACGCCATCGTGTCGAGATCCTTCCAGTAGAAGATGTTCTTGGCGAGGTCGTTGTCGGGAACGAGCGACGACGGCTTTCCGTCAAGCTTCGGCCTTGCAAGACCATGAACGCCGACGAAGGCGGGAAGCTCGCCGGCAAGCCGGGTCGACGCATCCTTCTGCTCGAAAGGCACGAAACCGCGATTGACGAAAAGAAAACGGTCGTCGTCCAGCCGTAGCGGCGTGAAGACGTAATAGCCGGTGCGGCCATTGAACGTCGCGAAGAAATGCCGCTCCTTGGTGTGGTCGAACCCGCCGGTCACCGAAACCGTGCGGTAGTCGATGTCGCCACCATCAGCGAGGATCTTCTCGATCTCGGCAAGCGTCGCCGGCGGCGCAGACCTGCGCTCGGCCATGGCCGAAAGCAAGCTTTCCTTCCAGTGTAGCCGCTGCATCTGCCAGGTACCGAGAGAGACAAGAATGGCAAATGTCGCGACGAGCAGCAGCAACGTGCCGATGCGGCCGATCAGGCCACGCTTTTTGCTGGTCGCGATCTCAGCCACGGTCGATCTCGCCGGGACGCGCATTGTTGCGATATTGCAGGTTGATCAGGATACCCTTCAGCATCCGCGTCAGGCCGAGGCTGAAGATCACCGCAAGCGGGATCCACAAGATGAAATGCAGCCAGAGCGGCGGGTTGAAGTTGACCTCCGCCCAGAGCGCCGCGCCGACGACAATGAAGCCGACGATCAGGATCACGAAGACCACCGGACCGTCGCCGGCATCGGCGAACTTGTAGTCGAGATCACAGCTTGCGCAGGCGGGCTTGACCTTCAGAAACCCGTCGAAAAGCTTGCCCTGGCCGCAGCGCGGGCAAAGCCCCTTGATCCCGGTCATCACCGGGTCAACCGGCGGGAAATGTGCCTTGTCTTCACTCACGGCTTGATCTCGATTGGCGTGTTGTTGGGAACCATGGCCCAGATTTCTTCCATTTCGGCATTGGTAACGGCAATGCAGCCATTCGTCCAATCGAAGCGCTGCGTCAAAAAGGCCAGCCAGCCGAAATAATTGGGCTGGCCATGGATCATGATCATGCCGCCCGGATCGACACCGTTCGCGGCAGCGGCAGAGACATCGGCCGGCGCCGGATAAGAGACGTGGATGGACTTGTAGTAACCGCTGCCGGGATTGCGCCAGTCGAGAGAATAGAGCCCTTCCGGCGTCCTCTGGTCTCCCTCCTGACGCTTGTGACCGATGGGGTTGCCGCCGAGCGCAACCGTGTATTCACGGATCACCTGGTCACCTTGGAAGAGCTGCAACAGCCGCCGCTCCTTGTGCACGACAACCCTGTCCGCGCTATCGGCCGCCGCAGCGGGAAAACCGCCGGATACCACTAGCGTCGCAGCCACCAAGGCCAACCTCATTTCCGTCTCCCATCAAGCCGATCTGCGGGCACACTACCAAAAGAACAAGGCGGCTGCATGACTGCAACCGCCTTGTTCCTTGACCTAGATGCTCGCGCTATCAGCCGTGCGCGATCGGCGCGCCCCAGCTTCCCCAGATGTAGATGGAGAAGAACAGAAACAGCCAGACGACGTCAACGAAGTGCCAGTACCAGGCGGCCGCTTCGAAGCCGAAGTGCTGCTTCGGTGTGAAGTCGCCACGCAGTGCGCGGAACAGGCAGACGAGCAGGAAGATCGTGCCGACCAGAACGTGGAAGCCGTGGAAACCGGTCGCCATGAAGAAGGTCGCGCCGTAGATCGAGTCCTTGAAGGCGAAGGGAGCGTGGGCGTATTCGTACGCCTGGACGAAGGAGAACAGCACGCCGAGCACGACCGTCAGCGTCAGGCCGTTGATCAGGCCCTTGCGGTCATTGTGCAGCAGCGCGTGATGCGCCCAGGTCACCGTCGTGCCCGACAAAAGCAGGATGACGGTATTGTAGAGCGGCAGGTGCCACGGATCGAGCACTTCGATGCCCTTCGGCGGCCATACGCCACCGGTGAAGGTAGCGCGGGTTGCCTGGATGGCTTCACCCGGGAACAGGCTCGCATCGAAGAAGGCCCAGAACCAGGCCGCGAAGAACATCACTTCAGAAGCGATGAACATGAGCATGCCGTAGCGCAGATGCAGCGAAACGACGCGGGTGTGGTGGCCCTCGTGCGCTTCCTTCACCGTGTCCGACCACCAGCCGTACATGGTGTAGAGCACGATGATGAGGCCTGCGAGCAGGATCCAGACGTTGGCAAGCTCGAGGCCGAAGATCTTCAGCGAGCTACCCGACAGGTAACGCATGTAGCAGATGCCGCCGAACGCCATGACAAAGGCGCCGATGGAAGCAAGCAGCGGCCAGGGGCTCGGGTCGATGATGTGGTAGTCGTGATTCTTCTGATGCGCACCGGCCATGTCAGTAATCCCCGATATGTCTCTCTCTTGTCGCCCTTCCGGCATAGCCGAAAAGGACCTCCAGTCAAAGTTTGTTCTGTTCCGTCTTCACCTGTGCGACCGGCTTCGACGGTTCGCGCGGATAGAAGGTATAGGAAAGGGTCAGCGTCTTGATGTCCTTGGTCTCCACCGCCTTGACCATGTCCGGATCGACGAAGAATACCACCGGCATCTCCATCTCCTCTCCCGGCTGCAGGGTCGTCTCGGTAAAGCAGAAGCACTGGACCTTGTTGAAATAGGCGCCCGCCTGCATCGGCGTGACGTTGAAGGTCGCCTGGCCCGTCGTCGGCTTCGACGACAAGTTCTTTGCCTTGTACATCACCTGCACCGTTTCACCGATGCGGATGTCGATGTCGCGCTGGACCGGCTTGAACTCCCAGGGCAGGCCCCCCGAAGTGTTCGCGTCAAAGGTGACCTTGACCTTCTCGTCGAGGATGACGTCGGACGCCTGCTCGACGCGCTGCGTCGTTCCGTTATAGCCGGTGACGCGGCAGAACATGTCGTAAAGCGGTACAGCCGCATAGGCCATGCCCACCATGCCGCCAACGAAAGCGAGGCAAGTGCCGACGACGACGCGGTTGGAGCGCTGCGAGCTTGTGGTCTGCGGTGATTTCGTCATGCCATTTCGCCTCAGTTGACCATGCCGTTGCCGAACTTGATCAGCGTGACGATGTAGAAGAGGACGACGAGGCCGAAGAGCACGAAGCCGAGCGCGATGTTGCGGCCGCGGCGCGATTTCTTCTGGGCATCAGTGAGCTTGACGGTTTCCATCAGGCAATACTCCCGGCATTCAGCCAGATATTGACGATCAGGTGATCCGCCATCAGGGCGGAGAAGATCACGAACAGATACATGATCGAGAAGGCAAAGAGCTTCTTGGCCGGCAGCATGCGCTCATCTGATTCCGGCATGCGCAACACGCCGATAGAGTACCACACGAAGCCAAGGCCGAGGGCCGCTGCGACTGCGCCGTAACCAATGCTCGCAAAACCGAGCAAGGTGGGACAGATGCCGATAAGTGCTGTCAGAACGGCGTAGATGACGATTTGCTTCTTGGTGGTCGCCTGGCCGCAGACATTCGGCATCATCGGTACGCCGACGGCGCCGTAGTCGCCCATCTTGAAGAGGGCGAGCGCCCAGAAGTGCGCCGGGGTCCACAGGAAGGTGATCAGGAAAAGCACGATGCTCTCCACCGACACGGCGCCGGTCACGCAGGCCCAGCCGATCATCGGTGGGAAAGCGCCGGCAGCACCGCCGATGACGATGTTCTGCGGCGTCGAGCGCTTCAGCCACATCGTGTAGATGACCACGTAGAAGAAGATGGTGAAGGCGAGCAACCCGGCTGCGAGCCAATTGACGGCGAGCCCGAGGATGATCACGGAAAAAGCAGACAGCGTCAGGCCGAATGCCAGCGCTTCCTGCGGCAGGATCTTGCCTGCCGGGATCGGGCGCTTGGCGGTACGGGTCATGACCGCGTCGATGTCGGCGTCATACCACATGTTCAGCGCGCCCGAAGCGCCAGCGCCGACGGCGATGCAGAGGATGGCGATGAAACCGATGAAAGGATTGATGTGTCCTGGTGCCAGCACCAGCCCGGCGAATGCCGTGAAGACGACCAGGGACATGACACGCGGCTTCAAAAGCTCGAAGTAATCGCGCGCAGAGGCTTCGGACAGGCGCGGTACGCCTTCCATGCCGACTGCTTCGTGATTGTCGATGACCGTCATGTCCTGTCCCTGCAAAAGTCCCGGCCGCAAGGGCCGTGTGTCGCCGGTTGCCCGGCGGGGTGAAGCCGCCGGAACCGGCGGCTTCTGTTCGTTGCCCGTCACTTGATGCGCGGGAGCTGTTCCCACTGGTGGAACGGCGGCGGCGAAGACAGCTGCCATTCCAGAGTGTTCGCGCCCTCGCCCCACGGGTTGTCGCCAGCGACGCGCTTCTTGGCGAAGGCTTCGAAGACGCCGAAGAGGAAGATCAGGACGCCGACGGCTGCGATGTAGGAGCCGTAGGACGAAACCATGTTCCAGCCGGCATAGGCATCCGGATAGTCGATGTAACGGCGCGGCATGCCTGCGAGGCCGAGGAAGTGCTGCGGGAAGAAGATCAGGTTCACGCCGATGAACATGACCCAGAAGTGCAGCTTGCCGACGAACTCGGAGTACATGTAGCCGGTCATCTTCGGGAACCAGTAGTACCAGGCAGCGAAGATTGCGAAGACAGCGCCGAGCGACAGAACGTAGTGGAAGTGAGCGACCACGTAGTAGGTGTCGTGCAGCGAGCGGTCGAGGCCGGCGTTGGCGAGCTGAACGCCCGTGACGCCACCGACGGTGAACAGGAAGATGAAGCCGATCGCCCAGACCATCGGGGTCGTGAAGCGGATCGAACCACCCCACATCGTCGCGATCCACGAGAAGATCTTAACGCCCGTCGGAACAGCGATGACCATCGTCGCGAAGACGAAGTAGCGCTGCGTGTCGAGCGACATGCCGACGGTGTACATGTGGTGTGCCCACACGATGAAGCCGACGGCGCCGATCGCGACCATGGCGTAGGCCATGCCGAGGTAGCCGAAGATCGGCTTGCGCGAGAAAGTGGAAACGATGTGGCTGACGATGCCGAAGCCCGGCAGGATCAGGATGTAAACTTCCGGGTGACCGAAGAACCAGAACAGGTGCTGGAACAGGATCGGGTCGCCGCCGCCTTCAGGCGCGAAGAAGGCCGTGCCGAAGTTGCGGTCGGTGAGCAGCATGGTGATGCCGCCTGCCAGAACCGGCAGCGAGAGCAGAAGCAGGAAGGCGGTGATCAGAACCGACCAGGCAAAGAGCGGCATCTTGTGCAGCGTCATGCCCGGAGCGCGCATGTTCAGGATCGTGGTGATGAAGTTGATCGCACCGAGGATCGAGGACGCGCCGGCAATGTGCAGGCCGAGGATGACGAAGTCCATCGCCGGTCCTGGCATGCCCGATGTCGAGAATGGCGGATAGATCGTCCACCCTCCCCCTGCGCCGTAGGCACCGGCCGGGCCTTCTACGAACATCGAAAGCAGCACGAGCAGGAAGGCAGGAATGATCAGCCAGAAGGAGATGTTGTTCATGCGCGGGAACGCCATGTCCGGCGCACCGATCATGATCGGAACCATCCAGTTGGCGAAGCCACCGATCAGCGCCGGCATGACCATGAAGAAGATCATGATGAGCGCGTGCGCGGTCGTGAACACGTTGAACATGTGCTTGCCGCCGTCGATGGCAGCATCGCCCTCGAAGCCGTAAACCATCTGCGCCAGGCCGTGGAAGATCTGGATGCCTGGCTCCTGGAGCTCGGCGCGCATGAAGATGGACAGCGTGCCGCCGATGATGCCCGCGAAAATCGCGAAGATCAGGTAGAGCGTGCCGATGTCCTTGTGGTTGGTCGACAGGAACCAGCGCTGGAAGAAGCTCAAAGGCTTATGCGCATGGTCTGCGTGGCCATGATCGGAGTGATCATGGCGTTGGTCGTGATGAACGGCTGTTCCAGCCATGGGTCGAGCTCCCCTTCCGATTACTGTGCGGCGTTAGCGGCGACGTCGACGGTCTTGGCCGAGTCGATGGACGCCATGAGCGCCTTGTTCGCATCGCCAACATTCGTTGCGGCGGCTGCGAGCCAGGTGTCGTATTTTTCCTGCGAAACCACGCGGATGGCGATCGGCATGTAAGCGTGGTCCTTACCGCAGAGCTCGGAACACTGGCCGTAGTAGAGACCTTCGCGCTCGGCCTTGAACCAGGTTTCGTTCAGGCGACCGGGAACGGCGTCGATCTTCACGCCAAAGGCAGGCATTGCAAAAGCGTGGATCACGTCAGCAGCGGTGACGAGAACACGAACCGTCTTGCCGACCGGCACGACGACTTCGTTGTCGACGGCGAGCAGGCGCGGATATTCTTTCTTGTCTTCCTTGCCGAGCGTCGCGCGATCTTCTTCCTTCATCATGATGCTGTCGAAGGTGAGCGGGCTTTCGCCGACTTCATACTCGTAGGACCAGTACCACTGGTTGCCGGTCGCCTTGAGCGTCAGGTCCGGATTGGCCGGCGGCGTCAGCTGCGCGGTCAGGAGCTGGAAGGACGGAATGGCGAGGAAGAGAAGGATGACGACCGGACCGACGGTCCAGACGACTTCGATCGCGGTGTTGTGGCTGGTCTTGGACGGAACCGGGTTCGCGCTTTCGCGGAACTTGATCACAACGATGATCAAAAGGAGGAGAACGAAGAGAGTAATCGGAATGATGAACCACAGGGTATAATGTTCAAACCACGTGATTTCTTCCATGATGCCCGTAGCGGCCGTCTGAAAATTCGTCTGCCATTCGACAGGCTTGTCAGCAAAGGCGCTCGAAGCAAAAAGCAGACAGGCAAGCGCTGCCAGAACTGCATAAGCCTTGTTTTTCACAATGTGTCTCCCCAATGCGCTTGATCAGGATCAAACCGGAACGCAGAATCCCTGCGATACTGCTGCGCTTCAAACCACAGTTTGTCCGATGCCGCAACATCTGACCAATCAACCCCATGCGGCATTTTTGCACAAACGCAGCTTTTCACACAGGCACCCCTCGAAACCCGTGGCGAAACCACCTATAGGGGCTCTTCTGCGCGCTTGGCGATCCGATTGCACAGCGCTTTGACGGCGGCGCGCCGGATAGGGCGCCCAACCCGCCCAATTTCCGCCATATGGCGCTGGAATGTGCCCCGCAGGGCTTTTCATTTATTCCTGCGCGCTTCAAGAATAGCCCTGATGATTCGACGTTTTGAGGTTTACATGGGCCTGCCCCTCTTTTCCCGACTGTCGGCCTTCGCCGCCTTCGGCCTTGCCGTTCTCGCTCTCCCGGCTCAAAGCCTGGCCCAGCAGCCCGCCGGAACACCCGGCACGGTCAAGTCCAACCATGGCGCATGGTCGATCGTCTGCGATCAGCCGCCGGGCGCCTCCGCTGACCAGTGCGCGCTGATGCAAAACGTCATCGCCGAAGACCGGCCCGAAGTTGGCCTGTCGGTGGTCGTTTTGAAGACTGCGGATCGCAAGGCCAAGATCCTGCGCGTACTCGCTCCGCTCGGCGTGCTTCTACCGAACGGCCTCGGCCTGAATGTCGACGGCAAGGATATCGGCCGCGCCTATTTCGTGCGTTGCTTCTCCGACGGCTGCTACGCAGAAGTGGTGCTCGAGGACGAACTCTTGAAGACCTTCCGTTCCGGTGCGACGGCGACCTTCATCGTCTTCCAGTCACCCGAAGAAGGCATCGGCATCCCTGTCGACCTCAAGGGCTTCGGCGAAGGCTACGACGCGCTGCCCTGAACGGCGACAAATTCAAAGACAAACAAAAAGCCGCGCTTCGAGCGCGGCTTTTTTGTTGGCTGCCGCCGAGCATAAAAAACAAGGCCCGGATCGATGATCCGGGCCTGAAGCATGCGAGAGCGACGCGTCTTTAGATGATGTCGGTCCCGACGATCTTGATGCCGAAGCCTTCGAGGCCGACATAGTGGCGTTCGCGCGAGGCGAGCAGCCTGATGGAGCTGATGCCGAGATCCTTCAGGATCTGCGCGCCGAGGCCGATTTCCAGCCACTCGTTTTCGCGCGCCTGCGCCTCGTCGTGCGCTTCGCGCTCGTGCTTGCCCTTGCGCGCCGTCTGCGACACGCCGACGCCGACCGAGCCTTCGCGCAGATAGACGATGACCCCCCTGCCCTCGTCGGCAATGCGCTTCATGGTGCGGTCGATCTGGCAGTCCCTGCCGAAGACGTCGGCGCCGACATTTTCGAGATGCAGGCGAACCGGGATATCGATGCCATCACGGATGTCGCCAAAGACGACGGCGAGATGCTGCATCGGATCCCAGGGCAGAGAATAGGAATGTCCCTTGGCCGCACCATAGGGCGTCTCGATATCGAAGGAGCCGCCATGCTCGATCAGCGTTTCCTTGCGCTGGCGATAGGCGATGAGATCGGCGACCGAAACCTGCTTCAGGCCATGGGTGTCGGCGAAGCTCGCCACCTGCGGCCCACGCATGACCGTTCCGTCGTCATTGACGAGTTCGCAGATGACGCCGATCGGCGGCAGGCTGGCGAGCCTGCAGAGGTCGACGGCAGCTTCCGTATGGCCGGAGCGCATGAGAACGCCGCCTTCGCGCGCGACCAGCGGGAAAATGTGGCCGGGGCGAACGAAGTCCGTCGGCCCGACATTGGGATTGGCGAGGTTGCGTACCGTCAGCGTGCGGTCGTCGGCGGAAATGCCCGTCGTCGTGCCGTGCTTGAAGTCGACCGAGACTGTGAAGGCGGTGGTGTGCGCGGAATCGTTTTCCGCCACCATGGCGTTGAGGTTCAGGCGCTTGGCCTCCTCGCGCGGCATCGGCGTGCAGACGATGCCCGAGGTGTGGCGCACGATGAAGGCCATCTTTTCCGGCGTGCAATGCACCGCCGCGACGATCAGGTCGCCCTCGTTCTCGCGGCCGTCGTCATCGGTGACGACGACGATTTCGCCGGCCTCAAAGGCGCGAATGGCATCGACGACACGCTTCTGATCATAGGACATGGTGTTCTTCCCGAATTGTCTGGGCCGGTTGAAGCCGAATTACTTGAGGCGGCCGGTCTGGCCGCGGTCACGCAGGTAGTGATCGGCGATCGTGCAGGCAAGCATCGCCTCGCCGATCGGCACGGCGCGGATGCCGACGCACGGATCGTGGCGACCCTTGGTACGCACATCGACCTCGTTGCCGTCGCTGTCGACCGAGCGTCGCTCGGTGAGGATCGACGAGGTCGGCTTGATGGCGAAACGCGCGATCACCGGCTCGCCGGTGGCGATGCCACCAAGAATACCGCCAGCATGGTTCGACAGGAAGACAGGCTTGCCATCGGCGCCAATGCGCATCTCGTCGGCGTTTTCCTCGCCGGTGATTTCGGCCGCACCGAAACCGTTGCCGATCTCGACACCCTTGACGGCGTTGATCGACATCAGGTTCGAGGCGATGTCCTGGTCAAGCTTGGCATAGATCGGCGCACCGATGCCGGCGGGCACGCCCTCGGCAACCACTTCGACGACGGCGCCGATCGAGGATCCGGACTTGCGGATGCTATCGAGATATTCTTCCCAGACCGGCACGATCTCCGGATCCGGTGCGAAGAAGGGGTTGTTGTCGACCTCGGTCCAATCCCAGTTGGCGCGGTTGATCTTGTGTTTGCCGATCTGCACGAGCGCGCCGCGCACGACGAGACCCGGCACGACCTTGCGGGCGACACCACCGGCAGCGACGCGCGCCGCGGTCTCGCGCGCCGAGGAACGGCCGCCACCGCGATAATCGCGGATGCCGTATTTCAGATCGTAGGTGTAATCGGCGTGGCCCGGGCGATAGCGCTTGGCGATCTCGGAATAGTCCTTCGAGCGCTGGTCGGTGTTTTCGATCAGCATCGAGATCGGCGTTCCGGTCGAGATCATCGTCTCGCCGTCCTCGTCGAACATGACGCCGGAGAGAACCTTGACCAGATCGTCCTCGCGGCGCTGTGTCACGAAGCGCGACTGGCCGGGTTTGCGCTTGTCGAGCCAGACCTGGAGTTCGGCGAGCGTGAAACGGATGCCGGGCGGGCAGCCGTCGATGACGCAGCCGAGCGCCGGCCCGTGGCTTTCGCCCCAGGTGGTAACGCGGAAGAGATGACCGAAAGTGTTATGCGACATGAAGGCAACCGACCCTAAGCAAGCAACGGCCGTACGTTTTGTACGCGGATGCCTTCTCTTAGTGGAAAGCCGGAGATGGGGAAAGGCTTTTGCGACCCGACGCGACCTCCTTCATCACGACGCCAGGCGCAAGCCGCGTTCGGTTGCAAAGGCGAGAAACTTCTCCGCGCTCAACGGCCGGGCAAATGCGTAGCCCTGCAGCACATCACAGCCCAGAATGCCGAGCATTTCGGCATGCGCCATGGTTTCCACGCCCTCGGCCACGGTCTCGATATTGAGCGAGCGGGCAATCTCGATAATCGAGCGCACCAACGCCTGCTCCCTGCGGGCGCTCAAAACCGGAACGACGAGCTGGCGGTCGATCTTCAACCGCTTCGGCTTGATCTTCAAAAGGCTGACGATCGAGGTATGGCCGGTGCCGAAATCGTCGAGTTCGATATCGATCCCGAGCTTCTTGATGCCCTCGATGTTGGCGGCGACGATATCGTCGCTTTCGTCGAGGAAGATCGACTCCACCAGTTCGAAACAGATCTGTCCGGGCGTGATGCTCAAGCCTTCAAGCGAGGACAGCAGGTCGTCGTCCTGCAGCCGCTTGGCCGAAACATTGACCGAGATCTTGGGAACCCGAATGCCGGCCGCTGCCCATCGCATCTGATCGGTGAGAGATTTCTCCAGAACGAGACGGTCGAGCATCGCCGTCACGTTGAGTTCGTCGGCGATGCCGAGAAAACGATCCGGCGTCAATATGCCCTCGCGCGGATGCCTCCAGCGCACCAGTGCCTCGACGCCGCAAAGCGCGAGCGTCGTCGCATCGAACTGCGGTTGATACCAGGGTTCGAATTCGTCGCGCTCGATGCCTTCCAAAATCTCGTCGGCAATGCGCTTGGCGGTCACCACTTCCGCCTGCAGCACCTCGGTGAAGAACTGGTAGCGGTTCCGGCCCGCCTCCTTGGCGCGATAGAGCGCGATATCGGCGTTGACGAGCAGTTTGCGCGCGTCGATGTCGGCGCCATGCCCGACTGCCACGCCGATGCTGACACCAAAGCGGCAGGGAAATCCGTTGTAGTCGACCGGCTGCCGCATCGCGGCAATGATCCGGTCGCAACGGGCAGCAAGCGTCGCCTCGCCCTGTTCACCGGTAACGGCGACAACGAACTCGTCGCCACCGATGCGGGCAATGATGTCGCCCGCCGATGTGTTCGCCCGCAGGATCTCCGAGGCATGGATCAGCATGGCGTCGCCGGCTGCGTGACCCAGGGTGTCGTTGATCTGCTTGAACCGGTCGAGATCGATATGAAGGATGGCGATGTCCTCACGGTCGCTGCCGGCGTCCAGGGTCAGTCGCTCCAGCGCCTTGTCGAGCATGCGGCGGTTGCCGAGCCCTGTCAGCGGGTCATGCAGTGCGTTGTGCTCGATGCGAACCCGGGCCTGCTCCAGCTCGGCGTTCTTTGCGTCCGCCATGGCCTTGGCCGCGCGCAACTGTTCCGTCATCAGCACGTCGTCGGTAACATCGAGCGCCATGCCGACGAATTTCCGTGCACCGTCCGGGGCGACGTGCAGCTTGCCGACCGAGCGGATGTGGCGAACCGTTCCGGCCGACAATATCACCCGCACCTGATGCACATAGGTTTCGTCCGCTTCGATGGCGCGATTGACCGCGTTGAGCGCCGGCTGCCGGTCATCGGGGTGCAGCGCTTGAAGCCATGTCTGCTCGTTGGTGGCGCCGTCGGTATAGACCAGCCCGTAGAGCTGATGCATGCGCTCGTCCCAATAGGCGACGTTGTTGTCGAGATCGGCCTCCCACATGCCGCAGCGATAGGAATCAAGAGCGAGGTCGAGACGTCGTGACAGGAGCTCTAGATCCTGTTCACGCTCGTAGAGACCCTTCAGCGCCTGCTCGAGCTCAAGGTTCTGCTGGTCGACCTGTGCCTTGGCCGCACTCAGCCGCTCGTTCTTCAGCACATCGTCGCTGACATCCCAGCTGATGCCGGTGACCTTGGCGCGGCCATCGGCGCCGCGGTGGCTGGACCCGACATTGCGGATGTGGCGCACCGTACCGTCGTGCAGAATGACACGATACTGCGATCGGTACTCGAGGCCGTCATCGAGGCTACGGAACAGCGCATTGGCGGCAATACCTATGTCGTCGGGATGCACGGTCGCGCGCCACTCGTCGTACGTGGGCTCGTCCAGATGCACCTCCAGTCCATGCAGGTGGAACATCCGGTCGTCCCAGGAACGCTGCTGGCTCTCGACGTCGATTTCCCAGATGCCGATCTTCGACGCGTCGAGCGCGAGGTTCAGGCGGTGAGACAGCGTCATCACCTCCCCTTCCCGCGCCTTCAGCTTGGCGATGTTGCGCTGTCGCTCGTTGACCAGGCCGCCAGCCAGGAGGATCGGGATAACCACCACCGTGACGGCGACGGCGATCGCCAATTGGATGAAGCTGCTGTTTTCGGGAAGCTGCTGCCATCCACCGACGGGCATGGCCGCTAGCTCCCACACGCCGCCTGCGAGCTCCAACCGGCGGTTGACCGGCGCGGCGCGAAAAAGAGCGTCGTCGCCATAGAACGCATCCTGTATGCGGTCCGGCTCGGAAATATCGCGGATCGCCAGGTGAACGTCGACATGGCGGTGGTCCCGCGCCAGTTCCGGCGCCCCGCCGCCCGACTCGAGCAGGCGCGCGGCGCGGTACAGCGCCTTCTCGTCGAGTATGGCCTCGACGTAACCCCAACGCTCCATGCGTCCCTGGACCTTGGAAAAGACTGGCAGGAACAGCTCGAAACCATTGCGGCCGCTTGGCAGCCGGATCGGGCCGATCATCACCGGCCTGACCGTCGAGGACGCACGCTCGATGGCATGTCTTGTCGCGCCGAATCGGTTGAAGTCGCTGCCGACGAACCATTGCTGGCTCTCGCGCGGAAAGGCGATCCGCACGACGCCGCCGGGCGCTGCCGAGGCGCGCACCATCTGCGGATTCTGCAGGAGGAGCTTCGTCGCCATGACGGTGAAATCGTCTGTTGTCATGGCCGGATGCACGCCGATGCTGTTGGCAAAACCGTTCAGCGCGGCAATGCTGGTGTTAACCTCCGATTGCAGGCGGTTGGCAATGAGGTTCAGTTCGTTCTCGACGTCGATCCTGAGGTCGTTCTGGAAGTTTTCACGGTTTTGCCGCTCATAGACATGCCCGCCCGTAAACACGACGAGGCCCGCGATCGCCGCAGGAATGAGCGACGGTTTCGCAAATCTGGCGGCGGCCCGAATGCGCTGGCGCAGAACGTCAATGATCTTCAATCTCTTCCCCTCGATCCCCAACCAAAGGTAGCGAGCGAGTCTTAAGATTGGCTTTCGTCACAATTCCCTGGCAAACCCTATAATTCATGGGGAAACCACACCGCCGATACCCGGAGTTCGGCCCCTGCCCGCTTGAAAAATACGGTACCGCCGTCCAGTCTCCAGAGTTCGGATAGACCATCAAAAAAGCGGGGGCGTCCGGCCAAAAGCCACGCCGCAAGGCAATTTTTGCCACAATCGGGGATCAAAGGGGAGTGACAAGGATGTTCGCAGAAACGTTGAAGAGGGCAAGAAGAATGCGTTTTGTTATTGCCGCACTCATGGCCACCGCAGGGCTGCTCTCGCCCTTGTCCGCCCTTGCCGAAAGCGCCGACGTTGAAGCTACCATTACGGGTGTTGATACCGAAAGGCTGAGCCTGTCGCTTGACGACGGCAAGAACTATCAGGCGCCTGAGGAATTCAATTTCGAAGGCCTGAAGGCCGGCGTGAAGGTTCTCGTCTTCTACACGGAAGTGGACGGCAAGCGGGTCATCAACGATCTCGAAATCGTTCAATAGAAAGCGCGGCCTTACAGGCCGCTGCGCGGTTCGCCCGAACCGGATTTCCACATTTCTGAAAAATGACCTTTATCGGATGCCCCTCGCGCGGGCATCCATGTGAAGCGCTTTGGCGCGTCGTTGCGCCAATCTAAGCCCGACGCTTCAGGCTATCAGACCCAGCCGATGGCATTGCCGGAGATGCGCAGAAGGCGGTCCTGCGGGATCGCCGCGGTCGCGGCCTCCTCGGCTTCCATTTCCCCGAAAAGCTTGAAGAGCACGCGAATGACGCCGCCGTGACTGACGCAGACCGTCGGCTTCGTCACGTCCCTGAGCCAGGCGGCTATGCGCCAGGACAGAATTTCGTAACTCTCGGCATCCTCACCGGGCGGAATGAAGTCCCATTTCACCGCGCGCCGCTCGGCGATCCTCTGTGGCGCCGAGCGCTTGAGTTCGGGCAGCGTGTGCCCTTCCCAATCGCCGAAGGAAACTTCCTTGAGCCGCTCGTCGGTGCGGTAGGCGTCCGGATCGAGCCCCATGGCCCGCCGGACACGCTCCATGGTCTCGCGCGTGCGGCCGAGCGGACTGGCGACGAAGTCGAAATGCCGGGCATCGGCGCCGAGGATGCCTCCAAGCGCCACGCCGTTGCCGGTCGCCTGCTGGCGACCGAAATCATTGAGAGGGATATCCTTTTGCCCCTGGAGCCGGCTTTCGGCGTTCCAGTCGGTCTGTCCGTGACGGATCACATAGATCAGCACAACATGTCTCCGGGCTGCAGGCTGCCGAATCCGACTTGGCGGTTCGGTCAGTCCTTGATCACGGAGATATCGGGCGCATCCACAGCCTTCATGCCGACGACATGGTAGCCGCTGTCGGCGTGGTGCACTTCACCGGTAACCGAGCGCGACAGGTCCGAAAGCATGTAGAGGCCGACGTCGCCGACTTCCTCGATGGTGACGGTGCGGCGCAGCGGCGCGTTGTACTCGTTCCACTTGAGGATATAGCGGAAGTCACCGATGCCGGAGGCGGCCAGCGTCTTGATCGGGCCTGCAGAAATCGCGTTGACGCGGATGTTCTTGGGGCCGAGGTCGACGGCGAGGTACTTGACGCTTGCTTCCAGGGCAGCCTTGGCGACACCCATGACGTTATAGTTCGGCATGACCTTTTCGGCGCCGTAATAGGTCAGCGTCAGCATCGATCCGCCGTCCGTCATCAGCTTTTCAGCGCGACGGGCAACCGAAGTGAAGGAGTAGACCGAGATCTGCATCGTCTTGGCGAAGTTGTCGGCCGAGGTATCGACGTAGCGGCCGGTCAGTTCGTCCTTGTCGGAGAAGCCGATCGCATGCACCACGAAATCGATCTTGCCCCACTTCTTCTCAAGCGCGTCGAAGACCGCGTCGATGGTGGCTTCGTCGCTGACGTCGCAATGGCCGGCCATGAAGCCGTCGATTTCCGCGAGCAGCGGCTCGACGCGCTTTTTCAGAGCGTCGCCCTGATAGGTCAACGCAACTTCACCACCCTGCGCGTGGATGGCCTTGGCAATGCCCCATGCGATGGAACGGTTGTTTGCAACGCCCATGATGACGCCGCGCTTGCCCTTCATCAGACCGGATGCCTGAGCCATGGTAAGTCCCCAATACTATTCCAGCATCGGCCGTCGCCGGTGCCAAAGATCAAAAATGTCACAGACGCCCCACGAGAACGGGTGCGGCAAAATGTCGAGAATTGCCTATGGCATAGCCGCAAGGGT
Source organism: Ensifer sp. YR511 (assembly GCF_900103045.1). Lineage (NCBI taxonomy): Bacteria > Pseudomonadati > Pseudomonadota > Alphaproteobacteria > Hyphomicrobiales > Rhizobiaceae > Ensifer > Ensifer sp. YR511. Next base: position 521,274 of record NZ_FNGR01000002.1, read on the forward strand.
GGTTCAAGCACGGCTGAGATCAGGAACTGTTAGTCCCCGTAATATTGGTTCAGTGTGTCAGCGAACTGTCACAAATGGCCTGTCACAGATAGAGGCCGTCGCGCTGCGACTTCATCAGATCGGTGATCTTGTCGTCGGGCGCCTCGGGCAGGACCAGCCGCAATTCGACCAGCAGATCGCCATGCGTACCATAAGCACCGGGCATCCCCCTGCCCGCAAGGCGGATGACCTTGTCGGAGCCGGACCAGGCCGGCACGACCACCGTAACCTGCCCGACCGGGGTTTCGAGCACCTGTTCGCAGCCGAGCACGGCGCCCTGCAGATCGATCGGCAAGGTGGTCATGAGATCGAGGCCGCGGGCGCGGAACGTCCCGCCCTGGTCGACCCTGAGCGTGACGACGACGTCGCCACGGGTCATGCCGGTCACCCGATAGCCCTGCTCCGCCAGACGAATGCTCTGACCGTCGACGGCGCCCGGAGGGATCTGCACCTTCAGGCTTTCGCCGTCGGGAAGCTCGACGCTGAGGCGCTGGCGATTGATCAGATCGTCAATACTGACGGCGAGATCGACGGGAAGATCCGGGACCTTCTCGGCCGTCTTTGCCGCGCGACCCCGGATGCGCCGGACGATCGCCGCCACAAGCTCGGCGGCCGGTGCTGCTGCACGCTGCATCAGCGGAGTCTCTGTCTTGAGAGCGTTTTCCTGCTGCGGTTCGGGGGCTGGTTCCGGCTTGCTTTCGGAAGCCTGGGCCGGGCGCTCCGGCTCCTTTGCTGCCGCAGCCGGCTTGGGCGATGGTTTCGGCGTCGGCTTCGGCGATGGGCGGGCCGACTTGCTGCGGGTCTCCGCGCCGAAAATCTGTGAAATGGCGTCCTCGGCGGTCTCGGCGTCGACCGGCGCCTCTTCCTGAGGCCGCATCTTTGCCTTCATCGCCTCCATGCGACGAAGCTCGGCTTCGCGGCGCGCGTAGTCGTAGCGGCTTCTGAGCTTCGGGTCGCGCAGCAGCTCATAGGCCTTGCCGGCTTCGGCAAAACGCTCCGCGGCGTTGGGATCGTCCTGGTTATGGTCCGGATGCACAGCCTTTGCCAGCGAACGCCAGGCGGCCTTGATTTCATCCTGCCCGGCATTGCGCCGCACCCCGAGGATCACATAGGGATCACGCATGGTTTCTACCATCTTCTCTGATCGGCGGCCTCTCCCTGATGCCCGCCTTTGCCCCGATTGCAGGCGCCATTGTCGCCCGTCCACTGAACACCGATGATCCGGAGAAGTTGCTAAATAGTGGTTAGCCACGCGGCCTCATGTGGCCGTTGAGACGGCAACGCCGGCCGTCATGCGCGCATTTGCCAAAACGTGGTTAATCACCGATTTCAACGGCTTGCGTCGAACGCTCGCTCAGGCGCGCGGGCCGAAGCTCGTCAGATACCAGGCGCCGTCGCCGCCCTGGCAAGTGCTGCCGTCGAACTTGGCGATGCCTTCGTAGGAATGACGCGTCGTGGTGAATCGGCGGCAGAGCATGCCGCTGGCGCGGTCTTCCTGGATGCTGCTGATGACACCGGCACTGCCGGAGGTCGCATTGGCCCAGGGAATAGGATTGATGGCGCCGCTGTTGAGCTCGGCCGATGTCACGGCGTTGCGAACCATCACCGCATCGGAAAGGCCATCGGAGGTCTTGGCAACGGGAACTGTGCCCGTCGAAACCGTGCGGTCGACTCCGCTGCCGAAAAGGTCGAGGCCAGCCCCCATGCAGCCGGACAGCGCCAGGACCGGCAGGCAAATTGCCGCGCTACGCAGCAAGGCGAAGGAATACCCCTTCTTGGCGTCGATCCACTTTGCTATGTCTTGCACGGCAATCCTGTCAGACTCGCTGGAGCCGCACGTTTCTCGACAAGGTCAACATACAGGCTCCGACATTTTCGATGCGGAAACACCGGTCGGGCTCATCCCGAAGTATTTCCGCGCCAGACATCACGGCATTGGAACGCAATATGGCGGCGAATGAGTTAACAAGCGGTGACTTCACCGAATCAAATGAACCCTTTTCCCTGTTTGGCACATGGCTGAAGGACGCGGAAGGTAGCGAGATCAACGACCCGAATGCGGTGGCGCTCGCAACCGTCGATGCCGACGGACTGCCGAATGTCCGCATGGTGCTGCTTAAGGGTTTCGACGAGCGCGGCTTCGTTTTCTACACGAATTTCGAAAGCCAGAAGGGTGAGGAGATCCTCGGCGCCCGCAAGGCGGCGATGTGCTTCCACTGGAAATCGCTGCGTCGGCAGGTGCGCGTGCGCGGCCCGGTCGAGATCGTCACCGACGAGGAGGCCGACGAGTATTTCAAGAGCCGGCCGCGCGGCAGCCGCATCGGCGCCTGGGCCTCGAAGCAGTCGCGGCCACTCGAAGGCCGCTTCGCGCTGGAAAAGGCCGTTGCCGAATACACGGCCCGCCACGCGCTCGGCGAAATCCCGCGCCCAAGCTATTGGTCGGGCTTCCGCATCTGCCCGACGTCGATCGAATTCTGGCACGACCGTCCGTTCCGGCTGCACGACCGGATGGAATTCCGTCGTGAGGCGCCGGAAGGCGGCTGGGAAAAAGTGCGCATGTACCCTTAAGGCACCGATGCCTGCCTCCCGCAAGAGAGGCGCGAAATCGATGCCCGGCCACGCACGTTGCCGGGCATCACTCGTCCCTTTGCCCGGCCTGAGCCGCTCGTTTCTGTTGAGCGCTCTTTGATGACGATCGATGTTCGTGACGCGACGCTCGACGATATAGCCGGCTGTCACCGCTGCCTCGATGACGTCTCCAAGGAAGGGCGGTGGCTTTCACGGCTGAGCGCCCCACCCTTCGACGGCTTTGCCACATACATGGCCGACCTGCATCGCGCCCAGGCACCCCAGATCGTTGGGGTCGACAATCAAGTGGTCGGCTGGTGCGATATCCGGCTGGATGCCTCACCTGTTCGCGCCCATGTCGGGACGTTGGGCATGGGGCTCCTGGCCGCCTATCGCGGCAAGGGAATCGGCAGCCGGCTCCTGCAACTGGCGATGCAACGCGCTAGTGAATGCGGATTGGAACGCATCGAGCTCTCCGTCCTCCACGAAAATGTCGCTGCCCGGGCACTCTACGCGCAATTTGGCTTCCAGATCGAAGGCCGTCGTGTTCGCGACTGGAAACACGACGGTGTTTACCAGGACAGCATTCTCATGGCTTTTGCCTTCAATTGACGTCGAAGCACTCGGCTGCCCAAGTCGCCTTTTCTAGCCGGCCGCCAGGCGGAACGGTATGCCGGAGGCCAGAGCCGAAACGTAGCGGGCGCGCTGGAAATGGCCGTTCAGAGAAATGCGCGGTAGCGCATAAAGGCTGGCTTTCGCGCGAGCGATGAGCGTGCCGGGTTGGGTGGTGACGGCCAGGGTGAAACCCAAATCGGCGACGATGCGGTGGTCGCGTGCGGATAGCGCCGGTGCGTCGCCATAGGGATAGGCGAAAGTCTGGGGCGGCCGACCGGTGATCGCCTCGACGCGCCGCAGCGATCCCTCAATCTCCCGCCGCGCCTCAGCATCCGTCAGGCGCGCGACCGCGCGGTGGCTGATCGTGTGGGCGCCGAGGCTCGCGATAGGACTTTCGATCAGGCGCCGCAAACCGGCCTCGTCCAGTGTGAGGCGTTCGGTAATCGCCTGCGGATCGATGCCGCCATCGAGGGCTGCAGCGTTCAAGGAAGCGATCGCCTTTGCCTCATCATGGCCGTGAATGAACGCCGCAATGCGATTGAAGACGGCATGCCTTTCGGCCGCGGTCGACGCCTGCAATGTTTCTACGCCACGGCCGAAGTCAAAGCGCAGCTTCTCGCTCGTTGCGAGCATATCGGCAAGCGTCTCCCACCAAAGCGTATGGGTGCGATCGACGAACCCGCCGGTCACGAACACCGTGAATGGCGCCTGATGGCGCTGGAAGACCGGCAACGCGTGCTCGAGATTGTTCCGGTAGCCGTCATCAAGGGTAAAGCAGGCGACCGGCCCACCTTTGGCGGCCAGCGCCTCCGGCAAGTGTTCGAGCGGGGTGAAGCGATAGCCGTCGCGCTTCAGCGTCCTCAACGCGACATCGAGGAATTCCGGCGTGATTTCCAGGTGCGCATTGGGATCGAAGGCACGGGCAGATTTCGGCCGGACATGATGCAGGGTAAAGATCGCCCCCTGCCCACGCGCGCCGGCAATCAGCCCGGCGCGGCTCAGCCCCCCCGCGACTTCCAGCCCACCGGCAATTGCGGCGCGGCGAACAATTGTCCTGATCATGCCCTTGATGGTCGCCCCCAAATCTGGCCCGCGAGGTTCCGGCGCGGACTAACAGCCTGGAAAGTTAACGGCGAGGGCGTTAAACCTTGTTGAACGGGGAGAGCGTTCATCGGCCATTTACCACAACCTCGAAAACAAGGTCGGCTCGCCACATTCCGCCCTAAAGTTGCAGCAAAGACACGGATCTTGTCACAAAACGAAACAGCTTTGCGCCTTGCCGAGGGCGCCACTCGACGGGGATCGATATGAAAACTTTGCGCTGCCTCCTGCTGGCGACCTTCGCACTGGCGCTCGGGACGGCGACAGCCGTCGCCGGAAGCGCCTCGCTGGTGCTCGATGCGCGCACCGGCAAGGTCCTTTCATCGGAAAACCCCGACGTCCTCAACCATCCGGCCTCCCTGACCAAGATGATGACGGTCTACATGGCCTTCGAGGCGCTGAAGAGCGGCAAGCTTTCCTGGGACAGCAAGATCAAGGTTTCGAAGGCGGCGGCCGCCAAGCCGCCGATGCGGCTCGGCCTCAAATCCGGCATGACGATCACGGTGCGCGAGGCGGTCCTCGGCATGATCGTGCGCTCGGGCAACGATGCCGCGGCAGCGATGGCCGAGAAGCTCGGCGGCTCCGAGGCGAATTTCGCCCGCATGATGACCGCCAAGGCGCGTCAGCTCGGCATGAGCAAGACCATCTTCATCAATGCCTCCGGCCTGCCTGCCAGCAAGCAGGTGACGACGGCGCGTGAAATGTCGACGCTCGCCGTGGCGCTGATGCGCGACTTCCCCAGGGAGTACCGGCTGTTTGCGACCGAAAGCTTCAATTTCCGCGGCCGCAAGGTGCGGGGGCACAACAACCTGATGTACCGCTACGACGGCATGGACGGCATCAAGACCGGCTACACCAATGCCTCCGGCTTCAACCTCGTCAGCGCCGTCAAGGACGGCAATCGCCGGGTGGTCGGCGTCGTTCTCGGCGGCAAGACGGCGCGCAGCCGCGACGCCAAGATGGCGGCCCTTCTCGATCGCCATGTCGGCAAGGCAGCCAAGGGCGGACGGCAGCTGGTGGCATCCAAGCGCGGCGGCAAGACGATTGAAGCCCCCGTCGAAGTAGCCGCGGTCGCGACATCCGAGGTTCCGATGCCCTACACCGCACCGCAGCGGGCCAAGCGGGATTCGGTTGCTGCCCTGATTACAGCGACATCGACGGCCGCCATCCCCGCGGAACGGCCGACGGAGCTTGCCGAGATCGAAACGACGGCTGCAGTTCCGGCTGCGTCAGGCGGCTGGCAGATCCAGATTTCGGCGGCGCCATCCGCAGAGGCTGCGCGCATGCTGCTGGCGCAGGCGCGCTCGGAAGCCGGTGCGCCGCTCGCGGGCGCCACGCCCTACACGGAAGCCGTCGGTAAGGGTGCCAAAGCGATCTACCGCGCCCGCTTCGTCGGCTTTTCGAGCCGCGACGCGGCAGCAGCAGCCTGCGATGCCCTCAAAGAGCGCTCCTATGACTGCATGATGCTGCCGTCGCGCGGCTGATTGGCCGCCGGTCTCAGAGCCTTCGTCACTCTTGCACGACGGCTCTACGGAAGCGGTTGGCGAGCCAGCAGTCGCACTGCTCCTGGCTATAGCCAAGCAGCAGCCCCTCCTCGCGCTCGTCTTCTGCCGTCCATGGGCGCCAATTGCAAAAGAGCTGGTGGCAGCGTTGCCTGAAGCGCTCGAAACGCCACTCTTCCCCCGGCAACGCATAGGTGAGGTAGAGAACCCTCTGCTCCTTCTCGCCACCGGTCGTTGTCGGGCACATCCGCGAGAACTCGAACATGTCCGCAAGCAAAGTTCCGTCGGCAACGTGTGGCGCGAACAACTCTTTGGTTTCGGCAAGCCAGGGCGACGCGGCATCGTCGCTGAAGAAGGCGAAGGGCTTGCGCCCTTCCAGCATCAGCGGAAGCTCATAGCCGGTGTGCACCAGATAGGGCACGGTATCGAGCGCATGCGGCCGCCGAAGCTCAGCTTCCTCGCCTGTTTCTGGCAAGGCAAGCCCGACGGCCGACGCCAGCAGCGTCAGGTCGTCTTGATCCAGACGGTAGCAGGCATGATCCGGGAAGACGCCGTTTTGCAGGTCCAACGCCCGCGCGATCTCGGTGGCATCGCGATCAAACCGCAGTTCGTGCGTCGGTGTGGCGGTCTTCGGCGACAGAAAGGACAGCTTGAAGACCGCCATCGGACCTTACGCCTGCGTGCCGCCGACGGTGATCTGATCCATGCGCAGATGCGGCTGGCCGACGCCGACCGGTACCCATTGGCCGGCCTTGCCGCAATTGCCGATGCCGGTGTCGAGCTTGGTGTCGTTGCCGACCATGGTGACACGCTTCATCGCGTCCGGACCGTTGCCGATCAACATCGCACCCTTCACCGGTGCGCCGATCTTGCCGTTTTCGATCAGGTAGGCCTCGGTGCAGCCGAAGACGAACTTGCCGGAGGTGATGTCCACCTGGCCGCCGCCGAAGGAGACGGCATAGATGCCCTTCTTGACCGAGGCGATGATTTCCTCCGGCGTTTTGTCGCCGGAGAGCATGTAGGTATTGGTCATGCGCGGCATCGGCACATGGGCATAGCCCTGGCGACGGCCGTTGCCGGTCGGCTGCATTCCCATCAGCCGGGCGTTCTGCCGGTCCTGCATGTAGCCGACGAGCTTGCCGTCCTCGATCAGCACGTTGTAGCCGGACGGCGTGCCCTCGTCGTCGATCGAAATCGAGCCGCGGCGGGCCTCGATGGTGCCGTCGTCGACGACCGTCACGCCCTTGGCGGCCACCTGCTGGCCCAGCAGGCCGGCAAAAGCCGAGGTCTTCTTGCGGTTGAAGTCCCCTTCCAGGCCATGGCCGACGGCTTCGTGTAGCATGACGCCCGGCCAGCCGGAGGCAAGCACCACGTCCATGGTGCCGGCGGGCGCATCGATCGCTTCGAGATTGACGAGTGCCTGGCGCAGCGCCTCGTCGGCGCCCTGCTTCCAGTTTTCCGCGGTGACGAAATCGCCGAAGCCGCGACGCCCGCCGGTGCCGAAGGAGCCGCTTTCCTGGCGATCGCCTTCGCCGGTGACGACGGAGATGTTGATGCGGGTCATCGGCCGGACGTCATGGACGCGGTGGCCATCGGCGCGAAGGATGTCGACGACCTGCCAGCTAGCGGCGATGGTCGCCGTCACCTGACGGACCTTCGGATCCTTGGCGCGCAGATAGGCGTCGATTTCCTGGAGCAGCGCGACCTTCGCCTCGAAGCTCGGTTCGCCGATCGGGTTTTCGTCGCCGTAGAGTTTCTTGTTGGTGCGCTGAGGGGCTGCGGCATAGGAACCGGCATAACCGCGCGTCACCTGCGCCACCGCATCGGAAGCACGGCGGAGCGCCGAAAGCGAAAGTTCGCCGGAATGCGCGTAGCCGACCGCTTCGCCGGCAACGGCGCGCAAGCCAAAACCCTGGTCGGTATTGAAGCTGCCGCCCTTGAGCCGGCCGTTGTCGAAGGAAAGCACCTCGGCCTGCGCATGTTCGAGGAACAGTTCGCCGTCGTCGGCACCGGCGAGCGTTTCCGAGAGAACCTTGCGGACCGTTGCCTCGTCGGCATCGAAGAGGCTCATCAGATCGGTGTTCATAGTGGCACGCTCCCGCGTCAGGAATTTCTATCGCCTCCATTTAGGAAGGCGGCGGGTTCAAGCCAAGGAAAATATCACAGGCCGCATGTTTCCGCGATCCGCACTGATCGACACAAGCATGCAGCAGCTCAAGTCGCTACAGCGACGTATTCCAGCCGTCGAGCCGTTCCACCCGCTCGACGCCGGCGAAGCGGGCAACCCGATCGAGCTCGGCATCGATGCGTTCCAGGCGCCCTGCCGAGGCGCGGACGCCCTTTTCGAGCCAGAGCTTGCGGACATCGAGGCTGCCGCGCTTGCGGTCCGCCTTCATGTCGATGCGGCCGATCAACCGGTCGCCCTCGATCAGCGGGAAGACGTAATAGCCATATTCGCGCTTGGCCTCGGGCACGAAGATCTCGATGCGATAATAGAACCCGAACAGGCGCTCGGTACGATTGCGGTCGCGCAGCAGCGGATCGAAGGGGCTCAGCACCCGCACCCGGCCCGGCGGCTCAGGGATATCGCCAAGTGCGTCCGGGAATCCAGCGAAGGCGTAGGCGACACGCGGGCGTCCACCATCGATCGCTTCGATCTGCACTTCCACGAGTTCGTCGCGATGTTCCGCCACCCAGGTCTTGGCCTCCTCGGGCGACACCAGATCCCAGAAGGCGGCAATCTCGCCATGGGTGGCAAAGCCGAGACGCTCCAGCGCACTGCGGCAAGCCCAGTCGATGAACTCCGGATGGCTGACGTCATCCTCGTTGTGGTGCGGCGGGATCACTCTTTCCGTGAGATCGTAGACCTTCTGGAAATTCTCGCGCCGCGCGATCGCCAGCTTGCCCGTGCGCCACAGCACTTCCAGCGCCGTCTTCGACGGATGCCAGTTCCACCAGCCGCCAGACTGGTGTTCGGCTTCCTTCAAGTCTCGGGCGAGCACCGGGCCGCCTTCGGCAATACGCTGATAAGTGTCGTCGCAGCCTTTTTCAAAGCCTTCGCCACGCCACGCCTTCCACCGCTCGACGATCGTCTCACCTTCCCATTTGAAGCGGTGCTTCCAATAGCGGAAGAAGCTGCTTGGAATGATCGAGGCATCGTGGGTCCAATGCTCGAAGAGGTCGCGATCGTCCTCCAGCAGCGCCGTCAGATGCTCTCGACGATAGGTCTGGTTGCGGGAAAACAGGATCTGGTGATGGGCGCGCTCCACCGTGGCGATGCTGTCTACCTGCACGAAGCCGATGTCGTGGATGAGCTTCAAGAGGCCTTCCTTGCCGAGCGCGCGGTTGGGCGCGCCTGAAAGGCCCTGCTTGGCGAGGAAGATGCGACGGGCGTCGCTGTTGGAAAGGCGAATCGTCATGACGATAACAATAGGCTTTTATTCCCATAATTCAAATGCCGCATCGGTCCGCGGACTGCATTGCCCTTGTTGTCGCACTTGGCCTATAGAGCAACCCGAAAACGGCGCGGGCCGGAGACAGCGAGGAACGGAATGGACATCCGCTTTACCGATTGCGCGGTCCGCTTCGGCGAGCGGGTGGCTTTGCACCCCTTGACGCTCACGCTCAACGAAAAACGCATCGGCATCATCGGCCTCAACGGTTCCGGCAAGACAACCTTCGCCCGGCTGATCAACGGTCTGGTGAAGCCTTCCTCCGGCGGCGTTACGGTCAACGGGCTCGATACGATCAAAGACGACCGCGCCGTGCTTTCCGAGGCCGGCTTCATCTTCCAGAACCCGCACAACCAGCTGATCATGCCGATCGTCGCCGAGGACATCGCCTTCGGGCTGAAAAACCGCGGGCTTTCGCGCGAAGAAGTCGACCGCCGCATGCAGGCAGCACTTTCGCGCTTCGGTATCGAACACCTGGCAAGGCGGCGCGTGCATGAGCTTTCGGGCGGAGAAACGCAGCTCGTCGCCATGGCGAGCGTCGTCGTTACCGATCCGAAGATCCTGATCCTCGACGAGCCGACGAACCAGCTTGACCTCAAGAACCGCCGCCGTGTCGCCGCGGCGATCGACGACCTGCCGGAGGATACGGTGGTGATCACCCATGATCTCGGGCTCGTCGAGAATGTCGAACGGCTATTGCTCTTCCACGAGGGCTGCCTTGCTTTCGACGGCAACCCGCAAGACGCGATCCGCCGCTATCACGAGATCGCCGGATGCTGACGAGCCTGCACATCGAGGGTAACAGCTTGCTCCATCGGCTTCCGGTCAGGGTGAAGCTGATGGCACTCGTGGCGTCGAGCGTCGGACTTTTTTTGAGCGCTTCGCTCGCGGTTCAGGCGATCGCCTTCATCGTGGCCGCCGCACTTTATCTCTCCGCCGGCCTCACGCCCAAGGAGGCGCTGAAGCGCGTCGGCTTCGTCTTCCTGACGATCTTCTTTCTGGCGGCCGTCAATCTCTTTTACCTGTCCGTTGCCGAGGTCGCCACGTTAACCTTGCGGCTGATGGCGCTGGTTCTGTTTGCAGCCGCCGTCACGGCGACGACGACGATCAGCGCCTTCATGGACGAGATCACCATCCTCTTGAGCCCGCTGGAACGGCTGGGCTGGCTGAAGGCGGCCGATGTCAGCCTGGCGCTCGGGCTCGTACTGCGCTTCGTCCCGGATATCTTTGCGCGCTATCAGGCAATCCGCAAAGCCCATCGCGCCCGCGGACTGCCCGTCCGGCCGTTGACGATCATAGGGCCGCTGATCATCCTGACGCTGAAAGATGCCGACACGATTGCTGCCGCGATTGACGCGCGCGGATTTCGCCGTCAATAAATTCGCGAATTCTAAAAAACAGGGAAGCGGAACTACATGAATACCAGAGATCTCGTGCTCATCGCCCTCTTCGCCGCGATCGTCGTCGTGCTCGGCTTCATTCCGCCGATCACGCTCGGCTTCATTCCGGTCCCGATCACTGCGCAATCCATGGGCGTCATGCTCGCCGGCTGCATTCTCGGCGCCAGGCGCGGCGCGCTCGCCTTCCTGCTGTTCCTGCTGCTGGTCGCCATCGGCCTGCCGGTGCTTTCGGGCGGCCGCGGCGGCCTTGCGGTCTTTGCCGGCCCGTCGGGCGGCTTCATCATCGGCTGGGTCGTTGCCACCTTCGTCACCGGCCTGATCGCCGAGCGCACCGTGCGCGAAGGCCAGGCCGAAACGCGCCAGTTCATCGGCTTCTTCCTCGCCTCCGTCCTCGGCGGCATCGTCGTGCTCTATGCGATCGGCATGCCCTGGGTTTCCGCCGTCACCGGCACCCCGCTCATGACCGTTGCAGCCGGCTCGCTCGCCTTCATTCCGGGCGACCTGCTGAAGGCTGCGATCGCGACGCTTGCCGCACGCGCGGTCTACGCCGGCTATCCGCTGTTGCCGGCCCGCGCCTGAGCCGATGCCGTTTGCCGCCGCGATCCATCGCCACGCGCAAGACCATCCGCATGCCCCGGCCTTCCAAATCGAGGGCCGGGTTTTCACTTTTGGTGACCTCGCACGCGTCGCCGGCGCACTTGCCGAACGTTTCGGAGATTTGGTTGCCGAACGCCGCAGCGTGCTCGGCGACCGCTCTCGCCTGATCGCACTGGAGACGGGCAATCATCCGCTCTTCGCCGCTGCCTGCCTTGCCGCCACCAGCAGCGGCAACTGCGTCGCGCTGATCGATCCGCATCTGCCGGAGGCGACGCGCCAGACGATGCACGATCGCTTGTCGCCCGATCTCATTGTCAGGGCCGATGGCGCCAACCTCTCGCTCCATGCGCCCGCAAGCGGCAAAACGCGAACCTTTCGCGAGACCGACGGCAACGAGCGAAAGCCGCTCGCAATCGGCGACGACACGGAACCATTCCTGATCGTCTTCACCTCGGGCACAACAGGAACGCCGAAAGCGATCATCCGCGATCGCGGTTCGTGGCGCAGGAGCTTGGCCACGGGCGAAGCCTTCTTCGGCATCGACCGCGCCACCCGCACCTTTGCGCCCGGTCCGCTCGCGCACGGGCTGACACTTTATGCGCTTGCCGAAACCCTTGTCGCCGGCGCCGAATTCATCGGGGCCGCGCATTTCGAGGCCTCCCGGGCGATGTCCATCGTCGAGGCGAAAGAGGTCAAGCGACTGGCGCTGGTGCCGACGATGCTGCGGCGGCTCTGCGCTGCAGCCGCCGGCCGGTCGCAAACATCCGTCGCCCAGATCACCGTCGCCGGCGCCAAGCTGACCGAAAACGATCGCGACAGCGCGGCACTCGCGTTTCCTCAAGCCGATATCATCGAATATTACGGCGCCTCGGAACTGGGCTTCATCAGTGTTGCTACCAACGGCGACACCGCTTCGGCCACCGCCGTCGGCCGTGCCTTCCCGGGTGTTGCGCTCAGCATTCGCGACGACAGGGGGGGCGAAATGCCAACCGGTGAGACGGGCACGATCTTCGTCGACAGCGCCCTCATATCCGACGGGTATGTCGGCACCACCGATGGTGCCGGCTTCCGTCGTCTCGGGTCGCTGGCGACGGTCGGCGATCTCGGCTTCCTCGATGAGTGCGGCACCCTGCACCTCCTCGGCCGGTCCGGCGGCATGGTGCTTTCGGGCGGCAACAACATCTACCCGCAGGAAGTGGAAGCCGCGCTGACCGCAGATCCCGGCGTGCACGCCGCTCTCGTCCTCGGGCTCGACCACCCGGATCTCGGCAGCGAACTCGTCGCCGTCATCGAGCCGGAAGGCGGTATGTTTGATCGAGAAGCGCTTGAGCGTCATCTCGCCGCCCACCTGCCGCGCTATAAGCATCCGCGCCGCATCTGGCTCTGCCTGAATATGCCGATGACGCAGTCGGGCAAGGTGGCGGCGGGCACGCTCAGACAATGGATCGCGGATGGAAACGATGCTCTCGAACTCATCGACTGACCCGGCACGCATACCTGTCATTATCGCTGCTCTGCGCACACCGATCGGCCGCGTCAACGGCACGCTTCGCGATATCGAACCGTCGCAGCTGGCGGCACCGCTGATCGCCCGTATTCTCCGCGATACCGGTGTAAAGGCGAGCGAGATCGACGACGTTCTTCTCGGCAACGCCGCCAACAGCGCCGGCAATCTCGCCCGGCTCGCCGCCCTCGAAGCCGGCCTGCCGGTCTCGACGCCGGGTGTCACCGTCGACCGCCAATGCGGTTCCGGGCTGGAGGCGATCACCCTTGCCGCACGGATGATCCAGGCGGGCGCCGGCCGTTTCTATCTGGCCGGCGGCACCGAGAGCGCCAGCCGTGCGCATATCCGCCTGAGACCGCCGCTGGAGCGCGGCGGCGAACTCGCGCCGGTCAAGCGCGCCCGCATGGCACCAGACGAGACCGGTGATCCGGATATGGGCGTCGCCGCCGAAAACGTCGCGACCGCCTGCAAGATCTCCCGTGAGCGTCAGGACGCCTTTGCGCTTCAAAGCCACCGTCGCGCGGTCGAGGCTGCCGTTGCCGGCCGCTTCGCCCGCGAAATCGTGCCGGTCGAAACGGCGGCAGGCTCTGTGTCGCGCGATGAGTGCCCTCGTGCCAATGCTTCGCTGGAGACGCTGCAACGGCTAAAGCCGGTCTTCGTCGAGGGCGGGACGGTAACGGCCGGCAATGCCTGCCCGATCAACGACGGCGCGGCGGTGGTGCTGGTGACGACCTTTGCCGAGGCCCAACGACTTGGCGTCTCCTTCGCACTCGAATTCGTCGATGCGGCGACCGCGGGCGTCGATCCCAATCTGCTCGGGCTTGGCCCGGTCCCGGCAATGCAGAAGCTGAAGGCACGGCAATCCGCGCTCGATCCGGCAAAGGTCGATTTCATCGAATTCAACGAGGCCTTCGCCTCGCAGGTGCTCGGCAGCCTCGACCAACTCGATATCGCCGCGGAAAGGGTCAATCTCGACGGCGGCGCCATCGCACTCGGCCATCCCTATGGCGCCTCGGGGGCGATCCTCACCGTCCGGCTTTTCTCGCAGATGCTGGCATCGCCGAAAGGCACGGAAGGACTGGCGATGATGGGCGTCGGCGGCGGCATGGGCATTGTCACCCTGTTTCGCGCGGTTTAGGCGGCGCAATTCCGGACGGAAAACCGCTTCGGATAGTACGCGACACTGGTCTGGTAACAAGATAGACACCCCCTCTGCCCTGCCGGGCAGAGGGGGTGGCGCCTTTTGCCTGGACGGGCCAAAAACACCATGAAAGCTGGAGCGTCGTCTATTGTGACGGCTTCGCGCTTTTCCTGGAATTGCTTTGGCTAGACCGAGTAGGCCGCCAGCCATTCGCGCGTCGCCGTCGGCAGCGGCAGCGGCGTGTGCCGCTGCGGATCGACCGCGACCCAGACGACCTCGACTTCGGCAGCAAGTTGGCCGCGTGCTTCGACCTTGACGACAAAACTGATCGAGCTGCCGCCGACCTTCGCCACGTTGACGGTAAGACGGGCCGGTTCGTCGTAGCGCAGACCACGGTGATAGACGCAGGCCGAGCGGCGCACGAGATAGCTCGGCTCGTTCACCACATGCGGACGGTGACGCCAGAGGCTGGAAAGCGCGGCCTCGGCGTGGGCATAATAGGCGGCATTGTGCATGTGGCCGTGCATGTCTATATCGCGAAACGGAATACGGATTTCCGTGACGTTCTCCAGCTCCCTGCCGTCCATGCGAGGCTCCCTGACGATGCGCTCCACCCTCGTTAGCCAGTTCGGTGATCCCCGGCAAGTGATTGCGATGGTCGATGCCGGGCGCGTGGCGCCTGCGGCGGGCGAAGTCGAGGTGGCGCTGTCGCTTGCCGCCATCAACCCGTCCGATCTCATCCCGGTGACTGGCGCCTATAGCGCCCGCACCACGCTGCCCTTCGTGCCGGGCTTCGAAGGCTTCGGCACGGTGACGCGCGTCGGCCCTGGCGTGACGTCGCTGAAACCCGGTGATCGCGTGGTGCCCATCGGTGCCAGCGGTCTCTGGCAGGAATATCTGATCCGGCCGGCCGAATGGTGTTTCGCCCTGCCCGACGACATCGGCGAGACCGATGCGGCCACCTGCTACGTCAATCCGCTGACGGCGCTGCAACTGGTCGAGGCGCTGCGCCAACATTTCGGCCCGCTCGGTGGCCGCCGTATCGGCGTCACCGCGGCAGGGTCGGCGATCGGCGGCATGCTGATGAAGCTGCTGGCCGGCGAAGGCGCGGATGCCACCGGGATCGTCCGCAGCGCGCGCAGCGCCGAGCGGCTGGCAACCGAGGTCCCCGGCCACATCGTGTTTGGCGACGAGGGCCGCGTGCCGCAGCTTCGCCTCGACGCAATCATCGACGCCGTTGGCGGTCCGTTTGCCGGCGATCTTATTCTGCGCACGCTCGAACCGGGCGGCGCCTTCATCCAGTATGGGGCGCTCAGCGGCGTTCCGGTGCCGCAGGCGGCGATCCAGGCGCGGCCGGACATCCGCTTCTCCTTCCTGTGGCTGCGGACCTGGGTGCATTCGGCCGGGCGACCCGTGATCGAAGCGGCCTTTGCCAAGAGTTTCGAAGGTTTGCGATCGGGTCTCTTTTCCAGCCGCATCGCCGAAATCTATCCGCTGAGCAAGCTCGACGCGGCGCTCGCGCATCAGGCGGATCCGAGCCGCGACGGCAAGCTGCTCATCGATCCGCGCTGTTGAAAATTGCGCCTTTCGACCGGCTCGCCATGGACCTTGCAGGGTGGGCGCACTAGGTTCCGGGCATGACCACGTTCCTCTATGAAAATCCGGTCTTTCTGGAACACGAGGTTCCGGAAGGGCATCCTGAGCGGCCGGACCGGCTGAAGGCGCTGAACCTTGCGCTCGAACATCCGAACTTCTCCGATCTCAAGCGGATCGAGGCGAAGAAGGCGAGTGAGGATCTCGTCCTGCTCGCACATCCGGAAGAGCATCTCGCTGCCGTCAGGCGCGCCATTCCGGAGGAAGGCCTCAACCATTTCGAGGCCGACACCTATGCCAGCCCCTTGAGCCTCGACGCGGCGCTAACCGGGATCGGCGGAGCGACCGCAGCGGTGGACGCCGTCTTTACCGGCGAGACCGACAACGCCTTCGTCGCGGCGCGGCCACCAGGACACCACGCCGAAAAGAACAAGGCGATGGGGTTCTGTCTTTTCAACACGGTGGCGATCGCCGCCCGCTATGCCCAGAAGGTCCACGGCGCAGAGCGGGTCGCGATCGTCGACTGGGACGTGCACCACGGCAACGGCACGCAGGACATCTTCTGGGACGACCCCTCGGTGCTCTTCTGCTCGACGCACCAGATGCCGCTCTATCCCGGCACCGGCGCCAAGGACGAGACGGGTATCAAGGGCAATGTCGTCAACGCGCCGCTGTCGCCGAACATGGGCAGTGAACATTTCCGCGAGGCGTTCCGCAGCCGCGTGCTTTCAGCACTCACCAATTTCCGGCCGGACTTCATCCTGATCTCCGCCGGCTTCGACGCGCATCACCGCGATCCGCTGGCGCAGATCAATCTCGTCGCCGAGGATTTCGACTGGGCGACCGGGCGTCTGCACGAGATCGCCGATCGCAGCGCCGGCAACCGCATGGTCAGCCTGCTCGAAGGCGGCTATGACCTTCAGGGCTTGGCCGAATCGGCCGGCCTGCACATCTTGAGACTGATGAGAGGGTAAGCATGAACACCACTACGCAACCGGACGTTTCCGCCCTCTCCTTCGAGCAGGCCGTCGAGGAACTGGAGCGGATCGTTTCGGCGCTGGAGCGCGGCGATGTCGCCCTCGACAAGTCGATCGAGATCTACGAGCGCGGCGAAGCGCTGAAGAAGCATTGCGAGGCGCTGTTGAAGGCCGCCGAGGACCGCATCGAAAAGATCCGCCTCGACCGCGCCGGCAGACCGCAGGGCGTGGAGCCGCTCGACGCCGACTGATCGTTTCATCGCAATTCCGGGCGGAAAACCGCTTCACGCTTTTCCCGGAATTGCCAAGATCGGATTGATCGTCGCGCGGAAACACTGCGTCCTTGCTTCGCCCCTACCCGCCTGATGTCATAGGCGTTAGGACTTGAAGCGACAGCAAAAACGGGAGCACGCGCCATGTCTTTCTTTCCAGGCCCCGACCCGCTCGCCGGCGACAAGCCCGCCTGCGACGCCATCGAACATCTGATCGTTCCGCGCACCAGCGATATCGGCGGGCTGCAGGTTCGTCGCGCTTTGCCGACGGCCAAGCGCCGCCTGGTCGGCCCCTTCATCTTCTTCGATCGCATGGGCCCGGCATTGCTTCGCGCCGGCGAGGCGATCGACGTGCGCCCGCACCCGCATATCGGCCTTTCGACCGTCACCTATCTCTTCGACGGCGAGATCAAGCACCGCGACAGCCTCGGCACCGAGATGGTCATCCGTCCCGGCGACGTGAACCTGATGACGGCCGGCCGCGGCATCGTGCATTCAGAGCGCTCGCCGGAGAACCAGCGCGGCCACGACCGTTCGATCTCGGGCCTGCAGACCTGGCTGGCGCTGCCCGATCACAAGGAAGAAATCGACCCGATCTTCAGCCATACCGAAGAGCGCATGCTGCCGCATATGAGCGACGACGGCATCAAGGCGCGGGTGGTGATCGGCAACTTCGAGGGCGCGAAGTCGCCGGTCTCGGTCTTCACCGACACGATCTATGTCGATCTCAACATTGCACCCGGCAAGAGCGCCCCCTTCGCGGCGCAATGGGAAGAGCGCGCGCTCTATATCCTCTCCGGCGAGGCGATCATTGCCGGTGATCATTTTGCAGACAACCAACTGCTCGTCTTCCGCGCCGGCGACGAGATCACGGTCACGGCCGGACCGCAGGGTTGTCACGTGATGCTTTTCGGGGGTGCTGCGCTCGGGTCGTCCCGCCACATCTGGTGGAATTTCGTTTCGTCTTCGAAGGAGCGCATCGAGAAAGCCAAGGAAGAGTGGCGCAGCGGACGCTTCGACATCGTGCCCGGAGACGAAGAGGAATTCGTTCCGCTGCCCGAGGGCTGACCGCGACCTAAAGTGGCACAGGATGGATGCGGAAAACCGCGCAACATTGCCTCATGGCGCTTGAATCGATTTCGATTCACAGAATCATGCGCTAGTCTCTTGGTTGACGACGCAGGAACGCCTAATTTTGCATTCAGCAACGATTGCGTCTAAAGAGCCGCTTCGACGGTACCCACCAACTATCGCGCGCCCGACCTTTGGGGCGCGCATGAGGCATGCAGCGTGACACAACTGCCAACCAATCCGATGCCGGCTACTCCCTTGCTCGACAAGGTGACCTATCCCGACGATCTGAAGAAGGTCGACGACAAGGATCTGCCGCAGCTTGCCGGAGAAGTCCGGGCAGAAATGATCGACGCAGTGTCGCGCACCGGCGGGCATCTTGGCGCGGGCCTCGGCGTCGTCGAGCTGACGATCGCCATCCACAAGGTGTTCAACACGCCGCATGACCGGCTGATCTTCGACGTCGGCCACCAGTGCTATCCGCACAAGATCCTCACCGGCCGCCGCGATCGTATCCGCACGCTCCGTCAGGAAGGCGGCCTCTCGGGCTTTACCCGCCGCGCCGAGAGCGAATACGACCCCTTCGGCGCCGCGCACTCCTCGACCTCGATTTCCGCCGGCCTCGGCATGGCGGTCGCAGCCGATCTCGACGGCAAGAACCGCAATGTCATCGCCGTCATCGGCGACGGTGCGCTTTCGGCCGGCATGGCCTATGAGGCGCTGAACAATGCCGGCGCGCTCGACGCGCGATTGATCGTCATCCTCAACGACAACGACATGTCGATCGCGCCGCCGACCGGCGCGATGAGCGCCTATCTCGCGCGCCTTGCCTCCGGCCGCACCTATATGGGCATCCGCGAAGTCGGCAAGAAACTGACCGCGTATCTCGGCAAGACCGTCGATCGCGCGATCACCCGCGCGGTCGAGCATGCCCGCGGCTACGTCACCGGCGGTACGCTCTTCGAAGAGATGGGCTTCTACCATATCGGCCCGATCGACGGGCATTCCTTCGACCATCTGCTGCCGGTGCTGCGCAACGTGCGCGACAACGCCAAGGGTCCGGTGCTGATCCATGTGGTGACGCAGAAGGGCAAGGGCTATCCGCCGGCGGAAGCTGCCGCCGACAAGTACCACGGCGTCAACAAGTTCGACGTCATCACCGGCGCCCAGGCGAAGGCGAAGCCGAACGCGCCCGCCTATACCTCTGTTTTCGCCGATGCGCTGACGCAGGAAGCCGGCTTCGACGACAAGATCGTCGCCGTCACCGCTGCCATGCCGTCCGGCACCGGGCTCGACAAGTTCGCCAAGGTCCATCCGTCGCGCTGCTTCGATGTCGGCATTGCCGAGCAGCACGCCGTAACCTTTGCCGCCGGCCTTGCCGCCGAAGGCTACAAGCCGTTCGCAGCGCTCTATTCGACCTTCCTGCAGCGCGGCTACGACCAGGTGGTCCACGACGTGGCGATCCAGGGTCTACCGGTGCGCTTCCCGATCGACCGTGCCGGTTTCGTCGGCGCCGACGGTCCGACGCATGCGGGCTCGTTCGACACGACCTATCTCGCCACCCTTCCCGGCTTCGTGGTGATGGCGGCTGCCGACGAGGCGGAACTGAAGCACATGGTGCGCACGGCTGCTGCCTATGACGCCGGCCCGATCTCGTTCCGTTATCCGCGCGGCGAAGGCGTTGGCGTCGAGATGCCGGAGCGGGGCCAGATCCTCGAGATCGGCAAGGGCCGTATCGTGAAGGAGGGCTCCAAGGTGGCGCTGCTTTCCTTCGGCACGCGCCTTGCCGACTGTCTGCTGGCCGCCGAAGACCTCGACGCCGCCGGCCTTTCGACCACGGTCGCGGATGCGCGCTTTGCCAAGCCGCTGGACCATGACCTCATCCGCGAGCTTGCCCGCAACCACGAGGTGCTGATCACCATCGAGGAAGGTGCCATCGGCGGCTTTGCCAGCCACGTGCTGCAGTTCCTCGCCGAGGACGGCCTGCTCGACGGCGGCCTCAAGGTTCGCCCGATGGTCATGCCCGACGTCTGGATGGAACAGGCCAAGCCCGAGGCGATGTATGCCGCCGCGGGCCTCGACCGCGCCGGCATCGTCTCGACCGTCTTCAAGGCACTCGGCCAAAAGCAGGATATCGGCATCGGCGCTGCCGGCTGAGGCTTCCGTGCGACTTCAAGCAAAAACCCCGGCTCGTCCCCGGGGTTTTTGCTTTTCCGGACGGAATTGCAGGAAGGGCTCGATGGCTGCGAGCACAGGGGGCTTGCCATTGCGGCGGCAAGTCGCCATGAGAAACACATGTCAGAAGATCGCCAGAACGAAGAACACAAGAACCGGGTCCGCCTCGATCAGCTGCTGCTGAACTCGGGGCTGGTCGCAAGCCGCGCGCGTGCCCGTGACGCAATCCAGCGCGGGACCGTCAAGGTCGACGGCCGCACGGTCACCAAGGCAGCGTCGATGTTTGCCGAGAGCGTGACGATCACCATCGATGACCCGGCGCAGGACTATGTCTCGCGCGCCGCGCTGAAGCTGGTCGCGGCACTCGATCATTTCGGGCTCGACCCCGCAGGCCAAAGCTGTCTCGATATCGGCGCCTCGACCGGTGGCTTTACCGAAGTGCTGTTGAAGCGCGGCGCCGAGCACGTGGTTGCGATCGATGTCGGCCATGGCCAGATCCATCCGCGCATCGAAGGTGACGAACGCGTCACCAGCATTGAGGGCCTCAATGCACGCGCGATGACCGAGGAGGACATCGACGACCGCGAAGTCACCTTCGTCGTCTCGGACGTCTCGTTCATCTCGCTCAAGCTCGCGCTGCCGCCGGCACTCGACATGGCGCTTCCCGGTTCGCACTGCATCCTGCTGGTGAAGCCTCAGTTCGAGGCGGGTCGCGACGCGATCAGCAAGGCGGGCCTGCTCAAGGATCCCGACAGTGCGCCTGATGTCGCCGCCGAACTCGAGCGCTGGCTCGTCGAGGACATGGGCTGGCAGAGCCTTGGGCTCATCCCCTCGCCTATTGCCGGCGGCGACGGCAATGTCGAATACCTGCTGGCAGGCAAGAAGCCATGACCACTGAAGCCGTCACCATCAAGCGGCTGGGCGCTCAGGGCGACGGCATTGCCGAAGGTCCTGACGGGCCGATCTATGCACCCTTCACCCTGCCCGGCGAAAGCGTCGCGCTCGCCGTCAACAAATCGCACGGCACGCTGATGTCGGTGAGAGAAGCCTCACCCGAGCGCGTCGAACCGCACTGTCGGCACTTCGGGCCGGACGGCATCAACGGCACCTGCGGCGGCTGCACGATGCAACATGCCTCCGACACGCTCTACCACGGCTTCAAGCGCGATCTGGTGATCGCCGCCCTGAAGTCGAAAGGGCTCACACCCGAGGTGGCGCCGCTCATCACCGCCGAGCCCGGCCAACGCCGCCGCGCGGTCTTCACCGCCCGCAAGACCGAGAAGGATCTGCTTCTCGGCTTCAACCAGGCGGAAAGCCACCATATCGTCGCGATCTCGGAATGTCCGATCGCGAGCCCGGGTATCGTCTCGAAGCTCGCCACCATTGCCAAAGTCGGCGCGGCCATGGCCGTCAATGCCGAGCCGTTCCGCATCACCGTGCTCGAAACGCTCTCCGGCCTCGACCTCTCGGTCGATGGCATCAAGAAGCTCGACGACCGCGAGCGCCGCCGCACGGTCGAAGCCGTGCTCGGTGAGCGCGGCATCGCCCGCGTCAGCCTCAATGGCGAGATCATTGTCGAGCCGGTGAAGCCTGTCATCGATTTCGGCGGTGTTTCCGTCTCGCCACCGCCCGGCAGCTTCACCCAGGCGACGGCGCAGGCCGAAGAGGCAATGGCGAAGCTGGTGCTCGACCATCTCGGCAAGTCCAAGCGCGTCGCCGACCTCTTTGCCGGCTGCGGCACGTTTGCGCTGCGCATCGCCCGCAAGGCGCGGGTGCATGCGGTCGAAGGCGAAGACAAGGCGCTGAAGGCGCTTGATCTGGCGGCTCGCAACACGCAGGGGCTCAAGCCCGTCACCATCGAGAAGCGTGATCTCTTCCGCCGCCCGCTCATGGCGCAGGAACTGAAGGTCTTCGACGCGGTCGTCTTCGATCCGCCACGCGCCGGCGCGGACGTGCAGTGTCACGAGATCGCCCGCTCCGGCGTCAAGAAGGTCGTCGCCGTCTCCTGCAATCCAGTGACGCTTGCGCGCGACCTCTCGATCCTCGTTGCCGCCGGGTACCGCATCACCTCGGTGACGCCGATCGACCAGTTCCTCTGGTCGGCCCATGTCGAGGCGGTGGTCACGCTGGAGAAATGAGAAGCCCGGTTTCCCGGGCCTTCGTTATCGTTCGACTTGAAGCGTCTGCCAGACTGATTCACGCTTGCGTGCTATCCTCTTGTTTTTGCACTCGTCTTAGCATGACTCGCGGACGCCGATCCGTCGTCACGCCGCGCGGCGGCGGTATCCACCCCCACCTGCGTAAGAGCCCTGCCCTTCTCCGAGGTTGAACTGGGCGAGCAGCGCATTGAGCGAGGCTGCTTCCGACGCCAGGCCATGGCTTGCCGCCGTCTGTTCCTCGACCATGGCCGCGTTCTGTTGCGTGCCCTGGTCCATGGTGTTTACGGCCGTGTTGATCTCCTGAAGACCGGTCGACTGCTCGCGCGTCGCGGTCACGATCGCGCTCACATGCTTGTTGATCTCATGAACTTCGGCAACGATCGTCTCCAGTGCCTTGCCGGTATCGCCGACCAGCGTGACACCGTTTCGAACCTGGTTTCCCGAGGTCGTGATCAGCGCCTTGATCTCCTTGGCGGCCTGTGCCGAGCGCTGGGCGAGTTCACGCACTTCCTGGGCGACGACCGCAAAACCCTTGCCGGCTTCACCGGCACGGGCCGCCTCGACGCCGGCATTCAGCGCGAGCAAGTTGGTCTGGAAGGCGATGTCGTCGATGACGCCGATGATGTTGGAGATCTCGCCCGAGGACTTCTCGATCGCATGCATCGCATCTACGGCGTTGGCAACGACTTCGCCGGACTTCTCAGCGCCGGCACGAGTACGGGCGACCAGCGCACCAACCTCTTCGGCGCGGCGAGCCGAGTCCTTGACCGTCGTGGTGATCTCCTCGAGTGCCGCGGCGGTCTCTTCGACCGAGGCTGCCTGCTGTTCTGTGCGGCGGGCGAGATCGTCGGCGGCCGAGCGGATTTCCGTCGCGCCGGCATCAATGCCGCGGGCATTGGCACCGACGGCGCAGAGCGTGTCGTGCAGCTTGGCGACCGA